>NZ_AP025510.1:2400000-3000000 GCF_024347635.1 Vibrio tasmaniensis
TGTCGTGACTGCGGCATAAAAACAGAGTCTCTACCTTGGTTGGAGCCTTATGCTCGTATAACGAAGCGCCTAAAAAGCTATATAGAGCAGCTACTACCTCTTCTTCCCATTAAGCATATCTCCCAGTTAACGAACGTTCATTGGCATACCATTAAAGAGATAGATAAACGCCGACTTAGAGAAGTGGTACCGCCAGTGAAATGGGAGGGACTAAGGCAACTCGTCATGGACGAGTTCGCCATCTTTAAAGGACATCGATATGCCACAGTCATCGCTGACGCTAAGACTCACCAAGTCATTTGGGTAGGGTTAGGCCGTAGCCGCAAGGACATACGACCGTTCTTCGAGCAGTTAGGCAAGCATGGCAACAATATCGAGGCGGTCGCGATGGACATGAATACGGCTTTTGACCTTGAAGTTCAAGCGCACTGTCCGAATGCAAAAATCGTTTACGATTTGTTCCATGTTGTCGCTAAGTTCGGTCGAGAGGTGATGGATAGAGTCAGAGTCGACCAAGCCAACAAACTCAAGCAAGATAAAAAAGCGAGGCAATGGGTCAAGCGCTCACGCTGGGTACTGTTGAAAAACAGAGGTAACTTAAATGCACGACAAGATAGCTATCTGACTGAAATATTGAATATCAATAAGGACTTGATGACCACTTATATACTCGGAGCCCAACTCAAAGAGCTTTGGTATTGTGAGTCAGAAAGGCACGCTAAGGGGCTCTGGGATGCGTGGTATGAACAGGTACAAGAGAGTGGAATTAAGCCATTGAAAGAGTTCGCACGAAAACTGAGCTCCTATCTTCACGGTATTATCGCATCGGCAAGTTATCCATTAAACACCTGCACACTTGAAGGGATAAACAACAAGATAAAGTTAATCAAGCGAATGGGGTATGGATATCGAGATACAGACTACTTCTTCTTAAAGATAAAAGCGGCTTTCCCCGGAAAGCCGCGATGAACCTAAGTTTAGTCTCTCGAGGTTTGTTGTCCCGACGTTTACTCACTCAAGACAACAATCTCAAGACAACTCTAGGGATCCAGACGAGTTACTTAGGCGCCTTGAGTTGCATCTCAGGCAGCGCTCTCTTCTTCGCTTTGATTTTACGTATTACAAACCAAATCAGTAAGCCTAATAAAATCGCAGCCACATTACCTACCGCTATAATCATTATGCTGCGCTGCCTATCATCTTCTCTTTTTTGAAGAATCATTAATTTCTCAGCAATACGCTTCTGCTCAGCAAGTGCCTCTTCTTGAAGACGTCGAGATTCTGCTAGATCTATCTCTTGAACAACGCTGTACGATTGCTCGGTAATCGGGAAGATAAGTGGACGCTGGCTTGAAGCATCGGTGGCGTATATCATCCCCGACCAAGTATAAATTCCTAAATCATCATTGTAAGGCAACGCTAAAGACACTTTCATCGCATCAGCTTCAGCTTGGCCTTGCTCATACACCACATACCCATCAGGGGCTTTGTACTCAACGTGAGCTGCTAACGAGCTCGGTGCAATCATACCTGGCTCGCCAGACGCCACGACGGTATGAGATAAGCCTTCTTTACGAGACTGAATGAAGGTGGTCGTGATTGGCGTTGGGTAGACCAAGACCTCTTGCTCTTGCGCTCGCAGGAATACACCATTACCAGAAGTAATTCGAGCTCGATATTTACCAGGCTCAATATCCATTGGTAACGACACAGTGAACACACCATCTCCAGATTTTTCGTCAAGATCAACGCCATCATCGGCAAACTCACCCATGACAACTGGAATTGGCCGCGCTTCTCTCACTAAGGACTCTTCGTTTTCGACGAATTTAGTGAATGTTACTTTAAGTTTCACTCGGTCAAGAAAGTCACGCAGCACAAGCGGCTTACCGTCTGAAGTCAAACGGGCAGTAAATTTGATACGTTCGGTTTGATACAACTTATCTGGAAATTCATTGGCGTCTAAAACCAGATGAGATAAGAGTTTGATATTATTTTTAGGTGAGACCTTACCTACCGCTTGCCAAGGACCCGGCATCGGATTGTCGATAGAGATAATATCCATTGACGATTCTTGGTACCAACGGACATTATCAGCATGACGCAAAGCGTGATACTTCTTGCCATCAGGACGAACCAAGACGACGGGTTTAGAATTATCGGCTCGATAGATCACAAAAGTAACTTGTTCGATAGTGGGATCAACTCGAAAGCGATTATCCAATAAACTCATTACGGATTCTGTTGCTGCGTGTAAGCCAAAGCTCAACAGCAATAAACAACCGGTAGCCAATACCCTTAACATACTTTCTCCCTACTGACGCCAGAGACAGCTTCCGCTTTTCTCGACGAGGTCTAAACGACTTTGATGCGCTTCTACTTCATCGGCCGTAGCTCGCAAAACCTTTAGGGATTTTCGACCACTTTCTGCTCTTCGTATGCTTTCGCCTTCGCCTTCTTGTTGGCCAGCGTTAAATTGCAGCGAAGTTTGCCCACCCGTCATCAATAAATAGACGTCAGCTAGAATCTCCGCATCGAGCAATGCGCCGTGAAGAGTACGATGCGAGTTATCAATACCATAACGATCACATAAGATATCTAGGTTGTTTCTTTTCCCTGGGAATATCTTCTTCGCCATAGCCAAGGTATCGGTAACTTTACAGTAGTCATCCGTTTTACCTATCGCGGGATTAAGCTTCTCAAACTCATAATCCATAAAGCCCGTATCGAAGGGCGCGTTATGAGCCACCAGCTCCGCACCTTTAATAAAGTCGAGAAACTCTTTATGTATGTCTTGGTATTCTGGTTTATCAATCAAGAATTCATCGGTAATACCGTGAACGCCAATTGCCTCTTCTTGAATGGCACGATCGGGCTTGATATAGACGTGAAAGTGACGCCCCGTCAGCCTACGGTTGATGATCTCTACTGCACCAATCTCAACGATGCGATGCCCCATATAGTGAGGGCCACCCTCTGTATTCATACCGGTGGTTTCGGTATCGAGTACAACGATGCGTTTATTTTCATTCGAACTGTTTTTTTCGTTCGTGCTTTGTTCTGGAGTGCTACTGGTATTCATAAGGATAACTGTGTCAGACTATGCCGATAATGTGCTTGAGGTAATAGTATCAAATCATGACGAAACAAGTTGAAATTTTCACTGATGGTTCTTGTTTAGGCAACCCAGGTCCTGGTGGCTACGGCATCGTACTTCGCTACAAAAAAGTCGAGAAGACGTTAGCCGAAGGTTTCACCCTGACCACCAATAACCGTATGGAAATGCTCGCCGCTGTTGTGGCTCTCCAAGCCCTCAAAGAGCCTTGCTCTGTCATTCTGACCACAGATAGCCAATACGTGCGTCAAGGTATCACCCAGTGGATTCATAACTGGAAAAAGCGCGACTGGAAAACAGCCGATAAGAAACCGGTTAAAAACGCAGACTTGTGGCAAAGGCTCGACAAAGAGACGGCACGTCATAGCGTTGATTGGCGCTGGGTTAAAGGACACGCTGGGCACCGAGAAAATGAAATGTGTGATGATTTAGCGCGCACCGCGGCTGAAAACCCAACTCAAGAAGATACAGGCTATCAACCAAGCTAATCACCTTTTGAAATGAGATGTAGATTTCAGAAACAGATTTATAGTTTCTTAAACAGACAGACAGACAAACAGATAGATGGATAGATAAATAAATAGATGAAAAGCCGACTACGAGTCGGCTTTTTCTGTTTTTAACGGATACGAAGTTTTAGCGGAGTCCAAGGTGCGACGCGTATTGGTTCTAAAACTGGCTCCTACAGGAGAAAAACGTCGCTTAAGGTGCCAATGTGGCTTGATAGGCTTAAGTGGATAAGTACGTTTACGAGCAACAATAAAGTATTGGCTACCAGCGAAAGATGCGCAGCTGCCTAAGCTGTTCTCCAGCCACGTCCACATCGCTTGGTATTTACTCATCGGGAACAGTGCGTAGGTGTCACAATGAATGACTTCATAATTCAGTACGCCTAGCCAATCTTTAATTCGGTTTGGCGTATACATACGCCCACTCCATGGCAAGCTGTTCTTTCGCCAAGGCATCAAACTGGCAAGCCCAGTGACACTGATTGGGTTAAAACCGGTGATAATGATATAGCCATCATCCATCATCACTCGATCGACTTCTCTCAATAGTCGGTGTGGGTCGTTGCTATAATCTAACTGATGACTCAGCACCACAACATCAAAGCTTTTCTCTAAAAAGGGCAAATTATAGCCATCTGCTATCACATTATGTAATGGGTTCTGGATATCTAGGTTTACTTGATGTTGAATGTTGCATGTGCAGCTAGAAATCTCACTACTGAGGCCGCCGAGCTTGAGCATGTGGTAACCAAAAAGCTTTGGACACCACTCATCGAGTCGAGTTTGAATTGATTCTCTCAACCAGTCCCCATTGTGCAACTGTGCCCAAGTGTAAGGACGCTCAAACTTCTTTCTGCTACGCGCTGGCTTCATCAATAATCTATCTCACTTATTCTGTCTCACTAAAAGTGACTGGAGATCCAATAATGTTACATATCAAAAGCATACCTGCATTTAACGATAATTACATCTGGCTGATTGAAAATAGCGATCGCCGTTGTGCTGTCGTCGACCCTGGTGATGCGGCTCCAGTATTAGAGTACTTGGCACATCATGAGCTAACTTTAGATGCAATCTTGATTACACACCACCACCACGATCACATTGGTGGCGTGCCAGAGCTGGTAAGACAATTTCCTGGCGTGGATGTCGTCGGTCCCAAAAATGAACCTATCCCGACTTTAACTCATCCCGTTGATGACGGTGACCAATTGGAGCTGTTTGGCGAAGTATTCCTTGTGCTTGGGCTCAGTGGTCACACCGCAGGACACATTGGTTATGTGGGTGATGCCAAACTGTTTTGTGGCGATGTGCTGTTTTCAGCTGGTTGTGGGCGAATCATGGAAGGCACCCCACTGCAGATGTTTGATGCATTGAATAAGATAACGGCACTCCCACAAGAAACCGAGGTTTACTGTGCTCATGAATACACGGCAGCCAATATCGCTTTCGCACTTGCAGTTGAGCCGAATAACCAACACCTAAAGCAATATCGTGACCAAGTGAATCGACTGCGCGCTCAAAATAAGTCGACCATCCCCACAAATTTGAGACAAGAGAAGTTTGTTAACCCTTTCTTACGCTATACAGAACCAAGTGTAGTGAAATCAGTATCTAATCGTACCGAGCAGACCGATCCTTTATCGGTTTTTACCGCTTTACGTGCGTGGAAGAACGAATTTTAACAAATACAGGCTTGTCACTCATAGGGAGTGGCAAGTATTATCATCGGCCGTTTATTAAAAAGGCTGTAACATGCGAGTTAAGTACAGCTGGGCTTTGGTACTACTACTTTCTGGTTGCCAATTAACTCAGTCAGAGAATCCAGACCAAGCTTCCGAGCAAACCAACACCTCCCCTACTAAAGAAGTTTCTCAAGCGAACGTTTCATCGGGAACGACCCTAGAAGAACCAAAAGTTGAAACACCCGTCGTTACTCCACAGACACAACAAGATGTTTGGAAACGTATTGCGATGCAACTTGAAATGGAAGTGCCAGACCAAAAGAAAGTCGACTACTACCGCACTTGGTACCTCAAGCACCCTGGTCATCTAAAAACCGTATCAAAACGCGCGGAACCTTTCCTTTATTTGATCACAACTAAGATTGAAGAAAGAGACTTGCCTTTAGAGCTGGCCCTATTGCCCGTTGTTGAAAGCTCGTTTGATGCATTTGCTTATTCTCATGGTAGTGCTGCTGGACTATGGCAGTTCATTTCAGGTACCGGCAAAGCTTACGGACTAGAACAAAACTTCTGGTACGATGGCCGCCGTGACGTAGCCGCTTCAACCGACGCCGCATTGGATTTCTTAACCGACCTAAACAAACGTTTTGATGGGAACTGGCAACACGCAATCGCTGCCTACAACAGTGGCGGTGGTCGTGTGAACAGCGCAATCCGTAAGAACAAGAAGCTGGGTAAGCCAATCGACTTCTTCTCTCTCGACTTACCAAAAGAGACCAGCAGCTATGTACCTAAGCTACTTGCACTGGCTGACGTGATTGCTAACCAAGAGAAGTATGGCATCGATATCCCTGCGATCCCGAACAAGCCAGTACTGACTCTGGTTAACCCAAGTGAACAACTTGATTTAGCCATTGCCGCAAGCTACGCCGGCATTCCTGTCAAAGAACTGCAAGGCCACAACCCGGCTTATAACCAGTGGGCAACGGCACCAGAGAAACACCAACAATTATTGCTTCCTTTAGGCTCTGTTGAGAAGTTCAACAAAGAAGTGGCAGCCAATAAAGGCAAAGGCATGAAGTTGGTGCGTTACAAGGTTCAGTCTGGTGACAGCATTAGCGTACTCGCAAGCAAATATAACACCACCAGTAAAGTGATCCGCTCAGCAAACGGTTTGAGCAACAATAATATTCGTGTTGGTCAGCACCTATTTATTCCAACATCAACAAAAGACGACAAGACATACGCACTAAGCGCTTCAAATCGCCTAGCAAGCACACAGTCAAAGAGTCGAGGTCAATATAAGCTTAGCCATACCGTAAAAAGTGGTGACAGCCTATGGACGATTGCGCGTGCAAATAAGGTGTCTCACCAATCACTGGCTAAGTGGAATGGCATGGGACCACGCGACACGCTTAGAATTGGTCAAGAACTGGTCATTTGGAAGAATAGTTCAGATGGTGCCATCATCCGAACTGTCTTTTATAACGTAAGATCAGGTGACACAGTCAGCGGTATTGCATCAAAGTTCAAAGTAAAAAGCACAGATGTTGTAAAATGGAACGCTTTGCAGAACAAGAAATACCTACAGCCAGGACAAAAACTGAAGCTGTATGTTGATGTAACTAAGGTAAGTGTATGAACCCGTCAAGTAACCCACTCGTCATGCTGTTGGATATATTCCGTTCACCAACAGCTTGTTTCTTAGCGCTTTATCAAAGAAGTACTTGGGGATGGCAACCCTACGTCGTATTAATGCTCAGCCCATTCTTATTTTGGGGAGCCTATTTTTCGAATGTAGATTTTGCATGGTTAAGCGCAGAGTTGTCACAACAACTGGCTCAAACAAACCCAGATCAATTGGCGTTACTTGACAGCAATACCCTACTCGCGAGTGAAATCATCAGTGATATATTCGGCCGTACGTTAACCATCATTCTGTTGGCATTTTGGTTTAACTTAGCAACAAAACCAAGCCAACACCAACATAGCTTTTGGCGATGGTTTGCAGCCGCATCGGTTGTGATATTCCCTGCTGTTTTAGGTGATGTTGCAAGCTACGCAAGCCTAATTCTCAAGCATGGACATGTGATGAACTACGCTGCTGATTTGAACAGCATAAATGGCTTAATCAAGTTACCACTTACCAATGAGTGGTCGCAGTTTGCGAGCTCATTACCACTGTTGTTACCTTGGTACATCGTACTAGGTTATGCCGCGGTATTAACGTGGACTGAGTTTGAACGTGGGCAAGCACTGGTCATCTCTGGCTTGCCATGGGTTGGTTACTACCTAATCTGGGCGCTCTATATTTTAATATTCTAAGCTTGAGTCGATAAAATAAAGGCTAGGGAATACTCACTAGCCTATTTTTTTCATTAGCTAATTATTAAAAGTAACCACTGTGCGAATAGTTAATTGCCATTGGCTTGTTACTATCTAGCCTTAAAGGTCACTCGCATAGGGTTATGATCAGAAGCGTCCGTAATGGGCGCTTTTGCTTTTTCTACATCTAACCCTCGATAGAACACATGGTCGAGCACCAGCCCTGTAATGAACTGAGTTCGGTTATCAGGCTCAAAAGTAACTTCCGTCAAACCTACCTGTTCCAACGCATCTTTCAATACAGCAAAGCGAGCTTCACTCCAGCTATTAAAATCCCCAGCAAAAATAACAGGTCCACGATACTTTTGGAGATTGTCGGTTAAGCTCTTTAGCTGAGCCTCGTAATCTTCCGTACCAAAGGTGAAGTTCACCGCATGGATATTAATCACAGCCAGTTCTTCGCCATTACTTAGCAGGTAGCGTGACCAAAGTGCGGATTTAGGCAATTGAAACCAAGGTTCTTCATGAGTAAAAGCACAAGCTTCAATCGGTAAATGGGTGGCTAAGTTGAGTACACCCGCACTTTGCTCAAAGGCTTCAAATGCATTCACACGAGTACTTCCCCATTGACCACTCGTTACCCATTGGCGAAGCCCTTCTGTCATACTCGCTTCTTGCAGCAAAACTAAATCGCTATCGGCTGACAGCTTATTTAACTCACTTTGCCAATTATTTCGGTTTTGCTTATAGATATTCCACACCGTAATATCTAGGCCATCAGACACATCAATCGCTTTCGGGGCAGAGTTTTGGTAGCAGCTGTAAATATCGTTGCTCGTATTTCCAGAAGAAGTGATCAAGTTGGGTTTATTCGGGATCACGAAGATAAAATGAAAACTAACGACAGCAAGCGTTATCAATAGCGAGATAACAATGATGGTTTTCTTAAACATACAGCACCCTCCCAGAAATGAAAAAGGAGCGATAAACGCTCCTTTTAGGGTAATAGTTTTTTTATACGGCGTCTTCGTCTTCTTCGCCGGTACGAATACGTACCACACGTTCAACTTCAGTAATGAAGATCTTACCGTCACCAATTTTACCGGTTTGAGCCGTTTCGATAATGGTATCAACACATTGGTCAGCCACTTCGTCGGTCACAACAATTTCCAATTTCACTTTAGGTAAAAAATCGACCATGTACTCTGCGCCGCGGTATAGCTCAGTATGACCTTTCTGACGTCCAAAGCCTTTAACTTCAGATACTGTCATACCCGTAATACCCACTTCTGCAAGTGCTTCACGTACATCATCAAGTTTGAATGGCTTGATAATGGCTTCAATCTTTTTCATGTTCATCCCTTAAACTGTGCGAATGGCTCATTATCGGCTAGCTATAGTAAACATTCAATGAAAAAAGCCAGAGCATTAAAGCTCTGGCTCGAAATTTATCATCTTGTTTAATCAGCGCTTTGAGAAGGTATTACTTAAGGCTTGCGTAGTAAGCGGCTAGATTTGCGATGTCTTCATCACTCAGCATAGAAGCTTGAGCCTGCATTACAGCGGCCAAACCGCCGGTGCGCTGGCCGCTCTTATAGGCCTTAATTGATGAAGCGATGTATTGCTCGTTTTGGCCTTTAAGGTTTGGATATCCTGGGATCATTGCGATACCGTCTGCGCCATGACAAGCCGCACAGATTGCCGCTTTTGCTTGACCTGCAGCAACATCACCCGCCAGAGCGTTACCACTCAATAACCCAAGTCCAAGAACTAACCCTAGTGTGATTTTCTTCATTGCATATTCCATTAATTATTTTTATTTAAGTGACGTAGAATTGTGACACAAACTTTTTCTACTTGCTCCAAAGCGCTTCACAATCTTGACCTTCGTAGTTTTTATCTACGAATAAGCCTAGAACAGCGATCACTCGATCGCCATCCATTAATATCGGCGTTCTACGTCTTAACCAACTGGGTACTTGGTATTCC
Organism: Vibrio tasmaniensis; assembly: GCF_024347635.1. Taxonomy (NCBI): domain Bacteria; kingdom Pseudomonadati; phylum Pseudomonadota; class Gammaproteobacteria; order Vibrionales; family Vibrionaceae; genus Vibrio; species Vibrio tasmaniensis. The sequence goes on from NZ_AP025510.1 coordinate 2,409,624, forward strand.
TGAAAAAGCTTTTTGAGTTTTCGACTATGACCACGACCAACCGGGTGAGCCGACAATCCCTCAGGGTTAAAGGTCACTCGCAGTGTTCCGCTCGTTTTGTTGAGACTAAAACGTTGCGCCTCACGGTGGTTAGATACACCATCACTCACCGCTGAAGTTAAGTGTAGTTCCCCTAAACTATCAGGCAGAACTAAGCTATCTTCCATTGAGATATCACTTTGCCAGTTCGACAAGTCTTTGGTGTCTTGTACCAAATAGAGCTGATGATTAAAGCGCCTAATCTCAACCTCATTCAACACAAACTTAGGATTGGCATCTGCCTGAGCGCAGGCTACCTCAACCCATATAAGTTTTAGCTGCTTTTGGCTCGGCATCGGTTGATTGCAATGGCTCAACCACATTCTTAGCAAGCGTGCGCGCAGTAAATCAGAATGCTGAGATAAGACTTCTATGCTTAAGCTCTGGCTCTTACTGTCCCCCAAAGCTTGCTGGAAATGTGATTCAAGCAACTCATCGAGCAGTAACTCTTGCTCTGCGCAAAGCTGAGCACTGCGACTGACCGATTCCCGAAAGCTAGGCCAGCGAGCTGTTAATGTTGGCGCGACTTGATGACGAATAAAGTTTCGGTCAAAACGCAGATCCTGATTACTCTCATCTTCAACCCAAGCTAAGCCCATGTCGTGAGCTGACGCTTCGATGTCTGATCGAGTCACTGACAGCAGAGGTCTCACAATAAACGCTTCACCAAACAGCATCACTTTCGCCATTGAAGAAAGTCCTTTCGGACCACTGCCACGTTTTAACGCCAACAAAAAAGTTTCAAGTTGGTCATCAATATGTTGGCCTGTAATTAGAATATCACCAAAACTAAGGTGCTTCTGAAGTGAATCATAACGAGCATCTCGAGCCAGCTTTTCAACGCTTTCTCCGCTGGTAATATCTAGAGATACTCGCTCGATGGCTAAAGGAACCGACGACGCATCACACCATGTTTGGCATTGCTCAGCCCAAAGATCAGCATTCTTACTGAGACCGTGATGAACGTGTACCGCACAGCACTCAATGTGATGGGATTTAGCGTATTGCGCAGCCAATTCCAACAACACTCGTGAATCAACACCGCCACTGAAAGCCACGATCAATCGACTAGGCTTGAGTGCGCTTTTATGAAGTACCGATGTGAAGGTTTCGATTAAGTGAGTCATGAGCGGAGAACCATGAGAGTAGGTTTGAAGAGGGAATGTTCTAATAATAAAAAAGGGTTGGCACTGAGTCCAACCCTTTCATCATCTTGTTACTTGAAGCTGCCTCATTTCAAGGCACGCTTATCAGCAGTAACCGTAGCTCATTAGGCGTTGATAACGACGCTCAAGTAGTGCTTCGTTATCAAACTGCTCTAGCTCTTCTAGCTGTTTAACTAGTATGTCTTTCATGTTCTGAGCCGTTTGTACTGGATCGCGATGCGCACCACCTAGAGGCTCAGGAATGATTTCGTCGATAAGCTCAAGATCTTTCAGACGAGGAGCAACTAGGCCCATAGCTTCAGCAGCTTGTGGTGCTTTATCTGAATCACGCCACAAGATTGAAGCACAACCTTCTGGAGAGATTACTGAGTACGTAGAGTACTGAAGCATGTTCACGTAGTCGCCAACACCAATCGCTAGTGCACCACCTGAACCGCCTTCACCGACAACGTTACAAATAACTGGAACTGAAAGGCCAGCCATCACTTTTAGGTTTTTAGCGATCGCTTCAGATTGACCACGTTCTTCAGCACCAACACCTGGGTATGCACCCGCTGTGTCGATGAAAGTAATGATTGGCATGTTGAAACGCTCAGCCGTTTCCATTAGGCGAAGTGCCTTACGGTAACCTTCTGGCTTTGGCATACCAAAGTTACGAATCACTTTTTCTTTAGTCTCACGACCTTTCTGGTGACCAATAACCATAACAGGACGACCATTTAGACGAGCCATACCACCCACAATTGCTTTGTCGTCAGCGAAAGCGCGATCGCCCGCCATCTCTTCAAATTCTGTGAAGGCATGCTCCAGGTAATCTTTGGTGTACGGACGTTGAGGGTGACGAGCAAGTTGAGCTACCTGCCATGCACCTAAGTCACTAAAGATTTTCTGTTTAAGCTCTAAGCTTTTTTTCTCTAGTTGTTCAATTTCTTTGTCTAGATCTACCGCTGTGTCACCACCGTGACGCGAAACGTCACGTAGCGCTTCGATTTTTGCTTCAAGTTCAGCGATAGGCTTTTCAAATTCTAGAAAGTTCAGGCTCATCTATGAATCCTTGTTGATTCAGCACCGCAGTTACGGAGCTAAATTTTAGTTAAATTCGAGTTCTACTTGGCTATTTCCAAGCAGCTGTTTTAATTCGTCTAGTAATGTATCACTTGGCGTCACACGCCATTCTGTGCCCAATGTTAACCGCGCTCTAGCGTCGGCACGTTGGTAGTATACATTGACTGGGACCGTTCCGGCTCTATAAGGTTCTAAGATTTGACCAAAGCGTTCAAAAAATTGACCGTTAATTTGGGATTGCTCGATAGATATCGACACCCCACGAGCATATTTCTCACGAGCGCTTCCTAAGTCCATGACCTCGCGCGCGGACATTTTAAGCCCACCATTGAAATCATCAAAGCTGACCTGTCCAGAAACAACCACAATTTTGTCTTTTTCGAGCAATTCTGCGTAGCGATCGAGCGCATCTGAGAACAACATCACTTCCATTCGGCCCGATCGGTCGTCAAGTGTCATCAAACCGATTCGTGTACCGCGCTTCGTGGTCATCACCCTAGCCGCAATCACCAAGCCTGCAATCGTTAATGACTGGTCACGACGCGTTGGCGTGGCATCTTTCAAACGACAGCTGGTGTATTTCGCAAGTTCTTTAATGTAAGCATTCACCGGGTGACCCGTTAAATACAAACCAAGCGTTTCGCGTTCACCTTCAAGCCAAACCTTTTCCGGCCATTTAGGCACTTGAGTATACTTGTGTTCAACCTCTTCCGGAGCGTCGGTCAACACACCAAACATATCAGATTGACCAAACGACTCAGCATGGTGATGTTGGCTTGCTGCCTTAACCGCATCTTTCAAAGATGCCATCATTGCCGCTCGGTGAGGACCTAATCTATCTAAGGCTCCGGATAGAATCAACTTTTCGATAACACGTTTGTTGACCTTCTTCAGATCAAGACGAGCACAGAAGTCGAATAAATCTTTAAAGTAACCGCCTTTATTTCGCGCTTCAATGATGGCTTCAATAGGGCCTTCACCCACCCCTTTAATCGCACCAATGCCATAAACTATTGCGCCATCTTCATCGACATTAAAGCGGTATAAGCCGGAATTAATATCGGGTGGAAGGAGCTTGAGCTTCATACGGAAACACTCATCAACAAGGCCAATAACCTTTTCGGTGTTATCCATATCTGCGGTCATTACTGCCGCCATAAATTCCGCTGGGTAGTGGGTTTTAAGCCACAGCGTTTGATAAGAAACCAGTGCGTATGCTGCAGAGTGAGATTTGTTGAAGCCGTAGCCCGCAAACTTCTCTACCAAGTCAAAGATCTTCATGGACAGTTCGCCATCAACACCATTGGCTTCGGCACCTTCTTTGAAGGTACCACGCTGTTTTGCCATCTCTTCTGGCTTTTTCTTACCCATTGCACGACGCAACATATCTGCTCCGCCGAGCGTATAGCCCGCAAGGATCTGTGCGATTTGCATTACCTGTTCTTGATACAGGATGATGCCGTACGTAGGTTCAAGCGTCTCTTTAAGCGATTCGTGTTGCCACGTTTCATCAGGGTAAGATACCGCTTCTCGGCCGTGTTTACGGTCGATAAAGTTATCTACCATGCCTGATTGCAGAGGGCCCGGACGGAACAAAGCTACCAATGCGATGATATCTTCAAAAGAGTCGGGTTGCAGACGCTTGATCAGATCTTTCATACCGCGTGATTCCAGTTGGAATACCGCCGTCGTTTCAGAATTTTGTAATAGGTTAAATGACGCTTGGTCATCCAGAGGAATCGATTCAATACGAACCGGCTCTTTACCCTCTTTCTTCAAGCGTGGGTTTACGAGGCCTAGCGCCCAATCGATGATGGTCAGGGTACGTAGACCCAAGAAGTCAAACTTAACCAAACCGGCGGTTTCAACGTCATTCTTATCGAACTGCGTTACTGGGAAGTTACCTTCCGCATCGGCATAGATAGGCGCAAAATCAGTGATCGTGGTCGGTGAGATTACAACACCACCCGCGTGCTTACCTGCGTTTCGCGTACAGCCTTCTAAGATGCGACACTTATCTATCAGCTCGCGTACTTCTTCATCGCCGTCGTAGAGCTCTGGCAAGGCGGGCTCAGCTAGGAATGCTTTCTCTAGCGTCATGCCCGGATCAGGCGGAACCAGCTTAGAAATTCGGTCAACAAAGCCAAATGGGTGGCCTAATACACGGCCAACGTCACGGATTACCGCTTTTGCCGCCATAGTACCGAAGGTGATGATCTGAGAAACGGCATCACGGCCGTACATTTCAGCTACGTGGTCAATAACTTGGTCACGTTTATCCATACAGAAATCGATATCGAAATCGGGCATCGATACACGTTCTGGGTTCAAGAAACGTTCGAACAGCAAGTCATATTCAAGTGGATCAAGATCGGTGATATCAAGCGCGTAAGCCACCAAAGAACCAGCACCAGAACCACGACCTGGGCCTACTGGTACATCGTTATCTTTTGACCACTGGATGAACTCCATTACGATCAAGAAGTAACCTGGGAAACCCATGTTATTAACTACTTCTAGCTCGATTTTAAGTCGCTCATCGTATTCAGGCCTGCGTTCAGCTCTGACTTTTTCATCTGGAAACAGAAATGCTAAACGTCGCTCAAGACCTTCTTCTGATTTTTTGATCAGGAAGTCTTCAATCGCTAAACCTTCCGTTGGGAAGTTAGGTAAGAAGTACTCCCCTAAACGTACAGTCACGTTACAACGCTTGGCGATCTCAACACTGTTCTCTAATGCTTCAGGGATATCTGAGAACAACTCACACATCTCTTCTTCACTACGCAGATATTGTTGTGGGCTGTAGTTTTTCGGTCGACGTGGATCGACCATAGTGAAGCCATCATGAATCGCCACACGGATTTCATGAGCGTCAAACAAGTCTTCAGAAATGAACACCACTTCGTTGGTCGCAACAACTGGCAGGTCTTCTTGCTCGGCTAATTCCAGCGCAAAGTGCAGATAAGACTCTTCGTCCGTACGTCCAGTTCGAATGAGCTCCAGATAAAAACGGTCTGCGAAATGTGTTTTGTAAAACTCAACGCAACTTGCAACCAACTCTCGATTGCCTTTCAGCAACGCTTTACCAATCTCACCCTCTTTTGCACCCGATAAAAGAATCAGGCCTTCCGCATGTTCAATCAGCCACTCTTTATCAATAACAGGCTGATGCTGCACATGGCCACGAAGATAAGCTTTTGAAATTAATAACGTTAGGTTGTTGTAGCCTTTATTACTTGTTGCAATAACCGTGAGTTTGGTCAATTCATCGCCAAAATCAGGAGACTGCACCAAGAAGTCAGCACCAATAATTGGTTTAACCCCACACCCATGGGCAGTACCGTAGAATTTCACCAAACCGCACAGGTTGGTAAAGTCGGTCAATGCTAGAGCAGGCATACCCATTTCAGCGACTTTTTTAACTAATGGTGGCACCTTGGATAGACCATCCACCATCGAAAAGTCACTGTGTACGCGTAGGTGAACAAATTTTGGATCTGACATTATTTTTCCTGAGTTCTAGGTTTAAGCCTAGGATTACAACTGTGTGTATTCTATTTTTTTCTAGCGTCACTAAGCAACTTTATTCGATGCTAAGCTCTAGTTTACGTAAAGCTCTAATCTATATAGAGCTTATTCAATTCGCTCTAATCTATGCCAAGAATACGTTTTACTGGCTTAAAGCTTTTACGGTAATGCTCGGTTACGCCATGTTTTTCAATCGCTTCAAAATGCGCTTTGGTCGGGTAACCTTTATGTTTAGCGAAACCAAATTCGGGATGGATCTTATCAAGTTCTTCCATCTCTTGGTCACGAACCACTTTAGCGATGATAGACGCTGCACTGATTTCAGCCACTCGCAAATCCCCTTTCACAATCGCCAGACCGGCCATCGGTAGTTCAGGAACACGGTTTCCATCTATTAGCGCCATATCAGGTTGAACACTCAGCCCGGCAATTGCACGCTGCATCGCGACCATAGTCGCTTGTAAGATATTCAACTCATCAATTTCTTGTGGGGAACAACGACCCACAGACCATGCCAAGGCTTTCTCTTTTATTTCAGGAAGCAGAGCAAGGCGCTTTTTCTCAGACAGTTTTTTTGAATCGTTCAAGCCTTCGATTGGGTTATTAGGATCGAGGATAACCGCAGCGGTAACAACATCACCAACCAACGGCCCACGCCCCACTTCATCAACACCGGCAAATAACTGGTAGCCTTGAGGATACTCAAAAGGAGGAAGTTCTTTTTTCTCTTTTACAGCCATGACAATTCTCTTTGTAACCTTTAAAACAAGTAACTAATAAACAATTACTTAGCAAGCCATTAAGTAGTAAACCATTACCTAGTAAAAACGCTTTATGACTCAACAAATGGTCGATTAATCAGTTTCAATACCGCGTTAGCTGCTTGTTTATCTGCGCCTTTACGGATCCAGTGATGCATTTCAGTAAAGCGTTCGATCAACGCTGTATTGTCCGCTGAGAGCATTTTATCGACTGATGGGAAAAGGTAATCTGGGTGACACTCTTCAAGAATGTGTTCTTTTACGATTTCTTCACCCGCTAGGATATTCGGTAACGAAACGAATTCGGTAATCGACAATTTCTTCACGATATAACCGGTGAGCTTGTTGACCTTGTAGCCTACAACCATCGGGCGCTTAAGCAACATACATTCGAGAGCAACAGTACCAGAAGCTAACAAAACTGAATCAGCAGCGGTAATCACGTTAGTAGCTGTATCTTCCACCAAAGTAAATTCAAGTTCAGGCGCAGTCGATTGCCAGATCTCGGTAAACTGTTTCTTACGCTGTTCATTAACCAGCGCAACGACAAAATTGATATCAGGGTATTTCTGCTTAATGCGCTGGCACGTTTCGATAAATGGTTGAGCAATCAAACTCATCTCACCACCACGGCTACCCGGCAATACCGCTAGCCACTGTTTATCTTGTTCTAAACCTAAAAGATCGCGAGCTTCCTGCTTATTTGGGTCTAGAGGGATAGCGTCGGCCAAGGTATGACCAACAAATTCACAGGCAACATTGTATTTGTCGTAGAACGCCTTTTCGAATGGTAAGAAAGCCAGTACCAAGTCGGTTGCTTTATCGATTTTAAAGATACGCTTCGGACGCCATGCCCATACTGAAGGGCTGACATAATGAACAGTCTTAATGCCCGCGTTCTTAAGATCCAATTCAAGTCTTAGGTTGAAGTCAGGCGCATCAATACCCACAAAAACATCTGGCGGGTTTTGAGTGAAATATTTAACCAGTCCCGCTTTCACTTTTAGCAAGCGAGGTAAACGGCCAAGCACTTCTACAAGTCCCATTACGGCAAGCTCTTCCATCTCAAAAAGAGACTCACAACCCAACGCCTTCATTTTTGGTCCGCCAATACCCACGAATTCAGCATTCGGGTACTGTCGTTTAATGGCCTTGATAAAGCCTTCGCCAAGCGTGTCACCAGAGAGTTCTCCGACAACGATACCTACGCGTAGAGGTTCATTCGAAACAAAGTCCGAGCTATTGGTTGCTGCTTCTTGCTGTGCCATAGTTTTCCAATTCCCTTCTTGCCTAAAACAAAAAAGATCGCCTAACGAGTAGCGATCTTTTTGTTATACCAATCTAATAAAGTAATTATTGTCATACTCGTGTTGATTGGTACATAACCACATCAAGTATTAACGAATAATACCGCGCTCAGAGCTCTCTAGCATTTCTAACATAGGAGTTACCGAAGCAAACTCTTTCGCCATTTCAACTAAAGCGGCTTTCGCTTCTTCAAGTGTTTTGCCTGAACGGTATAACTCTTTGTACGCTTTCTGTAATGCTCGAATTTCTGGTTTCTCAAATCCGTTACGCTTCAAGCCCACTAGGTTGAGGCCGAATGGAGCGGCATGATTACCCTGTGCAAGCACGTACGGCAGTACATCTTGAACAACCGCAGAACAGCCGCCAATGTAAGCGTAAGCACCAATTGAACAAAATGGGTGAATAGCAGAAAGCGCCATAACACCAGCATAATCGCCAACCGTCACGTGACCGCCAAGGATAGCGTTGTTACCAATGTGAGTGTGGTTTCCAACGATTACATCATGCGCTACGTGAGCATTTACACAAAGTAAGTTGTCGTCACCAATCACTGTGGTTGCTTTGTCTTGAGTTGTACCACGGTGGATCTGAACTGCTTCACGAATCACATTACGGTCACCGATCACAACAGTCGTGTCTTCACCACCGTATTTCTTATCTTGGTTTTCTTCTCCAATCACTGCGTGTGGGAAGATTCGGTTTTCTTTACCAATGGTTGTGTGACCTTTGATCACAACATGCGACATCACTTCAGTGTCGTCACCAATTGTCACGTTACCAGCAATGTAAGTGAAAGGACCAACCGTCACGTTAGCACCGATAGTTACATCACCTTCGATTACTGCTGCCGGGTGAATTTTCGCTGTTTCATGAATCATATTAAAACTCTCTACGAGCACATTTAAGTTCAGCTGAACATACAACTACGCCGTCAACTTTCGCTACACCGTTGAACGATGCAATGCCACGACGTTCTTTTAAGAACTCAACTTCGATAACCAATTGGTCACCTGGCACTACTGGCTTACGGAACTTCGCTTTATCTACGCTAGCAAAGTAGTAAAGCTCATTACCAGAAGGAGCACCAAAAGATTTAAATGCTAGAAGACCTGTTGCTTGCGCCATTGCTTCTAAGATCAACACGCCTGGGAATACAGGAAGTTGTGGGAAGTGGCCTGTGAACTGAGGTTCGTTAACAGAAACATTCTTAATCGCAGTCAGTGTTTTTTCTTTTTCAAAGCTAGTCACACGATCAACCATTAAGAATGGGTAGCGATGAGGTAATAGTTCCTGAATTTCAGTAATGTTCATCGTTGTCTGTTCAGTAGTCAAAGTCGTATTCCTATGTATATTCTTTATTTAATGAGAAGGATTATAAACGAAAAAGACTCGCTGTACGCGAGCCTTTTATTAGAAATGCTGGAATTATGATTCCGCGCTGTTCTCGATAAGTTTTTCAACGGTTTTCAAACGCTTGTTCATTTCATCAATACGATGAACTCGCGTTGCTGTTTTACGCCAATCTTTATTTGGCTGCAAAGGAATACCTGAAGAGTACATGCCTTTTTCGGTGATACTACGCATTACCATCCCCATACCGGTGATTGTAACGCCGTCAACGATTTCTATATGACCATTAATCACACAACCGCCACCAATAATACAGTACTTACCTATCGTTGTGCTGCCGGCGATGATAGTACCACCTGCAATAGCAGAACCATATCCGATGTGAACATTATGAGCTATCTGAAGTTGGTTATCTAAGATAACGTTATCTTCAATAATAGTGTCATCTAATGCGCCACGGTCAACGGTAGTACACGCGCCGATTTCTACGCGGTTACCAACACGAACTGAACCGACTTGCGGGATCTTAACCCACTCGCCTTTCTCATTCGCATAACCAAAACCATCGGATCCAATCACTGTACTAGATTGAATCAAACATGCTTCGCCAATCACCACTTCATGGTAAACACTTACGTTAGCCCAAAGCTTAGTACCTGCGCCAATTTTTGCATTTTTACCAATAAAACAACCAGCACCGATAACAACATCATCACCAAGTACTACGCCAGTTTCAATCACAGCATTGGCACCAATAGACACATTTTGTCCAATGGTTGCATCACCAGAGATTGAAGCAGAATCAGCAATAGCCGCAGCTGGTGCTGGCGTAATATCAAGCGCTTGAGCAACCTTAGCAAAAGCAACATAAGGGTCGCTGACCACAATAACGTTGGTCTTACACAGTTCTCGCTCGCTCTCTTTAACCATAATAGCGGATGCTTTACAGTCACCAAGGTGCTTGCTGTACTTCACGTTAGAAAGGAACGTAATATTTCCTTCTTGCGCTTTATCCATAGGAGCGACTGCTGAAACGGTAACTGTACCGTCTCCGTGTAGCTCTCCACCGGTAATCGTTGCCAATTCGGCTAAGGTCAGATTCTTCATAAAACTTATTTCAGTGATTTAATTACTTTTTCAGAGATGTTGTATTCTGGCTTGCCGTACTGCAGAGCTTGAATATCAACGATCATGTCGTAGCCTTCTTTCTCTGCAACTTTAGTTACAGCATCTTGAATTACTTTGAATAGCTTCTGCTTCTCTTGTGCTTCACGACGTTGGCTTGCTTTTTCTAGTGCTTGAGCTTTGATTTTGTATTTGCTGTCTAGTTGGCCGACTTCAATACGAAGTTTCTCTACTTCATCAGGCCCTAATAGCTCACCATCACGCTTAAGCTTTTCAATCTTAGTCTTAGCTTCCGCTTGGATACTTTGAAGCTCAGCAGCTTTATCTTTGAACTCTTCCTGCATTTTTTGAAGAACAACTTCACGCTGAGGTAGAGCCTGGAATACTTGTGCAGTATTTACATAGCCCACTTTTTGCGCAGCTTCAGCCGCTGTTGCAAAGAAAGAAGAGCTAAGAACTACAAGGCCTAAACCTGCTGCTTTAATCATATTTTTCAAAATATTGTCCTTTAAAGATTAGAAAGTTCTACCAATGGTGAATGTGAAGAATTCTTCGTCATCGCCTTCGTAGATTTTAATTGGTTTCGCTAGAGAGAAAACCAATGGTCCCATCGGTGACATCCACTGAAGAGCGGCACCATAAGATGAACGGTAATTTGTTGGGTCAGAGTAATCGTAGTAGTACTGTTGACCGCTATTCGGTGCGCCACGGTCTACGAATTCGGTATCCCATACACTTGCCATATCGAAGAACACACTAGTTCGAATCTGACTGCGAGCTTCATCAGAAGCAAACGGTGTTGGTACGATTAACTCTACGCTAGCCAAAGCAACCGCATTACCACCAACCGAATCATCGGTTGCAGAATTGTACGTAGGGTTGTTGCCCGTGCTATTTCCGTAAACAGCTTTTGGACCCGCTGAGTTAGAACCAAAACCACGTAGTGTTGTAAAACCACCCGCGTAGTAGTTTTCGTAGAATGGGAACAAGTTATCATTACCATCCGTTTGGCCATAACCGTTACCATAGCCTAATCGACCACGCATCAATAGTGTGAACTCATGCTTTTTAGTCAACGGAATGTAATGTTTTACATCGTATTGCGCTTTGAAGTATTTAGCATCCGAACCGGGTACTGTCATTTTCGCGAAAGCACGTTGGTGGTTACCTTCAGTAGGGAAGAAGCCACGGTTAAGGTTGTTGCGCGTCCAAGAGATATTGATATCGAAGTCATCGGTTAAGATGTGTTCGTCACCGTATTGGTCAATACTTCTCGCAAACTGTTCAACTTGAATATAGGTAGGAACGTTACCGATCTTGTTATGCGTATAACCAAAACCAAACTCGAGACGGTTCAGCTCATCCATAGGGAAACCCCATGTTAAGCTCGTACCATAACTTTGGTTGGTATAATCGACAATACCCGCTTCAGAGGCTTCAAATTCGTTGTAGAAGATTTTGCCGCCCATACTCACGCCATCAAGGTTCCAGTATGGGTCGCGGTAGTCTAAGCTCACATTCTTTTGGTAATCGTTCATCATGGCGCTTACGCCAACACGGTTACCAGAACCTGCAAAGTTATCTTGCTGTAAACCAACCTGGAAGCTGACACCCGATTCAGTACCGTAGCCAACACCGAAGTTGACGCTACCCGAGTTCGCTTCCTTAACGTTGTAAACCAGATCCACTTGGTCTTCACTGCCAGGAACACGTACCGTTTGCACATCAACCGTTTCAAAAAAGCCTAAACGGTTAAGACGGCTCTTACCTGTATCAATCGACTTGGAGTTCAGCCAGCTGCCTTCCATCTGACGCATTTCACGACGCAGTACTTCATCTTTCGTTGAGTTGTTACCCGTGAATCGAATATCACGAACGTAGATACGGCTGCCCGCTTCTACATTGATAACCAACGACACTTCTTTGGTCTCATCGTCAAATTCAGGAATCGTACGAACTTGTGGGTACGCATAGCCAGATTCGCCTAGAATTCGTTTTACGCTCTCTTCTAAAGACGTTACAGAAGAGCCGTTATATATATCGCCATCTTCGAATGGCACTAACGCTTCGAAGTCAGCCTCGCGGCCGATAAGCTCACCACGGAAAGCGACATCCTTAACGGTGTAAGCTTCGCCTTCATCAAGGCCCAACGTGATGTAGACACCTTTCTTATCAGGAGAGATCGCAACCTGAGTCGAATCTACCTTAAACTTAAGGTAACCACGGTCAAGGTAGTAAGACTTCAGAGCTTCGATATCACCCGCTAACACTTGCTTCTGGTATTTTTCATCCGCAAGGAAATTCCACCATGCAACATCAACGTTTAAGTTGAAACGACTCAGTAGATCAGCGTCAGAGAAAACTTCATTACCGATAAAGTTAATTTGCTGAATCTTAGCGGACACACCTTCAGTAAATACAAACTTAAGGTCAGAACGATTACGAGGCAAAGGCGTTACAACCGCTTTTACTGTCGCGTTGTACTTACCAACACTGTAGTAAAAATCTTCAAGGCCTTTCTCTATGTTACTCAGCGTAGTGCGGTCAAGGGCTTCACCTTCACGAACACCAGATGCATCTAGGTTCTGCTGAAGTTGTTCTTCTTTGATCGCCTTGTTACCTGAGAATGAGATGCTTGCGATGGTCGGTCGTTCTTTGACTTGAACAACTAAAACATCATCATCGCGAAGGACTTTAACGTCCTCAAAGTTGCCTGAAGCATACAGTGCACGAATGATCTCAGATACATCGCCGTCATCCACTTCATCGCCAATACGTACTGGCATTTTCAGTAGAGCTGCACCAAGTGCAACACGCTGTAAACCTTCGATCTTGATATCTTGAACTACAAAGTTTTGTGCTCCGTTCGCAGCCACACTAGTGGCCAATAGACTTGCGAACAGAATTTGCTTAATCGCCATACTTATTCTAATTATTCCTTGCTACTACCAATGCCTGTGAGAAACCATTCACAGACGAGTAAAATCATTAAATATTGCCAGAGCCATCAAAGAGAAGAGGATTGCGCCTCCTACTCTGTATCCCATTTCTTGAACTTTTTCAGGTACAGGTTTACGAGTAACGGCCTCAATAGCGAAAAAGAGCAAATGTCCGCCATCAAGCATAGGCAGCGGAACCAAATTAATAATCCCCAAGTTAACACTAATCAGAGCCAAAAAACCTAGGAAGTAAACCAAACCGTAATCGGCGGTTGCCCCTGCGCCTTTAGCAATTGAAATTGGGCCACTCAAGTTATTTAAGCCAACATCACCAACGATGAGCTTCTTAAGCATTGTCAGCGTCAAACCTATGATTTGACCTGTTTTATCAAATGCTTTTCCTACAGACTCAATTACACCAAATTGTAACTCAAAGCGATAATCTTCTGGCCATTCTGCGACTTCGGGAGCAATACCCGCATAGCCAATTGTAGAACCATCAGAAAGCTCTCGGCTTTTTGGCGTCATAATCAATGACTGCTCAGCACCATTTCTCAACACAACAAGGTCTAATGACGTCATCGGGTTTGCGCGAATTAACTCGACTACCGACTTCCACTGCTCAATAGGCTGACCATTAACTTCAACAATTTTGTCGCCAGCCTCTAGCCCTGCAGAATATGCGGCACCGTCATCAATAACTTGAGCGAGTACTGTCGATATTTCTGGAGAATACGGTCTAAAACCAAGCGTTGTCATTGCTGACTCAGTTTCTGGGTTGAACGACCAATCAGAAATATCCAATATTATCTGTTGTTCAAAGCCGATGTCGTCTTGAGAAGAAACCGTTACTGTCATGGACTCATCACCAATATGTGATATCAAACCCAAGTTTACTGATTCCCAATCTGCGGTTTTGATTCCTGAAATAGATTTAAGTTCCATTCCACTTTCAATTCCGGCTTGTGCCACGATAGATTGAGGCGTTACCTCTCCAATCACAGGCTTAACCGCAGGAACACCAATCAAAAAAACCAGCCAATATGCGAACACGGCAAATATAAAATTGAATGCTGGACCGGCTCCCACAATCGCCGTTCGTTTCCACAACGGTTTCTTATCAAAAGCGTATTGCTGTTCGTCTTCTGAAAGGTCATCAACACGACCATCAAGCATCTTAACGTAGCCGCCCAATGGAATGACTGACAAGCTGTATTCCGTTCCATCACGGCCAACTTTACTCCAGATCGACTTACCAAAACCAATCGAGAATTTTTCTACTTTCACACCGCAGCGACGAGCAACCCAGAAGTGTCCAAATTCATGAACAGCGACCAGAATACCAAGCGCTACAATAAAGGATGCGAAGTTCCACAGAATTCCACTCATGCTAGCTGCTCTTTTATAAATTGAATGGCTATTTGACGAGACATATTATCGAGCTCGAGAAGGCTTTCCAAGCTATCTAAGCCCTCAGAGTTATGTTGTTCACATACTTTGCTCATAACATGCTCGTTAATGATAGCAATATCGGTAAACTTCACTTGATTGTTCAAGAAAGCATCGACTGCAATTTCGTTTGCCGCATTAATTGCGGTTGTTGCATGCTGACCCAAATAACACGCCTCAATGGCTAATCTCAAACATGGGTAACGAGTTAAATCGGGCTCTAAGAAGGTAAGCTCGCCCACTTTGGTGAAATCCAGAGGCTTAACCCCCGCTTCCGTACGTTCTGGGTAAGACATCGTCAATGCGATTGGGGTCGCCATATCGGGCTCGCCCATTTGAGCCAGTACCGAGCCATCCTTGTACTGAACCATAGAATGAATCACAGACTGAGGATGAATAATCACTTTCAACTGCTCTTGAGAGGCATTAAATAGCCACTTAGCCTCAATGTACTCTAAGCCTTTATTCATCATAGTTGCTGAGTCGACAGAGATCTTAGGGCCCATTGACCAGTTTGGGTGTGCAATAGCGCGAACCGGTGTTACCGAATCTAACTCTGCAACATCCGTATAGCGAAAAGGACCACCAGAGCCGGTCAAAAGAATATGGTTGATACCGTTCTCTTCTAAATCACAACGGCCTAGCTTGGTTTGCACATTCTGAGGTAAGCATTGAAAGATAGCATTGTGCTCACTGTCGACAGGAAGCAGTTCAGCACCGTACTTTTCCACGGCGTCGATAAACAACTGTCCAGACATCACCAAGGCTTCTTTATTAGCAAGTAAAATACGCTTACCAGCCTTAACCGCAGCCATTGTAGGAAGCAAACCTGCCGCTCCCACAATCGCAGCCATTACCGTGTCCACTTCATCTAGAGAAGCGACCTGACACATGCCTTCAGAACCAGAAAGAACTTTGATGTTTGGGTAATTTGCAGACAACACTTCAGTCAGCTTAGATGCTGCATCAGGGCAAGCCATAGCAACATAGCTTGGTTGCCACTTTTCAACTAACGCCAGCATCTTTTCAACATTCGAGCCAGCAGCCATTGCTACGACCGAATAGAGATCTGGGTTTTGTTCAACGACTTTTAGTGTACTTGCACCAATTGAGCCGGTAGCGCCAAGGATAGTTAGATTTCGCATCACATATGACCGTAGAAATGTAATAAAGGGCAGAATCACTGCCCTTTTTTATTAGAATGCTAAATAAAGCAGAGCAAAGACAGGGAATGCAGCCGTTAAGCTATCTATTCTATCAAGTATACCACCATGACCAGGAATCAGATTACTGCTGTCTTTGACCCCAGAAACACGTTTAAACATGCTTTCAACAAGATCACCAAGAACAGAAATAACGACGGTCACCAGAGTGATAACAATCATTTGAAGAGGACTTGTGAATTGGATATCAAACAAGTCAGCAAAGATCCAGGCCACGATCACTGCTGTAATGATGCCACCAATAAGACCTTCAATCGTTTTATTAGGACTCACCGCAGGGGCCATCTTGCGCTTGCCAAAGCTCTTTCCTGAAAAATAAGCTCCACTGTCTGCTGCCCAAACAAGCAAGCAAACGAACATCACCAATTTTGCGCCGTGGTAAGGATCAACATCGATACCGTTAGCACGCAGGATAACCACACTCCAGAAGAAGGGTAGCAGAGTCAGCACGCCAAATGCGTGACGAAGAATGGATGAGTCTTTCCATGCAGGCATAGACTTGGGATAAGTCACTGCCATACCACTTGCGATTACCCACCAAATCGAACCAATCGTTAGAATGGCGTAGTGAACACTCGATAAGTTGTTAAGGCTAAATGCATCAAAAGGGATAAAAGCAAAACTCGCAGCACTTACCACAACTGTTGGAATCAAGGCTAAATAACGCGATTTGCTTTCAACAAACTGAGTCCACTCCCAAAAGCCCAGTAGCGAGATTACCGCTAGTGAAAGAATAAATGTGGGAAGTGATAACTCGAAAATACCTAGAATAACTAGGGGAGCTAAAATCAACGCCGTAATAATTCGTTGTTTCAAACCAAAAAAATCCTTATTAACTGTCCATCAGAGCTTTAATTTGCTCACCTGTGCATCCAAAACGACGCTCGCGGTTTACAAACCAAGTCACAGCTTCTACTAAGCTGTCTTCATTAAAGTCTGGCCAGAATTGTTCAGTGAAATACATTTCGGCGTAAGCCAATTGCCAAAGCATAAAGTTACTAATGCGGCACTCGCCACTGGTGCGGATAAGTAGATCGACTTCTGGAATATCTGACATAGTCAGGTGCTGTGTAATCATAGCTTCATCAATGTCTTCTACATTAATATCGCCAGACTTAACCTGTTGAGCAATCGAAGTCATCGCTTGCTGGATATCCCACTTACCGCCGTAGTTAGCCGCAATATTAATAACCATACCCGTATTGGTGCTAGTCAAAGCTTCCGCTTCTTCTATTTTCTTTTGTAGTCGCGCATTAAAACGACTTTTATCACCAATAACACGAAGTTGTAGATTATTTTTATGAAGCTTTTTTACTTCACTCGACAGCACTGAAATAAACAGCTCCATCAAGAGACCCACTTCTTCTTCAGGACGACGCCAATTTTCGCTACTAAAAGCAAAAAGAGTTACGGCTTTAATGCCAAGTCTGGCAGCTGAAGATATGGTTTTTCGAACGGCTTGAACGCCATTTTTATGGCCAAAGACACGAGGCTTACCTTGAGCTTTTGCCCAGCGACCATTGCCATCCATAATGATAGCAATATGCTTAGGAAGAGAGTCTGTGAACGCTTGAGAATTATGCATAAAAGAGTGAATCAAATTCTAATAGTCGAACAGAATAGCATAAAAAAACGCTGCACCGTGAGTACAGCGTTTTTCCTGAAAGAAAAGAATATGGAAAATTAAACTTCCATCAACTCTTTTTCTTTAACTGCTAGAACTTCGTCTACGTTCTTAACCGCAGCGTCAGTTAGCTTTTGAATTTCGTCTTGTGCTTTACGATCTTCGTCTTCTGAAATTTCTTTGTCTTTAAGAAGCGCTTTTAGATCGCCATTCGCGTCACGACGGATGTTACGGATAGCAACACGGCCACCTTCAGCTTCGCCACGAACGATTTTAACTAGGTCTTTACGACGCTCTTCCGTTAGCGGTGGAAGTGGAACGCGAATAACCGTACCTGCAGACATAGGGTTTAAGCCTAGGTCAGAAGTCATGATTGCTTTTTCAACAAGAGGAGTCAGTGTTTTATCAAACACTGTAATTGCTAGTGTACGTGCGTCTTCAGCAATAACGTTAGCTACTTGAGTCAAAGGCGTTGGTGCACCGTAGTACTCAACGGTAAGACCAGAAAGTAGGCTCGGGTGAGCACGGCCTGTACGGATTTTTTGTAGGCTGTTTTTTAGTGCATCAACACTTTTTACCATGCGCTCTTGAGCGTCTTTTTTGATTTCGTTAATCACAATTTCACCTTGATTATGTTCTTTCTTCAAGAAAGCTTTTTATTTGGAGTGATAAGGATAAGCTTACCGAAGCACTATACTTCAGTAAGCCCGAAAAATTAGTCAGCGTCGCTGATTAATGTACCTTCAGTTTCACCCATAACCACGCGACGTAGTGCGCCTGGTTTATTCATGTTAAATACACGGATTGGCATTTTGTGGTCACGTGCTAGCGTAAATGCAGCCAAGTCCATTACTTTCAATTCTTTCTCAAGAATTGTGTTGTAAGACAACGTATCATACAACTCTGCGTCTGGGTTTGCTACTGGGTCAGCAGTAAATACACCATCTACTTTTGTTGCTTTTAGAACTACGTCAGCTTCGATTTCGATACCGCGTAAACATGCAGCAGAGTCTGTAGTAAAGAATGGGTTACCCGTACCAGCAGAGAAGATCACAACACGACCTTGACGTAGTTGGCTGATTGCGTCTGCCCAGTTGTAGTCGTCACACACACCTTTAAGAGGAATTGCTGACATTACACGTGCATTTACGTAAGCACGGTGTAGAGCGTCACGCATTGCAAGGCCGTTCATTACCGTTGCAAGCATACCCATGTGGTCACCAACAACACGGTTCATACCCGCTTCTGCTAGGCCTGCGCCACGGAATAGGTTACCACCACCGATAACAACACCAACTTGAACGCCTAGTTCAACTAATTCTTTTACTTCTTGAGCCATACGATCAAGGATCGTTGGGTCAATACCAAAACCTTCTTCGCCTTGTAGCGCTTCACCGCTAAGTTTTAACAGAATACGTTGATACGCTGGTTTAGGGTTCGTAGTCATGGAGCTTACCTTCCAAAGAGTTGATGATTAACAGTCATGGATAAAAACTGAAGAGCTCAGTTTGCATTCATAACAGCTAAAAGTCGGAAATAATTCATTATTCATAAAAAGACCGCAGCATTTGCCACGGTCTCTTTTCAAACAATACGCTAAGGATTAACCTTTTTGTACCGCTGCAACTTCGTCTGCGAAGCTCATTTCAGCTGCTTTCTCGATACCTTCACCAACTTCTAAACGAACGAAGGTAGTAACTGATGCGCCTTTCTCTTTAAGAATGTCAGCAACAGTTTTCTTAGGTTCCATGATGAAAGCTTGACCAGTAAGAGATACTTCGCCCGTGAATTTCTTCATACGGCCGATAACCATTTTCTCAGCGATCTCTTGTGGTTTGCCTTCGTTCATAGCGATTTCAACTTGAACAGCTTTTTCTTTTTCTACTACGTCAGCAGGTACGTCAGATGGGTTAACGTACTCAGGCTTAGAAGCAGCAACGTGCATAGCGATGTGCTTAAGCGTTTCAGCTTCGCCTTCACCAGCAACAACAACACCGATTTTCTCGCCGTGACGGTAAGAAGCTAGTGCAACACCTTCAACAAGCTCAACGCGACGGATGCTGATGTTCTCACCGATCTTAGTTACTAGAGCGATACGAGCGTCTTCAAACTTAGCTTGAAGTGCAACGATGTCTAGACGTTCAGCTAGAGCAACTTCAGCAACTTCGTTAGCGAATGCAAGGAAACCTGCATCTTTAGCTACGAAATCAGTTTGGCAGTTCACTTCAAGAAGAGCAGCAACGCCAGCTTCTTCTTTAATGATGATTGCGCCTTCAGCAGCAACGTTACCAGCTTTTTTAGCTGCTTTCGCTGCGCCAGATTTACGCATGTTTTCAATTGCTAGCTCGATGTCGCCTTCAGCAGCAACAAGCGCTTTTTTACATTCCATCATGCCCGCAGCTGTGCGTTCACGAAGTTCTTTAACTAGAGCTGCAGTTACAGTTGCCATTCTCTATTCCTCAGTAAATTCTAAAAAAGATAAAAAACAGGGGCCTAATTAATTGGCCCCTGATATTGACTGTATTCAGTTCTTAAGCCATCGATTATGACCGCTTAATATGAACTAAATATGGCTCAGAGCCGCTATTATTCAGCTTCTACAAAACCGTCTTTTTCAGCAGCTACAGCAGCAACATCTTTGTTACGACCTTCTTTAACCGCGTCTGCAGCAGCGTTTAGGTAAAGCTGTACTGCACGGATTGCATCATCGTTACCAGGGATAACGAAGTCAACACCGTCTGGGTTAGAGTTAGTATCAACTACAGCGTAAACTGGGATACCTAGGTTGTTTGCTTCTTTAACTGCGATGTGTTCGTGATCAGCATCGATAACGAATAGAGCGTCTGGAAGGCCGCCCATGTTCTTGATACCACCAAGAGACTTCTCTAGCTTCTCCATTTCACGAGTGCGCATTAGAGCTTCTTTCTTAGTAAGCTTGTCGAAAGTACCGTCTTGAGCTTGCGCTTCAAGTTCTTTCAGACGCTTGATAGACTGACGAACAGTTTTGTAGTTCGTTAGCATACCGCCTAACCAGCGGTTGTTAACGTAGAACTGGTTGCTGTTGATAGCAGCTTCTTTAACAGCTTCAGATGCAGCGCGCTTAGTACCAACAAAAAGAACTTTACCTTTCTTCTCGCCAACTTTAGCGATTTCAGCTAGAGCGTCGTTGAACATTGGTACAGTTTTTTCTAGGTTGATGATATGTACTTTGTTACGAGCACCAAAGATGAATGGCTTCATTTTTGGGTTCCAGTAACGAGTTTGGTGACCGAAGTGAACACCAGCTTTAAGCATATCGCGCATTGATACAGTTGCCATTTTAAAATCCTCTATGGGGTTAGGCCTCCACATCCCCCATGAATCCGACCCCTAACAACTAACCACTTTTCAGCCGTTATCTGTGTTGTTGAGGCACCCCGGAACATGTGTCGGAATGTGTGTGATTTAAAGAAATAAGTTAGTGGACACAAAGCTTGTTTCGCCAATTGGAGAAAACAGTCCTGATGTCCGGCGCGCTTTATACCATATTTTGTCTATCTATGGCTAGAAAAAAATCTAAAAATGGCGACTGCTATACTGATCCCTAGCGGTGAATTTTCTCTATAAAATAGTGTCCTATTCAAATCGCGTCTGCGTCATTAAACCGAACATTATCTACTCAGACTGAGCAGTATCCACCAACATTGTGCGGACATGGGAATGTTGCGCTAAAATGCTGCACTGATAGAATAGCCCCAATATGCACACTTAGGTGCTACCAAATTAAGAGATATGCAATGGCTGTAAAAATTAAAACTGCTGAAGAAATTGAAAAAATGCGCGTTGCCGGCAAGCTGGCTTCTGAAATTCTAGAGATGATTGAACCTCACATCCAAGTAGGTACAACGACAGAAGAACTGAACAAAATCTGTCACGAGTACGCTCTAGAGAGAGGCGCATATTCAGCACCACTTGATTACCACGGTTTCCCTAAGTCTATCTGTACGTCTATCAACCACATTGTGTGCCACGGTATTCCAGCATCACAAGATGAAACTGGTAGCACAGGTCAATTCAAACCTGCAGTATTGAAAGATGGCGATATTCTAAACGTTGATATCACGGTAATTGTTCCTGATGATAAAAATGCAGACCTAAGCACTCGTCCTCAAGGTTACCACGGTGACACCTCTAAGATGTTCCTTGTGGGTGAAGTTTCACCAGCAAACAAACGTCTATGCATGGTTGCTCAAGAAGCACTTTACGAAGGCATGCGCCAAGTTAAACCAGGTGTTCAACTTGGCCAAGTTGGTACTGCTATCGAGAAGTACATCAAGACAAACAACAAGAATAACCCACGCGCTAAGTTCTCTATTGTTAAAGATTACTGTGGTCACGGCATTGGTTCTGAGTTCCACGAAGATCCACAAGTCGTTCACTACAAAAACAGCGATCGCACAGTACTAAAAGCAGGCATGTGTTTCACAATCGAGCCAATGATCAATGCAGGTAAGTTTGGCTGCCGTCTTGATGACGAAGATAGCTGGACAGTGTACACAGCAGACAGCAAAAACTCTGCACAGTGGGAGCACACACTGGTTGTAACTGAGACAGGTTGTGAAGTTCTAACACTACGCAGCGATGATACGATTCCACGTATCATGAAGAACGCTTAGTTCAACAAACTGAGCACCTCAGACTTTTAAAAATATCCTCGCATTGTCGAGGATATTTTTTTATCC
This sequence comes from Vibrio tasmaniensis, assembly GCF_024347635.1. Taxonomy (NCBI): domain Bacteria; kingdom Pseudomonadati; phylum Pseudomonadota; class Gammaproteobacteria; order Vibrionales; family Vibrionaceae; genus Vibrio; species Vibrio tasmaniensis. The sequence continues at coordinate 2,431,961 of NZ_AP025510.1, forward strand.
GCTCAATTTCGATTTTGCATCAGCTTCTGTTAAATTGTTTACTATTCTCACTTGCTTGCACGGATAGCAGACTATGCCTTATCAATGCCCTATTACGTTCAATGACGAACAACTTGAAATCTGCGAATTAAAAAATCAACTCGAAATCTTCACGCAGTATCAAAAGAGTGAATTTCTAAATCATCATCCAGTTACCGATTTGGTTCTGTTGCGCTCCGAATACATGGATTTGCTTCTCAATCGTTTATGGGATCATTTTGGATTTAGCAAACTGCCGCATATCGCACTGGTCGCTGTAGGCGGCTATGGCCGTGGTGAACTACACCCTTTATCCGATATTGATATTCTCATCGTCTCGCAAAAAACTCTGCCACCAGCACTAGGTGAGAAAGTCAGTCAATTCATCACCCTACTGTGGGATTTGAAGTTAGAGGTCGGCCACGCAGTTCGTACCATTGCCGAGTGTCTTGAGATTGGCATTGATGACTTAACCGTTGCGACCAACTTGCAAGAGTCACGTTTACTATGCGGAAGTGAAGACACCTTTCAAGAGTTAAAACTAAAGATTCATTCCGATTCATTTTGGCCAAGTGAGACCTTCTATAAGGCGAAGATTCAAGAACAGAAAGAGCGTCATGCTCGTTATCACGACACGACATATAATCTAGAACCGGATATCAAATCAACTCCAGGCGGGCTCAGAGACATCCACACCCTAAGTTGGGTAGCACGTCGTCACTTCGGTGCGACTTCTTTGTTAGAAATGAGCAAGTATGGCTTTCTTACCGATGCTGAATATCGTGAACTCGTGGAGTGCCAAGATTTCTTATGGCGAGTTCGCTTTGCACTGCACATAGAGCTGCGCCGTTATGACAACCGACTTACCTTTGCACACCAAGCTCAAGTGGCAGAACACCTTGGTTATACCGGTGAAGGCAATCGTGGTGTCGAGATGATGATGAAAGAGTTCTACCGAACACTTCGTCGTGTAGCTGAGCTCAATAAGATGCTGCTTAAGTTGTTTGACCAAGCAATCATTAACGGTGGTCAAACACAAGAAGCTGAGATTCTCGACAGTGACTTCCAACGTCGTGGTTCATTGATCGAAGCGCGTAAGCCTGCCCTATTCCAAGCGCGACCAGAAACGATTCTCGATATGTTTATCCATATCGCGAATGACTCGTCGATCGAAGGGGTGAGTCCGCCAACCTTACGACAACTGCGTACGGCACGTCGCCGATTGAACCGCTTCCTGCATACCATCCCTGAAGCTCGTGACAAGTTCATGGATTTGGTTCGCCATCCTAACGCACTGCACAAAGCCTTTAGCTTGATGCATAAATTGGGCGTGCTCTCGGCCTATTTGCCACAGTGGAGTCAAATTGTCGGCCAAATGCAGTTTGATCTGTTCCACGTTTACACCGTTGATGAACACAGTATTCGTCTACTCAAGCACATCAACCGCTTTAGTCAGATCGAAAACCACGATAAGCACCCGATTTGTTGTGAAGTCTATCCACGCGTACAGAAGAAAGAACTCCTGATCCTGGCGGCTATTTTCCACGATATCGGCAAAGGCCGTGGCGGAGACCACTCAGAGATTGGTGCTGTTGAAGCTTACTCTTTCTGTATTGAACACGGGTTATCGAAGCCTGAAGCCAAACAAGTCGCGTGGCTAGTACAAAACCACCTGTTGATGTCAGTGACCGCTCAGCGCCGTGATATCTACGATCCGGATGTGATTACCGAATTCGCCAAGAAAGTTCGCGATGAAGAATCACTTGAGCTTTTGGTTTGTCTAACGGTAGCCGATATCTGTGCAACCAACCCTGAGCTATGGAACAGCTGGAAACGTACCCTACTCGCAGAGCTATTCCATTCTACGCAGCGAGCACTGCGTCGCGGCTTGGAAAACCCAGTCGATGTCAGAGACCGTATTCGTCACAATCAACAAATGGCATCAGCACTGCTGCGTAAAGAAGGTTTCACGGCTCGTGAAATTGAGGTGTTGTGGCAGCGTTTCAAAGCTGACTATTTCTTGCGTCATACACACTCTCAAATCGCATGGCACTGTGAACATTTACTTCGCTTAGAAGATCCGAGCCAACCTTTAGTGCTTATCAGCCAAAAAGCGACACGTGGCGGCACAGAGGTATTCGTTTACTGTAAAGACCAAGCGGCACTCTTTGCGACCGTGGTTGCCGAGCTCGATAGACGCAACTTTAACGTTCACGACGCACAGGTCATGGTCAGTAAAGATGGCCACGTTTTGGATACCTTTATCGTACTGGATCAGCACGGTGAAGCGATTGATGAAACAAGACACAAAGCCGTTGCGAAACATCTAACTCATGTTCTAGCTGATGGCCGTCCAACTAAGATTAAGACACGTCGCACGCCTCGAAACTTGCAGCATTTCAAGGTAAAAACTCGGGTTGAGTTCCTACCAACTAAGAGCAAGAAGCGCACCTTGATGGAGTTGAGAGCTCTTGATACACCGGGGTTGTTGGCTCAAGTCGGCGCAACCTTTGCTGAGTTAGACATCAATTTGCACGGCGCTAAAATTACCACCATCGGCGAACGTGCAGAAGATTTGTTTATTCTGACCAGTGACGCGGGAGGAAGGTTGTCTGAAGAACAAGAACAAGCCTTAAGAGAAAGATTAACCGAACACGTTTCAGAACTCGCACCTTAGAAAGCTAATTTAGAGCTAGAAGTAAGTTGTGACTAGGAAACAAGTTTAGCTCTTGGAGCTGCTTTAATAGCCAAATAAGTGTGGGCAAAGATAGAGAGCGATCTTGCCCACAACTTACAATCAATTCACAGATATCAACTATCTAGCTCGTCGTTAGGCTGCTACATTGATCAAGTCAATTACATAAAAGTATTACATTCATAACCTAGAGGTCGCTTATGTATCCAAACCTCACTGGCTTAGGTATCCACGAACCTAAACAGATTGAACGTTACTCCCTTCGCCAAGAAGCGCACAAAGATATCCTGAAGATTTACTTTCGTAAGCAGAAAGGTGAACTGTTCGCGAAAAGCGTTAAGTTTAAGTACCCGCGACAAGTAAAAAGTGTGCTTGTTAGCGGCGGCAATAATCAATACAAAGAAGTGACCGAGATTAACCGCAACCTCACTCTTGTGATTGATGAACTCAACAAGATCACCAAACCGACGCCAACGGCTGAGGTGGATGTGAAGCAGAAGATCCTTACTGACTTACGCCATCTAGAAAAAGTGGTATCAAGCAAGATCGCAGAGATCGAAGCCGATCTAGAAAAACTTAAATGATCCCACGATTAACTGTTAGCGATTAACTATCAACTAACCAACATTAGTTATGTTGTTAAGGTCGCACAGACGTCAAAAAGGGCTGATATCACTATCAGCCCTTTGTTTTTATTCTATTTTCTCTATTCACTTAGACTCGCAATTGCTTAAACACGCGTGACTTACTTCGATAAGCAAGTTTGAGCATCGATTAAGTTGGCGTCCCACTCAAAAGTTTCAAACAACCTTAACCACGTTTCATCTAAGTTCGCCTTCATCACCAATTCTTCTTTAGTGAAAGGATGAATGAAGCGCAATTCAGAAGCATGCAGCAACAGACGGTGTGAGTCTAAATCATCACGGAACAGTCGGTTATGCTTACCATCACCATGTGAAGTATCGCCCACGATTGGGTGTCTTAGATGAGCCATGTGACGACGCAGCTGATGTTTACGTCCTGTTTTTGGCATCATCTCAACTAAGCAATAACGACTGGTAGGAAAACGGCCTGTTGAATACGGCACTTCGACTTTCGCTAACGGCTCGTACACAGTGACGGCTTCTTGTGGTTCTTTATCTTCTTTCGCGAACTTATCGGCGATCTTATCCAGCTCAACCTTAAGCGCATAATCGAGCGTATCGCCCTCTTCTATCCAACCACGCACAATCGCATGATAGGTTTTTTGCATCTCGTGGTTGGCGAACATCGGCATCACCTCAGAGGCAACTTCACTCGACAGAGCAAACACCAATACGCCAGACGTTGGACGGTCTAAGCGATGCAGAGGAAATACGTGCTGACCAATTTGGTCGCGCAGAGTCTGCATCACAAACTGAGTCTCGTGTTTATCCAACCATGAGCGATGCACTAGCATACCCGCAGGCTTATTCACCGCGACAAAATACTCATCTTGATAAATGATCTCTAACATTACGCGCATACCTCATCAATGCTCTGAATCGTCACTAGCAGTTCAGCTTTGTCTGCCTCATTTTTCCACACTTCACCAAAATAAGGATGAATCGCAAAGCCTTTCGGTAGGCTCATTTGGGCATCCATCATTGCGTTGATCTTTACGATAAAGATCCACTGCAACCACTCTTCTGGCTGTAGCGAGTCAATCGCAAAAGGCTCAACGCTCGCCAAAGCTTCATCCGAAGGCGAAACATCACTCCATAGCGAACATTGGCGCATTTGTTGTTCTAATTGTTGAAGTAAAAGAGGTAACTTTGTGGCAGCTGTCATTTTTCACCAAGTTATTTATCTAGTGACCTTGAAATTGGGGCATAGAGTACCATCTATTTAGGAAAGAAAGTTAGGAGCTTTATTACTATGGAAACCATTCACACGCTCACTCAGTTACTAAAGAATAGCGGTTGCCAATACGACATCTACGACCTAGGTCGTCGTATCCAGAAAATCGACAACACCCTATTCTCTGATGTTGAGCAGGGGAAACAGCCATACCCGTTTCCACTTCAGAAACAAGCTCACTTAGCGATTAGCTACTGGAACGAACACAAGCAACCTTGGATCTGGTTCCTAAAATTCAAACTCGATGAAAGAGGCTTACTGCATCAAGGGGATGTGGGTAATTTTCTTAAGTTTGTTATCGAAGCGATGGGCACTCGTTTGAACGGTGATATCAGCGAAGAGCAACAACAAAAGCTGTCAAACAACCCTTATACCTTCAAGCCTTCTGAAGACAAAATGGCCGTATTCCATAGCCAAGTAAGAGCAGGATTAGACCTCGCGACGAGCCAATATTACGAGCACGCTCAGCATTACTTCACAGGTGAGCTTGGTTGGGATAACTGGAAAACCGTTGGTCTTCAAGGCATCACCGATATGTGTGCTCGCTTAGGCAGTCAGCAAAACGGTGTCGCTATTCGCAAAGCATTGAATAAACTGCCATCAGAGCCGCTATACGCAACACTAGGGGCGCTTGAGCACACGCAAATCAATGATAAGCTCGCTCAACGCTTACAAGAAATGGCAGACAATGAGATTAACAGTCAAGAGCCGGATCTGTTCTTACTGTCAGCTTTGGTTCGTGCCCTTTCCGGTGCAGAACAAGGGATCGCGAATAACATCATTAACCAAGTGCTCGCTAGTCCACGCTTGAGCCACCAAGAAGTGTTAATTGGTTTAGCGGGTCGCAGCTGGCATGCGCTACAAGACCCTGCGATTGCTGAGCAATTCTTGCTGCGTCTCGCACAAACGGGCAATCAAAACCTGTTCAATCAGTTATTTGCAGATTTAGTGATGATTCCGACACTAAGAATGGTATTTTTACCCTTGTTGAATTCGAACCCATCACCAGAACTCGCAAACGCATTGATTGAGTTACAACAAGCGGCTAAGTCGCAATAAAAACTAGACAGAACAGCTCAGTAGTTCGTAACAATAAGCTAAAAACACGATTGGAATAGAAAGATAAAAGGAAGTGTGGACTAAATGATAGATAACTTAGTGGCTATTTTGATGCTGTGCTTCTTTTGCTTTCTGTTTTGGCAGCAGCGCAGGCAATCCGAGCTTGCGAAAGCTGCCATTGCGAGAAAGTGTAAAGAGCTAGACCTACAATTATTAAGTGTCGCCTTCAACGGTCATAAACTTAAGATGCGCCATGAGCTCACGACCATTTGGCGCTGGCATACTGTGTACCATTTTGAATTTTCGGCGTTAGGTGATGACCTGTACCAAGGAAAACTGACCATGGTGGGCTTCCGCTCTATGCGGTTTGAGCTACAGCCTCATAGAATGTAACGTCGCAGTGCGCGTTATAGCTATATTCATGATAAGGGCCAAACGAATCTTGTTTGGTTTCCTTAAATTCAAATCCTAGTTTTTCTAATAACTTAATCGATGGGTTGTGGCCGACATTCACAGTCGCAACAACACTCGTTAGGCGCTCTTCAAAACACACCAAACTTAAAAATGGTTTTAGCACCTCACTAGCAAAGCCGCGATTCCAATACTCTTTATCCAAAATAAAGCCAAGCTCATGCCTACCCTCTTGTGATGAAATAAAGACATGTCCAAGATATTCACGGGTTTGGTTGTGGATGATAGCGCGGCAGAAGCCGACGTTGTCTTGCAGTATCTCTTGAAATAAGAACTTCGCAGAGGCAATAGAGTGCGGCCCATTCATTTCAGAACGATTAACGGGGCAGCAATTCAACTTGATAAAGTCGTGTTGTAGCTGTTCGGTATAAGGTACCAACAGCGTTCTTGAGGTTGCTATCGTCATAAAACACTCCTTGTGTTGACCATTAGCAGAAAAGCAGATGTCGCGATCTTAGATAAAAGCTCCTGAATTAAAGAGCCCCCTAGAGAGAAGAAAAGTCTCAGATAAAGAAAAGCCCCGACACCGAAGTGTCAGGGCTAGGGTCTTACTCGCAGCAGTCCGGCTACTAATAAATGCTCCATGCATCATCCATAATAGTGGCTGTAATCCTTCAGCTCTTTCCTTTACTTCGCCGTCCTAGCGGTGTCCAATCATCCTGAAAGCTAACAATCCTAGTTAGCGCACATCACTTGTTCCGTGAGCGGTGTCCTTTACATCGTCCTGATGCTAATCCAACCCTTTAAATCCTAAAGGTGTCCATTGTCATTCCGTTGCAGCTAACTTCCTGTTAACTGACTGTATCCCTACAATGTCCTTACGCTCCATGCTTGACTACTCAATCCTAAGTAACCAAATCTTCATCCTGAAGATAACCAAATCCTTGGTGCTTTCCTGTTCCGTGTCAGAATCCTTCCGACAAGGTTTAATTTACGCGATTTACGATTTGGGACAATAGATTTGCATCACACTTTGAATTCACAAAAGTTGTTAATTATATAAAACAACAAAAAATCAACCACTTAATCATATGCACCTCAATCTCTCTAGCGATGTATTCGTGTTATCTCACAACCTTTGTAAGAGATCTCTCACAAGCTATGGGCGGTTTTATGATTCGCTATCACTCACCAGAGCGAGTAAAATGGCTGAAGACTAAAAATGGAGGTCAACATGCTGACAAAAGATGTGTCTGAAGAGTTGAAATCAGTGCTTGAAGGACTGCAAGCACAAGGGAAAGAGCCTACAGTTGCTTTAGTTAAAGCTCGTATGAGTACATCGGTTCCGATGCCCGCTTTAATCACAACCATCAAGAGCTGGAAAAGCGCGAATCGCGTTCCTAAAGTTGAAGTCGCGACACAAGAAGAGCCAGCACTCGATCGTGTTAGCCAACTGGAAAAGCAAATCCTTGAACTTACCACCCGCGTTGCCACGCTAGAAGCCAAGTTAACTGAGCAATAAGTTAACTGAGCAATAAGCTAACAGAGAAATAGAACACTATGAAAATATGGGTTGATGCGGACGCTTGTCCCAAGGTTATCCGAGAAACAATCGTACGCGCAGCTGAGCGCACAGGGGTCGAATGTACCTTTGTCGCGAACCATTTGGTTCCCGTTCCCAAGCGTAATAACATTCACTCAATTCAAGTCCCAAGCGGATTTGATATTGCAGATGATGAAATCGTAAAACGCACTGAACCCGGCGATCTGGTGATTACCTCTGACATTCCTCTGGCTGATGAAGTGATCACCAAAGGTGCGCTTGCTTTAAGCTCTCGCGGCGAGCTTTACACCAAAGAGACCATTAAAGCGCGCCTCAACATTCGTGACTTTATGGATACTATGCGTTCAAGTGGTATTCAAACTGGCGGACCAAGCACCCTTTCTCAAACCGACCGTCGTGAGTTCGCGAATCATCTTGATCGCCTGCTAGCAAAGCGCTAATCATTAAGAAACATTGATATTCGTTCATAGCCATAACCGTGAACCTGTAGATATGTTTGTCGACATACTCCGTTCTTGTTACTTAACACTTGATACTTGATACTTGATACTAAGTGCTACTTTAACGGAGTATTGATGATCCATCTTGTCACCATCTCTTCTTTTTAAATCATCCCAATTTTCTACACTCTTTCAGATCACTTTCCGTGATTGGTACACCATACTTTAGATCAAAAAAAAACCTGCACGAGGCAGGCTTTAAAATCTAACAATATGACTTGTACTAGTTACTACGGCGTGTAGAACGTTGCTGCACCTGGGCCTACTGGAAGACCAAATACGAACACCCATAGGTAGAACAAGATGCTCCAACCGAACATAAAGCAGATTGAGTATGGAAGCATTGTAGCAATCAGAGTACCGATACCAAGGTTCTTCATGTAACGCGTCGCTACAGCAAGAATAAGACCGAAGTAGCTCATCATTGGTGTAATGATGTTCGTCGTTGAATCACCGATACGGTAAGCTGCTTGAATCGTTTCTGGTGCGTAACCAACAAGCATTAGCATAGGTACAAAGATAGGTGCTGTTACTGCCCACTGAGCAGAAGCCGAACCGATCATTAGGTTAATGAAGCCACACATTAGGATAAATGCAAAGAACAACATTGGGCCAGTAAGACCGATATCTTGTAAGAAGCTAGCGCCACCAACAGCGATTACTTGACCAAAGTTAGTCCACTTAAAGAAAGCAACAAACTGTGCAGCAAAGAATACAAGAACAATGTACATGCCCATTGAAGACATAGACGTTGCCATCGCATTGATCACGTCACGATCGTTCTTCATTGAACCGGTAACTTTACCGTAAACAAAACCAGGAATAGCGAAGAATACAAAGATAAACGCAACAATACTCTTCAGGAATGGAGAACCCGAAACCGTACCAGACGCTGAACGTAGAACACCGTCAGCTGGAACGATAGTCCACGCCAGAAGTGCAGAAACAGCCAATACAGCAATACCTGCTAGTTTTAGACCTTTCTTCTCAACATCCGTCAGTCTGCCCATCGAATCATTTGATAAATCTTCAGAAGCTTCTTCGTCGTTGTATTTACCCAACTTAGGTTCAACAATCTTCTCAGTTACAAATGCACCTGTAATCGCGATGAAGAAAGTAGAAACAAACATGAAGTACCAGTTTGACTCAGGACCAACCGTGTAAGACGGGTCAATCATCTGTGCCGCTGTTTCTGTAATACCAGAAAGCAGTGGGTCAACCGTACCGATAAGTAGGTTTGCAGAGTAACCACCTGACACACCAGCGAATGCCGCAGCAAGACCAGCAAGAGGGTGACGACCTAAAGAATGGAAAAGCATTGCTGCTAGTGGAATAAGTACCACATAGCCAAGCTCTGATGCTGTGTTAGAGATAATACCTGCAAACACAACCGTTACTGTAACCATGCGCTTAGAAGCACCCATTACCATGCCACGCATTGCAGCAGATAGTAGACCTGAGTGTTCAGCAATCGCTACACCAAGCATAGCAACAAGTACAGTACCTAGTGGAGCAAAACCAACAAAGTTCTTAACTAAGTTAGTCACAATAAGTTGTAGACCTTCTGCGTTAAGCAGACTTACAACGTGGATCATGCCGTCAGCAGCACGACCTTTAGCACCTTCTGGTCGAGGGTCCATAACAGACACTTCGAAGTAACCAGCAATACCTGAAGTAACGAGGATTGCTAAGCAGAAGATTGCGAAAAGAGTGATTGGGTGGGGTAATAGGTTCCCCAAATATTCAACGCCATCTAAAAAGCGAGTAAAAATAGGTTTTTTAGGCGAATTGTTTTTTATTGAAGCTGATGAACTCATCAGTTCCCTCCTTGTAGTGATTCCTGTGCAATTGTGACAAAGATGTTTAAATTGCCCGCGCAGATTACTCGACAAAAGGGTCAATTAGAAATCGTAAATGTTACAAAGTGTGTAACAAACCATTATTTTTAACTTAATAAAAACAAAAATTTAGCAAATAACTCCAGCCGAGAGGTAAAAGTTAGATTTATAATTGGTATAGATACATTCATTCGGCTTATACCTAAACCTGTAAGTTATTGATAAAATGAAAAATAAGAAATACCATACGCTAAATGAGCACCTGCTCTCCTGCAAAGTTCCTCTCGAAGGAAAAGAAAAACAGACAAATGAATGAAGTTTGACTTTCCCCTCGTTTTTACACTCGTGTCACATCAAATTGACTGATTATTTTTGAACCGCTTTGAATCTCGGGTTGGATTTACAGATGACATAGAGACGGCCTCTGCGCTTTACTATTTGGCAATCTGGGTGGCGGCTTTTCGCACTTTTAAGTGATTTCACAACTTTCATTCTATTTCGCTCCCTTACCTAATTGACCAAAACGACGAGTGAAGTTCGCAACGCGTCCCTCTTTATGTAGCACTCGCTGTTTACCCGTATAGAAAGGATGCGACTTTTCAGACACTTCAATGGTGAAGTAAGGGTAAGTATTTCCGTCTTCCCATTCGATAGTACGATCTGTTTTCAACGTTGACCCGATCAAGAAGTACTCATCAACACTGGTGTCGTGGAACACCACTTTACGGTAGTCAGGGTGGATATTCGGTTTCATTGTATTTCCCTAAATAATTAAATTGATATGTTATAACATCCCAAATGATAATTATTATCAACAGAAAAACAAGCGATTTTATGATATTTTTCCGCCATAGATCGTAATTAGAGAACGTCCGCTCATGTACTCCATTGAACCTGTTGGCTTTATTGAATCTCCTTATAAAGAGAAGTTCGCGGTGCCAAGGCAGCCTAGATTGGTTCCCACATCTACCTCAAGAGTCAGATTAGTTGATTCGGCTAACTGCCTTGAATCTGTTCGTGACATTGAACAATTTAGCCACGTGTGGTTATTGTTTCTGTTCGACAAGAACCTCGCAGCAGGCTGGAAACCAACCGTGAGGCCACCTCGACTTGGCGGTAATGAACGGATTGGTGTATTCGCGTCTCGCGCCACGTTCAGACCCAATGGAATTGGCATGTCTGCCGTTGAACTGAAAGGTGTATCTCAAGAAAAGGGACAAACTTGGTTGGACTTGGGCAGTGTTGATCTCGTTGACGGCACGCCTATCATCGACATCAAACCTTATATCCCCTACTCGGATTCAATTCCCGATGCACGAGGAGGGTTTGCCGCCGATGAACCAGCAGTGCTCGACGTTAACTTCTCGCAACAAGCCCAAAGTAAGCTCGCAAACCACCCACAAGCACGCCATATCATTCAGGTGATCAAAGAAGTATTAGGCCAAGATCCTCGCCCTGCCTATAAGAAAGGTAAGCCTGACAACAAGGAATATGCGGTAAATTTGTTCGATCTTAACGTGAAATTCATGGTTGAAACGCTTTTCATCAATGTAACTGACATTGAACGCTTTTGAGATCCCAAATAGGCTGATATTATATGCGGCTATATCAGATTTGCTGTGGTTACGAACGACAGCAAGTTTTCTTTTATCAATGATGAAACGGATACCATAGAATGCGTACCAGTAACTACCTTCTTTCTACTCTGAAAGAGACTCCAAACGACGCAGAAGTTATCAGCCACCAGCTGATGCTACGTGCAGGTATGATCCGTAAGCTAGCTTCAGGTTTATATACTTGGCTACCTACTGGTCTACGTGTACTGCGTAAAGTCGAAAATATCGTTCGCCAAGAGATCGATAATGCAGGTGCCGTTGAAATCTTGATGCCCGTAGTTCAACCGTTTGAGCTTTGGGAAGAGACTGGCCGTTCTGAAAAGATGGGTCCTGAGCTACTTCGTTTCACAGACCGTCATTCTCGTCCATTTGTTCTTAGCCCAACAGCAGAAGAAGTGGTAACGAGCCTAGTACGTAACGAGATCAGCTCTTACAAACAGCTACCTCTAAACCTGTACCAAATCCAGACTAAATTCCGTGATGAGCGCCGCCCTCGTTTTGGCGTAATGCGTGCTCGCGAATTCTCGATGATGGATGCGTACAGCTTTGATATCGATAAAGAAGGCTTAGAAAAGTCTTACCAAGCGATGCACGATGCTTACTGTAAAGCATTCGACCGCATGGGCCTTGAGTACCGTCCAGTATTGGCCGACTCTGGCGCAATCGGCGGCAGCGGCTCTCAAGAATTCCACGTTCTTGCTGAAAGCGGCGAAGACCTAATCGCATTCTCTTCAGAATCTGATTACGCAGCGAACATCGAGAAAGCAGAAGCACTAGCTCCAACGACTGAAGCGGCAGCGCCAACTCAAGAGATGGAACTGGTTGATACGCCAAACGCAAAAACAATCGCAGAACTTGTAGAGCAACACGGTCTAGCAATCGAGAAGACAGTTAAGACTCTATTCGTTAAAGCTTCTGATGAAGTAGACGCTGATATCATCGCGCTAATCATCCGTGGCGACCACGATCTTAACGAAGTGAAAGCAGAGAACCTTCCACAGGTTGCTTCTCCACTAGAGATGGCTTCTGAAGAAGAAATCCGTGCACTTGTTGGTGCAGGTCCTGGTTCACTTGGCCCTGTTGGTCTAGAGCTACCATTCATCGTTGACCGCTCTGTTGCTGTAATGAGCGACTTCGGTGCTGGTGCAAACGTAGACGGTAAGCACTACTTCGGTATTAACTGGGGTCGTGACGTTGAGCTTGCTCAAGTTGAAGACCTACGTAACGTAGTTGAAGGCGACCTTAGCCCATGTGGTCAAGGTACCATCCAACTTAAGCGCGGTATCGAAGTTGGTCACATCTTCCAACTAGGTAATACTTACTCTAAAGCAATGAACTGTAACGTGCTTGGTCCTGATGGTAAGAGCGTAATCCTAGAAATGGGTTGTTACGGTATCGGTGTTTCACGTGTTGTTGCATCTGCTATCGAGCAAAACCACGATAAATTCGGTATCACTTGGCCAGACGCACTGGCACCGTTCCAAGTTGCTATCGTACCAATGAACATGCACAAATCTGAGCGTGTTAAAGAAGCTGCTGAAAAGCTATACGCTGAATTAACAGCTATGGGTATCGAAGTACTATTCGATGACCGTAAAGAACGCCCTGGTGTAATGTTTAAAGATATCGAGCTAGTGGGTATCCCTCACACTATCGTTATCGGCGATCGCAGCATGGACGAAGGCAACTTCGAATACAAAAACCGTCGCACTGGTGATAAAGAAGTTATCGCTATGGATACGGTTATCGAGCACCTTAAGGCTCAACTAGCTTAGTAACCCAGTTACTCGCTAGATAAACATTGAAAGGCTTCCATTTAGGAGGCCTTTTTTGTACCTACAGTCTCCCTTCAAACTCCCTTCTATTTATCAGTAAAGTAAATAACGTAAGTTAATCCCCTGTTCATCTTTAAATCCGTATATTGGGTTCATCAACTCTTTAGACACGATTACATTGGAGGTATCGATGGATATCAAAAGCTTACTTAACCAAGCACTTAAGTCAGATCTCGTTAAACAAGGTACTCAGAAGCTTTCCCAAGGCTCTTCAAGTTTAAGTGGCCTAACTCAAGGCGGCAGTGGTAAGAATATCAACAAAAGCACGCTCGGAGCCTTCGGCGCAGGCGCAGTTGGCGGCGGACTCTTAGGTGCGTTAATGGGCTCTAAGAAAACCAAGAAAATGGGTAAGAAAGCCGCTGGTATTGGTGGCGCAGCGGCACTTGGCGCACTCGCTTACAAGGTCTATAACGACTATCAGTCTAAACAAGGCCAAGCACCGAATTCCGAACAAGCTCAATTTGATGAGAACGACTCAAACCATAGTGTGCTGATTCTAAGATCGATGATTGCAGCATCCAAAGCCGATGGTCATGTTGATGAAGAAGAGATGGCAAAGATCGAGCAAGCGGTCGAAAACATGGGCGCCGATTATCAGCTGACCAAATTGGTGTCTGAAGAACTGCACAAACCACTCGATCCAAGTGAAATCGCTCAGCTCGCGACTTCACCTCAACAAGCGAGTGAGATCTATCTAGCGTCTTTGATTGTAGCGGATGAGCAAAACTTCATGGAGAAGGCTTACCTCAAAGAGTTAGCTAAGCAACTCAACCTTGCTGATGAGGTTACTTATCAACTTGAACAGCAAATCTCTGGTTAAGCGGTAATTATCAGGCTAATCCGTAAATATCTCGCTAAGCAGTAATATCAAACTAAGTAACAAGTTAGCAAAGTGATACATTGAGCATCAACAGAATGAGATATTGAGCAAGAACAATCTAACTCTGAACTTAGTCAGATCCACTTTGTTTTTGCTTATCTCTATGTGTATATTGAGAGCAGTTATCATTTGGTTAGGTATAAAAATGAAAGTATACGATTGTTGTGATTTGGTGCGTGAACTGTATTCTCAAATTGGCAGTGGCGACCAAGGCTATATCCCTAAAGCGATTACCTGCGCGGTAAAAACCTTGAACGACCTTGCTGCAGATGAGTCTTTTCCTAAAGAAGCAAGAGAGCGCGCTGCATTTGCCGCAGCGAACCTACTGATCTCAGATTACGAGGACTAACATGAACCTCGCTAACTTTGAAAAGATGGATCCTGTGATGTTGATGAGCATCGTCAACATGAAGCTGCGTGACGACTTTGGCGGTGATTTAGATCGAGTCGTTAATTTCTATGAAATCGACAAAGCTGCATTGACCGCAAAACTTGCGTCTGCTGGTTTTGAATTCCTTCCGGAAGCCAAACAGTTTCGATAGTCATTTAGAACACACTTAATTTTAAAGACCAACCTCTGTGTTGGTCTTTTTTGTTTGAGGTACGTAATAGGCCAAGACCAATAAACTTATTAGAAATTATCTGTTTGCGCCTATACTTTTATATCCTAGAGTCAGCCGACGCGCCTTGAATCAAAGCGTGTTGTTGTATAGGCTACTCCAAACAACATATAAAACTCATCACCAAATTCGATGATATCGAAGGACTAACAATGAAAAGACTCGGACTTTTAGCCGTTATCGCAGCCGTATTTACCGCAGGTTGCGCTTCAAATACTCAGCAAGACAACTTCCGTGAAGCCTCTTTTGAGCTGTGTAATACTGAAGTCGATATCTACTCTGTAAGCCATGATGAAAGAGTACGTATCGTCTGCTCTGACGGCTCTAAATTTGCCTTAAACAGTGAAGATACGCTAGAAATTATGCGCGATATCAACATCGACTATTGTGATGGTGAAGGCTTAGGTAAATTCAACGAAAGCCGTCACTACTACTCTTTCAAATGTAAGTCTGGCACCCTACTTAGCATCAAAAAGTAGAAGCGACAAAAAAAAGCGATAAAGTACAAAAGGGTTGATGTGAAAGCATCAACCCTTTTTAGTACCTGCCTTTCTGTATTCTCAGATAACCTAACTCTCATGCCTACAGATACAAAAAAGGTCCCAAAAGGGACCTTTTAAATCAATTTTCAAAGTAGTCGTTTGAAATTCTAGGAGAGCACGCGGAGCTTACGAATGTAAGTGAGCATGCTCGACAACGAAGTTCAAATTACTACGCAGAAAAATTAAGCGTAAACAGGTAGACGCTTACAAATTTCTAGTACTTTTGCTTTAGTTGCTTCGATAACAGACTCATCGCCCATGTTATCAAGGATGTCACACATCCAACCTGCTAACTCTTTCGCGTCTGCTTCAGAGAAACCGCGACGAGTGATAGAAGGAGAACCGATACGGATACCAGACGTAACGAACGGGCTACGTGGATCGTTTGGTACTGAGTTCTTGTTAACTGTAATGTTAGCTGAACCTAGTGCTGCGTCTGCTTCTTTACCTGTGATGTCTTTGTCGATTAGGTCAACTAGGAACAGGTGGTTCTCTGTAGAACCTGAAACGATGTTGTAACCGCGTGCTAGGAATTCAGCAACCATTGCTTTTGCGTTAGCAACAACGCGAGCTTGGTATTCTTTGAACTCTGGCTCTAGAGCTTCTTTGAACGCTACTGCTTTACCAGCGATAACGTGCATTAGAGGACCACCTTGGCCGCCAGGGAATACTGCTGAGTTTAGCTTCTTGTAAAGATCTTCGCCTTCGTTAGAAAGGATAAGACCACCACGAGGACCAGCAAGCGTTTTGTGCGTTGTTGTTGTAACAACGTGAGCGTGTGGAACTGGGTTTGGATAAACACCTGCAGCGATTAGACCCGCAACGTGAGCCATATCTACGAAGAAGTAAGCACCTACTTTGTCTGCGATTTCACGCATGCGCGCCCAATCACAAACTTGAGAGTAAGCTGAGAAACCACCGATGATCATCTTAGGTTTGTGCTCGATAGCTAGCGCTTCCATCTCTTCGTAATCGATTTGACCTGCTTCATCAATACCGTAAGGGATGATGTTGTAAAGCTTACCAGAGAAGTTTACTGGAGAACCGTGAGTTAGGTGACCACCGTGCGCTAGGCTCATACCTAGAACAGTATCGCCAGCATTCAGTAGTGCCATGTATACAGCGTTGTTTGCTTGAGAACCTGAGTGAGGTTGTACGTTCGCGTATTGAGCGCCAAACAGTTCACATGCACGTTCGATTGCTAGAGTTTCAACTTTATCTACGAACTCACAACCACCGTAGTAACGCTTACCAGGGTAGCCTTCAGCGTATTTGTTTGTAAGTTGAGAACCTTGAGCTTCCATTACACGTGGGCTTGTGTAGTTTTCTGAAGCGATAAGTTCGATGTGCTCTTCCTGACGAAGAGTTTCTTCTTGGATAGCTGCGAATAGGTCCGCATCGTAATCAGCAATGTTCATGTCACGCTTAAGCATCTGTATCTCCTGACTCAGATTGTACTGAAAGTTTCAAAAAAACCACACAATGACCGAAAGCAAACGTTTCCGTCACCGTTTTGATGTGACGCATTCTACATAATTTGATCTAGGTCATAAAGAGCTAATTGCAATTTTATCATGTAGTTTTTTCATAATCACAAATAAGATTCATCATGGTTATTCAGCTTATCCAACCAAAGATGACGCTTACTGTCAATTTTACGCTTTACACCCTGTAAAACGCAGATTACATAGGTTTACCTTAATTTTGCCCCTCAAGCTACCGAAAGCTAAGGTTTTTCTCTACTATGCACGCCTTTATTGGTTAGGTAATTATAAAAACGATGGAAAAACACTCACGTAAAGAAGATTGGGTAGCCATTCTTACTGGCACGTTTTTAGTGGCGTTAGGCGTCTTCTTTTTACAGTCAGCGAACCTGCTTACTGGTGGTACTACTGGCTTGGCTCTGCTTTTGAGTCAATTCTTACCTGTAACCTTCGGTATTTTGTACTTTGTTGCCAACTGTCCATTCTATTTATTAGCTTGGAAACGATTTGGCCGTAGCTTTGCCATTAGCAGTGCCATTGCTGGGGCGTTAGTGTCTGTGTTTGCCGACCATTTATACCTAGTTATCTCACTAGAAGTTCATAACGAGATCTATTGTGCTGTTGCCGGTGGCTTATTAATGGGCTTAGGTATGCTAATACTATTCCGTCATCGCTCAAGCTTGGGTGGCTTCAACGTATTATGTTTGTTTATCCAAGACCGCTACGGCATCTCTGTAGGCAAAACTCAGATGGGCATTGATGCTTGTATTCTGTTTGCGTCATGCTTCTTCGTATCACCTTGGGTAATTGCCGTTTCTGTATTGGGTACTGCGGTACTAAATATCGTGCTTGCAATGAATCACAAGCCAACTCGTTACTCGGTGAATTACGCGTCTTAGCGCTTATTACCTGCTCTGTGTTGCTAATATCTGCTGCTTTAGCTTCTCAACTATACAAGCAGAAACACGATGACCAAGACATCACTAAAACAAAAAGGCTTTGGGAGCACTCCAAAGCCTTTGTTGAAACCTAAATCTTTAGGGGAAACTGTGAATAAGGTTTATTGAAATAGCAACAAGGCTAATCTTCAATCAAGATAATACGAGTCTCGTAAGGACGTAAGACTTGATGATGTAATGCTACTGAAGCGTTCGCTTCTTGATAGTTAGACAGCAGACTCTTCGCTTTACTCATATCAAAACGTTCCGGTAAAACGCATTCCACCTCTTCACCATAATAGTTATTAATACACAACAAAGTCTGACTATCAGTCTCGCGAGAATATGCAAATACCGATGGGTGCTCAGGCAACAAATCGTTGTAGCTACCATGAGTAATCACGGGGACTTCTTTACGTAACTCAATCAAGCTCTTGTAGAAGTAAAACACAGAGTCTTTATCTTCTAGCGCTTGCTCAGCGTTGATCTCAGTGTAGTTATTCGCAACATCTAGCCACGGCTTAGCTTGTGAGAAACCTGCATGCACTTCGCTGTTCCATTGCATCGGCGTGCGAGAGTTATCACGAGATTTCTGCGCCAGAATCGCCATCATATCTTCATGACCCACACCATCACGGTTCACCATGATGTCATACATGTTGGTACTCTCAACATCACGATACTGGCTGATGTCGGTGTAACCCGGGTTAGTCATGCCAATCTCTTCACCTTGATAGATATAAGGTGTGCCTTGCATCATGTGAACCGAGGCGGCAAGCATCTTGGCTGATTCAACGCGATATTGTTGATCGTTACCCAAGCGGCTCACGACTCTTGGTTGGTCATGGTTACACCAAAACAGTGCGCCCCACCCTTTGCCGTTCAAACCGGTTTGCCAGTGATTGAAGATCGACTTGAGCAGTAAGAAATCAAATGGTGCATTGGTCCACTTCTCACCATTGGTGTAATCAACCTTAAGGTGGTGGAAGTTAAACACCATCGATAACTCGCTATTATCAATATTTGAGTACTGCTGACAATGTTCCAACGTAGTTGAAGACATCTCACCAACGGTCACGCTGCCGTATTTCTGGAATACCGCTTCGCTGATTTCTTTCAGGTATTCGTGCACTCGTGGGCCATCGGTATAGAAGCGACGACCGTCACCAATATCATCATTCGGGAAATCTTGCTGCTTTGAAATCAAGTTGATCACGTCCAAGCGAAAACCATCGACGCCCTTTTCAGCCCAGAAGCTGATGACATCTTTCACTTCTTCACGTACAACAGGGTTCTCCCAGTTAAGGTCGGCCTGTTCTTTCGCAAATAAATGTAGGAAATATTGCCCAGTGGCATCATCCATTTCCCATGCATTACCACCGAACTTAGACTGCCAGTTGGTTGGTGCTTGACCATTTACTGGGTCTTTCCAGATGTAGTAGTCGCGGTATGGGCTGTTTTTGTCACCCAATGCAGACTGAAACCACGCATGCTCGGTTGAAGTATGGTTGACCACGATATCCATCACGATACGAATACCACGTTGGTGCGCTTCAGCTAGCAACAGGTCAAAGTCTTCCATGGTGCCGAATTGAGGGTTAATCGCGTAGTAGTCCGAGATATCGTAACCATTGTCGATCATAGGTGATGCGTAAACTGGGGTTAGCCAAATCGCATCCACGCTCAAATGTTTGAGGTAATCCAGTTTCGAAATGATCCCTTTGATATCACCAGTGCCTTTACTGCCACTGTCACAAAAACTCTTTGGGTAGATTTGATAGATGGTTGCGGTTTTCCACCAACTTTCATCATGTTCAGTCATCGCCATCTCTAACACTCACTTACCAGAAAATATAAAATAAAAATCACCATGCAAATCATGGTCGAATAGCCGTTATAACTAAGAGAAAAAGCGATGACTCACTTGAAGTCATCGCTTGCTAAATACATTACGCGTTGGCGGTTTCTAACTCGCCTTTCATCTGTGCTCGTTTATAGAAGAACAATGTCAGCGTTATCGGCAGTGCAACCGCCACCAGCATCGCGACTAAGTAAATCGACCAATATTGAGGTTGAATCGATAAGATACCCGGCAAGCCACCAACACCGATACCATTCGCCATCACACCTGCGCTACCACAGATTGCGGCAGCAACAGCACTACCAATCATTGCGCTCAGCATTGGGAATTTGTATTTAAGGTTGATGCCGTACATCGCAGGCTCTGTCACACCTAAGTAGGCTGAGATTGCTGCAGGTACTGAAATGTCTCGCTCACCTTCACGCTTACTTAAGATAATGATGCCGACAACCGCTGAAGCTTGTGCGATATTTGATAGCGCAATCAAAGGCCAGATTGGCGTGCCACCTAAGTCTTGCATCAGTTGTAGGTCAACGGCGTTGGTTGTGTGGTGAATACCCGTAATAACCAAAGGTGCGTAAAGGAAGCCAAATACCACTGAACCCAGAATAGCAAAGTCGCCTGTCATTGCCGCTTTAGCCGCGAATGCCACACCATCGCCTAACATACGACCGAATGGGCCAATAAAGGCGTGCGCTAGAATCACAGACAAGATAATCGAAACAAATGGCACAACCACTAGGTACAAATAAGCTGGAACAATGCGCTTAAGGTTAGTTTCAATGAACGCCAAAGCCACACCCGCTAACATCGCAGGGATCACCTGAGCTTGATAACCGACTTTCTCAATCACGAACAAGCCAAAATCCCACACCTCAGGTACCGATTTACCTATCATGTAAGCGTTCATCAACTGTGGAGAAACTAAGGTCACACCAAGCGTAATACCCAAAATAGGCGTTCCGCCGAGTTTCTTAACCGTTGCCCAACACACACCAACCGGTAGGAAGAAGAAAATAGCTTCGCCGATCAACCATAAGAATGAGTGAACGGTTGCCCAGAATTGACTGATTTCAACTAAGGTTTTGCCGTCGAACATGCGAATGTCGCCAATCACATTGCGGAAACCAAGAATCAAACCACCAGTAATGATGGCTGGCAGCAGTGGTACGAAAATTTCGGCTAAATGGGAGATACCACGCTCAAGGAAGTTCATATTTTGGCGAGCCGCCAGTTTCGCCTCATCTTTTGATGATGCATCTTTACCGGTTTGCTCAATCAGAAGTGCGTACACCTCATCAACCTCGGTGCCAATAACCACTTGGAATTGACCTGCGTTAGTAAAGCAGCCTTTTACCAGCTTAAGCTTCTCTAATTCTGCTTTGTTCGCTTGTTCCGTATCGTTCAATACAAAACGCAGTCGAGTTAGACAATGGCTGACACTCGCAATATTTTCTTTGCCACCGACTAACTCGATAAGACGCGCAACGTCTTGCTTCGCTATCTTACTCATACTACCCCACCCTGGTTTCATTCAATTACTCATCTAAACCATGCAGCGATAACTACTCGGATTTAGACTTATGGGAACATTCCCAATCACAGTTATTATAATGCCCACGTGAATGATAAATTAAAATGGGAACAGTCCCATTAATTGAAAGAGATCACACTCTAATTTTAATCTAAGCGGTTCAATTTCGCTTAATTGAGTGGATTATAGAATCGGAGATTGCGTGTGATGAGAGATCTCTGCATTGCCTAAAAGCTGAGAGATCAATAGATTAGCGGCCAATTTTCCTGCAGATTGATATCCAGGATCAATACTAAATACTCGCGGGAACAAGAAAGAGAGAAGATCATTGCCACCGACACCTGTTACAACCACATCTTCACGTTGTAGTTCTTGAAGACGCTTGATCACGCCAAGAGCTAATGTGTCACTGGCACAAACAAGTGCTTGAGTCGCAGGAGCTAGCACCTCATCCACCAGCTGATAAGCGCTTTCATGATGAAGCTGACCAGTGCGATAGTTCGCAATCACTCCAGTGCTTTCGCACCAATCGAGATAAGCCTTAAGACGCAGTTCACCGGTTGATTTATCGCTAGGATCAACGCCAATAAAGCCAATATCTGAGATCCCTTGATCCGACAGATGCGCCAACGCACTATTGATCACCTGCTGGTTATCATAGTTAATCGATGTCACGTTCTCGGTATCCAGAGCAATCACCACCGCTTTGTGTTCCCACGCTTCGATCGCAGGGATATCACAGTCAGTAAAGCCAAACACAATGATGCCATCAACATTGCGACGTTTAAGAACCTGAAGGTGCTCATTGGCTTTATCTCTATCAAGTTGGCTTTCCATGATCACCACATCGTAATCCGCTCGATACAACTCGGCCAGCATCGTACTTACCGCTTTGTTTTCAGAGGGAGAGTCCAGACGAGAGATGATCACACCGATGACTTTTTGGCTGCCACCGCGCATAGATTGTGCAGACTTTGAAGGTGTATACCCTGATTCTTGAATTACTCTTTCCACCCTTTCACGGGTTTCAGGTTTCACTTTGGGATCATTGGTCAGAACGCGAGATACGGTAGACTTACCAACACCGGACAGCTTAGCAATATCGAGAATAGTGAGTTTTTTGCTCATAAAAAGTCTAACGTTAAAGGGAAGAGAAAGAAAAAGTGAGGGCGAACTCCCTCACTTAACTGTTTGTAAATCCTAGTCGTTCACTATGACCTACTTTCGGCAGTTTTTATAGATAACACGACCAAGTTCTAGACGTGCATTGTCACCTTTAGTTCGTAAAGTTACGCTATTGATCAGTTCAGAGGTTCCATCATCTAAGATGTACTTCGTTCCTGAACCTGCCGCTATTTGAGTGAGGCGATATTCATTCTCTGGCAAACGTAATACCGCTTTTTCATCACCAAGGTAAGCGACCTTAAATGAAGCGTCAGACTCACATTGATAAGTCACGAATTGATCGTCCGATACTGCGCTCTCAGTCTCAGGAGCTGCTGATTTAGAGCACCCGACTAACGCTACCGTACATAGAGATATTACCAACAATGCTTTCATACTGCGTTCCTCATCTATATACATTAACGGTGGAGAAGTGTCTTAGCCTTTCAAAAAAGCAGGTACGTCTTTAATGCTATCAAGCACAACGCTGGCTAACGCTTCACCCTTTTCAGTGATTGGCTTACCGGTTCTTACCAGAACTTTAGTGCCAACACCCGCTGCTTCTGCAGCCATCATGTCTTCAGCTTTATCGCCGATCATGACAGAGTTTGCCATATCAATTTTCAGAAAATCACGCGCTGAAATGAACATGCCAGGCTTTGGCTTACGACATTCACAATCTTGTTTGTAGTCACCAATACCGTGCTCAGCGTGGTGCGGGCAGTAATAAATACCATCTAGCTCAACGCCGTTATCAACAAAGTTCCAATCCATCCACTGCGTTAGAGAAAGAAAACGATCTTCGCTAAACATGCCGCGAGCAATACCAGATTGATTGGTCACTAACACCAATAAATAACCCATATCTTTAAACGCTTTCGCCGCTTCAAACACACCATCGATGTATTCAAAGTCATGTTCATCATGTACGTAGCCGTGATCAACGTTAATCACACCATCACGATCTAAAAAAACAGCAGGTTTAGACAAAATTCAGTTCTCTATCAACTCTCTATTAATCATTAATTATTACACGCTTTATTTGCTTCATCACTATCTATTTAGTTTTGCGTTCGTTAACGATTTGTTTCTAGTTTAACTTCGCAATCCGCGTTTAGCCGTCTAGACGTAAAAATATCTATTGACTTAGATCATAGAACACCATAGCATCATCTGTAAATCGAGTGAGTCATCAATATATTATTCTGTTCTACCTGCACGAGTTTCTCTATGATTAAAGTGAATCAAGTCAATAAGGTTTTTTATCAAGGCACTAAAGAAATCAATGCCTTAATTGATATCAACCTCCACATTCCTCAAGGTCAAATCTTTGGAGTCATCGGCTCTTCAGGTGCAGGAAAAAGTACCCTTATCCGTTGTGTAAACATGTTGGAAGCTCCAACGTCAGGTGAGGTGATTGTTGACGGTATCGACCTAACAAAACTCAGCAAATCAGAACTTAGCGAAGCACGCCGTAACATCGGCATGATATTCCAACACTTCAATCTGCTGTCTTCTCGTACTGTATTTAACAACGTAGCGCTGCCTTTAGAGCTCGCTGGTAGAGATAAAGCAGCGATTGAAGCGAAAGTGAGTGAGTTACTTGAGCTTGTCGGCCTATCGGATAAGCGTGATACCTACCCTGCAAACTTAAGTGGTGGTCAAAAGCAGCGTGTCGCGATTGCTCGTGCACTAGCATCAGACCCGAAAGTACTACTGTGTGATGAAGCGACCAGTGCACTGGATCCAGCAACGACTCAATCTATTCTTGAGCTGCTACGTGAAATCAACCGTAAGTTGAGTATCACTATCCTACTGATTACTCATGAAATGGACGTAGTTAAGAGCATTTGTCACGAAGTTGCGATCATCGGTGGTGGTGAGCTAGTAGAGAAAGGCACAGTTGGTGACATCTTTGCACACCCTAAGACAGAGCTTGCGCATCAGTTCATTCGTTCGACGCTGGATCTAACGATTCCTGAAGATTATCAAGCGCGTTTGCAAGAGACTCGTGTCAACAGCAGCTATCCATTAGTACGTCTTGAGTTTACTGGTGCAACGGTTGATGCTCCACTGATGACACAAATTGCTCGTAAATTTAATATCGATGTCAGCATCTTAAGCTCTGACCTTGATTACGCCGGCGGCGTGAAGTTCGGCATGATGGTCGCTGAGCTGTTCGGTAATGAAGCAGATGATAATGCTGCTATCCAATTCCTACGCGACAACAATGTAAAAGTAGAGGTGCTTGGTTATGTCCTTTAGTTTCAACGAGATTGCTGACTGGATCAGCCTTAACGGCAACCTTCTACTCGAAGCAACTGGCGAAACGCTTTACATGGTTGCTGTTGCTGGCATCGTTGGTTTCGCTGTCGGTATTCCATTAGGCGTGATTCTACACACCACTAAAAAAGGTGGTCTGTTAGAGAACACCAAACTAAACAAGATTCTTGGTGCAGTTGTGAACGTGGGCCGTTCAGTGCCTTTCTTAGTACTGATGGTAGCGATCATCCCTCTCACTAAAATGCTGATCGGCACCTTCATAGGTACAACAGCAGCGATTGTTCCACTGACGATTGGCGCTATCCCATTCGTGGCTCGACTTATCGAGAGTGCACTACTTGAAGTACCAACAGGTCTAGTGGAAGCAGCTCAGTCAATGGGCGCAACACCAACACAAATTATCAATAAGGTTCTGCTTCCTGAAGCACTGCCGACTATCATCAACTCAGTGACGATTACGCTAGTGACTCTTGTGAGTTACTCGGCAATGGCCGGAACTGTAGGTGGTGGCGGCCTAGGTGATGTCGCGATTCGTTACGGATTTCACCGCTACGATGTGACCATTATGGCTGTGACCGTCGTCATGTTGATTGTGCTGGTACAAATTATTCAATCAATCGGTGATTCATTGGTTCGCCGCGTTGACCACAGATAAAGGCTGACTTCGTGAATGTGACGTTATTTGAAACACCCATTCATTAAAAGCGTTAATCATTAGATACATAAAGTCATCGAAACCAAATTAAATAGATTTATTAAAAGGAGATTATTATGAAATTTAACCTTAAAGGTTTACTTACTATTGCAGCAGCAGCTTCAGCGCTAGTACTAGCAGGTTGTGGTGATAAAGAAGTCGATACTTCTAAGATCAAAGTCGGCGTAATGGCAGGTGCAGAAGCACAAGTTGCTGAAGTAGCAGCTAAAGTCGCTAAAGAGCAATACGGCCTGGATGTTGAACTGGTCACTTTTACGGATTATGTAACACCTAACGCAGCACTAGATGATGGTTCTATCGACATCAATGCATTCCAGCACACGCCGTATCTCGATCAGCAAGTTGCTGACCGTGGTTACAAGCTAACGATCGCTGGTAACACTTTTGTTTACCCTATTGCTGGTTACTCTAAAGAAGTTAAATCTGTAGACGAAATCCAAGATGGTGCTCGTATTGCTGTACCAAACGACCCAACAAACCTAGGTCGTTCTCTACTGCTTCTTGAACAGCAAGGTCTACTTGAACTTCGTGAAAGTGCAGGTCTTCTAGCTACCGTTCGTGACATCGTTGGTAACCCTAAGAACCTAACGATTGTTGAACTAGACGCAGCTCAACTGCCACGTTCTCTTGATGATGTAACTTTATCTATCATCAACACTACTTACGCGAGCTCTATCAATCTGACTCCACAAAAAGACGGCGTATTCGTTGAAGACAAAGATTCTCCATACGTGAACCTAATCGTTTCTCGTGAAGACAACCTAAATGCAGAAAACGTACAAAACTTCGTTAAAGCATATCAAACTGAAGAAGTGTACAACGCAGCTTCTGACATCTTCCAAGGTGGCGTAGTTAAAGGTTGGTAATCAGCTTAAATAGACACTTATAGATACCGAAAGGGGCTGACTCAATGTCAGCCCCTTTTTTAATGATGAAGGTTTGCTAGAAAGTAAAGCTTCTCAGGGTTAATCGAAACGAAGTCGATTACTTGAGGTGATCCCAAGAAATGTTGGATACCAGACGGCAATCGTCACACTTAAAATAGAAAATGTCGTGGATTGGTGCATCAAGCAGCCATTCACCACCACATTGCGGACATTTGCGCTCTTTTTCATCTTTCAGGCTGATCCCACCGACACGATATAAGTAGTAGTAAGTTGGAATCTTAGTCAGAAATTCAATGCGTCCTCTTAAACCCCAACCGCGTTTAAACAGCACACTCTTAGTATCACTGATCTCGGTTAGCGTTGCATGTTCAGCACGGCAACCACCACCCATTTGCACTTCATCACAGGCTTGCCATTCGGTCTGCCATTTCAGTACGGCTTTATGATCGCCATTAAATGTCGGCGGGTTACGATATAGTGGAATAGGCAACAAGCTATCGCCACTACGCAGTGGTGAACAGGTATGCACGAATGTCGTGTATAACACCTGCCAACTTGGCGTTTCATCTTCGGCTACTTCTTCGGAATTAAGATCTCGGCCAAGCAGACGCATCTTAGGCGCTAATAAACTCGCCGCAGATAAGCGCTCGAAACAGACTTTGACGAAGTCTGAGTGATTACGTGGGTGTAAACTATCTTGCTCAGGGCACACTACGCGAACATAGAATTCACCGTCGCCCATCACGATTGGAAACTCACGACCTAACACTTGTCCGTTATAACGAAGTGCATCCATCAAGCCATTAACCGCCTTATCGACAGCGCTGACCGTTGTGTTATCAAAACACTCAAATTGAAGTTCTAGTACGTACATCTATTTATACCGCTGGTTGTAACTTTTCTAAAAATTCTGCCAATGTCTCGGCTAATACATCACGATTTTTGGTGCCTAAGCGCTCTAGAATCACGTTACCCGTTAAGTTACAGATAGAGATCACATCCAGTTCAGCATCAGTCGCGGCAATGAAAACCGTTGGTTTTAGCTTTAGACGACGCTGAGTCACTAGGTGACCCAAAATGTTTTCTTGTAGGCATTCGAAGTCTTCATCACTCCAAATCTGTAACAGAGTCAGCTCGTTACCATCAAAAGTCGCGTTCATATCTGCGCTGAATTGTGCGCCGTAGAAAGTCTTGATGTCTTCGTGCAGAGTCAATTCAATTCCGGTTTCAACGTTGGTGAAATCCGCGAATTGCTCACGTGGATAGTGCTTCCACAACACGGCGTCGCCACTCTTTTCTTCTACGCATGGTGATACGATGTCCACCAACTCCTCGTTACGAGGTAAGCTTTGGTGTTGTAGCTGCCACGCGTCAACGTATCGCTGACTGAAAGAAAGTAGTGCGTCTTGAGCGCGTTGAGTCATGAAAATCTCCTAAACACAAAATAATAAATAGAATCCGAGCTCTTTCCGTGCCGATTAAGCGATGACTTAATGACAGGGTAATGGGGATTCAGTAAAATCGACCCCATTCTAATCGAATTTGAAACGAAAGTATGAGCAAATATTCTGACGCAAAAGAGCTAGCGGGTTTAACCCTGGGCCAAAAAACTGAGTACTCTAACCAATACGATGCAAGTTTATTGCAACCAGTACCTCGTAGCCTCAATCGTAATGATCTTGCGCTAAACGGAGAGTTACCTTTTGTTGGTCATGATATTTGGACGATGTACGAGCTTTCGTGGCTAAACACCAACGGCTTACCACAAGTGGCTGTTGGTGAAGTGCTCATTCCTGCAACCAGCCAAAATTTGATTGAGTCAAAATCTTTCAAGCTGTACCTAAACAGCTACAACCAAACTCAGTTTGAAAACTGGGATCAAGTCACTGAGCGTCTGACTCAAGATTTATCGGCATGTGCAGGCGAATCTGTGATTGTGAATGTAAACTCAGTAACCGATTACACCAACCAACCTATCGTGACGATGGAAGGTGACTGTATCGACAATCAAGACATCCAAATCACGAGCTACGATTTTGAAGCGTCATTGCTTGAAGGGGCTGCTGGCGAGCAAGAAGTAGAAGAAACTCTGCATAGCCACCTATTGAAGTCGAACTGCTTGATCACCAATCAACCGGATTGGGGCAGCGTAGAGATCGCATATACCGGTAAGCAAATTGACCGTGAAGCTCTGCTACGCTATTTAGTTTCTTTCCGCGAGCATAACGAATTCCACGAACAATGTGTTGAGCGTATCTTCACTGACATCATGAAATACTGTGCCCCATCAAAGCTCACCGTATTTGCACGTTACACGCGTCGTGGTGGTCTGGATATCAATCCATACCGTTCAACAGAACAAGATAGACCAAGCCACAATAAGCGTATGGCTCGCCAATAATCGGCGTGAACCGCCCACACTTATTTGAACCTACAAAATCTTTAAAGGGACATTGAAATGCGTTGGTTATACGTTATTAGTCTATTCATTTTAAGCTTAAGCACATCGGTTAATGCGTCGGTTTATTCTTCGGCGCTCCTCAATGAAGCCAATAACTTGGTTGAGATAGAACCGAGCCAAGCAAAACGAATGGCCAACAGCTACCTAACGCTACGTATCCTTTCAGATCAACGCGAGAAGAGCCCTTCAGCTATTTCTCGCGAAGAGGCCGATTCTTCGATTAGAACCCCAAACAGCAGTATCGATGCGTATAAGATCTTAGCGAAAGCAGAGTTTAATCTTGGCAACATTCGTATTGCTATTCAACACATCGACAAAGCCTCTGATCTAGCAAAAGCTTATAAGCTTGACTATCTAAAGTTGGATCTTGAAATACTCAAAGTTCGGTTGCTTTGGCTTACTGACAGAAAATCGGCCCAAGCAGAATCTGAATTAGAGAAAATCGAAGTAAACCTTGAGTCGGTCAACAAAACCCTACGCCTGACGGAAGGGATTACCTATCGTTTGATCATGTTAAAAGCAGAGGTTGCCTCTTATAACAACAACGTAGGCGATGCTGAAAAGCTCTATAAAGAAGCAAAAACCTACCTAGAACAGCGTTACTCGGAAAAAGTCGTCATCGATTATCACATCGCGGTTGGCGAATTTTATCTGACTCATAAAGAGTACAACCATGCACTGTCTGAGTTATTGTACGGCTACTGGAAATCAGTTGAAGGTAACCTGAGTGCACGCTTGGCTAAAGTAAATAGCCTGCTTGCGCAACTTTTCTTTGAACGCCAAGTATTAGATAAAGCACTAGAACACCTATCTCAAGCCGCTGATTTTTATGACAACTTTGAAAGCTCCCCCGTCTTAGCGCAAGTGCTCAAGAAAATGGGTGATGTGTACTTCTTTCAAGGAAAATACAACCTTGCCCTCGTGCACTTTTTCAATGTCCTTGATCATGAGAGTACCGACCGAGACATCCACCAAGTCATTGATATTCGTTTAAGTTTATCCGCAACTTACTTACGACTTTATAACTACCCTTTAGCTGAACAATACCTAGCACGAGCCCTTGAACTTCTAGAGTATTCCGACATACCTAAGTTGGAAGGTCGCGCAGCACTCTTATCCGCAGGTTTGGCATACCACCTACAAGAAAGCGAAGATGTCATTAAGCATGCGACACGTGCGCTCGAGATTTCACGTCAGGTAGAAAACGCACGCCTGTCGCAACACTCCTACCAATTGCTCTCTTTAGGTTATGAGCAAGCAGGGCGTCCACAACAAGCGCTAGCAAACCTCAAGCAATACAATATCCTTGTCTCTTTGGAACAACAAAAACTCAACCGTGTTGGTGAAGATGCATTCCGCCAACAAAAAGAGTTTGCTGAGCAAACGCTCCACTATGCAGGTCAAGAACAAGAATTAGAAAAATACAAACTTGAGCACCATAAGTTCCAGAAAATATCGTTCGCCTTATTTTTGTTCAGCATTGTCTTATTCTTTTTTGTGCTACGCCGAGGCTACATCATTCAAACCTTAGTCACGGAAATGGATTCACTGCGTACCGACCTATTTACGCACTCACGCTCAAAGCTTCCAAATCTAAGAATGCTGAACGCGAAGCTATCAAATTCACTAGAACAAACCAGCCAAAACTTCGAACAATGGCAACTTGGTGAGCTGATTCATGAACCGCTCAACGACCGCTTACGCTTTGTGATGATTGATTTGCCGTTCCTACGCAATATGTACACTCAGAACGGTTATAAAGCAGGTTTAGAACTCGAAGATGCTTTCGGCGAGTTCCTTAAATCTAAGCTTGAAGGTCCGGCACGCGTCTATCACTTCTCCGATGCGAACTTACTTTATATCGAACCAAATGCTGACCGTGATCTATCGCCTGAGGCTATGTTCAAAAAGATTCAATCTTGGGTTAATCACTTCGAACCAGAACGAAACATTAACCGAACCGTCCGTATGGGCATCGCTGACTACCCGTTCTTGCCACGCGCTTACACCGCAATTAACGACCAAGAGCTGCTCGATGTACTATTGATGTCGACCAATCTGGCACGAGAAATCAGTCTCAAAGAGCGCAGTAGCCAATGGGTTTACCTTAAAGCCATTGATAATGCACCAGCGGCGAGTCTTGCAACAGGTAACATAAGAGAAGCTTGTAAACATGCGATTAATCAAGGGTTAATAAAGATACAATCATCTCATCAGAATGAGGACAATATCAAAAAAATGCTAAAAGATGACTGATTTACGAGCTGTTAAACGTCGTAGCTCGTGACCTTATTTTTAGTTTTGTTATTATCAAGGTCACGAAATTTCATCTAAACGATCGAGTACGATCTACGCGGCGCTATTTAATATATCTATGGGCATTCTTGAAAAAGACATTCAGGCACAACTCCACCAGCTAAAATATCAGTTGGATCAAGTCCGCTTGACGCAAAGAGATACCTCGTTCAAATTTATTCGAGAACAAAAAGTTCTCAAGCGTATCGTTACATCTTTAAGTGATGCATGTGTTGGCAGCAACACTCGTTTAGATGAAAATCTCATTGCCCTTAGGGAAGAGCTAGAAAAACAAAAAGATATTAGCTCAATGATCCCAAAGCTGGCTGTATTAGAAAGGATGCTTAAGCAGAAAACGTTGGCTATGGATAAACAGAATGGATATCTAGACGATAGCATTAAGCACAGTGGGGAAACGCTGCAGCGCATAACTGGCCTTCCAGCGCAGCTTAAACGCGACCTACGAAACTTACTTAGCTTCTCCGAATGCAATGGCAGTCAGAAAATCGACCATGCTATGAAACTTCTCGGTATTTATGAGCGTGCCATTAAGATTATGGCGAATAATTCACGCACTCATTTTGCCGACGCTACGCACTCTCCGGAACAAGAACTCCTTTCCGACCTATCAAACGAATTACAGCATCTGATCACTGAGCTCGATTTCGAGGGTGAATCTGGTGATTTGCTTACCGATATTCGAGCGAAGCTACTACTTGGTGTTTCAACACAAAACCTACTTGAGCTCGCACTTCAGATCCTCAAACTGGTACTTGATGGTACAAGCCTAGAACGTAAGCAGTCTGAACAATTTATCGAACAACTCAATTCCTCGCTCGCTTCTAGTATCAAAACAGCAGACCAAAATGCCGACCAGAGCCAAAGCTACTTTGAGCACCGCCAAGGCCTTAACTCTGAGTTGAATGAACTTGTTACTAAGAGCCAAAGCTCTGTTGATAAAGCAACGGATATTGATAACTTAAAACTTTCGATAAACCCGCTGCTCAGTGAAATTGCCTCTCTTTCAGAAAGACTGAATCACGCAGAACAGAAAGAACAAGCTCTAATAGAAAGAATGAGCTACGGAAAAAACCAATTAGATTCGCTCTATGAAGTCACCCAAGATTACCGCAAGCGTCTAGAAGATCAGGCTCAGCGTATGCTGCTTGACCCTCTGACTAAGATCTACAACCGTACCGCCTTCACCGATCGTTTAGAGTTAGAATATCGTCGCTGGATTCGCGCACAACACTCACTAAGAGTCGTGCTGCTAGATATCGATAACTTCAAAGCAATTAATGATAGCTTTGGTTATACCGCTGGTGACAAGGCACTCAAGATCATCGCAAGAGCCATCACCAAAGAAATTGGCACTACCGATACTGTCGCTCGCTTTTCTGGTGAAGAGTTCATCTTGCTACTCCCCGAGCAAAGCGATGAATATTGCCATCAGGTAACTCAAAGCATCCAGAATCAAGTAAGCCGCTTACCTTTTAAATTCCGTGACCAACAAATCACAATTACCTTGTGCGCGGCAAGTACTCAGTTTAAAGAGTCAGACACACCTGAAGAAGTATTAGAACGACTCAATAAAACACTAAACAAAGCCAAACAGCGCGGTAACAACCAACTTGTTTGGGGCTAAGACCGCCCTAAATTCAATTTATTTCATTTTTTCAAATACTTATCACATACCATATCCCTCAATGTTTGCTAAGCTAATGATTAACATTCGCTTAACAAGCATTCTTGGCAAGCAATGCTGTATTTAAATCTCAGAGCAATGCTATAAAAGCCATTAAGCAACACTGTCGTAACCGTTTCGTCTGGTTAACTATCTCGCCTTTAACCAAACACTTTCAACGTTTGCTTCTCACTCTCGAGCCAGAGGGTCACTTCAACGTCCCCTGCTCTTTTCAACAAGGAGGCATTATGATCACTCATATCAGCCCTGCCGGTAGCATGGATTTACTCTCTCAACTTGAAGTTGAGCGTCTTAAAAAAACCGCATCTAGTGATCTGTACCAACTGTATCGTAACTGTACGTTGGCGGTACTAAACTCAGGTAGCCACACCGACAACTCCAAAGAGCTGCTCGATAAATATCAATCGTTTGATGTTGAGGTAGTCCGTCGTGAGCGTGGTATCAAGCTCGAATTGAGCAATCCACCAGAGCATGCCTTTGTCGACGGTGAAATCATCAAGGGTATTCAAGAGCACCTATTTTCAGTGCTGCGTGACATTGTTTACGTCAACATGCACCTTGCAGACAACCAAAGACTCAACCTAACTAACGCTACTCATATTACTAACCTCGTGTTCGGCATTTTGAGAAATGCAGGTGCGCTTACGCCGGGTATCGAACCTAACCTGATCGTGTGTTGGGGCGGTCACTCAATTAATGCCTCTGAATACCAATACACTCGTGAAGTGGGTAACGAATTAGGCCTGCGAGAGCTGAACATCTGTACCGGTTGTGGGCCGGGAGCAATGGAAGGCCCGATGAAAGGCGCGGCAATTGGTCACGCCAAGCAGCGTTACACCGATCATCGTTACCTAGGGCTTACTGAGCCCTCGATCATTGCAGCTGAGCCACCAAACCCGATCGTCAACGAACTGGTGATCATGCCTGATATCGAGAAGCGTCTTGAGGCGTTTGTTCGTATGGCGCATGGCATCATAATTTTCCCTGGCGGTCCTGGTACGGCCGAAGAGCTACTGTATATCTTAGGGATCATGATGCACCCAAATAACGTCGACCAACCAATGCCGATTGTATTGACAGGTTCAAAAGAGAGTGAAGCTTACTTCCGTTCTATCGATAAATTCATCGGCGAAACCTTGGGGCCTGATGCGCAAAAACACTATGAGATCGTGATTGATGACCCAGCTCGCGCTGCGAAAATCATGAAGCAGGCAATGCCAGATGTACGCTCTCACCGTAAAGAAACTGGCGATGCCTACAGCTACAACTGGTCGCTGCATATTGAACCTGAGTTCCAACTGCCATTCGACCCAACACATGAATCTATGGCGGCGCTCGATCTGCATATGGACCAAAAAACAGAGAGCCTTGCAGCTAATCTACGTAAAGCCTTCTCAGGAATTGTGGCAGGTAACGTCAAAGCTGAAGGTATTTTGGAGATAGAGAAACATGGCCCCTTCCTGATTGATGGCGACAAAGAGTTGATGACCAAAATGGACCAGCTGCTGAATGACTTTGTTGAACAGCATCGAATGAAACTGCCGGGCGGCACTGACTATGTTCCTTGCTATAAAATTATGCCTAGCAGCGAATAACGGCAAGTAACTGATAACAAGCCACAAGCATAAAGTTAAACAAGTCATGACGTTTACGTCACCAACGTTTCAACTCACCAAGTGATACGTTACTATAAGGGGCTAGCAGCCCCTTATTTATTGCCTATTTAGTGGAAACTTATGTCTATCCATCTTGTTATTATCGATGCCTTAAACCTCATCCGACGTGTGCACTCTGTTCAGCCGGACCCAACCGATATTGCAAGAACCATCACCACGACTGCTCGCACACTTAACCGCATCTTAAACGAATCCAAACCCACTCATATCATCGCGGTATTTGATCATCATTTACAAGATCGAGGCTGGCGCGCGGAAGTTCTTCCTGCCTATAAGCAGAACCGAAAACCTATGCCTGAGCCACTCATGAAAGGGCTTGATGCTATCCAACAGGCTTGGTGGGAACTAGGGATTGATTCACTGCTCTCTGACGGCGATGAAGCGGATGATCTGGTCGCAACACTCGCTAAAAAAGTAGCTGACCATGGTGAAACAGTGACTATCATCTCTACAGATAAAGGCTACTGCCAACTGTTGTCACCAACGCTACAAATCCGTGATTATTTCCAGCACCGTTGGTTAGATAAACCCTTTATCGAAGCAGAGTTCGGCGTAAAACCTGAACAGCTAGCGGATTACTGGGGATTAACAGGCGTCAGCTCTAGCCAAGTCCCAGGAATTCCTGGTGTCGGGCCAAAAGCAGCCAAAGAGATATTAACGACCTACCCGGATATCGAAACTGCATATCAAGCAGAAGACCTACCGAAAAAATACCGTAAGAAGTTTGATGAACACATTGAATCGGCACGTGTCTGTAAGCTCGTTTCTGCACTCAAAACCGACATTGATCTTGGATTTAATCTGCAAGATATCCGCTATGAAGCCACTTCTTAAGCGAGGTTGGATTGATCTTAATCGAGCAGAATGTATCTAGAGTAAGAAACTGAAGAGCTCAATTATTCATAAGTAAAACGTAAAAAAACCACTCATTGAGAGTGGTCTTGAACTGAAATCTAATGTTCTAAACGCTAATTATTCTAGGCGCTAAATATTCTAAACGCTAATTGGTCTACTATCCAAATGAAGCCCAGATAACCGTTGCAACTAGGATTGGGCAAACGAACTTCACATACATTGGCCAAACCTTACCAAACCAACCAAGTTGAAAATCAGGACAACCTTGTTCAAGCTCTTTCACTTTTGAAGCTCGGCTCCATACCCAACCACCAAACACACAGAACATCAGTGCAGCGACTGGTTGAAGGTACTGAGTCGCAATCATCGCTACCATTCCAAACATCGCAGCAAAGTTGTAAACAATCACCACACTGAACAATGCGATCGCACCACCAATTACCCAACTTGTTGGCGTTCGTCTGGTCTTGAAACGCTCACTAACAAGAGCGACAGGGGCTTCCAACATTGAAATCGATGAAGTAAGTGCAGCAATTGTTAGCAATAAGAAGAACACAATTGCGAAGACCTGGCCCAGCATACCTAAGCTATCAAACATCAAAGGCAGAACCGTAAACACGAGGGTATCAGAGCTCAGTAATGAGCCATCTTCAGCATAAATTTGAACACCTTTTTGCATCGCAACAAACATGGCAGGCATCACGACTAAACCCGCAATAAAAGCAACCGCGGTATCAACTAAGGTAACGTTCATTGCCATTTTTGGCAGGTTCTCTTTCTTACTTAAGTAAGAGCCATAAACCAACATAGAGCAACCGCCAATAGTGAGCGAGAAGAAGCCTTGCCCCATAGCTGCCAAAATCAGTTTTCTATCCCACACTTTCTCAAAGTCTGGAACTAGGTAGTGCTTTAGGCCTTCCATCGCGCCAGATTGCGTCATGATGTAAACAAACAATAAGCCAAATAACACAAATAGCGCAGGCATCAAACGGGTCGACCATTTCTCGATCCCCTGCTTAACACCGCCCTGAACAATCAAGATAGTCAGCACATAAAATGCGACGGTACCAAAAACATTGCGCTCAACACTGAAGCCTTTAAACCAATCAGCAGCAGCCTCTAGACCAATCAGGTCAGCGACAGCACCAATGAGAAAGCAGATCAACCAACCACCGACAATGCTATAAAACGCTAGCACTGCACTTGGAACGCTCAACCCAATCCAACCGACAAATTCACCGACTTTCTTGCCTAACGGGTTTGTAGTCAAAGAACGCATGCTATCGACAGGGTTTGCTTGACCGTGTCGCCCAATAGCCATCTCAACCACCAGCATTGGGAAAGCGACCACGAAGATCATAATCAAATAGACTAAGAGAAAAGCACCACCGCCGTTACTGGCAACTTGGGTTGGGAAGCCCCAAATATTACCCAAGCCAACCGCAGCACCCGCCGCTGCTAAAATAAAACCCAAACGAGAGCTAAAGTGCTCTCTTGAAGAGGAAGATTGTTGATCCATATCGCCCGCACGAAAATCAGTGAACTAGTTGAGAAGTACAGTAATAAAAAGCAATGATAGGCACAACTAATAAATAAGCAATTCTCTAATTTTTACAACAAACACGCTATTTATAACCATTAAATTAACAAATAATTGGTCTTATCGTTTAATTGGAAGCAGAAAAGCAAGATGTGGGACTAGAGAAGGCACTGAATTAAATTGAGATAAATACTCGTCGTATGGTTCAATTTATACAAACAAAAAGAGCACCAACTGGTGCTCTTGCTATTTAATAAGTCAATCCAGGTTAGATCGTGAAGACTTGATAGTCTTTTAAGTTCGGAATGATTTCATGCAGCTGTTGCTCTTGTTCTGCCATCTCATCAAGAGAATCACAGAACTCATTCGCTTCCTCCTGCACTTGTTGAGAGTGTTCTTTCATGCGCTCTTCAACTTTAAGCTTTAATGCAGCCATGCTGTCAGCCAATTCAGTTAGGTTTAAACCACCATCTTGTTTCATTTTTTCTGACATCGCGTTAAAAGCGCTAGAGATAAATTCTTGGTTAAAGATCTCTTTAGCCTTTTCGAAATCTTCAGACCAGCCATTCGCCATCGAATCAAAACTGTCTGCAGGCAGCACTAACTCACCATCTTTGTAGTAACGACCTTCTAGTTCAGCAAAGTAGGTTTTCATTGACTCTTTTACATTATCAAATGATTCCGGTGAATTTAGGCTAGCGGCAATGTCATCAATAACGTCATTCGCTAACGCTAAACCATCGTTAGCCATTTGTTTCGCTCGTGGTAAGTACTCACTCATGTTTTCGCGGTATTTCTCTATCGCCGCTTGTTGGTCAGCATCAAGCTCAACCTTCTCACCATGGATATATAAGTCGTTGTTACCATCAAAAACGGCAGTATCACCATTCACTTGATGGATTTCGACTTTTTGGTCATCGATTCGTAATTCATTCTTCAAATCAACTCGACACTGAGCAGCAGACGCTGGCAGACTAATAATGGCGACAGCCGCTGTTAACGATGCGATTAATACACTATTTTTCGTAAACACACTGTTTTTCATAAATACAGCGTGTTTCATAAATACATTGTTCTTCATAACATCCTCTCATTAATCTGACCAATTACTATACCTTGAGTTTATGCTTCTTTGTCAGAGAAACGTTTTATATATATCTGTTACTCAGTTAGTCGACAGACATGACTTCATAGCAGAACTGTTTATCTGCGACCTTAAACTCAATCTCATCGCCAACTTCTTTCCCCATTAGAGCCTGACCAAAAGGTGCATTTGCTGTCACGATAGCAACTTCATTGTTATTCCACGTGACAGACAGTCCCCCGACTCTCGGCCCCATAAAGAAGTGTTTATATTGATCATGCTCGTCAATGACCACAACATAGCTGCTCACCGTAATTTTCTCACTATCACGCAGCACTAAGTTACGATAACACTGAATGTCATCTTCACACTCTTGCACTCTCACGGCTTGTCCATGTGCTAGATACGAGGCTTCTAGCGCCAATGTATCGTACTTGTGCTCAGGCACTGTCTCTTCATCGGTTGCAGCATCAATGGCGCGTTGAGTAGCAGATTGCGCGATACGTAATCGGGATTCGAGTTGCTCTATGATTATTTGGCGAAGCTCAGACTTATTCATACTATTGGGGTGCTTTTCTATAGGAGCTACAGAATAGAATTAGGTACAATCAGGTGCAAGACATTTGATTCATCAAGCGACGCTATCATGAATAGGCGCCCGCTTAAGCATCAATACGACACTTAATAACTCAGGTAGAACATAAATGATTGAGCAGAAGCTAAAACAAGTATTCGGATTCGACTCACTGCGTCATGGACAAAAGCAAGTCATTGATAATGTTTTATCTGGTCATTCGACTGCCGCCATATTCCCAACAGGCTCAGGCAAGTCGCTTTGCTATCAATTGCCAGCATTAGAGTTGCCGCACTTAACCTTGGTGATATCACCATTGTTAGCCTTAATGAAAGACCAACTCAACTTCTTACACAGTAAGGGAATAAGCGCGGCTGCAATCGAATCAAGCCAAGACAGACAAACCACCCAACAGGTGATGCAGTCGGTACGTAACGGCGATACTAAAATCCTAATGATCTCAGTTGAACGCTTGAAGAACGAACGCTTTCGCCAGTTTATCTCTCAAGTACCGATCTCGTTACTGGTGGTCGATGAAGCGCACTGTATTTCAGAATGGGGACACAACTTTAGACCAGATTACCTGAAGCTTCCCCAGTACCAAAAACAGCTCAATATTCCTCAGGTACTGCTACTGACAGCAACCGCGACCACATCAGTTATCCAAGATATGAAGTCGAAGTTTGCTATCGATGAGGAACGTGTGGTGGTTACGGGCTTCTATCGTCAAAATCTCGACCTGTCGATTCAACCTTGCGAACAAACCAGCAAGCTAGAAACCTTGTGTAATGTGGTTAACCAAGCTTCTCTCGCTCCAACTATTGTTTATGTCACTCTTCAACAAACAGCAGAGATGGTGGCTCAGCAACTTCGTAACGCTGGCGTTAATGCCGTGGCTTACCATGCTGGTCTTAAGCCTGAAAATAGAGATGCTATTCAACATCAATTCATGAACGATGACGTGAGCTGCATCGTGGCAACCATTGCTTTTGGTATGGGTGTCGACAAGTCCAACATTCGCCGAGTGATTCACTTTGACTTACCGAAATCAATCGAAAACTACTCGCAAGAGATAGGCAGAGCAGGTCGAGATGGCCAGCCTTCGGTATGTATTCTTCTCGCCAACAAGTACGGTCTAAGTACACTAGAGAACTTCGTCTTTGGCGACACGCCAGACAACATATCAATTCAAACGGTCTTAAAAGAAATATACGAAAACCAAAACATTGCGGCTTCTGGCGCAAACCAATGGGAAATCATGCTCAACCAACTATCGCGTGAGTCCAACATTCGTCAGTTACCACTAAAAACGCTACTGGTGTATCTCGAAATTGAAGGTGTGATTGAGCCTAAATACAGCTACTTTGCTGACTACAAATTTAAGTTCGTTCGCCCGAAACAGCAGATCACCGAACAGTTCCAAGGCGAACGTCGTCATTTTGTAGAAGCGATTTTCCAATGCTCTCCTCAAGCCAGAGTCTGGTGCCAAGTCGACTTCGATGCGCTGTGGACACACTTCCAGACTGATCGTCAGCGTGTTATTGCGGCAATCGATTATTTCAATGAACAAGGTTGGATTGAGTTGGAAAGTAAGCAGATCACAGATGTGTATGCGATCCACAACACCTCTGAAGAGATGATGCAGTTATCGGAACGTCTAACTGAATTGTTTAAGGCAAAAGAGAACAGTGAGATAAATCGCCTTAATCAAATGCTGAGCTTCTTTGAGGCAGACACCTGCCTAAGCTCACGCCTAGCAAGTTACTTTGCCGATGATAAAGCACCAACAAACTGTGGTCATTGCTCTGTCTGCCGTGGTGAAGTGGCAATATTACCAACCGTCGATGTTGAACCCGTTGACGACGAGACCGTAATGACATGGATTCATGAATTTGTATCTAAGAGTCAACAATTGATCACCGACGAAGCCATTACGCGTTTTCTATGCGGAATCGCCACCCCGCTTTCAACCAAGCTTAAAGCCAGCAAAATGGTTGGGTACGGAAAGCTAGAGCAACAACCATTCAGTGATACCTTAGCGCGAGTTAAACAACTCCCTAGGTAGGGCATCTCATGTAATGATATAGAAGCTGACTAGGCTGTGGAGTCTAGTCGGTATTCAAACTCTAGCA
This sequence comes from Vibrio tasmaniensis, assembly GCF_024347635.1. NCBI lineage: Bacteria > Pseudomonadati > Pseudomonadota > Gammaproteobacteria > Vibrionales > Vibrionaceae > Vibrio > Vibrio tasmaniensis. The sequence continues at coordinate 2,472,605 of NZ_AP025510.1, forward strand.
CTTCCAGCAACACCTCTAAATCTAAACTCTCAGTGCTTTTCCCTAAAAGAAACTCAACTGACGCATTTGGTCTTTGGGTTGTAGCATTACGCTTAAACCAAGCAGGCGTATCTCTCGCCCTTGCTGCCTTTTGAGTATTTCGCTTAACAGCTCTTTGAAGTGTTCGCGATCTAAAGAGGCGTGGATGTGCTCAATAGTGGTTTGCTGGAAATCGGCAAACTTGAGCTTAATGCCCTGCTTGATGATCGCTTTACTTGGGCTAGCTTTCTCTAAACGTGTTTCAAGCTCAGGGAAAAGCGTGTCTTCTATTACCTGCCAACACTCTGCGTAAGTAGAAATATTCTGAGTAAAAGTTCGCTCCACGCCTACCGATTTTCGTTCACGCTCAATAATAACTTCTCGGTCATCAATACCATGGCTGCGCTTCCACAGTGATGCACCTTGACGGCCAAACCTGAGCAAGAGATCGCGATAATCAGACTCCTTAATATCTTTACAAGTAAAAAGCCCCGCTTGATGAAGTTTTTCAATACTGACCTTGCCAACACCGGGAATCTTTTCAAGTGGCAATTCGTCAATAACAGCTTGTACGTCTTGCGGTGGGATAACAAACTGACCATTAGGCTTGTTCAGATCTGAAGCCACTTTCGCCAAGAACTTTATCGGGGCGATGCCAGCAGAAGCCGTTAAGTTAAGTTCATTCCAGATATCACGACGAATTGATTCGGCAATCAGTGTTGCCGACCCACGACACAGCGTCGAATCCGTAACATCAAGAAAAGCTTCATCTAAAGAAAGAGGTTCAATGATGGATGTGTATCGAGAAAAAATTTCGCGGATTTTTTTCGATATCTCGACGTAAACCGACATTCTCCCAGGAACAACCAACAGATTGGGGCAAAGCTGCAGCGCCTTTCCCGTTGGCATTGCAGAGCGAATACCAAACTTGCGAGCTTCGTAATTACAGGTACTCAAAACCCCACGCTGCTTTTCATGCCCCCCTACTGCGAGTGGTCGATTTCGGTAAGCAGGGTTATCTCTCATTTCTACAGCAGCGTAAAAGCAGTCCATATCAACGTGGATTATTTTTCTTACTTTCTCTTCACCCGCACTACACATCTAGGAATAACCCAACCTCACAACTGTATCTATAAACAGTATAATCAATTATTCTCAGATTTAAAATGATCTGGAGCCCAGCTAAATAGCTTTAACTTCATTAGCCACTTACTATTCTGATAGTATTGTAAGAGAGTATTTAACCTGTAAGTAGGGATAACTTTTGAGTGATAAAATACTAGTAGTCGAAGATAGTCGAGCATTCAGAAACTACCTGTACCAGCAATTGACAAACGATGGCTATGAGGTTGCACTGGCTGAATCAGTGGCTGAAGCTAAAGCTATCTTAGAGCAAGAGACGGATTTCTTGTGTGCGGTGCTCGATTACTGCTTACCCGATGGCCAAGATGGCGAGATCATTGATTTGGTACTCGACTATCAGCAAAAAATCATAGTCCTAACCGGCATGTTCAACAACACACTTCGAGAACAAGTACTCGCGAAAGGTGTGATTGATTACATCCTTAAAGACAGCATGTCGTCAGTCAGTTACTTACTTCCTCTGGTTAATCGAATCTCGAATAACCGATACCATAAAGCCTTAGTTGTTGATGATTCTGCTGTAGTTCGTCGATATGTAGTGCAACTTCTTGAGCACCAATATATTCAAACGATTCAAGCGGAGGATGGAGAGCAAGCACTAGATCTTATCCAAAACGACCCCGACATCACTTTCGTCGTTACCGATCATGACATGCCAAACAAAGATGGCATTTCAATGACCCGTGATATCCGAGTACACCACGATCGCAATCAACTCGCTATTCTAGGACTATCTGGCAGTGACGACCGAACCATGACTGCTCGTTTCCTTAAAGCTGGCGCCAACGACTTCCTTTATAAGCCATTTAACCAAGAAGAGTTCTTCTGTCGTATTCATCAACTACTCGATATGAAAGAAGCCACCAATGAGCTGTTTCGTCATGCCAATGAGGATGCTCTGACCGGGCTTTGGAACCGCCGCTACCTTTTCAATCAAACATGTAAAGGCTGCGAACATCGTAGTATCGCCATGATGGATATCGACTTCTTTAAAAAAGTGAACGATACCTACGGTCATGACGGTGGTGATGCGGTGCTCATTGAAGTCGGAAAGATCATCAAAAATCATTTTAAAGATGATATAGCCGTTCGTTTCGGCGGTGAAGAGTTCTGCATTCAATCATGCAGACCATTTGAAGAATTTGTCGACACGTTAGAATCGATGAGAGTTGCGATACAGAACCAAGAGGTTATCCATGACTCGCAACGGATTAAAGTCAGCATGAGTATCGGAGCAACCGACTTAGTTGGCAGTTTAGATGAGCAAATAAAAGCCGCAGATGAACTGCTTTATACTGCAAAAGAACAAGGTAGGAACCAACTGGTCTTTGTGCGCAACAACATGCAAATCGACCAGTAGAAATTCGTTTTTTTCCCATTTTTAATACCAAGATAAACGGCGAAACCTTAAAACTAAAAAAGCTCAAGACGATAATCTTGAGCTTCTTATTTTAAGGGCATAGATAACTCTATTCCTCTATGACTGTCACCAATTAAGCGATACGGTCTTTACTCCAAGCCGCTTCTTTTTGTTGACGCTCAGCCAGTTTCTCTTCACGGTATGCTTCACGTGCTTCACGCTTCTTACGCGCGTCACAAGGTTCAGGGCAGTTACATACTTTATCAATACCAACAGCACCTAAGCCACCACAGCTACCTTTCACAACTTTCTTTTGGATAATATAGCCAATTGACATCGCTGCGATTACTGCAAGAAAAACACCAAATGTAATCAGAAATGTATTCATAATTATCTCGCTTACCTTATTTACCTAAGTATGGCTTAAATGCTTCAGAAGCAACTTCTTTAAAGCCATCTGCTGTTTTTACCACCATGAACACAGGGATGTTATGTTGGTTTGCGACTTCCAGTCCTTTTTCTTCACCTAAGACCATAAGGCCAGTAGATAAACCGTCTGCAGTCATTGAAGACGGATTTAAAACGGTTACAGAAACCACTTTATGATGAAGCGGCTTACCTGTTTCTGGGTTGATGATGTGTGAGTAACGAACACCATCTCGCTCGAAATAGTTACGATAGTCACCAGACGTTGCGATCGCCATATCACCAGGCTCGATGATCTCTTGAATGTTGCGTTCATCAACGCTTGGCTTCTCGATCGCGATACGCCAACCCACACTTTCACGGTTTAAGCCTTTCAAGCGAATTTCACCGCCCACTTCTACCATGTAATTGTGGATACCAATTGAATCTAGGTAGTCAGCTACAACGTCAACACCCCAACCTTTTGCAATCGTCGAAAGATCGACATACAGGTTCGGCAGATCCTTAGTCAGTTTGTTGCCTTCAATGCTTAGGTGATGAATACCTACCTTAGCTTTGCGAGCCGCAAGCTCTTCGTCCGATGGAACCACTTCAGGACGCGCTTCTGGGCCAAAACCCCACAAGTTCACTAATGGACCAACCGTCACATCCAATGCACCTTCAGTAAGACCGTTCAAACGAATCGCTTCTTTCACAACGATAGCGGTTTGTTCAGATACTTCGAATGCATCCGCACCTTTGTGTTGGTTGAAACGGCTCAGCTCTGAGTCTTCACGGTAGGTCGACATTTGATCATTCACTTCTTCAAGTAGACGATCGATCTCGGTATGAACTTCTTTAGACTCAGGAAATTCATCGCCATTGATATACTTAATGTTATAACTGGTCCCCATTGTCGGGCCACTTAAATGCACTTGCTCTCTTGCCTGCTCACAGCCCGCAAGAAAAATCAAAGAAGTTAATGCAACAAGCCAAATTCTCACTTGCTTACTCCTGTCTAATGTTGAGGATTTATATAAGGAAAAATAAGAGTGAAAATAGGTATTTTAAATGCCTTACTCTTTCTTATATAAGCCAGTTTGTTGTCACGAGTAGTCTTAGAAAAACAAATGGCTGACTCGTGAGAGTCAGCCATAATATCAATCACTTAAATGGATTAACCACCGAAGTCATCTAGTAGAATGTTTTCATCCTCTACACCAAGATCTTTAAGCATGCCGATAACAGCCGCGTTCATCATTGGTGGACCACACATGTAGTACTCACAGTCTTCAGGAGCTTCGTGATCCTTCAGGTAGTTTTCGTACAATACGTTGTGGATGAAACCTGTGTAACCGTCCCAGTTATCCTCTGGTTGAGGATCAGACAGTGCACAGTGCCACACGAAGTTCTCGTTTGCAGCCGCTAGGCCGTCGAAGTCTTCAATGTAGAACATCTCACGCTTAGAACGTGCACCGTACCAGTAAGACATCTTACGAGTAGAGTTAAGACGCTTAAGTTGGTCGAAGATATGTGAACGCATTGGCGCCATACCTGCACCACCACCGATGAATACCATTTCATTGTCTGTGTCTTTAGCAAAGAACTCACCAAATGGACCAGAAATAGTACATTTGTCGCCTTCTTTAAGAGACCAGATGTATGAAGACATCACACCTGGAGCAACATCAGGGTTGTTTGGCGGCGGAGTTGCGATACGCACGTTAAGCTTGATGATGCCTTTCTCTTCTGGGTATGAAGCCATAGAGTAAGCACGAATCGAATGCTCTTTAACGATAGACTCGTAACGGAACAAGTTGAACTTATCCCAGTCACCACGGTATTCTTCAGGAATATCGTAATCTGCGTATTTCACGTGATGTGGTTCAGCTTCAATCTGAATATAACCACCCGCGCGGAACGGTACTTCTTCACCTTCAGGGATAGCAAGTGCTAGCTCTTTGATGAAAGTAGCTTCGTTATCATTAGAGATAACTGTACATTCCCACTTCTTAACACCAAAGATGTCTTCGTCTAGTTCAATCTCCATGTCAGTTTTCATAGCAACTTGACATGCAAGACGTTCGCCTTCGCGAGCTTCGCCTTTGGTGATGTGATCAAGTTCAGTTGGTAGGATGTCGCCACCACCAGACTTAACTTTTACACGACACTGACCACAAGAGCCACCGCCACCACAAGCAGACGATACGAAGATACCAGCGCCAGCTAGGGCACCAAGTAGCTTGCTACCAGGTTGAGTAACGATCGCCTTTTCAGGGTCGCCGTTTACAGCAATAGTGATGTCACCTGATGGTACTAGCTTAGACTTAGCGAAAAGAATCACTAGTACTAGAGCCAATACAATAATGGTAAACATCGCTACGCCAAGAATAATGCTTTGCATTTGTTATTCCTTATTACTGGGTGCTTACCCTACAGTTGAACACCAGAGAAAGACATAAAGCCTAACGCCATCAGACCAACAGTAATGAACGTGATACCAAGGCCACGTAGACCTGGAGGTACGTCAGAGTACTTCATCTTCTCACGGATACCCGCAAGAGCAACGATAGCTAACATCCAACCCACACCAGAACCGAAGCCGTAAACAACAGATTCAGCAAAGTTGTAGTCACGAGTTACCATGAAAGATACACCACCAAAGATTGCACAGTTAACTGTGATCAATGGAAGGAAGATACCTAGTGCGTTGTACAAAGGTGGGAAGAAACGGTCTAGAACCATCTCTAGGATTTGTACAAGTGCAGCGATAACACCGATGAATGCGATGAAGTTAAGGAAACTTAAATCGACACCGGCAACAAGTGCATTTTCTTTTAGGATGTGTGTGTAAACAAGGTTGTTTACAGGAACAGCGATTGTAAGTACTACAACTACCGCAACACCAAGACCAAAAGAAGTTTTAACTTTCTTAGAAACCGCTAGGAATGTACACATACCTAGGAAGAAAGAAAGCGCCATGTTTTCGATGAAAATCGATTTAACTAGCAGACTAATATAATGTTCCATGACTACCTTACCCCTTCGCTTCTACTTGTTCTGGTTTGAACACACGAATTGCCCAAATCAAGAAACCAATTAGGAAGAATGCAGAAGGTGCTAGAAGCATCAAGCCGTTTGGCTGATACCAACCACCGTTGCTCACTAGAGGTAGTACTTCCATACCAAATAGTTTGCCAGAGCCTAGAAGCTCACGGAAGAAACCAACAGTGATAAGAACGAAACCGTAACCAAGACCGTTACCAAGACCATCGATGAAAGATGGGATTGGCGCAGACTTCATTGCGAATGCTTCAGCACGACCCATTACAATACAGTTTGTAATGATTAGGCCAACGAATACAGATAGCTGCTTAGAGATATCGTATAGGTATGCTTTAAGCACTTGGTCTACCACGATTACTAATGATGCGATAATTGCCATCTGAACGATGATACGCACACTGTTAGGAATGTGGTTACGGATTAAAGAAACGAAGAAGTTAGACAGGGCAGTAACGAACATTACCGCGATAGTCATAACAAATGCTGTTTCTAGCTTAGTGGTTACCGCAAGAGCAGAACACACACCAAGAACCTGTAGCGCGATTGGGTTGTTATCCAACACAGGCGCTAAGATGCTCTTTTTAATTTCTTTTGCACTAGACATTAGTTCAGACCTCCGTCACGAACTTTTGCTAGGAACGGACCAAAGCCCATATCACCTAACCAGAAGTCAAATGTATGTTGAACACCAACGCTAGTCAGTGTTGCACCAGAAAGGCCATCTACACCGTGCTCAGAACCTTGAGGAGCGCCACCTTTAACAACCTGGATAGCAGGTTTGTGGTTTTCGTCGAATAATTTCTTACCAACGAATTGAGCGCGCCAAGTTGGGTTCTCAACTTCACCACCAAGTCCAGGAGTTTCACCTTGCTCGTAGTAAGTGATACCAGAAACTGTGTTGCCATCAGTTTCTACCGCAACGAATGCGTACATCATTGACCATAGACCGTTACCGTGAACAGGGATGATAACTTTAGAAGTTTCAGCGCCATCTTTCACTAGGTATACAGTACCCGTGTTAGCACGACGAATGATCTTTGCGATGTCATCTTCAGCTGAAAGCTTGATTGACTGAGCAGGATCTTTTGCCGCTTTACGTTGGTCGTATGCAGCAGCGTCGCCGTCCACGAAATCGCCAGTAGCGAAATCGACTAGACGAGGTTCGATGTTCTCTGCGTACAGTGCTGGGATATTACCCGCAAGTTCAATGCCCGCAACTTCAAGGATCTTAGTTTGCTGATCCAGAACTGCGTTAGCTTGTTGCTTAGGTTTAAGAACAACTGCAGCTGTTGAAACGATGATTGAGCACACTAGGCTCAATGCGATAACAACAAACAGCGTCTTTTTAATGCTATCGTTATTACTTGCCATAGCGCGCTAGTCTCCGCTTAATGTTCTTCTCGATTACAACGTGGTCAAACAGAGGAGCAAATAGGTTTGCGAATAGAATCGCAAGCATCATGCCTTCTGGGTATGCAGGGTTAACTACACGAATCATTACACACATTGCGCCGATTAGGATGCCGTACCACCACTTACCTTTATTGGTAAATGAAGCTGATACTGGGTCAGTCGCCATGAAGAACATACCGAATGCGAAGCCACCTAGTACTAGGTGCCAATGCCAAGGCATGCTGAACATTGCATTAGTGTCAGAACCAATCACGTTAAATAGTGTTGATACCGCAACCATACCGATCATTACACCCGCAATGATGCGCCATGAAGCAATGCCCATGTAAACAATCATTGCTGCACCAATCATAAGTGCAAGCGTTGAAACTTCACCGATAGAACCTGGAATGTTACCAATGAATGCGTCCATCCAAGTGATTGCTTCACCTGATGTTACGTTCATTAGTGCACTACCGCCGCCTTGAGCCCATTGGCTAAGAGCAGTTGCACCAGAGAAGCCATCTGCAGCAGTCCAAACTACGTCACCTGAAATCTGTGCAGGGTATGCAAAGAATAGGAACGCACGACCAGCAAGAGCAGGGTTCAAGAAGTTACGACCCGTACCACCGAAGATCTCTTTAGCTACAACAACACCAAAGGTAATACCTAGTGCTGCTTGCCATAGAGGAAGCGTTGGCGGAACGATAAGCGCAAATAAGATAGAAGTAACAAAGAAACCTTCGTTGACTTCATGCTTACGCACCATACAGAACAATACTTCCCAGAAACCACCAACGATAAATACCGTTGCGTAGATAGGTAAGAAGTAAGTCGCACCCAAGAGCATCTTACTGCCCCAACCTGCATCGGCCCCTAAGGAGGCTCCAAGCATTTCGGTTAGCCAGTAGTGCCAGTTACCATCAATGATAGAAACCAGTTCTGCACCTGAATACATGTGGTTTAGTGCTGCGATAGCCTGACCACCTGCGTTGTACATACCCCAGAACATTGCTGGGAATACCGCAAGCCAAACCATGATCATGATACGTTTTAAATCAACGCTATCACGGACATGCGAGCTTTTCTTTGTAACAGTACCTGGTGTGTAGAAAAGTGTTGCTGCTGCTTCGTAAAGCGCAAACCACGTTTCGTGTTTACCACCTGGTTCAAAATGATGCTCGATGTCTTCAATAAACTTTTTAAGGCCCATGAAATTACCCTTCCTTCACAATTGTATCTAGGCATTCACGAAGTAACTGACCGTACTCGTACTTACCAGGACATACAAAGGTACACAGTGCTAAATCTTCTTCATCTAGCTCTAGCGCACCAAGTGCTTGTGCACTATCAACGTCGCCAGCACATAGATCGCGAAGCAGCAAAGTAGGCTCCATATCTAATGGCATTACTTTCTCGTAGTTACCAATTGGAACCATAGAGCGATCACTACCGTTTGTTGTCGTTGTCATGTTGAACAACTGACCTTTAAACACGTGACCAAGGAATGAACGAGTAACAGAGAACTTGTTCTTACCAGGCATAGCCCAGCCGAATAGCTCTTTATCACGACCTTCACGAAGAACCGAAACTTGTTGATGGTAACGGCCAAGGTAAGCATGTGGACCTGAAGCGTGAACACCAGATAGCACTGAACCAGAGATCAGGCGAACTTCACCTGGCATCAACTCGCTGTCCGTCAACTCTTCAAGGCTAGCACCAATTTGAGTACGAACTAGACGAGGGTTGTTAACCACTGGACCAGCCAGAGAAACAACACGCTCAGAGTAAATCTCACCAGTAAGGAAAAGCTTACCGAATGCGATAACATCTTGGTAGTTAATGCTCCACGCTACATTTTGTGCATTTACCGGATATAGGTAATGCATATGCGTGCCTGCAAGACCTGCAGGGTGTGGGCCATCAAAAACATGTTCTTCAACGTTAGACTGAGCTGAACGAGGTAAGCTAGTACCTTTTTTACAAACGTACACTTTACCGTTAGTCAGAGTTGAAAGAAGATCTAAACCAGCAACGAAAGCATCAGACTGCTCGTTAATGATTAATTCTGGCTCAGCTGCTAACGGATTAGTATCCATAGCAGTAACGAAAATAGCCTGAGTTTCAGAATCAACTGCTGGAACCTTGCTGAACGGACGAGTTCGCAAAGCGGTCCATGCGCCAGACTCAACTAACTGAGTTTTAACCGTTTCACGGTCAAGACTTGCTAGTTGGTTAGCTTCATAGCTATTGAACGTGATCTGCTCATTACCTGCTACTTCAATCACTACTGATTGAAGAACACGCTTAGCACCACGGTTCACTTCAATAACTTTACCGCTTGCTGGAGAAGTAAATACAACACCTGGGTTCTTTTTATCTGCAAAAAGAACTTGGCCTTTCTTCACTTCATCACCAACGCGAGCATGCATCGTAGGACGCATACCAACGTACTCTTCGCCAAGCAAGGCGACTTTAGTGATGGACTTACCATCATTAATCACCTGGGATGGAGTTCCTGCGATAGGAAGATCCAAACCCTTCTTTATTGTAATCATACGCACTTGCACTACTTTATCGGGAAAAAGATTCTTTTAATTGCGTAAATTCAGGACGTTTTAACATCGCCCTTAGACACGACATTACAGTGTCCGGTTTTGGTAAATTCGAGATACCAAAATCGCAACATTACGTTAATAAACCCATCACAAAGATTATGTGAGATTTATCAGGTGCCGTATTCTAGCATTTTTTGACAACTTGATGCCATGACCAATAACTTGAATACAGCCTTAATTTGGTGAGATTTGAAGCATATGGACTCTCAAATATGTATAAATTTGACGAGCCGCACAGATAAAATGGCTTTTGAATCGCGTTTTAAACAAGAGATTAATACTCTGTCACAAACTAATATTTTACGAGTTATGTTGAAACACTGTTAATAAAAACATTACTCATTGTGGGTATTTAAAGGCGCCTAATTTGACATCAATTTGAGTGATATAAACCCTAAAAACACATTAGCATGGCGATAAAAAAGGCGGCATCGCCACCTCTTCTATCAATTAGATTTATTACTTACCACCGCCCATACACATAGGGCTGTCTGGCACGTTATCGAGTTGCTTCATCCATTCATCTTTTGTATAAGTGTGAATAGATAGTGCGTGAATATTATTCGCTAGCTCTTCTGAAAGTGCTTTATTTACCGCACGATGACGACCAATAAGACGCAAACCTTCAAACGCATCGCTGACAACAATCACTTTAAAATGACTCTCAGAACCAGCCGGAACATTGTGCATATAGCTCTCATTGACCACGTTTAAATGACTTGGTGAAAACTCATTGTGCAATTTTGTTTCGATAACTTCTTGGATCATTATGATTCCTTAATAACGTATTGGCATTATCTGTGGGGGAAGTATAAACCCTAACTGGTCGACTGTCTGAGTATTTCATAACGAACGACTTAGGTTTGGTTGAGTTTTTTCTATCTTGTTCAGGCTGCATTTGAGACAATATCGTTGTTATTTCTTACATAAGTATCTCAAGCTATGAAAACCGAACTTACTCTTCTCGATAGAACTTTGACCTTACATCGTTTCCCCAACCGTTCAAATGAAACCCTTCAAGCTTGGGATGCGGGCGACGAATACATTATTAGTCACGTTGAAGAGATGAACCTTGAACCGGGCAAACACATCCTGATCATGAACGATAGCTTTGGTGCCTTGTCGGCATGGTTCTCGAAAGATCATGATGTCAGCATGATGAGCGACTCGTTTATCTCTCATCGCGGTGCGCTAAAAAATTTACAGCGCAATCAAAGTAACCGTGTGAACTTCCTGAACACAATGGATGATATCCCACACGGGATTGACCTTGTGATCATGCAGCTGCCTAAAACAAACCGCCATCTAGTCTGGCAATTGAGTCAACTGCGCCAAGCGTTGCCAGAAGGCTGCCAAGTCATCGGTGTCAACAAAGTAAAAGATATCCACACATCTACACTTAATATTTTCGAAAAGTACCTAGGTGAAACCAAAACTTCTCTAGCGAAGAAGAAACATCGCTTGGTTTTCTCTTCACCAAATTGTCAGCCGCTTCAAACGGTCGAACCTTTTGTTGAATGGGATGTAGACGGTGAAGATATTCGCCTGAAAAATTTACCGAACGTTTACTCAGGCGAAGCACTCGATCAAGGCGCTCGCTATATGCTAGAGCACATCCCTCAAGATCCTGAACTGCGTCATATCATCGACCTAGGTTGTGGCAACGGTGTATTGAGTGTAAAAGCTGGGCAATTAAACCCACAAGCACGTATCACCTGTGTAGATGAAAGCTTTATGGCCGTAGAATCAGCGCGTCAAAATATTAAGGATAACCTTGGCGAAGAAGGTAATTTTCAGTTCATCGCCAATAACTGTTTAGATGGCTTTAAGAAAAACAGCACTTACTTAGTTATGTGCAACCCTCCGTTCCACCAGCAACAAGCGATTACTGATCACATTGCATGGCAAATGTTCTGTGATGCAAAGCATGTTCTTAGCAACGGAGGCAAATTAATTGTTATTGGTAACCGACACCTCGGATACGATGTCAAACTAGCAAGACTATTTGGTGAAGCAAACGTTGAAACGCTTGAACTAAACCAGAAATTTGAGATATTACAAGCAACAAGAGAACCTGCGAATTTTAATAAATAAGCAGAAACGACGTCACAAGAATTTAAGATACCGAGCTCCTGGTGTGAATTTAGAAAGGATAAAGGAATGAAAAAACTGATTTTGGCTGCTTCTATTTTGGCTTTGACAGCATGTTCAGCCCCTCAGAAAGAACAGATCAACGTAATGCCAGAAGCTTCACTAAGCTCAAGCAACCTTGTACAAGGCAAAACATACACACTAACCAGTAAAGATGTTCGTGCTGCTCAATATGTTGCATTGGTTGATAGTGGACGTTCAAACATTCAGCCGATTCACGCTAAGCAAAACATGCGTATTTCTCTAGAAAACGCTATTGCTCAACAGTTAGAGTCTCAAGGTTTTCGTGCAAGCGTAAACAGTGAAAACTCAATTGTTTTAGAGATTCAAGAAGCGCTCGTTACTGTCAAGCACACCATCATGGAAAACCAAATGGACGGTAAAGTAACACTTGAAGTCACTGCTGAAACGCCTGAAGGTAAGCTAGTTAAGACATTCAATGGTACCGCTGTTCGCACTGGCGCATTGAGCGCATCAAACGACGACATTTCAATGGTGCTTAACGATGTCATTAACTTGGTACTTACTGAAATAGCTAATGACCAAGAGCTAAGAACTTACATGAAGGAACGTTTCTAATGGGACGCATTCTATCTTCTATCGCATTGATGCTGGTGAGCGTGAGTGTTTGGGCTGGACCGAAAGTCAGCGTAGAGACGACATTAGGCGGCTTCACTATCGAGCTAAACCAAGAGCAAGCACCGGTTAGTGTTGATAACTTTCTTAAATATGTTGCAGACGGTAGCTACGAAGGCACTCAGTTTCACCGTGTGATCCCGGGCTTTATGGCTCAGGGTGGTGGCTTCGATCAAGATATGAAGCAATTAGCAACTTATGCTCCTATCAAAAATGAAGGTAGCAATGGCCTGAAGAATGATACTGCAACGATCGCAATGGCTCGCACCAATGCACCAGATTCTGCAACTCGCCAGTTCTTCATTAACTTTGCAGACAACGATTTCTTAAACGCTAAAGGTGGCAATCCGGGTTACGCTGTATTTGGTAAAGTAACCGATGGTTTTGACGTTGTTCAAAAGATGGCAACAATTCCAACCAAGCGAATGGGCCGCATGTCAGACATTCCTGTCGACCCAATCGTCATCACTAAAGTGACCCTTCTTAAGTAATCCAATGTAACGCCCTTATTCTTAAGGGCGTTTTCTATACAAGGACGACCCATGTCATCAGGCACCCCCTCTCTTTCTTGGATGCAAACTTTCCGCAGCTACCTAGATAAACGTCTACTTTGGGTGTTTATGCTCGGTTGTTCGAGTGGCTTCCCATGGGTCCTGATTGGATCCAACATGTCTGGTTGGCTAAAAGATGCCGGTTTAACTCGTGCTGCGATCGGTTATTTCGGTAGTGTGTTCGCCGTCTATGCCATCAACTTTCTATGGGCACCGTTAGTAGACCGGGTCAAACTGCCAGTTTTACACGCGATATTAGGCCAACGACGCAGTTGGATATTCTTGTGCCAAAGTTTGGTATTGATCTGCACCCTGTTCATTGCCGGAGTAAACCCAGCCAATGACTTGATGTTCACCTCTATGCTTGCTCTCGGAATAGCTATCGCTTCTGCTACTCAAGATGTCGCGATTGATGCCTTTCGTATTGATTCATTTCCAAAATCGGAAGCATCAAAGTTGCCACAAGCATCCGCAATGGCCGTAATGGGATGGTGGACGGGCTATTCTCTTCCAGGTTATCTCGCTTTTATCAATGCAGACTCAATCGGTTGGAATGGTGTGTATTACGGCATGGCTGGTGTGGTTGTCGTGTTAATGCTATTTACTCTTTTTGTCGGTGAGCCCAATACACAGCGCGAAGCCCTGCAAGAACAAGCACAGCAACGTCACAATAAAGTTGTGGGTTCAAAAGTCGTCGCGTGGTTCAGCGTTACAGTGCTAGAACCGTTCTATGATTTCTTCAAACGAAACGGGGTTCAAGTTGCCATTACCCTTCTACTGTTTGTTTTCCTATTTAAGATAGGTGAAGCCTTCTTAGGTAGAATGTCTATCACCTTCTATAAAGAGATAGGCTTTAGCAATGAACAGATTGGCCACTACTCCAAGTTAATCGGTTGGGGCGCGACGATATTCTTCACCTTGCTCGGCAGTATCTTCAATGTGAAATTCGGTATTGTACGCGGACTGATGATTGGCGGTGTTGCAATGGCAGCCAGTAACTTAATGTTCGCGTGGATCGCTCAGGCAGGCCCTAGTGAAACTCTGTTCTTGGCAACTATCATTGTCGACAACTTCACAACCGCCTTTTCGACAGTCGCATTTGTCTCTTTCTTAACCTTACTGACTGGTCAAGCTTTCTCGGCGACGCAATATGCCTTATTAGCATCCCTAGGTAATTTCGGTCGAACAACTCTGGCTTCATTCAGTGGCGAGCTCGTCGATTACCTCAATGATTGGTCAACTTTCTTTATACTGACGTCATTAATGGTGATTCCGAGTTTGATCATGCTTTATTCGCTACGCCACTTTTTCACTGATTTATTAGAAAAAGCTAAAAACAACCACGAATAAAAAAGAAAGCAAAACAGAAGAGGGGAGCACTGAGCTACCCTCTTTTATTTTCTGCTCACTGACATGACAGATCTAGTCTGTTGTATCACTCACTAATAAGTTGAAGCCCGTTCCCATCGAATCATCAATCGCTACGACTTGATACACAACACCATCAGCCAAAGTTGCAGGCGCAGAGTCAATCGCAACAATAGACGGATCGCCAGCGACAGTAATCGTCACATAGTAAGTTCCTGCTGCTACATAAATACCATTCGCGTAATCTTTAAATTTCACATTACTCAGCGCTGGTGTGCTTCCCGCTATTCCCACGTTTTCGGTTAAGTAAATATCAACTGAAGCTGCTATTGGATTAGCCGCTGCATGAGTAATGTTCAATACCGCACTAGTCGCGACAGGACGGCGATTTTCAGGGACAATTAGTGGTTCTAAATTGAGTGGACTTACCGTCCCCACAGCATAAATGCTGTAATCCATCCCGGCAAATACAGCCACCCCGTCAGCATCAATCAATGCATTGGTCGTTGTACCGTCAGCAAAGATGTCAATATCGTAAGTCCCAGCTGCTAAATCTAAAAATCCACGGATCTCTTTAAACATTAAATCAGCAAGCGGAGCAAATGCAGAACCGTTGACAAATGGGTCGACATCCGGCGCACCATCAACCAAATGCCCTACTCTCACTTCTGCCGTTTCCGCCATATCGTAAATTAAAGATGAGCCTTTTCCATCCATCACCATCAACTTCACTGGAGATGCACTGTTTGAATCCGCTCTTGGCACCGCCGCTATAGTTAGCTCGCTACCACCAGACAGAGTGATTTCTCCAGAGTCAAAAGCAATAGCACTTCCACTCACAGTTTCTAATCTCACTCGATATTGCCCTGCAGGTATGTTCAGAACATCAGTAAACCCTTTGTAGCCCAACGTTCCAATCGGTGCACCTAAGGGATCATTCGGTGCGGTAACGTATAAATTGACATCACCAACCCCAGTTGCCGCGTGAACAACTTGCACATCCAAACTCGAACTCGTCGCCGTTCCTGCTGCAGGTCGTGTCACAACAAGAGCCTCTACTGGGTTGTTGGAACCGTCAGCATCACCGACCACCATCACTGTGTAATCCAGATCACCACTTAAATTGAATTGGCTTGGTGAAATCACCGTCGCCACACTATCCCCAGGAAGTTGAACATCGACTTGCAGAGTTGTTTGGCCTTGGTTAACCGAGGCGTATCCTGATGCCTGAGCGTAATCAACTCCAGTCCAACGAGCCTGACTATTAACTAACACATTAGCTAGTGGGGCATCTGGCGATGCGTGCACAGCTTGCAGTTGGGTTGTAGGTTGGTCGTCATCATCACATCCAACAATAAATAGGGCTGACATCGCTACCGCGAGTATTGGTGAATATTTCATTGGTCTTCTCTCCAAAAAGTTCGACCAGTTCGTCACAAAAAAGATAAGCTCAGGAGAAAATCTTTAATCGTTGCCTCAAAATTAGTGCAATGAACTGTCTCAATATTATCAGTGATGAAAAAACAAACAGGTTTAAAGTCAAGCTAGTCATCACATGAATTGTTCATCAATTGATTCAAACTTCAGTACGGAGTTGCTTGAGAATGGATCAAAGGCAGGATCGACAAGCTCGCTGAGTGAGGTATTTTTCACGAGAAAACGCTTAGAAAGAAATACTGTTGATTTTGATATGCATGTCACGATTTTCGGTAGAATCGTTTGCTTAGAGCGGTATTTCACCAATTTATACACAAAATAATCGAATTTCACAAAATCAATAGAAGTAGGAATTCATCAAGATGCATAGCAACATTAAAGTTCCATCATTTAGATCGTTAGTGTGATCGCGCTCACCATAATAATCATAGTTTTCACTCTGTCTCACTTTTATTTGAGAACAAAATCGCTATTATGCTCGGCATTCGGACATATAAACACGCACGGATTAGCGGGTTACTTATTTCAAACATAGAGAGTTCTATTATGCGTAAATCACTTTTAACTCTTGGCCTACTTGCGGCAGCTTCTGCTCCAGTAATGGCGGCTGATTATTCTGACGGCGATACTCACAAAAATGATTACAACTGGATGCAGTTTAATATCATGCACACTATCGACGAGAAGCCTCAAGACAAAGATCATACTTATCTTGAAATGGAGTTTGGTGGACGCTCTGGTATCTTCGATCTTTACGGTTACATTGATGTATTCAATCTAACTAACGATAGCGGCAGTGATAAAGCAAAAGACGATCAGCTGTTTGTTAAATTTGCACCTCGTATGTCTATCGATGGCCTGACTGGTAAAGACCTTTCTTTTGGTCCGGTACAAGAACTATACGTAGCAAACTACACAACTATTGATGGTAAAGCTGACGGTGGTTACGCAACTAAAACAGGTATCGGTTCAGACGTAATGGTACCTTGGTTTGGTAAAATGCAATTCAACCTTTACGCTAACTACGATCTAAATGCAAAAGATTGGAACGGTTACCAATTTTCTACAAACTGGTTTAAACCTTTCATGAACTTCGATAACGGTTCATTCATTGCTTACCAAGGTTACATTGACTACGAATTTGGTCGTGATAGTTCATACAACCAGTCAAGCAACGGCGGAGCTATGTTCAATGGTATTTACTGGCACAATAACCAATTTGCTGTAGGTTACGGTCTTAAATTATACCAAGATGTATACGGCCTAAGAGACGGTGCTCTAATGGACCCGAACAAACCACAAATTGGTGAGTTCTCTACATCAGGCGTAGGTCACTACTTCGCAGTAACTTACAAGTTCTAATCGAACTTCTAATAAAGTTTCCAAAATGGCACCCTCGGGTGCCATTTTTTATTGCTTTCATTTAATGCCTCGTTATCCTTGCAGCACCACTTTCTTATCTCGGTATTGCTGTGAACATCACTATTGTTGGGCCAGGGGCTATCGGCTCTTTATGGGCAATAAAACTGCTTCAAGCTGGTCATAATGTCTCTTTGTGGAGTCGAACCACTGATAACTCAATTGACTTATCACTTGATGGACAAGCTTCACTTTCCTTCAGTAACAACAATATCGAAAAGCTATCAGCGAGTGACTTAGTGATCTTCACAGTCAAAGCTTGGCAAGTCGAAGAAGCCACCACTGCGTTACTGCAGCATATCGATCCTGACACCGTTCTCATGTTCATGCACAACGGTATGGGAGCCGTCGATCAGATAGCGGCTCAAATTGACGCTCACCCGGTAATATTGGCGACCACCACCCAGGCTGCATTTAAACCCAATCGCAACAATGTATCCCACACAGGAATCGGCCAAACTCAATTGGGTGCTTTTAACCTCAAGGGTCAACAGTGCACTTTTTTAGTTGATGTGTTGGAACATGCCTTCCCTACCGTGAGTTGGAATCCAGAAATAAAAACAGCACTATGGACTAAGCTCGCCATCAATTGTGCTATCAACCCACTCACTGGGCTGGAGCAAATCAAGAATGGCGAACTTGCAGATAAAAGGTTTGAGGATATTTTGAGTTCTATCATTAAAGAGCTCACGCAGGTTATGCAAGCCGAAGGGATCGCTTGTTCATCCGATGAATTGGAAGCAAGCGTCAAACAGGTTATCCAAGCCACGGCGCAGAACAACTCATCCATGAAGCAAGATATGTTTTTCCAGCGCAAGACAGAGATAGACTTCATTACCGGGCACCTGATAAAGACAGCACTTAAGCATCAAATCAAAGTTCCCGCTAACCAAAAGCTGTTTACTCAGGTTAAAGAGCGAGAAAATAGCTGGGATCATCAAGATTAGTCAGCAACGGTTGACAAGTCGCGATAAAATAACAATACCGCTCAGCATAACGCTAGCACCAATTTCCAAGATTTTAGGTAAGAATAGATGCTTGATATCAATCACATCCGAGAGCAGTTCCCTGCGCTATCACAAACCATCAATCAACAGTCGTTGATTTATTTAGACAGCGCGGCAACGACACAAAAGCCTCAGGTAGTTATTGATGCTATTAGCCAATATTACTCCAAACAAAATGCCAATGTTCACCGAGGCAGCCACAGCTTAACCGCGAACGCGACCAGTCAGTTTGAAGCGGCAAGAGACAAAGTCGCTCAATTTATTGGCGCGGCTTCTTCAAAAGAGATCATTTGGACTCGTGGTGCAACCGAAGCTCTCAACCTGATAGCTCAAACGTACGCAAGAAGCACGCTTCAAGCTGGTGATGAGATCTTGGTTAGCGAAATGGAGCATCACGCCAACATCGTGCCTTGGCAAATTGTGGCTGAACAAACCGGAGCGAAAGTCGTAAAAGTACCGATGACGTCAGATTGTGAATTTGACCTTGCTGCCTTTGACGCTCTATTAAATGATCGAACCAAGATTGTTGCTCTGGCTCAGATAACTAATGTGACGGGTTCTCGTCAGCCCATTGAAGAAGTGATCGAGAAAGCGCACAAGATGAATGCGATTGTTGTGGTCGATGGCGCACAAGGTATTGTTCATGAACCAGTAGATGTTACTGCTTTAGATGCGGATTTCTACGTTTTCTCAGGCCATAAACTCTACGCCCCTGCCGGCATAGGTGTGCTTTACGGCAAACTTGAATTGCTCGAAGCGATGCCCCCTTGGCATGGCGGTGGCAAAATGGTTGAGCGCGTGTCTTTCTCTGGTACCACATTTTCTGAACTGCCAGGGAAATTTGAAGCGGGCACGCCAAATGTGGCGGGAGCGATAGCATTAAGTACCGCAATAGAATGGTTAAGTGGTTTTGCTCAGCAAGATGTCGAAAATCATATCCACCAACTACAGCACGAGACTTATCTTGCACTCAGCAAGCTGGATGATATTCAGGTATTGGGTTATCAACCCAACGCAAGTGTGATTACTTTTGTGATGGATGGCGTTCACCACCAAGATATTGCAACCCTGTTGGATCAACAAGGTATCGCAGTACGTGCTGGACACCACTGTGCTCACCCATTAATGGATGCACTCAATGTCAAAGGGACAGTACGGATCTCATTTGGTATTTATAACAATCTGGATGATGTTGAAAAGCTGATTGCGGCGATAAAAAAAGCCGTTGATATGCTATAGATAGTAAAGAATAACGAGTAGCGAAATTATTTAGGGTTGACCTGTAGCGTCAACCCTTTTCGTTTCTATGTATCTAAGAGATATTAAGCACTTAGCTCTTGGATTTGAGCAACAATCGCTTTTAATCCATTACCGCGAGATGGGCTTAGATGGGTAATTAAACCGATTTTTTCAAAGTATCCATCGATATCAAATGCTTGAACCTGCTCTGATGTTTTACCGTCGTACGCAGCCATCACTAATGCAATCAGACCGCGCACGATACGCGCATCAGAATCAGCACAAAAGTGCCAAACACCGTCGATATTTTGAGAAACTAACCACACTTGGCTTTCACAGCCAGAGACAATCACCTGCTCACTTTTCAGTTCACCAGGCATAATTGGCAGTTTCTTACCCCATTGAATCACTTGGCGATAACGATCTTCCCAACCGTTAAATGTCTGCATTTTCGCGACAATATCATCACTGGTAATTTCAGTACCAAATGGAGAGCTTGGGAATGACATCATTTTAATATCCAATAGATTATGACTAAATGTACAGGTGACAAAGGTTTAGTGTTGTAAAGCAGATAATAGAGAACTACTTAGCGTGCTTTTGAATCAACTTTTCGACAATACGCGAAACAGCCACAAAACCAAATGTAGCCGTTACAACCGTTGCCGCACCAAAACCCGTCGCGCAATCCATACGTTTTGGACCTTCTGCGGTCGCTTTCGCAGCACATACACTGCCGTCGGCTTGAGGGTATTTAAGTTGCTCAGTCGAGAACACACAATCGATACCAAACTTACGCGCAGGGTTCTTAGGGAAATTATGATGACGACGCAGCGTATCTTTTAGTTTCTTTGCGAGTGGATCTTGAATCGTCTTAGTCAGATCAGCCACTTTGATTTGAGTCGGGTCAACTTGCCCACCCGCGCCACCCGTAGTGATCACTTTGATTTTGTTGCTACGACAATACGCCAACAGTGAAGCCTTAGCTTTCATGCTATCAATCGCATCGAGCACAAAGTCGAACTCTTTCGATAGGTATTCAGCCTGATTATCTGGCCCGATAAAGTCATCAATCAGGTTAACTTTGCACTCTGGGTTAATCAGCTTAACGCGCTCTGCCATCACTTCGATTTTACTCTTACCAACCGTGCCCGACATTGCATGGATCTGACGGTTGATGTTCGTCACGCACACATCATCCATATCGATCAATGTCAGCTCACCTAAACCAGTACGAGCAAGCGCTTCAACCGCCCATGAACCGACACCGCCAATACCGATCACACACACGTGTGCTGCTCTAAGTATATCTACTTCACTATTGCCATACAGGCGACGAGTGCCACCAAATCGTTGGTCATAGTTTTCTGAAGCTGGAGTGGTCAATTCACGCATTGTTGCCGCCAATTTATTTCTGAGAAAAAGAAAAGAGTGCGTTTTATACGCACTCTTGAATTAAAAGTCTAGGGGATTAGCGATTCGCTTTCAATGCCCTATTTTATTGCCGCTTACTCGACCTTTTCAGGTGGTAAAGCCCAAGGCGCTTCAGTTGCACTGCCATCTAAGCCAAGTTTCCACACCCGACCAAAATGCTTGTAATGGCCTGCTTCAGTACCTGCTCGTGGGCCCATACCATGATAGAGATCCAAATGGTTTTGCTTAACCGCACCACCCGTATCCAAAACCAGTAACAGTCTTAGTTGGTGCGCGCCGCTCCACGTGCCATCGGCATTCAACAATGGAACCTCAGCCAAAATAGGTGTACCCATAGGTAAGATCGAACGATCACCCGCAACTGCTGCCATCGGTAATAGAGGAATGCCTGCACTGCCCATTACGGATAGATCATCTCTCGCGCTAAAGAAGACAAAAGATGGGTTTTGCTCAAGCAGCTCTTTTACCACTTCAGGATCGTTTGCCAATACCCACTCTTTGATTGCTTTCAATGACATTTTTTCGCGTGGCACTAAACCTCGCTCGATCAAAACACGGCCGATACTCACGTAAGCTTTGTTGTTCTTACCCGCGTATGCAAAATATTGCAGCGTGTCATCATCTCCGAAATGCACAAAGCCGCTGCCCTGTACTTCCATCATAAATGGGTCGATACGGTTTGCCGAGTAACCTAACTCAAGACCTTGGCCTTCTAATGCACCGTTGTAGATCTCTTCGCGTGTAGGACACTCTTTATCACACTCTGGAAGCCCATAAACAGGGAATCGATATTCTTCGTTTGCTTCATGTCGCAATTCCATTACAGGAGAAAAGTACCCCGTAAACAAAACATTGCCTTGCTTATCGCCACCGCCTAATTGAGCTGTTTGAACGCCAAAATTAGCGAGTTCACTCGGCTCTCCACTCAGCACCGCCCATTCATTGAGTTGCTGATAAAGCGGCTCATAGATTTTAGCCATCGAAGGGGATTTAGAAACCACCATCTCAGCTTGCTCTGCAAATGCGGTGTAGTCTCTTGGTTTATTAGATTCAACCAAATCGACCTTATTTAAGGTTCGGGGAAATTCACCATCAAGGTGTTGTTGGGCAAGATCAGTGGGTTGAGCACAGCCAAATAAGAAAGAGGCAGCAACAAGGGGAAGCCATTTTTTAATCACAAGAGTCATCCTAAATATTCTATGCATCGAGGATGACAAAAACGATCAGATAACACAATCTTAGATTGTAAATGTTTACAATAATACCAATCACAGTAAATAAGTGATTAAAAATAGCGTAGGAAAAAATCTTGAGAACAAGGCAGATCTTTTTGATAAGTAGTTATTCTACAATCAAAAATTCTAACGAAGTTATCGAGTTTTTTAACAAGCTAGGGTGACCAATTATTTACTACGATTGGTATAAGATAACCTATCGAACTGAGTTATCGATATGACCTTTAAGACGAAAGACTGGATTATAGTGATTATCCGATACAAGCATCATTTCTGTCTTATCAGAATTCGTTATGCGGAAGTGATACGTTTTATTGCCGGCCTTATATTCGAAGTACTTACCATCGAAATCAAAATGAGTCGACACAACAGAGCCTCGCACTGACACACCATTTTCACTCAGCACAAACTCGTCCGCAGCATAACGAGCGACATCTTGCTCTACCCAAGTTCCATATATTTGACTATTAGGCGTTATCGCATCTTGCACTCTATAAAACACATCGGCAAACAAGGAAGCGACGGCAAACGAACCCACCAAAGCTAAAACCATTAAACTGCGTTCAATGACCTTCCGTCTCAATTTAGGTTTGTTGCGCTGCTCTGCTCCACTGTAGAGACCTCTAGCGATCTCATCAATCTTACTCTTTCTTGCTGGATTTTTTTGCATTCGTTTACGACTCATAAGGATGCTGTACGCATTGTACACTGAGACAGTTTATAAAACGAAGCCTAGATGAGAATAGTTTGCGCTTCATTCCAAAAAGTTGTTGTTCAGATTTGAATTTAAATGCTAAATTATCGAATAAATAAACAAGGAAGGCTTATTCTGTGAAATTAAGAAGTACGGCGCTAGTCAAAGGCTTTAGGCAATCGACCCCTTATGTAAATGCTCACCGTGGGAAAACCATGGTCATTATGCTGGGAGGTGAAGCCGTTGCCGATAGAAACTTTGGTAATATTATTAATGATATAGCCCTACTTCATAGCCTTGGGGTTAAGATTGTTCTCGTTCATGGGGCTAGACCACAGATCAATCAACTGTTAGAAAAACAAGATTGTCATACGCCTTACCATAAAAATATTAGAGTCACAGATGAATATTCTTTAGGTGTCGCGATGCAGGCGGCTGGGCAACTACAACTTGCGATCACCGCTCGCCTTTCAATGAGTTTAAATAACACCCCGATGGCAGGAACTCAACTCAATGTGATGAGTGGTAACTTCATTACCGCTCAACCCTTAGGCGTCGATGATGGCACGGATTACTGCCACAGCGGACGCATTCGTCGAATAGACATCGAAGGGATCAATCGCACCCTTGACCAAGGTTCCATCGTCCTTCTTGGGCCTATTGCCAGTTCAGTCACCGGCGAAAGCTTCAACCTGCTTTCGGAAGAGGTTGCGACACAAGTTGCTATCCGTTTAAAAGCCGACAAACTGATTGGCTTTTGTTCGGAGCAAGGGGTAACCGACGAAAATGGTAATGTACTCGCCGAACTCTTCCCTAAAGACGCTAAGCAAATTCTTGAACGCTTAACGGAGTCTCAGGACCCCGCCGAAGACATGAGTACCGGAACACTGCGCTTCTTAAAAGGAGCGATCTCAGCTTGCCGAGCAGGCGTGCCTCGTTGTCACTTAATCAGCTACAAAGTCGATGGCGCATTGATCCAAGAACTGTTCTCTTTTGATGGTATTGGAACCCAAGTAGTGATGGCGAGTGCGGAACAAGTAAGACAAGCTCAAATTGACGATATTGGTGGCATCTTTGACCTCATTCGACCTCTAGAAGAACAAGGCATCTTAGTGCGTCGCTCAAGAGAACAATTGGAGCAAGAAGTCCATCGCTTTACCATTATCGAAAAAGACGGGCTAATTATAGGCTGTGCAGCACTATACGCTTACCCCGAAGATCACATGGCAGAAATGGCCTGTGTCGCTATTCACCCTGATTACCGGGATGGAAACCGTGGCCAGTTACTGCTTGATTACATGCGCCACCAATCCAAATCTCGTGATATCGACCAGATCTTTGTTCTTACCACACACAGCCTTCATTGGTTCCGTGAACAGGGTTTTTACGAAATAACGGTTGATGAATTACCAATGGAAAAGCAAGGTCTGTACAACTATCAAAGGAACTCCAAGATCTTAGCGTTAAATGTGTAAATGAAATTTGGAGCAAAACCTCACTTTAATAACAACTCTATTGCAAATTGAATCGTTTGCTATGTGATATTTATTAAATATGCACTTTCATTCACAGCCGTAATTGTATAGAATTTGCACGCTTTATGAATATTGACAAGCGTTTTTATTGGAATGCCGCCGAATGTTTAAGCTATGACATTCAGGTGGTCACTGCACGGATTGCTATACCCGTTAACGATCAGCATGCTAGTAGTCAGTCTGCTCGTTAATATAAACAGCAAAAGAGCAACATTGATATGAGAACCATTGTTTGTAACTCGCTGCAAAGTTTTTGGGATATGGCTGATAACCAATTCTTAGAAGGGCTAGACGTACACTGCGTGTTCCCTGTGAGCGAAAATCTAAAAGAGTTTATTTTGAATTGCCAACCAAAATACAAGATAAACCATATATCGTTTACTCGAGCGTTTTTAGGAACAGATTCTTAATAACGCTCAAAGCGACCAGGGATGGTTGCTTTATGTACTATCTGTTAGCCATTTAGCCGCGTTGCCCCTCGCGATACCCTTCCCTAGAACCCACTAACAGTTGAAGTGAACAACTCATTAGCCGGTTAAACGACTGCCTAAACCACTCACTCGTTCTGTTTTCACCTTAATTCCACGCTTCAACACGTTTGTATCACTGAACATCATCAGTCGTTTCTTAGCACGCGTGATACCCGTATAGATAAGCTCTCGCGTTAAAATAGGGCTGAAGTCTGGCGGTAAGATCATCAAAGTCAGATCAAATTCACTGCCTTGAGATTTGTGTATCGTCATCGCATAAGCGGTTTCATGATCGGGAACTCGGCTTGGTAGCACCGCTTTCACACTGCCATCTGGCAGTTCAAAATACACCTTCAAGCGATGAGTTGAGTCAGGCTGGCTTGAATCCGCCTCTAGCATACAGATACCGATATCACCATTGTATAAACCCAAACCATGATCATTACGCGTTACCATGACTGGTCGCCCGTGATACCACAATTCATCGTTGTGCGGATTCACCAAGCATCTTGCGGCAAGTGCCCTTTCGATTCTGTGGTTGAGGCCTTTAACACCAAAATCCCCTTCACGAATAGAACATAACAGTCGACATTGACTGAACAAATCGAGCACCGATTTAGCTCGCGCTTCTTGGGTTTCTAATTCTTCTAGCGGCACATTCATTCGGTTGAGATACCCGCCATACTCATTGACTAAAGTGCGCAGCATCAAATTATAGCTATCACTCGACAGAGGATGGTTTTCAATGTCTCCAAACCCTTTAGCAAACACTTGGTCAACTTGACTGGCAGACCCGTTATTGATCGCTTTTGCCAACTGTCCGATACCTGAACGCGCATCGAAACGGTAACTCTTCTGCAGCATACACAAGCTATCCGCAATCGCAGCAGGAGGGTTAAGCGCTCCAGCTTTGACCTGCCCTGGTTTAGCGATCGCGTCAAAGCCGGTCATTTCTGCAATCAAATTGCCTTGCGCTGTGCTGTAGCCTGTTGAATTAAACGAGCAGATATCACCCAACACCGCTCCTGCCTCTACTGAAGCAAGTTGGTCTTTATCACCCAATAAAATGAGCCTTGCGTGCTCAGGAAGCGCATCCACCAGCTTATACATCATCGACAGATCGACCATCGATGCTTCATCCACCACCAAAATATCAAGGTGAAGTGGATTGCGTCGGTTATGTCTAAATTCAGCTCGATTAGGAATCGCACCCAGTAAGCGGTGTAAGGTACTGGATTCAGTCGGTATATTCGCCTTAACTTCTGGCGCTAGAGGCAATTGTTCAATCGCTTTACCAATCGACTCGGTTAAACGCGCCGCCGCTTTACCTGTCGGTGCGACTAATTTAATCGTTGGTGTTTTACCTTGACTGAGTGATTGCTCGACCATAGCCGACAGCAATTTGGTTACCGTGGTCGTTTTACCGGTACCCGGCCCACCAGAGATCACCGCGAAGCGACGACTTAACGCCACCGCTGCTGCGACCTTTTGCCAGTTCAAGCAAACAGATAAAGGCACCAAGCTGTCTAGAGCATCTAAATCGGTCACTTGTTTGGCTTGAACAATCGCTTGGTCTATCGCGCCCCAATCCAGAACATGTTCATCGACAATATCTAGATGGTCACACACCAGTTGTTGGCGTAATACCTGAGACGTTTGTTGGTTTGCTTCAGCCTTGGCTAAAGCGTTAAACAGAAAGTGATAACTGCGTGCGAATAACTGATTCAATGTTTCGGTTAGCGATTTTTTTTGCTCAGAGTTGAACTCAACTGGCTTACTTAAACGGTTTAACGTTTCAGCCAACACAACTTCATAGTTCCAATAACGCTGTAAGTAGACACGCCGTCCATCAAACATTAGCGGCTTAACACAGTCATTGGTTGTGCCAACGAGGTTAGATGATTGCAAAACAGTCACCCAGTCAATCCCCAACAATTTTTGATTCAGTTGCAATGCCGTCTCACCATACAAACCAATTAGCTGAGCAAGATCTGTCTCTTGAACAAGCTGAGTACAGATATGCCCCTTGCCTAATTCATGGCTCACCACCCCAGCTAGAAAGCCGATCTCTTGAGAGTGACTCGTCGCTTGCTGAGCAATAAAACGAGCAAACTGATAATCCAATTGGCGAATTGAGCCCTTGGCTGCAAGGAACTTGAGTACATCCATGAGCTGTTCAGGGATAAGTGAAACTGGCTTAACAGAGTTCGCTGTTTCCATACTGGTATTAGTGGTCGTTGTTGTCATTATAGAAGCCCCATCTGTCCAGTTTCATTATCATTCAATTGTGCTGAACGTCTGTCTATCACTTTACCGTCAATCAATTGATCCATTTCATCGAGCAAAGCCAATGTAGGTTTAGCCGAGAAAACACCTTGTTGAGATTGGCCGTCCATTCCTCTTAAGAACAAGTAATAAACCCCACCGAAATGTTGTTCATAACTGTAATCCGCAACGCGGCTGCGTAAGAAACGGTGCAACGCCAAAGCATAGATTTGATATTGCAGGTCATAACGGTGGTCTGCCATCGCCGATTTCAATGCTTCACCATGGTAGACGGCAACGTCATCACCTAGATGGTTCGATTTCCAGTCGAGCACATAGTATTTACCTTGATGCTCAAACACCAAATCGATGAAGCCTTTCAGCATGCCTTGCACGGTTTGAAAGCCAAGGTCACCGGCTTTTGCTGATAGCGGATCGTGATATTGAATGGTTTGATTCAATTCAGATGCCGCTAACACTTCGATCGGCAACAAGAATTCCATCTCAATCAGTCGTTGAGTTGAGTCTTTCTCGCTCAGCTTTAAGTTCTTTCCATCTAAAGCCGTGTTTAGCACCGTATCAACAAGCTGTTGAAGCACAGGTAACCATTCGAGTTCGTATTGCTCTGACTCTAACAAGTGAGTGATTACTTGCGTGTTATGGTCACTGGTTGCTGGCTCGGTAAATTCAACATCCTCAAACAAGGTATGTAAGAAGGTACCTGGGCGAGCACCGCGAGGGAACGTGAATATAGAGCGTTCCGGTTCAATCAGTTCCGACTCATCTTGCTCATCAGCACAATCAATATCGAAGCCAGACACCTCAATCGTAGCGTCATGGCTTGCTCCGTGACTACCTTGTTTTACAAGCCCCGAGTAACTGGTGATTCGCCAAGCTCGGTCAATTGAAGCCTTCAGTTCGCTAGCCTGTAAGTCGTCACTCACTTGTTCTGCCTGAACAAACACTTGCTCATGAGCGGTTGGTGTTTCAGACAGTAGTACGCTTGAATTCTTACCCTCAATCGCTGCCAAAGCTTGATTCAACTCAGCAATACCTTGCTCCTGTCCATTTTGAACCAAGTAGCCCATCGCACTCAAATGCACACCCGTCGGCTCTTTAGTTGAGCGGCCTTTACGTAACGGTGCCATACCAACGAAACAACCGTATACAGCACGAGTAAGCGCCACGTAAATCAAACGTAAGTCTTCTGCTAATCGCTCTTTATCGGCTTGTGCCAAAGCACTATCACTACCGGTAATATCAAGCACTGTGGTATCTGACTCGTGATCGTAGAACTTGCCTTCACTCGCTTCACGGTAACTTGCAACGAACGGCAAAAATACTAAGTCATATTCCAAGCCTTTCGATTTATGAATAGTAACGATTTGAACCAAGTTTCTTTCTGATTCAAGGCGTTGGATGTCATCATCGCTTCCGCCTAAACCAATTTGTGCATCTGATATCGCTTCTGCTAGCCAACGTAACAAGCCATAGTCGCTGTCGAGTTCTTGCCTTGCTTGTTGCAGCAGGTCACCAATATGCATCAAATCAGTGAGTGAGCGATCACCATTTTCTTCTTCCAGTAAACGTTCCGCGAGATGTCGTTTACTGATCACGCTGCGAAGCATTGGTAGCACGCCGCGCTGTAGCCACAACTTACGATATTCTCGAAATTCGTTAACAACGTTTTCCCACACCACTTCATCGTTGTTGAGTTCATCCAATGATGCGGCATCCAAAGCAAACAATTCCGACGCTAAACTAGCACGCAATGCACGGTCGTTTTCAGGCGTCAACACCGCTTGCAATAGGCGTTGAATATCTTGTGCGACCAAGCTGGTGAATACGCTATCTCGGTTCGATAAGTAGACACTAGCGATGCCTTGTTCCGACAACGCGTTCTTAATCAGGCGACCTTCACTACCGGTTCGAACCAAAACAGCAATATCACCTGCATTCACGGCATGTTGTTTTTTGCCGTTATCAAAATAGGCTTGCTGATTTTGAGAAGCGGTCAGAATGGTTTGAATTTGACTCGCCGTCGCCTCAGCCATTGCCTTGTGATATTCGCCCTTTGGTAACGGCTTATCTTCAGCCTCTTGCAACCAAAAGGTGAGTGCGTGCTGAGTTTCTCCGTTCATCACCCATTGGCGTTTGTCGGCCGATGGGCTAGCTGCGACGGGTAAAAATGGAATGTCTTGGTCATAGATAAACGGGCTATCCGAATTCATAAACACTTGATTTACCGCGCTGACCATGTCAGCACTCGAACGCCAGTTAGTGCCTAGCGTGTAGTGAGCACTAACTTGGTTTCTCGCCTTGATATAGGTAAAGATATCCGCGCCACGGAAGCCATAGATAGCCTGCTTAGGGTCACCGATCATAAACAAGCCACACTGCGGATTATCTAGGTAGATTCGACTAAAAATACTGTATTGCAGCGGATCGGTATCTTGGAATTCATCAATCATAGCCACTGGGTATAAGGTGCGAATTCTCTCCACCAGCAAGGATTGCTCATCCACATCAATCGACGCGGATAACTGGGTCAGCAAGTCATCAAACGATAACCATTGCTTCTGCTGTTTAGCCTTGGCTAGCATAGTTCGACAGTGGGTAATCGCATGTGCCAACAATGGGGCTTTTAGATCTGCTGGGGAGTTTAAGAAGTCCTCAATAGCCTCAAACACCGCGTGTTGAGGAGCAGTACCTTTTGGTGTTTTTTCAATTAACGTGGCTTGTGAGAACTTCTCTAATTTATCTGGGAACTGGTAATCATGGGTGTCGCTCTGAGCCCATGCTGTTACCGCTTCTAACCAAGTCGGCAAAGACTTCTTGGTGTAGCTGCGCTTGTTCACATCCGATCCAGAAATCAAAGCCAAAAAGTCCGCTTCAGATTCACACCACAGCGCTTTAAGTTGCTTCACTTTGTCTAGGTTTTGATTGTGCAGAGTTTGTAAATCACCCGACATCGCATCTACCGTCAACTTCAGCGGAGAGCCCGTCAGGTAACGGTTTACGTCAGCCAATAGCGAAGCGGGAGAACCCCAGATATTGCGAACCTCACCTGCTAATTGAATTGGCAATGGGTAGAACTGTTTACGCCAATAATCGGCAACCACTTGCGCTTTAAGGTGGCTTTCATCGGTCACAAATTCATTATCAAAGCGGCTTCCAGACTCGAAGGCATTCTGAGTCAACATTCTCTGACAGAAACCGTGAATGGTGTATACCGCCGCTTCATCCATTTGCCTTTCAGCATTGAGCAGAGTTTTCGCCGCACCAGCATGATCATCGATGGCTTGTAACAAAGGAGCAATCACAGGGTCGTCACTTTGCCCGCGAGCAAACGCGATACGTGCATCATGGATTCGCGCACGGATACGATCTCGCAGCTCGGCCGTTGCCGCTTCAGTAAAGGTCACTACCAATATTTGATCTACGGTTAGTGGTTCATGGTGTCGAGTGGCTTCCGTAAGCTCGCCTTGCGGTGCAGCCGTGCCGTGCCCAAGCAGTAGGCGCAAGTACAAGCCAGCAATGGTGAATGTTTTACCCGTACCCGCTGATGCTTCAATTAAACGCGCGCCATGAAGTGGAAACGTCATGGTATCAAGTGTTTGTGGAACGATTACCTGAGCACTGCTTGTGGTCGTCATGCCTTACTGCCTTCTGATAAATTAGTCTGTTACAAATGTGACCTAGCGTAGAAAACGTCATTCAATTTACGTCCTACGCCAATTTGTTAATAGTTAGTGCGATCTCTCTCACGGATCAATTCAGATCGCCTCGATACTATGCGCCCACGAGTTCAGGAGCGCGATTCGAGTTTTATACTCATTGCCTACTTTGAACCACAGAATAATGGTCCCTCTGACCTGTGGCCGTACAGCGAACGCCCTACACTAATAATGATTTACTGGCGGCCACTTTATTTCCTGTACCTTGCTTCTCTTCACCTAGATTCCCTTCACCTTGAAAGCAAGCGTCCCAAATGTTTACCAGCCACTCTCTTTCGTCTTCTATTAATTTAGCGCATCCGCTATTGATCTTACCGATCACAACCACCTACTCCTGATCTTCCAGATCGGCAGCAGCCAACCTTGCCGCCTGTAACACAAGCGTTGAATACATACGCGACTCAGCAGCCAATTCATCATTCCACTTAGGCCAAATACGTGAGATGTAGGTATCTCGCCCCTCGCCCGTAAAGGCGAAGCTGTCATTAAAGGTATCGGCCATTTTCTTTAGGGACTTTTCTTCGTCATCGACCCACTTACCACGGCTAAAGCCAGCCTCAACACCAGCTAATGCAGTTTTCGGAAAGTAAGGTAATGGCGCTGTCATACCTTGATAAAACAGTCGCACTAACTCAGTCAGTAAACTCTTCGCCTGAAGCGCATCGCCAATCGGCTGTAGCGTTTGGTGAACCACGCCCTCTTTTCTGTCGTAGCCAATAATATGAGTCGTTTTTCCGTGCCCCATCACTGCACAACATAGATGATCAATCCACGCTGCCAAATAATCTTGAGAGCGTATTTTTCCACTTCGGAATCGCACTAAACCTGATTGATAGTTTTGAGTTAACCAACCCGTCAAGCGAACAGGTTTACCTTCGCCTAACACATCAAATTCGATATTTACTTCGAGATCTTGCTGCGGTGATCCGCTCACAAATCGAATCTCTTTGGCTAAGTCTTCCGCTTGAACACGGTTAGTTTCAAATTCGATATCACCAAAAGCGCCGACAGGTAATCGGCCCTGTGCTTTTTGTTCAGAGACAAACAATCGAACCGCTTCGTCTGCGCCTTCTGGGTGGTCCAACAGCACTTGCAGCAAAGCATCCTTAAGTTGGAAACTCTCTAAACCATTAAGTACGAACGGCTCATCGTCTTCCATTACCGGAAGCGGCGGCTCAAACACCACTTTTAGACGGCGATTAAAGAAGTACTGTACTGGCAAACGCCAAAAACGCTGTAACTCAACCAGATCCAATTCTAACGGGTACGTTGCACCGAACAAATAGTCATCCAATGCGCGATTGAATTCACCACTGCGTTCACCAGAACGATTTGCCGCAGGTAGCCACTCTTTGGCATAACTCAATACATGGCTTGCGTCACCTTGAGTAAACGCTGCCGGGCTGAACGGTGTCATGGTGTGTTCAAAGCTGATCGCTTGAGTCAGGTTGATGCCTGAATCATCACTTGGTAGGGCTTGGTCTTCACTTAAGCAGTAGTTCTGTTGGCAGTACTCAATTAACTCTGAAACCAATACCGACGGCACTCGCTCGGTATTATCTTGAATTGAACGGCCGACATAGCTGATGTATAAGCACTCTTGCGCCGACAACATCGCCTCTAAGAATAGATAGCGGTCATCATCACGACGAGAACGATCGCCCGGACGAGCTAGACTCTTTTTGCCTACGCCATTCGGCGAGCGAGTTTGGGCGCTCATCAAATCAAAACCTTCTGGTGGCATTGAGCGAGGGTAAACACCATCATTCATGCCTAACAAACAGACGGTTTTGAACGGAATCGAACGCATCGGCATCAAGGTACAAAAGTTAACTTGCCCGGCTAAGAATCTCTGGCTAATACGCGCGCCAGATAACTTATTATTGAGGTACTGGTAGATAATGCTTGGCGACAGCTCTTGTTCATACAAGGCATCATCAAGCTGTTCATTCAGTTGCGAAAGCGCATCACGTATCGACTTAAGCACCACCTCGCCTTCCAGTTCAACCGCAAAGAAATCATCAATCATTTGCAGCAAGATTTCACGCCACATATCGATAGATTGAGTTTCAGTTAAGCGTTGACGGTAATGGGCAATACGATCGATAAAGTGAGCTAACTTACCTGCAAGTTCGGCGTTAATGCCTTGAACTTCGTTATAAGCGGCAATCGGAGAGTGTTCAGTTTCAAACAAACCTGCAGAGTCTGACATCGCATAACCTAAGAGCATGCGCTGAATGCCGAATAGCCAAGTATTTTGCTCGGTCGCAGGTAAATCAAATTCTGTCGCCGTTGAAGCATCGACACCCCAACGGATACCCGCTTCTTCAACCCATTGCTTGGCTTGCTCGAATTGAAACTCGTCAATACCAAAGCGTGCCATCATCGCAGGAATTTCTAACAGCTCTAGCAACTCAGAAGCTAGACAGCGCGTGTTTGGTAGCGCGACTAACTGCATGAAGGCGGTCAGAATTGGGCTTTCTTGGTCTGCGGTTCTATCAGAGATCGAGTAAGGGATATAACGCTCACCCGGTGCATTACCAAATACCGCCTGAATCGCTGGGCTATAAGCATTAATGTCAGACACCATAACGATGATATCGCGTGGTTTCAGAGTCGGGTTGGCATCAAACATCGCCAACAACTGATCATGAAGGACTTCGACCTCACGCATTGGGCTGTGACACGCATGTACGGTCAGAGAGCGATCGCCAAGCTCAACCACCTGTTTATGGTTGCTGGAATCTAAGATGTGGTCGTCTTGATGCTCTTCTAACTGAAGAATATCAGCTTGCAATTGATGCAGCAGGTTATCCCTCTCAACATCAATAAAGAACTCATGCTCTTCGCTGTCTGATTGAGATAGCAAGAACAGGTTATCTCTGCCCAGCTTTCCCATAGACGCAAGTAAACTATTACCCACGGCTTGGCTGGTATGCAGTTCGTCTTCAACGTTGGCTTCAATGCCATCTTTCAATGGTGATACTTCGCCTTCTAGTTGAGGTAAACCATCAACCAACGCAAACTGCTTGCGACGCTGGGCTTCAACTCTTGCCAAATATTTACGGTCGCGAATATCGCCCCAGTAATGTTGGCAAGGGTTGGTAAACATCAAGTGCACATCAATCTGCTCGCCAAGTGCTTTCAACGCATCCATGTAACGAGGAGGCAGCGAAGAAATACCAAACACAAATAAGCGTTTCGGCAGATGCTGCAGCTGACCTTGTTGATTGGCTAACGCTTCAATGAAGTCGTGATACAAGTTACCACGGTGATATTTAGATTGGCCTTGGGACAGGGTCTGGTCATAGAGTGCTTGCCACAAAATCGGCTGCCAAGGGTGATCTTGTTGCCCTTCGTCATCAATAAGTTCAGAAACAGGTTCTCCCGCTTCCCACATCGCCATCCATTCAGGTCGATACACCAAGTAACCATCGAAGATATCGGCAATTTTCTCTGCCAATTGATACAACTTAGAGTCATCTTCATCATTTTCAAGATAACGTTGCAGAGGCAAGAAATCAGGGTGGTCAAGCTTAACGGGTAGTAAACTCATCAACTTCCACGTCATCGCTTCTTTGTTAAAAGCACTGCGTTTAGGTACATCAGGAAGCACTTGGGTAAACATATCCCAAATGAAGGTTGCTGGAAGTGGGAAATCGATATTTGCTGCTACACCAAACTCTTTGGCGAGTTCCATCTTAAGCCATTGAGACATACCTGGGCTCTGAACCAAGATCTGCTCTTTTTCGAAAGGATTGGCTAAAGGATCACTTTTGATTAAGTGAACGAGAAGGATTTTTAAAGTATCAACTTTATTGGAATGGTAAACAGTAAACAAAGTGCACTCACGCTAATCTTGCCACAATATAAAGCCAGATTAGCATAAGTGCCGTGTTTGGATTAGGAATATAAGCTTATGAAATACTGAAAACTTAAGGTCCGTTTATCTTTTGAACTATTGCTTCTTACAATTTACTGCCTACCGCGCTTAGAACACGGTGAGGTTTGTAATTCATGTAATAACGAACCGCCACATAACCCACCACAAACGTTGCCACAATCAATTCTAGATACGCTAGACCGAATACTTGATTTATGTAATGCGCTTCAATACCTTGTGCTTGCATCCAAGCCGCCAATTTGAATAGCGCCGTTGCACCAATCACGATTGGGAATGTAAACGCCGCATAGCCAGGGCTGAATGGCAGACGAAGTAGTTTGAAAAACGCGATGTAGATAATAAACGTCATCAACACTGCAATGCCAAAGAGTAACCCAATGATCACTGGCGAAGGATTTGCCGTCACCGTTAGGTAGCCAGCTAAAGATAGACTTGCTGGTGCCGCCATAATCGCAATGGTTGGTTTTGCTGCGTCAGGCACTTCATGAGAGAAGATCAAACGGTAGATCATAAGAGGTAGCATTACGGCATAAACCAATAAACCAAAGACTAAAGTCGCGTGAGCAACGGGTTCTAAGATCGGGTTACCTGAAAAAGAAACGTCTGCCACGATAATACCGATTGGTGGCACAAACCAGCTTGGTACCATGTGGTGGATCTCAAACTGTTTTGCTCTGTGGTATAGGAAGCTCACCAAGAACACGACATGTAACGCTACCGAAGCGAGCCACACAGCTTCTTGTAAGAATTGAGAGATCGGAGCCAACGAAGCAGACACCACCATACAACCCATTGCGAATGTGGGTACAACACTGCCAACAACAGGGTGAGCAAGGTCTTCACGTAATAAGTGGCCGTGAATCAAAAATTTCACAGCTAAAACAAGAAGCAATACCGCCGCAATACCAGCACTGACCCACTGCACCAAACCCGGTGTGTGCAAAATACCTTGTGCGACTAAAACACCATCCCAACACCAGCCTAAACTTGCAATTGCGAGTGCTAACCCTGCCATGGGAGTTGGAGCTCCTGTTAATCTATATTTAATACGTTGAATCATGTCAGCCTCTCTTAAACTTAATTCACTAAACTTGTGAACTCATCAGCTTGTTGAAGCCATAATACGCTTGCGCTTCGTTAAACAATATCCAATTATATATAACAAATGTTCATTAATACTGAACGATACCTTTACACCAGCAGCGTAAAACTAGGAACCTGATGGCTAATATTTCAATCAAACAACTCAAAGTGTTTGTCACTATTACCCAGCATTCGACATTGACCGCAGCCTCCGAGGCTCTGTTTCTGTCTAAGGCCGCTGTCAGCATGGCGCTAGGCGAAATGGAGAAACAACTCGGTCACTCTCTATTTGACCGGGTTAATAACCGATTAATTCTCAATCAAGAAGGACAAAAGCTTCTTCCTTTGGCGGATGAGATATTACATCGTGCTGCTGGTATTGATGTTTTGTTCCGCGACGACCAACCGTTAAGTGGCAATTTAAAGGTTGGCGCGAGCGACACGATTGGTAATCAGGTCGCACCGTTTATTCTGTCTGGCTTTCGCGAACTAACTCAGCATCAAGATCAGAGCTTGTTCATTTCAAACAGTGCGCTGATCTGCCAAAAGTTGGTGGATTATGAACTTGATATCGCGCTAATTGAAGGAAAAACACTCCATCCAGAACTCATTTCGAGTCAGTTTAGCAGCGATGAAATGTGTATTATTGTTAGTAATCAACACCCTCTCACTTCAAAAGAAAAAGTGATTTTAAGCGATTTAGAAGACAGTCATTGGATTTTACGTGAGTCTGGTTCAGGCACTCGCGAGTTTTTTCTTCGTGCCGTCGCACCACGCATAGAACATTGGTATGAATCCTTTGAACTCAACACGACTGAGGCGATCATTAATTCTGTTTCTGCCAATCTTGGATTCGCGTGTTTATCTCGGCTGGCTGCGCAACGAGCAATTGATTCAGGCCGAGTGAAAGCACTCAATGTCCCACTCGACATGAAACGTCGATTCTGGATGCTGGTCCATAAAGACAAATACCAGAGCCCGCTGCTGAAATCTTTCATGAGTTATTGTGAAGACTGGGCTTCACATCAAGATTGAGGCCGCATTGTTAGGGCTCCAACTGGACTTTTAACATCAGAAACTGTATAAAAAGCCAGTAAAATTTATCAAACTTAGAGGATTAACCATGGCTGTTATCGTCAAGTACGTGGTCGAACGCAACGGAGAAGAGAAAATGACTTTTACCTCTAAAGCCGAAGCTGACGCATACGACAAAATGCTGGATATGGCTGATGAGCTTTTTGAACTATTAAGCAAAAGCGATTTAGTTGAAGATGAAGGCAAGCAAGAAGAGCTTGCAATGTACCTAGCGAAGAACAAAGAAGAAGTTCTTTACGCATTAGGTGCTAAGCGTAAACCAGCTCCGAAAAAAGAAAAGAAGCTTGAAGCTGTTGAAGACGCAGAAGAAGATGCCGCTTAATTAGCTGAAGTTTTCTAAAAAACGTCAATAATGTCTCTAATCAGAGTTCTTTATTGGCGTTTTTTTATACTTATCGAAATATAATGAGCTCTGTTTATAGTCGAAATCGCTCTAAACATTCGCTTGCACAAAAGTGTGATAAAGATCTAATCTATAGTCATCAGGTGATGGGGTTCCACCTAAGCTTTTGCTTCAACTGCCCGTTCTTTCGAACAGTGCTAATGACTCCTACAGAATCGAAAACAGGTAATACTGTTGGATGTATCGCTACTCCTCCATTTTGAAATGGACTTAGTCTATTAAGACCGAGCTTCATGACACCTTTGGATGATCGATACACAAGATCTGTAGTGAATTAGCCGCACCTCTTCCAACACGTCCTGTTTTCTCAACGCCCTAGGTCTTCAATGACCCTAACAGTGAGAAAACATTATGCACTACTCTTCAGAAATTCAATCAATGTGCCCTATTCAAAGGGGTGATCTCCACACTTCAGCACCAATTCCAGTTGAAGGCGCTATGGTTAGTCCAAAAGACGTTATCGCTATTTCTGGCTTAAGCCATGGCGTCGGCACTTGTGCACCACAACAAGGTGCCGCAAAACTAACACTGAATGTAAAAAACGGCATCATCGAAGAGGCGCTAATCGAAACGATTGGTTGTTCAGGCATGACTCAATCAGCCGCGATGGCAGCCGAAATCCTCACAGGAAGAACCATTCTTGAAGCCCTGAATACTGACTTGGTGTGCGACGCTATTAACGTAGCCATGCGCGAAATTTTTCTGCAATTTGTTTACGGTCGAACTCAGTCTGCATTCTCTGAAGGCGGCCTAGAAATTGGCGCAGCATTAGAAGATCTCGGTCAAACACAACGTAGCCAAGTAGGTACTAGCTATTCAACCTCAGCGAAAGGCGTTCGTTACCTAGAGCTTGCAGAGGGTTACGTGACCAAGCTTGCACTTGATGACCACAGCGAGGTAATTGGCTACGAATATCTCAACCTCGGCAAAATGATGAAGGCGATTAACCAAGGTATGTCAGCCAACGAAGCAGCAGACCTTGCAATGGGAACTTATGGTCGATTCGATGAAGCCGTTACCACCATTAACCCACGCCAACAATAATTTTTGCCAATTTAGAGGAAAGATATGATGAACACTCAATTTAATGAATCAGTAACTCGCGTATTGGCAGAAATGAACTTCGACTCTTTAGAGCAAGCGAACCAATACTGTAAAGCCCACAACGTTGATCCAAAAGCCATGGTGATGGACACCCAGCCTATCGCTTTTGAAAGCGCTGCCGATGCCTATATCCTTGGTTCAGCACTGGCGCTATTTCGCAAAGCCACCAGCGCAGAACAAGCAGCGAATATCATTGGTGAAGGCCTTCAAGCATTCACCAAACCCGGCAGTGTTGCTGAGCAACGCCAAGTGGGGATCGGCCACGGTGCGCTAGCTGCGCGTCTTTTAAATGAAGAAAGCCACTGCTTTGCCTTCCTTGCGGGCCATGAATCTTTTGCTGCTGCAGAAGGTGCGATTAAAATCGCACTCAACGTCAACAAATCACGTCACAACCCATTGAAGGTAATACTCAATGGTCTAGGTAAAGATGCGGCTTACTTAATCTCTCGCATCAATGGTTTTACCTATGTTCGCACTCAATACGATTACCAAACCGGTGAACTTGTTGAAACAGAACGTCGCCGCTTCTCACAAGGCCCTCGCGGAGAGATCTTGTGTTACGGCGCTGATGATGTACGTGAAGGCGTGGCGATTATGCACAGAGAAGAAGTGGATGTAAGTATTACGGGTAACTCAACTAACCCAACGCGCTTCCAGCACCCTGTTGCAGGTATCTACAAAGCAGAACGTACTCGCCAAGGTTTACCTTACTTCTCAGTTGCTTCAGGCGGCGGTACAGGCCGTACATTACATCCAGATAACGTGGCAGCAGGCCCAGCGTCTTACGGCATGACAGATACTATGGGAAGAATGCACGCTGACGCTCAGTTTGCAGGTAGCTCTTCCGTCCCTGCTCACGTAGCAATGATGGGCTTCATCGGTATGGGTAACAACCCAATGGTCGGTGCGACGGTTGCATTGGCTGTAGCCGTGAGCGAATCTCAAAACGCATAACGACAACGTTGAGCTCCACGATCTACCCATAGAGTAGAGTCCGTTAACTGAGAAACAAGCAATAACAGACGACCAAAACTCTACACCTATCACTAAAACCAAACAGCCAGCCTTATGCTGGCTGTTTTTTATCCACACTTGCTCTACTATCTATTTCTAATAATTATTTGTATCTAAGATTAAATACATTCTGCTGTCGTATTTAACTGCATCTTTTTAAAGGAATAATATGAAAGAGCTCATCATTCATACCATTACCGTGTTCATGGGCTTTTTTGCCATTATGAACCCTATCGCTAATACGCCAATTTTTCTTGGATTAACTGGTGACAATGACAGGGAAACCGTTAAATCTATCGCTTTCCGTTCAGTGTTTATCGCCTTCATCATCGTCAGTACTTTTGCACTCTCTGGCAAACTGATCTTTGACCTATTTGGTATCACGCTGTACGCACTGCGCATCACAGGCGGCATTTTGGTCTTTTTGATTGGCTTCCACATGCTGCAAGGCGATTCAACACACGCCAAAGCAAAAGAGAAAGTGAACTCAGATGCCCAGCGAGACGCAGCTCTAAGTATCGCCGTCTCACCACTTGCAATGCCAATTCTCGCTGGCCCCGGCACCATTGCCACTGCGATGAACTTTGCCAGTACCGAAAGTATCTATGAAACCATCATCACCATTGTAGCTTTCGGCCTACTGTGTACCTTAACCTATATCTTATTTGTATTCGGCGAGCGCTTTGTTAAAGCTGTCGGACCAAGCGCATTGAACGTGATAACACGAATGATGGGGTTAATACTCGCAGTCATCGGTATGCAGATGTTGATTGAAGGGATTGAACAGGCTTATAAGGCGCTGTTTGTTTAGAGAAGACTATTAAAACGAGAGTATTGATTAAATTACGAGCCAATTTGTGTTGTTCTACAGCATTTTCTCATTGCAGAAAACTATCTCCAGAAAGACAAGCAATATCATTTTACAGACTTTATCCCGATGCGCCCTTTCATAACGAGGGCGCTCTCTTTATGATGAACGCAATTAAATTAACTTTGCTAACGGCAGCGCTTGTTATTCGAGCCGTTGTTATGGAGTAGCAAAATCAAGACTCAACACATGGAGATTCAACATGGCTTACTTTTCACTAGCCTTCGGTACGGCAACCAAAAACCGCGACAATAAAATCATTGAAGCGTTCTTCCCTAACCCACTTCTAAACCCAAGCGATGCTCTTGTAGCGGCTGTGGCTGAAGTTTCGGGTTACACTGAAGGCAACCAAGCTATCGAAATCTCTGCTGCACAAAGCGCAGAACTAGCGAAAGCATTCGCAGCAAACGACGATGCAGCAAACGCATCTTTCGCAGAAAAAGCAGCAGCATCTGAGCAACCTCTTGTTCTTGTTGTTCTTGCGACTGACGAGAAGCCAGCATCAGTTGCTGAAGGTTTCCTAAAACTACAACTTATCTCTAACCGCCTAGTACAACCACACGGTACGGTATTAGACGGTATCTTCGGTCTACTGCACAACATCGCATGGACTAACGAAGGCCCTATCGATCTTCCTGAGCTGGCTGAGCGTCAAATCGAAGCTCGCCTAGCGGGTCGTGCTCTGTCTGTAGATTGCGTAGACAAGTTCCCTAAAATGGTGGATTACGTGGTACCAACAGGTATTCGTATTGCTGATACTTCTCGTGTTCGTCTTGGCGCACATGTGGGTGAAGGCACAACGGTTATGCATGAAGGTTTCATCAACTTCAATGCAGGTACTACTGGCGTAAGCATGGTTGAAGGTCGTATCTCTGCTGGTGTGGTTGTGGGTAACGGTTCTGATATCGGCGGCGGCGCTTCTATCATGGGTACGCTTTCTGGTGGCGGCACTATGGTTATCTCTATCGGCGAAAACTGCCTGCTAGGCGCAAACGCAGGTCTTGGCTTCCCAATGGGCGATCGTTGTACGGTTGAGTCAGGTCTTTACGTGACTGCGGGTACGAAAGTTCGCATGCTAGATAAAGAAGGCAACGAAGTAGAAATCATTAAAGCTCGTGACCTAGCTGGCGTTTCTGATCTTCTGTTCCGTCGCAACTCGATCACTGGTCAAATCGAATGTCTAGCGAACAAGTCTGCTGTTGAACTGAACAGCGAGCTACACAGCAACAACTAATCGTTAGATCCTAGAGTTCTATGTAAATAGAAAGCCAAAAGCCGCAGGGGTTAAATCCTGCGGCTTTTTTTGATTATAAATCCCTACTGGCATCTAATCTCAATTTTTCTCTTCAAGTGATCCATGTAAATTAACTTATCAGAGTATTTATTTTTAACTAACTTCAACTCACTATTGATATTAATTTTATATTTGTTGAGTACTTCTGTCTGCACAGTCAAACAAATTACTTCATCTTTATGTATACCTGTAATTTTAGTATATAGATTATTCTGCTCTTGCATTGAGAGGATATCAAAAAAGTTATCGTTAGTTGTCTTCACACTATCATTAGACAAACATAAGTGCTTTGGCCAAGGCTTACCTAATGAATCAAAAAAAACTCTACCATTATATCTTGAACGATAGAAATACACAGACTTACCACACTGGTTACATTCCATTCGAATTAATAATGGTGAAAATACTTCTGCTTTATCTTTTTCAGGTTTACTCTCTATTGGGGATGATTGATAACCCCGATAACTAAAAGAGCTATTACGCCCTCTACCATAACCACAATTACAACCTGGTAAATGATTGTGAGCATTACACATTTACAACACGCCTTAAAATAACTAAAAAACTAGTAATATAATCACTCATATAAAATTTAAGCAACAAATCCCACACACAAACAAAAAAGCGCAGACCAATTGGCCTGCGCTTTTGTTTTTCGTCAGGGTTAACCTTAGTTCAGATTAACCCTGTTTTTGATTAACTCAATTAACCAATGTTCTTGCGTGCGTTTTGGAACATACGCATCCAAGCGCCGTTCTCGCCCCAAGTTTCTGGAGCCCAAGAGTTAGCAACCGTACGGAATACACGCTCTGGGTGAGGCATCATAATAGTTACGCGGCCATCGGTAGTCGTTAGACCTGTGATAGCGTTTGGCGAACCATTCGGGTTGTTCGGGTATTGCTGCGTTTGGTTACCGTTGTTATCAACGTAACGTAGAGCAACTGTGCCTGAGTTTTCAATCGCGTTTAGGTGGTCGTTGTCACGTACTTCTACGCGGCCTTCACCGTGAGAAACAGCGATTGGCATACGAGAACCTTCCATACCGTTGAAGAATACAGAATCTGACTTCTGAACTTCAACTAGGCTGAAACGAGCTTCAAAACGCTCTGATTCGTTACGAACGAAACGCGGCCAGTACTCAGCACCAGGGATTAGTTCACGTAGGTTAGACAACATCTGACAACCGTTACACACACCTAGAGAGAAAGTATCTTCACGCTTGAAGAAGTTTTCAAATTGGTCACGAGTCGAGTCGTTAAATAGAACCGACTTAGCCCAACCTTCACCAGCGCCTAGTACATCACCGTAAGAGAAGCCACCACAAGCCACAAGGCCATTGTACTCTTCTAGTACCGCTTGACCCGTTAGGATGTCGCTCATGTGAATATCAGTCGCTTCGAAGCCTGCACGGTCGAATGCTGCTGCCATTTCAACGTGAGAGTTAACACCCTGCTCACGTAGAATTGCCATCTTAGGCTTAGCGCCCGTGTTGATGTAAGGAGCAGCAATGTCTTCATTTACGTCGAAGCTTAGTTTCACGTTCAGACCGGGGTCTGAATTGTCTTTCTTCGCTTCGTGCTCTTGGTCTGCACAGATTGGGTTATCACGTAGACCTTGCATCTTGTGCGTAGTTTCAGCCCAGATAGTACGTAGTTCAGTACGGTTACGTTGGATTACAACGTCTGCGCCTGACTTAATCACTACTTCGTCAGATGCTTCAACAGAACCAATTACGTGTGAACACGCTTCTAGGCCATTAGCTGCAAGCGTAGAAATAACTGCGTCTAGGTCGTCGTTACGAACCTGAATTACCGCACCTAGCTCTTCATTGAATAGTGCTGCTAGTGTGTCTTCACCTAGCGCTTCAATGTTTGCATTAACACCACAGTGACCTGCGAAAGCCATTTCAGCTAGAGTAACGAATAGACCGCCATCGCCTTTATCGTGGTAAGCGACAACTTGGTCGTTCGCTACAAGCGTTTGAACGCCTTCGTAGAAACCTTTTAGTTGCGCTGCATTGTCTACGTCTGCTGGCTTATCACCAAGCTGCTTGTAAACCTGAGCAAGTGCTGTTGCGCCCATGCGGTTTTTGCCGTTACCAAGGTCGATAAGTACCAGTGACGTGTTGCCTTTGTCTGTACGAAGTTGTGGCGTAATCGTCTTACGAACATCTTCAACACGTGCAAACGCAGTGATAACAAGAGATAGCGGAGATGTGACTTCTTTCTGCTCGCCGTTCTCTTCCCACTTGGTCTTCATCGACATTGAGTCTTTAC
Organism: Vibrio tasmaniensis; assembly: GCF_024347635.1. NCBI lineage: Bacteria > Pseudomonadati > Pseudomonadota > Gammaproteobacteria > Vibrionales > Vibrionaceae > Vibrio > Vibrio tasmaniensis. The sequence goes on from NZ_AP025510.1 coordinate 2,516,826, forward strand.
CTACTGGGATAGTAAGACCCAGTGCCGGACATAGTTCTTCACCGACGGCTTTAACCGCTTCGTAAAGACCAGCATCTTCACCAGGGTGACCTGCTGGAGACATCCAGTTAGCTGACAATTTAATGTGTTTGATATCGCCGATGTTGGTCGCTGCGATGTTAGTGATTGCTTCACCAACCGCTAGACGAGCTGACGCGCCGAAATCTAGTAGTGCTACTGGCGTACGCTCACCAAGAGACATTGCCTCACCGTGGTAAGAGTCGTAACTTGCTGCAGTTACTGCGCAGTTAGCAACTGGAACCTGCCATGGGCCAACCATTTGGTCACGAGCTACAAGGCCTGTTACCGAGCGGTCACCGATAGTGATAAGGAATGTTTTCTCTGCCACTGTTGGTAGGCGAAGAATACGGTCAACCGCTTCGTTTAGTTCGATACCAGAACGGTCAATCGCAGGATTGTTTGCTTTTAGCGTCTTCGCATCACGGTGCATCTTAGGTGTTTTACCTAATAGGATGTCCATTGGCATGTCGATTGGCGTATTGTCGAAGTGAGAATCTTCTAATTTAAGATCACGCTCTTCAGTTGCTTTACCAACCACTGCATATGGTGCGCGTTCACGTTTACAAATCGCGTCGAATGTTGCCATGTCTTTATCAGCAACCGCCATAACGTAACGCTCTTGAGATTCATTACACCAGATCTCAAGTGGGCTCATGCCCGGCTCATCGTTTGGTACGTCACGTAGATTAAAGATACCGCCACGCTCGCCATCGTCTACTAGCTCTGGAAGTGCGTTCGAGATACCGCCCGCGCCCACATCGTGGATGAATGCGATTGGGTTCGCATCACCAAGCTGCCAACAACGGTCGATAACTTCCTGACAGCGACGTTCCATCTCTGGATTTTCACGTTGTACAGAAGCAAAATCTAAGTCTTCAGAAGAAGAACCAGAATCCATTGAAGATGCAGCACCGCCACCAAGGCCGATGTTCATTGCTGGACCGCCAAGAACGATTAGGCTTGCACCTACTGGGATCTCTTTCTTCTGAACATGATCATCACGAATGTTACCTAGACCACCAGCCAGCATGATTGGCTTGTGGTAACCACGTACTTCTTCACCTGCGTGAGAGTTTACTTTCTCTTCGTAAGTACGGAAGTAACCTAGTAGGTTTGGACGACCAAATTCGTTGTTGAATGCTGCGCCACCAAGAGGGCCTTCAAGCATAATATCCAGAGCAGTAACGATACGGCTCGGCTTACCAAAGTCAGTTTCCCAAGGTTGAACGAAGTTCGGGATCTTAAGGTTAGATACTGAGAAAGCAACTAGACCCGCTTTTGGCTTACCACCAATACCTGTCGCGCCTTCATCACGGATTTCACCGCCTGAACCTGTTGATGCGCCCGGCCATGGAGAGATTGCCGTTGGGTGGTTGTGCGTTTCAACTTTCATCAAGATGTGTGTTTTCTCTTGGTGGTAGTTGTACTGACGAGTTTTTGGATCTGGGAAGAAACGACCCACTTCAGAACCTGTCATTACTGCTGCGTTATCTTTATAAGCAGACAGAACGTGTTCTGGTGTCGTTTCAAAAGTATTCTTAATCATCTTGAACAATGATTTTTCTTGTTTAACGCCATCGATAGTCCAATCAGCGTTAAAGATCTTGTGACGACAGTGCTCTGAGTTCGCTTGTGCAAACATCATTAGTTCGATATCAGTCGGGTTACGACCTAGCTTTTCAGTGAAGCTTTCAAGAAGGTAATCAATTTCATCTTCTGCAAGCGCAAGACCTAAGGTAACGTTTGCTTTTTCAAGCGCTTTACGTCCGCCAGTTAATAGGTCAACTTCCGCGTAAGGAGCAGGCTCAGCAACAGTAAATAGTGCCGCTGCCGATTCGAAGTCAGTGAAAACCACTTCCATCATACGATCGTGCAGGATTGCTTTTAGCTCAACAAGTTGAAGCTCAGAAAGTTCAGAAGAAGTTTCAATGTAGAAAGCTGTACCGCGCTCTAGACGTGACACTTTAGCCAGTCCACAGTTGTGTGCGATATCAGTTGATTTTGAAGACCAAGGCGAGATAGTGCCTGGACGTGGCGTTGCAAGCAGCAATAAACCTTCAGGTTCATGCTCTTCAATCGTTGGACCGTAAGTCAGTAGCTTTTCTAGCTTCTCAACTTCAGACGCATCTAGGTCTGCCGTTAAATCAGCAAAGTGGGCAAACTCAGCGTAAATACCTGTTACAGGTAAGCTTAATTCACGACAAAGCTCTAAAAGCTTGTTAACACGAAACTCAGATAGAGCTGGGGAGCCACGCAAAATTCTCATGTGCTTAGGTCTCTTATGCAGTTGATTAAGGTGATATTGGAATAAATTCAGTGGGTTATAGGAACAACCTAACTGTTTTCTTCGAAGCTATTCCCGAAGGTTAACAAACCTATGCCGATTCCACCTCTTCAATGCGAGCGCATTATAAAGCATTTCTTTTTGTGACGTAACACCAAAAGCAACCGTTTGCGTTATTTTTTTCATCTAACGATATAAATGACAGTTTTGCTGCATTTATCAGCACTTTTACAACTGTTTAAATAAACCTGCTTTGCCAGCCTTGCGGGGTTTGGTATAAAGGGGCTTCCACTTTTCGAGATTTCATTTTGATGCATAAAATTACGCTGATCTTTTCGTCTAAATTCCTTTTGCTCGCTATCGCTCTGTTCGGGATAACTGGATGTCAGATTGAGTCTGAACCTAAAAGTGTTCTTGAACAGATACGAGATCGCGGCGTTCTGCGTGTCGGCACACTGAATAACCAACTCTCTTATTACATTGGTCCCGATGGCCCTGCTGGCTTAGATTACGAGTTGGCTCGTGAGTTTGCTAAAGAGCTCGGTGTAAAGCTTGAGGTTAAACCTGCATACCGCTTATCCGGCCTATTCCCTGCGTTGAAGAAAGGCGAAATCGATCTTATCGCGACCGGATTAACACAAAACAATAACCTGACACGTGCGTATCGCGCTGCACCTGCTTATTACTATGTAAGCCAACAAGTCGTGTACAAGAAAGGTCAATGGCGACCAAGAAACCTCGATCAGCTGATCAAGTTTGAGAACGATCGTCAGGCCGAGTTTGTAAAAGAACAAACTGAATCAGAAGAAACGGCATCCAATGAAACACTGACGCCATCTTTGGTTGTGGTGAAAGACTCACACTTTGAACCAACATTAAAACAGCTACAGAACACACACGATGACTTTATCTACGATGCGGTCGGTAATGCAGACATCAATGACCTGCTAAAAGAAGTATCAACCGGAGAGCGACTGTTTACCGTTGCAGACTCCATTGAGCTTTCCTTGGCACAGCGTTTATACCCTGATGTGGCTCTTGCTTTCGAACTTACTGAAGACCAACCTATCTCTTGGTACTTAGAACGTTCAGAAGATGAAAGCCTGTATGCGTTGCTGATTGAGTTCTTCGGTAACCTTAAACAATCTGGTGAGCTGGCTTCACTGGAAGAGAAGTACATCGGTCACATTGGTACTTTTGACTACGTTGATACTCGTGCTTTTATCCGTGCATTGGACAGCAAGCTACCAAAATGGTCGCCACTGTTTCAGCAATACTCGCAAGAATTTGATTGGCGCTTAATCGCCGCTTTGGCATACCAAGAGTCACACTGGAACCCAGTAGCACGTTCTCCAACCGGTGTTCGTGGGATGATGATGTTGACGCTGCCAACCGCGAAGAGCGTAGGTGTAACCAATCGTCTTGACCCTAAACAGTCGGTACAAGGTGGCGTGGAATACTTACGTCGTATCGTGAATCGAGTTCCTGACTCTATTACTCAACATGAAAAGATCTGGTTTGCCCTCGCATCATATAACGTAGGTTACGGTCACATGATGGATGCACGTCGCTTAACCAAAGCGCAAGGCGGTGATCCTGATGCTTGGGGTGATGTGAAAGACAGGCTGCCTCTTCTAAGACAGAAGAAGTACTACAGTAAAACTCGTTACGGTTATGCTCGTGGTGATGAAGCAAGGAATTACGTTGAGAACATTCGCCGTTATTACCAAAGCATTATTGGCCATGTAAATAAGCGTAATAAAGAGGAAGAAGCGAGCCTTGAAGGTTTAGTCGTTATCCCGCCTCTAGAGGTATCAGATGCTGAATCAACAATCAGTGAGACTGAATCCACAGTGAACGACGCTGAGTCTTCCAAATAACAGAAAAAGAGCAATGCCATTTAGCATTGCTCTTTTTTATTGCACATCACGATAAATGACCAAAACAAACAAAACGCCTGCGATATCCAGAGTGTCATATTGCAGTAACAATCGAACTTTATAACGTCACACCATAAGCGACATCATGCTCGGTTACATTCAGCTCTTAGCCATCACGATTGTGGTTCAGGAAGCTAATGCTAAGTTCGTGGCAGAGCTTATAAACAAATAACAACTACAATTAAAACTGAGTTCATAATTACAAAGCCAAACGACAAATAGGAAATCGTTGAAATGATGAAGAACAAACTGAAATCGAAACGCCTTGATAAGACCGTTGCTGCCAACCGTCGTAAGCGTATGCTTTCAAATAATAAGAAGAAGATCATTTGGCGCAACCGTGCTTTCATGCAGATGATTGCTGAGTAAAAGTAATGACTAAGTAAGTTTGCTTGGCACTCTTGCGATTGAGAGTGCCGAAAGCTCGCTGCTATTTGTTGTTACAGGCCTTGTTGTTACTGACCTTATTCTTATTACTTACCTTGTCGGATTCTAAACGCTGCTCTTCCAACAGGCGATCTTGCTTTCGCTTCTCTTTGATCTCTTTTCTACGACGCTTGAAAAACGCCTGCAACTGCTCACGACATTCAGCTTCTAATAAGCCATGCTCAACGTCGGCATAATGGTATGAGGCTTGGCTTTCAAACAAGTTCAAGACTGTGCCAGCCGCACCCGCTTTTAAATCTGGCGCACCAAACACAATGCGTTTTACTCGGCTATGTAACAAGGCACCCGCACACATTGGGCAAGGTTCTAAGGTGACATACAAGGTGGTATCAAGTAAGCGATAGTTTTCCAAGGCTTGACCTGCTTTACGCAAGGTTTCGATTTCTGCATGTGCGGTTGCATCGTGGCAGCCAATCGAGCGATTCCATCCTTCAGAGATAACCTCTCCATCTTTCACTAGTACAGCACCAACGGGAACCTCCCCCTCTTTCTCTGCTTGCTTAGCCACCTCGATGGCGCGTCGCATGAAGATTTCATCTTGAGGGGTGAATTGATGGTCTGACAAAGGGAGCTCCAGAAAACAAAGGATAAAAACGAAAATAGGTATGCGGAGAAGCATACCTAATCTTAGTGATAATGAACAATAAAGAGATAAGAGACAATGAACAATAGCCGCTTACTGGTTGGCTAGTTCACTAACTATTGGCGCCTTCTATATCATCGGCTATTCGCGTCGCTTTGATACTCACAATGCGATTATTCTCAACAGAGATAATTTCAAACTGCCACTGCTGGTATTGAACAACTTCACCTGCATCAGGTAAGCGCCCTATTAACCAAGTCACTAGGCCATTCAACGTTTGGAAGCTCTCGCTTTCCCCCTCAAAATCCGACAGCTCTAAGCGGTTTTTCAGTTCACTGATAGGAATCAATCCATCCACCAGCAATCCATCTTCCACTTGCTCTGTCCACAGGTCTTTCGGGTTATTTGATAGTTCGCCCGCAATCGCCTCTAGGATATCGTAATGAGTCACAAGGCCTTGAACATCGCCATATTCATCAACAATGAATGCCATCTCTGTTCCCGACTCTTTAAAATAGCCAAGCAGACGTAAAGCCTTCATCGATTCTGGAACATAGATCGGAGAGCGAGATAGCCCCATGATCACTTGAATATTTAAATTACCCGCCTGATTCAATAAGGCTTTGGCTGACACCGTACCGACCACTTTATTGAGGTGATCTTGGCACAATGGAAACACACTATGCTTTGAGCTGCGCAGTTTTTTAAATATCTGCTCAACTGGTTGGCTAATATCCAGAAAGTCGACGTCTCGACGTGGCGTCATCAACGAGCTCACCAGACGGTCATCAAGCTGCAAGATATTACGAATCATCTCTTGCTCGCCACGTTCAATCACACCAGATTCCGAGCCTTCTTTTACGAGTGCATGAATATCATCTTCCGTCACACTGTCTTCTTCACCACCACGTCCCATTAACTTGAGAATACCTTCCGTAGAAGCCGACAACGCAAACACAAACGGCGTCGCAATTTTAGATAACCAGAAGATAGGCAGCGCGACTAGCACAGCAATGTTTTCAGCTTGAGATTGAGCAAAACGTTTTGGCACTAGCTCACCTACAACAATCGCGAAGTAAGTTATACCCACAACGACTACCGTGGTAGACAGGATATTCGCTTGTGTTGGATCGAGTCCCCACAGTTCAAGCTGAACCGCAAGTGGAGCTGATAACGTAGCCTCGCCCACGATACCGCTGAGTAGGCCGATTACCGTAATACCGATTTGAATAGTTGAAAGGAAGCGAGTTGGATTTTCTTTGAGCTCAAGTGCAACCTGAGCGGAGCGATGTTTTTCGGCTAAGCGTTTCAGCCGACTATTTTTTGCTGCTACCAGTGCAATCTCTGACATGGCAAACAGACCATTTAAAACAATTAACCCTACTAAAAGCAGAATCTTCATGTGGCTTGGATTTCCTAAATTTACCGGCCAACAATTAGCCGTAATCCGGAGTATAAGCTGAGTGCCTTTATTTTGAATATAAAAAGTTTTGGATATAAAAAGTTTGGGATATAGAAAGTCTTGGCTATAAAAATCTTGGATAAAAAACAGAAAAAAATAGCAAAAAAAATCCCGCACATTTCGGTGCGGGCTTCGATGATTTTATCTTACTAACTTTTGCTTCTATTACTTATCTTACATTGTGTAAGTGTAAGGAGCTTGGATACCTAGCGGGATACCAAGAGCCCAGTAACCTAGCAAGAAGATAGACCAACCGATTAACATAGCAATAGAGAATGGCATCATTAGAGAAGCTAGAGTACCGATACCTGTCGACTTAACGTAACGTTGACAGTAAACAACAACCAGTGGGAAGAACACCATAAGTGGAGAGATGATGTTAGACACTGAATCGCCTACACGGTAAGCCGCTTGAGATAGCTCAGGAGAGATACCCACAACCATTAACATAGGAACTAAGATTGGACCAATAAGAGCCCACTTAGCTGAAGCTGAACCTACAAGAAGGTTAACTGAAGCCGTTAGTAGAATCATACCAACAACCGTTGCTTCACCTGGAAGGTCCATCGCTTTCAAGCCTTCTGCACCATAAAGTGCCAGCATAGTACCGATGTTTGATTGAGCGAATGCAGATAGGAACTGAGCACAGAAGAACGACATTACAATGTATGCGCCCATCGTTGCCATCGTCTCAGACATTGCTTTAATAACATCATTACTATTCTTGAATGTACCCGCTACACGGCCATAAACGATACCCGGAATAATAAACAGGATGAAGATCAGAGGAACGATAGACTTCATTACTGGTGCTGAGAACGCCGTTAGTTCGCCTTCAGGTGAACGAAGTGCTGAGTTTTCAGGCATTAGAGCCGCGATAAGCAGACCAATACCGGCAACCATTGCCCAACCAGCGAATTTGAATGCTTTAGATTCAATGGCTGTGAACGTACCTAGATCAGGTGCTTGTTCTGCATCTTCATCTACGGGCGTATTAGCAAGACGAGGCTCGATGATTTTCTCTGTAACGTACCAACCAATTGCCACAATTAGAATTGAAGACAAACCAGTAAAGAAGATGTTCGCTAGAGGGTTGATCACGTATGCAGGGTCAAGAACGTTTGCCGCTGTTTGAGTGAAACCTGCTAGTAGCGGATCAATACCTGAAGGAATGAAGTTCGCAGAGAAACCACCTGATACACCAGCAAACGCTGCTGCAATACCCGCTAGAGGGTGACGACCCGCAGCGTGGAAGATGATACCGCCAAGAGGGATGACTAGAACGTAACCTGCATCTGCTGCTGTGTGAGACACAATAGCAACCAAGATTAGCATTGGCGTTAGCAACTTAGCTGGCGTGAAATTCAGCATCTTCTTAAGGCCAGTCGTAATGAAGCCTGAAGAGTCAGCAACGCCAACACCTAGCATAGCAACAAGTACGATGCCTAGCGGAGCAAAGCCTGTAAACGTGGTAACCATATTCGCTAGGAAGCTAGCAAGCGCTTCACCAGTAAGTAGGTTGTTTACTTCTAGAGCAGCACCCGTTTGAGGGTTGATTAGGTCGAATGAAAGGTTCGACAAAAGTGCAGATGCTACCCATACAATAACTAGAGCCCAGAAGAACAGGATTGCTGGATCTGGAATTTTGTTGCCGGCGCGTTCAATGAAGTTTAGAAAGCGGTCCATACCACTGATCTTCTCAGTCGATGGTGCTTTTTTTACGGCTTGGTTACTCATTGTAACTCCATATGTGATGTTGTTTGTTTAGGCCTAATATAAGTTTTGACCATGGCCTATTGGTACAGCACATATTCTATTAAAGTCGCTGTTAAAAAGCACAAGGTTCCACATCATTTTCCATAAATGGAGACATATTTTGCAAAAATACCGTACAACAGCAACAATATAAAAACACAAAAAACACCATTCCATATACAGAGTTTTAACTGGCACGTAAACAATGTCCGAGGAGTGACAAACTATCAGAAGGGAGAAGCGTAGGGCTTGGCATGCAGTAAACGTTTGCTTAATAGATCAATCAAACTCACTGTATTTGGAGAGCATAGTTTCGAGGTAAATGCTTTGTGCACGGTTCATGCGATCTTGCCATGCAACAGTCACCGTAATGTTTTTCAAAGCATGAGACAAGGCACCACTGGCATTTGTCACTTCACAGGTCATCGAATACCCAGAGCCTGACAAACCAGATAAAGGATCCGAACTTGTCGCATTGCGACAGTAGTCCGCCTGATTGAGATCCGTAAAAAGGATTAATCCTACAGCTCCCCCAACATCCGACACACGAGTTCGATAATACTCCATCTGCCTTTCAGCAAAGTGAAGCGCTTCTACACTGTGCAGCGCGTAATCCGACTTTTGCTCTGCATAGACCTGTAGTTTAACCAGCCCTAGCGAAGCAATACCGATCAATAGGAAAGAGATCAGGACCTCTATCAAGCTAAAACCTGAATGTTTATAAGTCATTCCATGATCCCTTTTTCCATTTGGCTTTCAAAGGAACACCATGGGGGTTGTATTCCCCTGTGTAATCTAAGTTTATCGAACCTTGAATTGTCGATAGCCCGCCAACTGAATCAAAGAACATTCCTCCCTTGGGGAAAAAAGAAGCAAATCCAATATAAACCGAATTGCTCTGCACTAAGCCGGCGATAGGTATCGTATTTGGAACTTTGGTCCATAAGCCGCTCAACAGGTCCGTATCAACATCAGGGGAAGCTGGCTCATCGTATATGCTCATATCATTTAGGTGATAAAAGGAGCCATCAAACACACTTGCATTACCGTTCGCAACGATGCCATCTTGAATCACCAGTGAACGTGGCGTAATAACTCCGGGGATAGGTTCTACCACATTAATTGGTGGGTGATAAACCACGCAGTCACCTATCACCCATACCTTATCTTTACCACTAGCAAAGGCATTATTAATCGCTTGGCTACACTTATTGCCTTGATACTTTCCATTGACCAAATCAGTATGTTTTGGAGGAGATACCGTCCTGTCAATAAGGTCAATCACATGATAATCACCCTTAATCTGGTCAATATTCTCTGGTGTTTTAGGTACCCCAAAGTAATTAGAGAAAGTATCGATGGCTGGGTCAAACTTGAAATCGGATTGAAAAGCATTTGAAGGCAATGACCCAACGGAATCAATAGTTGCATTGCGGTTAATATTGGTTGTCGGTTGGCAAGACTCAAAGGTAGGGAAAGGAGGGAGACCGCCCGTAGGTGTGATTGTCTTTAAACGCCCGCCACCTTGGTTTTTATAGATCACACTATCTAAGAACCGAACAGACACACATTCGTTAATACCACCGACCGCAGTAAGACTAATATCTGGGGTGATATCGATATTGTGATCAGAAATAAACTCCAAACTCGAATTGGTTTGCATCGCCCCTAGCCCCGACGAATTGTTAAAGCTTATCTCTTTGCTCAAAGATAAAGAGTGTGCGCCCGACACCAGTATATTCGGCGTTAGGTTATCTGATTTCAACGTAAGGACTTTCGACTGCTGACAGTGATTCATTAAATCATTAGGAATAGCCGTGAGATCATTTTCAGCTATATAGGTAAAACCACACTCCAATCCAGCCTCGGCGTTCCAATGAGCTTTACGGGCTTGAACTTCATTTTGCGCTACCTTAATTTGATGAAAAACACTGCGATAGGTACCCAAAGTAACAATTAAAGCACTTAACACTAAAACAGATGTGATTAACAACGTAGCCACTCCAGATTGCTGCTTTACCGAGGTCATTGCCAATTCCTTTGCTTAATGGTTATAGCGACGCCTTTAGAGATCCCTGCACTCGGAATTGAAGCAACAATATTCAGATCAGTGAGCGTAGTGCTCACCCCATTTTTGCTCAACAATTGCGAGGATATTGATAAATCGTCGACGGAGATAATGCTATCGTCGAAAAGTGAGTAGCATGAGGTAACTTGATCATGAGCTAAAATGTTCCCTGGAGTAAGAACGCCCTTTTCACAAATTTTCAATCGAGTCCCCTCCTTTTTATACACGATATTCCTATAGTTTTTTCCGTCAGTTGATCCCTCTTTGAAATAGACGAATCCCACCTCAACACCACCGCTAACATTAATCGTGTTAGCGGCACCTAACAGCTTCAGGGATTCACCATTTGAACCATCGTAGCCTGCTCGTTGAATATCTTCTTTCATTACCTGCATGGTGCTCGTAAGGTTTTGCAACAGCAATAATTCAATACCTTTATCTTTGGCTACCCTGTGTCCCGTCATAAATACGCTGCCGATAATAGCAATCGCGAATACACCAATAACGGAGGTGACCATCAGTTCAATGAGAGATGCGCCCTTTTGCTTTCGCAAGCTTCTGCTGCCAAGCTTAGCAAGCATAGTAGCCATACTGAGCGCCTGATTCGCCGCACACTTTAATTCGCCCCGGAGGGCTAGATAGTTTAATCAAAAGTCGGTCGGTTGAAGCTCTTTTAGGAGCCAGGTAAATCGTACCTCTGGCTGGCCTTCCTCTTACACTTTCAAAGCTGATTTTTGAGCCTGTATAGTTATGAGAAAACGATAAATCTCGAAACGGTTCTCCCGACAACATCAGCAATGTATCACCAGACAGATCTTCCGTAGGCTTCAACCATACAGTCCACTCCCCCGTAGATTGCTCTTCATTTTTAGCCGTCGAGAAATGTACCCAGAGTTTTTGATTTCTTTTCACAGACTCAGACTTTGCCTGTACTAAGAAACCATTCAACTCCCCAGCAAGGCGCTGTATCTTGACTGTTTGGGTGACTGAACTAAAACTCGGAGCAGCCGTCGCTACCAATATCGACAGTATCGACACCGTTATTAACAGCTCTAATAAAGTAAACCCGCGAGTCATTTCCCAAATTCCTATGTAATCAGGTGCGTAAGCATATTTAATCTTGCACCGATGCTACCACCCGAGAAAAATGGACAGGGTTATGAAAGGAAACTACTCGTGAAGATTCGAATAAAAAGATGTAACAACAACAATTTAAGTATGAAAGGAATGACACTGATCGAATTATTGATCGCTGTTGCCATTGTAGGAGTACTCAGTGCAATAGCTTATCCAAGCTACACAAGCCATGTTTTAAAATCGCATCGAATGACAGCGATAGGAGATATGGCAAAAATTCAACTTGAACTTGAGAGTGCTTACGCCGGAAATTATGCCACGGCTGCTGGAAACATAGTTTCTGGAGGGACGTGCTCGTTTTGCGATACCGATACAAGCAGGTACACACTAACAATTTCGGCCAGCAGTACCTCATACTCCATTCAAGCAGAGCCACACGCACCACAGACAAATGATGACTGCTTTGGCTCACCGACTGATATTCTGAAGCTACATCACTCTGGTGTTTCAGAGCCTCAAGCGTGTTGGAAGTAATGTAGAAATCAGGAGCCGCGTAAAATCAGAAGCCAAAGGTTTAACATCACTTTGAAAACACTATCTTCAGTCACAAAAAAACCTGCTACATGAGCAGGTTTTATTTTTTATTAGTAACTTAAGCTACCAAATCACTGAACTGATTACTTAGTTAGGTCATCAAAGAAGTTTTTCACGCCGCTGAAGAAACCTTCAGATTTTGGCTTGTGCTTGCTTGCCGCTTCACCACAACATGTTTCTTCAAATTCACGCAGTAGTTCTTTTTGACGAGAGCTTAGCTTAACCGGAGTTTCAACCACTAGCTTAACGATTAGGTCACCCACACCGCCGCCACGAACGCCTTTCACGCCTTTGCCACGCATACGGAACATACGGCCCGTTTGTGTCTCTTCTGGCACTTTAAGGTTTACACGACCATCGAGTGTTGGAACTTCAACTTCACCACCTAAAGCAGCCATAGAGAAGCTTACTGGCACTTCGCAGTAAAGGTTGTTGCCGTCACGCTCAAAGATATTGTGCTCTTTTACGTGTACTTGTACGTACAAGTCGCCAGCTGGAGCGCCGTGCTCCCCTGCTTCGCCTTCGCCAGATAGACGAATGCGATCACCAGTATCAACACCTGCTGGGATCTTAACGTTAAGCGTTTTCGTCTTCTGTTTGCGACCTTGGCCATGACATGAGTTACATGGGTCTTTGATGATCTTGCCTTTACCATTACAAGTAGGACAAGTCTGTTGAACCGCAAAGAAACCTTGGCGCATTTGTACCTGGCCGTGGCCATGACAAGTACCACACGTTTGTGCAGAAGAACCCGCTTTAGCACCGCTACCATCACAAATGTCACATTCAACAAGTGTTGGTACTTCAATCTCTTTAGATACACCACGAACGGCTTCTTCTAGAGAAAGCTCCATGTTGTAACGCAAATCAGAACCACGTTGTGCACGCGCTTGACCACCACCACGACGACCGCCGCCAAAGATATCGCCAAACACATCACCGAAGATATCGCCGAAGTCACCTTGACCACCGCCGCCGTAACCGCCGCCGCCCATGCCACCTTGTTCAAAGGCTGCGTGACCGTATTGGTCGTAAGCTGCTTTCTTTTGAGAATCGGTTAGGATCTCGTACGCTACTTTTACTTCTTTAAATTTGTCTGCTGCGCTGTCATCACCCTGATTACGGTCCGGGTGGAATTTCATCGCTAAGCGTTTGTACGCTTTTTTAATATCGCGCTCTGATGCATCGCGGCTTACGCCTAATACTTCGTAAAAATCACGTTTTGACATGTTCTAGGTCACCAAATAATTGCTACTACCGAATGATCACTTCAGTAGTCTATGTATCAATCTAGATAAAAGTTCTGCCGGCTGAAATGCCGAATAAAGCTATTATCTAGATCGACAAGTCTAAATACAAATTTACGGGCGTGAGAGTTACCTCTGACGCCCGCAATAATAAGTCTTTGAGACAATGAATTTCTAAGCAAGTAGCTTGAGTTCTAGGAGGAAGCGCGGAGCCTACGCTAGTAGGTGAGCACTTCCGACAACGAAATCAGGCTACTCTGCGACGAAATTATTTTTTGTCTTCTTTTACTTCTTCGAACTCAGCGTCTACCACATCGTCGTCTTGCTTAGGTTGTTCACCAGCGTCAGCACCAGCTTGTTCAGCTTGAGCTTTCTGTTGAGCAATTTCCATTAGCTTTTGAGCTGCTTGCATAAGTTCTTGAACTTTAGCGTCGATAGCTTCTTTGTCGTCACCAGACTTAACTGATTCTAGAGCTTCGATAGCTGCTTCGATTTTAGCTTTCTCGTCTGCAGGTAGAGCTTCACCAGCTTCTTCTACTTGCTTCTTAGTGCCGTGAATCATTTGGTCAGCTTGGTTACGTGCAGTTACTAGCTCTTCGAACTTCTTGTCAGCTTCTTTGTTAGCTTCTGCTTCTTGAACCATTGCTTCGATCTCTTCCTCAGACAAACCGCCTGATGCTTGGATAGTGATCTTCTGCTCTTTACCTGTCGCTTTATCTTTAGCAGATACGTTCAGGATACCATCAGCATCTAGGTCGAATGTTACTTCAACTTGTGGCATGCCACGTGGTGCTGGTTGGATACCTTCTAGGTTGAACTGACCAAGAGACTTGTTGTAAGTCGCTTGCTTACGCTCACCTTGAAGAACGTGGATAGTTACTGCGCTTTGGTTGTCTTCAGCTGTAGAGAACACTTGATCCGCTTTAGTAGGGATAGTTGTGTTTTTCTCGATAAGCTTAGTCATGACGCCGCCCATCGTTTCGATACCGAAAGATAGAGGAGTAACGTCTAGAAGAAGAACGTCTTTAACTTCACCAGCTAGTACACCACCTTGAACAGCAGCACCCATTGCAACAGCTTCGTCAGGGTTCACGTCTTTACGTGGCTCTTTACCGAAGAATTCAGTTACTTTAGCTTGAACCATAGGCATACGAGTCTGACCACCAACTAGGATAACGTCAGTGATTTCGCCTACAGATAGGTCAGCATCTGCTAGAGCAACTTTTAGTGGCTCAAGAGAACGTTGAACTAGGTCTTCAACTAGAGACTCAAGCTTCGCGCGAGTCACTTTGATGTTCATGTGCTTAGGACCAGTCGCATCTGCAGTAACGTAAGGTAGGTTTACGTCAGTTTGAGTAGTAGAAGAAAGCTCGATTTTCGCTTTTTCTGCTGCTTCTTTAACACGCTGCATTGCTAGTGGATCAGCTTTAAGATCGATACCTTGCTCTTTCTTGAACTCATCTACTAGGTAGTTGATCATGCGGTTATCGAAATCTTCACCACCAAGGTGAGTATCACCGTTAGTTGAAAGAACTTCGAAAGTCTTCTCGCCTTCTACTTCATCGATTTCGATAATAGAGATATCGAATGTACCACCACCAAGGTCGTATACAGCGATAGTGCGATCACCACCTTGCTTGTCTAGGCCGTAAGCCAGAGCAGCAGCAGTAGGTTCGTTGATGATACGTTTAACATCTAGACCAGCGATACGGCCAGCATCTTTCGTTGCTTGACGTTGAGCATCGTTGAAGTAAGCAGGAACAGTTACTACTGCGCCAGTTACTTCTTCGCCTAGGAAGTCTTCAGCTGTTTTCTTCATTTTCTTAAGAACTTCAGCAGATACTTGAGGAGCAGCCATTTTTTGGCCTTGCGCTTCAACCCATGCATCACCGTTATCAGCTTTAACAATGTTAAAAGGCATGATTTCGATATCGCGTTGAACTTCTTCATCTTCAAAACGACGACCGATTAGACGCTTAATCGCGTATAGCGTGTTTTGAGGGTTAGTAACAGCTTGACGTTTCGCAGGTTGACCAACTAGCGTCTCGCCTTCAGTGTATGCGATTACCGATGCTGTTGTGCGTTCGCCTTCAGCATTTTCTAATACGCGTGGTTTGTCACCGTCAAGAACAGCAACACAAGAGTTAGTAGTACCTAAATCAATACCAATGATTCGACCCATCAGGCTTTCTCCGAATAAATTCTATTTAGTTTTTTGCTATACCCACTATGTGGGGGGTAGTAATCAGGGATTCAACCCTAATACACAAATTTAAGTGCAAATGTAATTTGCTTTCGTATGCACCATAGATAAGGGCTCACGAATCCTTTTCAAGGGGGATACTGAATTTTTTCACATTTATTTTGATAAAAGGAATGGTTAGACACGAATACATATCATTACCTTCACATAAGCCTAGTAACTGGGTTTATCACCCAATAAAAAACGGAGCCACTTAGGCTCCGTTTGTCTATTCAGGCTTTCCACTTAGATTTCATCTATAGAGGAAAATCTCTGATTACGCTTCTGCTTTCTTTAGCTCAGCTTCTTCGTTTGTTTCAACGCCGATTTCGCCTTCAGACTTAGCAACGATAGTGTTAACCGCTGTATCACCTACTACGTTAGAAGAAGTACAGAACATATCGTTGATACGGTCTACCGCAGCAATGATAGCTAGACCTTCTGGTGGTAAACCTAGTTGGTGCAATAGAACACCTACCATTACAACACCACCACCAGGAACACCACCAGCACCGATAGACAGTAGCAAGATAGTTAGACCCAGAGTAAAGATGTCAGCCGTGTTGATTGGTTGACCGAATGCGTTTGCTACGAACATTGTCGCTAGTGCGATGTAGATAGAAACACCAGACATGTTCATTGTCGCACCCAGTGGTACACCGAAGCCTGCCACAGATCTTGATACACCAAGCTTTTCAGTTAGAGTGCGCATTGTTACTGGGATAGTCGCATTCGAACTTGCCGTCGATAGTGAGAAAAGGATTTGCTCACGAGTTGCACGTAGGAATTGCTTAGGCGTAATACCTGTCGCGATACCAACCATCATTGGGTAGAAGAAGAAAATCCAGAACACTAGCATCGCAACAACAAGCGCTACATAGCCAGCTACAGACATAAGTGTCTCAGCGTTCAGTGTCGCACCTAGTTGAATCATCAGAGCGAATACACCAAATGGCGCCAAGCTCATTACTAGGCCGATAAGCTTCATCATGATTTCGTTAGCCATCTTGAACGTTTTGATCGCTGGACCGCCACGTGAATCAAGAGCCTGAATAGCAAGACCAGTCAAAATTGCCATGAAGATGATCTGTAGCATGTCGCCGCTTGCAAACGCCTGAACTGGGTTGCTAGGAACGATGTTCACAACAAGAGAGAAGATATCTGGAGTTTCAGTTGTTGTTAGTTGAACTGTCTCAGAGATCGTTCCGGCTAAATCTGCACCAGCACCCGGTTGGAAAATAAGGCCAACAGTTAGGGCTGCAGAAATCGCGATGATGGTGTTGATAATGTAAAGAGCAAAAGTTTTACCACCTAGGCGACCGAAAGAACGGATGTCTTTCAATTCAACAATTCCGCAAACGATAGATACGTATACCAGTGGAACAACCAATAGTTTGATCAAAGAGACAAACATACCACCGACACCTTCTGCTAGACCTAGCAGGTAAGTATCAAATACTGCAATACCGTTGAATAGGTACTGAATAGCAGTACCAATAAGTAGGCCGGCAAACAAGCCTACAAAAATCTTACTTGAGAGCGATTTGTCCATCGTTCTTCTCCAGTTTGTTGTGTTTGAAATTTGTACTTTTATAGTTATATATGCGACTCAAATCGCTATATCGCAGTGGATTTTACATACAAAGATAACAATTAAAAGCATTTATTTACAAAAACATTACAAGTGTGACATCAAAACATTTCCTCATTAACAACCAGTTTCATAATATAAAACTCTAAATCATTGTTCTGGGTAATATAAAAAGAACAACATTCTTAATGCGGTTTTGATGACTATTTACGTGGGGTCTCAAGTTATAGGCACAAAAAAAGAGAGGCATATGCCTCTCTTTTCATTTTACGTAAACCAGTGATTTATTTTGTCGCCGCGACTTACTCAGTCAATGCGCTACTCAATCACTTGGCAACGTAGCACGTCATTACTTAGCAACCATAACCATCGCAGGGCGAACCACACGACCGTTTAACTCGTAACCTTTTTGCATTACGAACATAACCGTGTTTGATTCGTGATCTGGACTTTCTTGGATAGACATCGCTTGGTGGAATTCAGGGTTGAACACTTCACCTTCAGGGTTGATCTCTTTAAGACCAAACTTAGCAACTGTGTCTACGAACGTTTTGTGCGTTAGCTCAACACCTTCAAACAGTGGCTTAACCACTTCGTTTTCAGCATCTGCCGCTTGCATTGCACGCTCTAGGTTGTCGATGACAGGAAGTAGACCTTCGGCAAACTTGTTCAAAGCGAATTTACGCGCTTTATCAATTTCTTGCTCGCTACGGCGACGCATGTTTTCAACTTCAGCTTTTGCGCGAAGAACAGAATCTTGCTGCTCTTTCACTTTAGATTCGCTAGAAAGTAGTGCAGCTTCTAGTTGAGCGATTTTTGCTTCTTGCTCATCAACAGACTCTTCATTTAGCTCAGCTTCTTCAACTTTCTCAGCTTCAGCAATGATTTGATCTAGCTCTTCTTCCGTTACTTTGTTTTCTTCGTTGCTCATGATCTCTCCAGAATTCGTTTTCAATGCAAGTGACAGGTGTGTTTGCACCCCAAATTGATATAAAACACTCGCATAGACGTTCAACTTGCCTTTATTATGGGGATGAAGAATTTTGATTCAAGCCTAATTCGTTTGGAAACGTTATGAAAAAGCCATTTGAAGTCATCGCCATTATTGGTAAACCTCGAGATCAGCAAGCAATTCAGACTCATAGAGAGCTCTATCAGTGGTTAAGTACTGAGGGTTATCAAGTGTTTGTGGATGACAGACTCGCTACAATTTTAGACGATATCCCACAAGAACATTTTTCTAGCCTAATTGAATTAGGTAAACGCGCCGATCTCGCCATTGTGGTGGGTGGTGACGGAAATATGCTCGGTGCCGCTAGAATCTTGTCACGTTTCGATATTTCAGTGATTGGCGTAAACCGAGGTAACCTAGGTTTCCTTACCGATCTTAATCCTGAAAACTTCCAGAGTGCGCTTACTGATGTACTCAAGGGTGAATTCATGGAAGAAGAGCGCTTCTTACTTGAAACTGAAATTCATCGTCATGGCCAAATAAAAAGCCATAACGCCGCACTCAACGAAGCAGTACTTCACCCCGGTCAAGTCGCACATATGATCGAGTTCGAAGTGTATATCGATGACAGCTTCGCCTTCTCACAGCGTTCTGATGGCTTGATCGTCTCAACACCGACAGGTTCAACCGCCTATTCGCTTTCTGGTGGTGGTCCTATCCTGTCATCAAGTTTAAATGCAATTTCATTAGTACCGATGTTCCCACACACCCTTTCAAGCCGCCCACTGGTAGTGGATGGAAAACGTCGTATCAAGCTGATCGTATCGCCTGATAACCGCGGAACTCAGGAAGTGAGCTGCGATGGTCAAATCTCGCTACCGGTTTCTCCTGGTGATGAGATCCACATTTACCAAAGCCCGAATGTACTCAAGCTGATCCACCCTAAAGACTACAATTACTACCATGTTCTGCGTAACAAACTAGGCTGGTCGAGTAAGCTGTTCTAAAAAATAAAAGCTCCAGTAATAACCGAAAACTTGAAAGGCTGACGTATTCGTCAGCCTTTTTTATTGCCTAACAAAAGCCCGCCACCTCTATCTTCACGCCAATCCATCACATCGTCATTCCCAAGAGGGAGGAACAACTGAGTTGGGAATCTACTGCGGTTTCAGTGATCTACAGACAACCTCAATTCTGAGGTCTGTCGCAAAAAATTTTCACCTGCTGACTTTACTGTATAAAGAAACAGTATATACTGAACTTATATACAGTATTGTTCAGTTATACAGGTAAATAAAAATGCTAGCTCATCTAAGTGTTAATAATTTCGCTATTGTTAAGTCTTTACAGCTAGAACTCTCTAAAGGCATGACAACAATCACCGGAGAAACTGGTGCGGGTAAATCTATCGCTATCGACGCTTTAGGCTTATGTCTTGGAGGAAGATCTGATGCAGGAATGGTTCGACAAGGTGAAGAAAAAACCGAAGTCAGTGCCGCTTTTTTACTTGAGAACAATCTGCATGCAACTCGCTGGTTAGAAGACAACGAACTGCTTGATGGCGGTGAATGCATCCTACGCAGAACCATCTCTAAAGAAGGTCGTTCTCGTGCATTCATCAACGGCAGCCCAGTTCCTCTTTCGCAACTGAAATCACTGGGACAACTGCTGATCAACATTCATGGTCAACACGCGCACCATCAATTGATGAAGAGCGACTATCAAATGGTCATGCTTGATCAATACGCAGGTCACTTGAACCTATTGAAATCGACACGTAATGCTTACCAAGCCTGGCGACAAGCGGATAACCATCTAAAAGAGTTACGTGAAAACAGCCAACAAAACCAAGCTCAAAAACAGCTTCTTGAGTATCAAATCAAAGAGCTAAACGAGTTATCTATTGGGGAGGAAGAATATGAAGAGCTCGAACAAGAGCATAAGCGCCTCTCCAATAGCGGAGAATTGGCCTCAACCTGCCAGCAAGCTATCGAACTTATTTACGAAGGTGAAGAAGTTAATGCGCTTGGTATTTTGCAATCGGCCAATCACTCCCTAATTCAACTTGCTGATTTAGATGAAAGATTAGCTGAGCTACCAAATCTACTCTCTGAAGCCATAATTCAGATTGAAGAGACCAATAGCGAGTTAAGAAGTTACCTAGACAGCATTGATGTCGACCCTGCTCGCATGGCTTACGTGGAAGAACGTTTCTCTAAAGTGATGTCGATGTCGCGTAAGCACCATGTGTTGCCAGAAGAGCTTTATAAGCACCACCAAGACTTGCTACAACAAGTCGAAGCGCTGGATTGCTCTGATGAAAAGCTGGATGAATTAGCTAACGAAGTTGAGAACCAATACCAGTCGTTCGTGGCGAAATCAGAAAAGCTTCATAAGTCACGCACTCGTTACGCAAAAGAGCTGAACAAGCTGATCACTCAAAGCATGCATGAACTGAGCATGGAAAAGGCGCAGTTTGCCATTGAAGTGAACAACACGAATACACACCCATCACCATTAGGTATGGATAACGTGACCTTTATTGTGTCGACAAACCCAGGCCAACCGATGCAGCCAATTGCTAAAGTTGCCTCTGGTGGTGAGCTATCACGAATCTCACTCGCGATTCAGGTCATCACGGCTCAGAAAATAGACACTCCAAGCCTTATCTTCGATGAAGTCGATGTGGGTATCAGTGGACCAACCGCTGCGGTTGTCGGAAAAATGCTGCGTACACTAGGTGAATCAACACAAGTTATGTGTGTGACTCACTTACCTCAAGTCGCAGGCTGTGGTCACCAACAACTGTTCGTGGCGAAGAGTACCAAGTCGGGTAAAACAGAGACGCAAATGCACACGCTTGATGAGCAACAACGCGTTTCAGAGCTGGCTCGCCTGCTTGGCGGCAGCCAAATTACAGAATCGACCCTTGCCAACGCAAAAGAGTTATTAATCGCAGCTTAGGTCAAATATTCAGCAACTTTCTGATAATTTACCGAAATTTCTTGGCAATTTTGCAACTTAATTCAAAATTGCCAGTCATAACAAGCTCAAAGCGCAAGGAGCTTTTTACTTCTTGCTGGAGCTTGTTTATTATCAGGCAGTATTTTAGCGAAGAAAGATCTCAGACTATGCGAATTAAAAAGTGGTTAGTTGCAGTCCCACTAGCACTAACAATGTTGACCGGTTGCTCTCTACTAGAGAAGTTGGTTTATCGAATTGACATCAATCAGGGTAACTATGTTGAACAAGAAGCTGTTGACCAGCTCAAGTTTGGCATGACAAAAACACAAGTTCGTTACGTTATGGGTTCACCTATGCTTATCGAAAACGGCTACCCAGATACTTGGTACTACATTTACCACCATCAAAAAGGCCATAACGACCCTATCCAGAAAAACCTTGTCGTGAACTTTGATGCCACTGGCACTCTAGTCACGATCAATGGTGATTTTGAAGCCAGTGATGAGTTCTTCGAAAGCCTTCGCTAGTTTTCAATCAACAAAGTTTTCCAGTCAACAAAGATCTCAGCCGATAAAGCTATCTGTCGACAAAACTATCAGTCGACAAAGTATGAATCGCAAAAGCCTGCTCACGAGCAGGTTTTTTAATATCCGCTAACAAATTAAGTGCGTTGTCTAACCAACAGGCACAAAAAAGCTCGCCAATATAGCGAGCTCTCTTCTTAGTCGAATTTTTTTAGCATTACGATTTAGCAGCGGCCGCTTTTGCTTGCTCAGCACGCTTACGGCGAATCTCTTTTGGGTCAGCCAACAGTGCACGGTAGATTTCAATACGATCTTTATCGCGAACCGTCGCATCTAGCTTAACGTTGCGGCTGAATACGCCGACCTTGTTTTTCGCTAAGTCGATTTCTGGATACAGTTCCAAAACACCAGACTGCGCAATAATCTCTTCCACAGTCGCGTTTTTGTTCACCACCAAGGTAAACACACGCTGCTCGTGCGGAAGCGCAAACACAACCTCTACGTGGATCATATCCGATTCAATAGTCATGACTTAATAAACCTGTTTCGCGCGTTGAGTAAAAGCACTGACCATATTGCTCGTCAGATCATTGAAGATCTTACCAAATGCCATTTCAATCATTCGGCTAGAGAATTCAAACTCTAGTTTAAGCTCAACCTTACACGCTTGCTCATCGAGCGGAGTAAAATACCAACCACCCTGCAGTTTTTTGAACGGGCCGTCCACCAGCTCCATCAAGATCTCAGAGCCATCCGCTAAACGATTAGAAGTAGTAAATGTTTTGCTGATACCCGCTTTAGAGACGTCAACCGAAGCTACCATAGTTGAATCTGAAGATTCGATCACACGTGAACCAGAACACCCTGGCAAAAACTCGTGATAACGAGCAACATCATTGACCAAGCTGAACATCTGGTCGGCACTAAATGACACTAATGCTGAACGAGTAACCTTTGGCATATAGACTCCTGTTAAAGACAGCGTTACATTAACACAAATTGCAATTTTAATTGTATTGGGCCAGAGCGCAAATAAAAAGGATTCCCCAACTAGGGTGCAATCCGTATAATGAGGCCATTATGGCAAAGAATAAATCAAAATCAAAAGCCGGTAGCAATACCATTGCGCTTAATAAGAAAGCTCGCCACGAATATTTCATCGATGATGAGATAGAAGCGGGGCTTGAGCTACAAGGCTGGGAAGTAAAATCCCTACGTGAAGGCAAAACCAATATCGCAGAAAGCTACGTCTACATCCGAGACGGCGAAGCATTCATCAGTGGTATGACGATCACTCCGCTTACTCAAGCGAGTACTCATATCGTGGCGAACCCAACACGTATCCGTAAACTACTAATGTCGAGAAAAGAACTCGATAACCTTATCGGTCGTATTAACCGTGAAGGCATGACACTTGTCGCAACCGCACTTTACTGGTCTCGCTCTTGGGCGAAGATTAAAGTTGGCGTAGCGAAAGGTAAAAAGCTGCACGATAAACGTACTGATATGAAAGAAAAAGATTGGGCGAGAGATAAAGCACGAATTATGAAGAGTAATTTGCGTTAATTTTAAGCACTTAAACGCACAGTGCTAGACAGGCAAAGCTTTTCTGGTACTATGCAAATAACACTTGGGGCTGATTTAGGATTCGACAGGAATTTTGAAGTCTGAGGTGCATGCCGTGGGGCGGTTGGCCACGTTAAAAGCCGCAAAAAAATAGTCGCAAACGACGAAAACTACGCACTAGCAGCTTAATAACCTGCTCAGAGCTCTCTTACCCTAGCTTCCGCTCGTAAGACGGGGACCAATAAGAGATCAAACCCAAACTAGCTAGCGCGGATTCTCCCACCTGAGAGGAAAAGCGCGAATAACAATTCAGGTTAGCCTTTAACTAGCGTGTCGGTTCGCAGGTTGCTGGTGAAATTAAAGATCGACTAAGCATGTAGTACCAATGATGAATGATTTTTGGACGCGGGTTCAACTCCCGCCAGCTCCACCAAACGTTTGGAAAGGGCCAACTCGAAAGAGTTGGCCCTTTTTGTATTTTAGAATCATCAGTTATACTGTCGGCACTAAACGCGCTACCTTTCACTCACAGGATGACGCGCAGTGTAAAATGCTTTTTATTGCCATGACTTAGTTTCGAACCATCTCGTTGCGCTTCAAAGTCAGTATTTCTAGTTAACTTTAGTGTGGCATATTTGATCTACTTACGTGTAGCCATCATCTCACCTTACCCGCACGCGTAATCGCTAATCGCAGAAGAACTTAGCGACAGATCTAATAAAGGCTGTCACTGCAGTCCTATATATCGAAGTGTAAGCCACACAAGACAATCAAGCTAACAGGAACACAAGGCTCTAATGCACTAGAGCAAGACAATGTTGTAATGCCTTTGTATTACACACAATACTTGAACGACCACCTTAAGGTTCCGATAGAGAGTTAGCCATACTTTAGGTATCTCAAAGCCCCATGGCTTTGACTTCTCTATTATTCTTTCATTACATAAAGTAAACCACACTAGACTTTAAATAAGATCGCCAAGTTTATAAGCATAAAGCTCACTACTGTAGACTTTTATACAGTAGCTCAATACACTTACCATAAAGTTAACTTTAATAGACTTTTACTTAAAATCTACGTATAAATAATTTAAAAGTCTATCAAGGCATACTTTATTAAATCGTGCTATGTGGAGGTTCCATGGTTAAGAAAGTAAAAGCAACTGAGTCACCAGATCTAAGCCAGGTGTTCACACCATCACTACTTGGTGAGGCGATCAAAGCAAAAAGAACTCAAAGTAAAATCACCCAGCAAGATGCAGCATTGCTTTCTGGTGTTGCAAAACAAACCTACATAAAAATTGAACAAGGCAGCTCCGATATTAAACTAACCTCTTTAATGAAAGTTGTGTCTGCTCTAGGGATAAAGATATCGATACAACCATGGCAAGACTTAGATGCTTCAGTCCCATCACAGGAGAAAGGTAATGATGTCTGGGTCTAATCAATACATCCTCGATATAGTTTATAGCCAGCAAGTCATAGGCAAGCTATCACTGAGTAAAGAAAGTGATGCTCTATCTGTAATCTACAAGCAAGATTGGATTGATAATGGGTTTCCCATATCGCCACACCTTCCATTTAACTCTGATATACCATCCGTCAATATCAGGAGGTTCTTACAGAATTTGCTCCCTGAAAATAAAGGGTTAGATTATTTGATCGACTTTCTTGGCGTATCACGTTCAAACGTATTTGCACAAGTTGGTGGTATTGGAACAGATACATCAGGTGCAATGATGTTCTTATCCGAAGGTGTTTCTCCAGCTCAAACTGAAACCTCTTTCAACCCAATCAATGATAGTGAATTAATTAAGAAACTATCTGACCCTGAACTTTGGTATTTAGAAGTATGGGAAGGAAAACCAAGACTATCAGTAGCGGGGGTTCAATCTAAGCTAAACGTTTTATCTATCGATGGAAACTTAGGGTTTGGAGAGGGTGAACTATGCTCAACTCATATTGTGAAGTTCGAAAAAAATGACCAACAACACCTTGTCATAAATGAATTTGTGACGATGAAATTAGCGAAGCTAGTTGGACTAGATGTTGCTGACGTTGAGTTGCGGTATTTTGACCAATTTCCAGCCTTAATTGTAGAGAGGTTTGATCGAAAGCTATTTAGTTCAACAAGTGTGAAACGAAGGCATATGATCGATGCCTGTCAAGCTTGTAACCTAGGTGTGGATAGAAAGTATGAACGAAACTTAGGTAAACAAAGAGATGTCAGTCATATTCGTGATGGTGTCAGCTTTGCCCGACTTTTTTCGGTAACAGAGCAATGTGAAAACCCATTAGCGGCAAAACTAGCGATCCTAAAGTGGGCAATGTTCAATCTCTGCATTTATAACGCAGATGCACATGGCAAAAACTTCAGTTTCTTTGTCCAAAAATCGGGCTTAACACCAACGCCACTTTACGATCTAGTCAATGTAAGGATGTACCCTGAATTTGAGCAGGATCTTGCGATGGCAATTGGGGATGAATTTGACTCAGATTCTATTAATGCCTACCAACTTGTAGAGTTTGCTGACGATTGTGGTATTTCACCAAAATTGCTTCAACAGAGCCTAGTAAAGATCGCAAATGACATTATAAACAACATTGATGATGCTATATCTCTCGTCACTCCTACTTCTGATTCACAATTACCTTATTTAAACCGATACCGTGAAATCGTTGTGGCTAGATGTAAGCACTTCCTCAAGCAATCACCACTCATCACTGAAATTGAGCTTTAACTTATAGATAAGCTATCTAATCAGAATATAGAAAGCACAAAGAGCAAAAGCTCTTTGTGTTACCTACTTGATAATTATCGCAGCCAGTTCAGTTACTGATGAGGAAGTTGAACCGATAGAACTTAGATAAGTTTAGGTGTTACTCCATATCACCCAACACATAATCTTCATCGCTACTGACTACCGCGCCGTGCTTCAAGAAGTTCTTACCTAGGATCATGCTGTATTCGAAGCGAGAGCGATCTTGAAGGTTTACCCTCACCTCTTTCTCTAGGTCTCCAAGCTTCACCTTCATTTCAACGACAGGGCGAATGTTCACCTTCTCGCCTTTCTTGGCTTTAATACGCATCACATCAATCACAGGCTTAGTGAAATCTTGCTTATCGCCTTGTTTGTTTTTATAGGTGAAACTCACCATGTCTTGGCCGTCTTTCTTAAATCGTTTGATGTTCACCGCGTTCATTGAGCTTACATCTGCGCCAGTATCCAACTTGGCCGGGAACTTCATGCCGTTGACTTCAACAACTTCTATATGCCCCACTTTAAACAAAGGCTCCGATTTCAAAAGATAATCAGATCGAGTATTCACATATACTCCATCTTTCGCCATCTTCTTACCTAAAATGAAGTAGGCCTCTTTCTCATTACTGTTAAGTACATCGATAGCAAACTCTTGTTGGCGAACTTTACCAGCGCCCAAAAACTCACCACTTACCACCGGACGAGTATCATCACCGACCTTAAGCTTCTTAATAATTGGCTTTGTTATCTTCTGCTTCTCACCATTTACATCTGTAAGATAAAATTCAACAAAAGCATCTTTGCCTTTACCTGTCATTTCAAAACTGTCGACCTTCAACAAAGGCGTGTTGACAGTAAATGAAGCAACAGCCTTCATAGGGAAACCATCTAATGTGATATCTTCTTCCGGTGAGATAATTAGTGGCTCAGTCTTTTTCGCAACCTCGCTGAAATTCTCAGATCCTTCAGAAAGAATATTTTCAGCGTTGGTATCAATCATGAAAAATTCGCTTGCTGTATCGGTGCCCAATCTGAGCTGTGAGCTGCTATTCGAACGGTCGCGCAGGTACACCAGAACGTCTTTGGTTGTGTTTTCATCAAGTTGAACTGGCACATACACCAAAGGTCTTTTTTTACCACCTACACTTAACATACGAACTAATGGCAGTGTCATCTCTTTCTGCTTACCATCGTTGTCGAACATATCAAACGTCACTTCACTGTTCTTCTTATCTACATCGATGTCTTTCGCATGAAGAATGCTGTAGCGATTTTTTAATGAGAAGGTCGCGTTCATCGCCATTCCCGAGATAGACATCACCTCTTTTCGGCCAACAACCGTCGCGTTTTCCTGCTCCTGCAAATAGTCGTAACCAGCAAACACCAGTGCGTTATCCGCAAGGAAGGTTTTGCCGATCAATACTGGCGCAGAGAAGTGGCTTCTGTCGGTCAGGTTAACGTCTGTTTTTAACTCTTGATCCGCAATGGTGAGCGACATTTTGACGGTAGGGCGAAGCAAAGGCGTGCTGCTGGTGCGGCTGCGTATTATGCTGACACGCTCTAAAGGTGCTTCGATTAATACCATGTCACCCGTACGTGGGTTTTGAACCTTGAAAGAGACCACAGCTTCATATTTCGCAAAGGTACTGCCATCCCAATCATCGTAATCAACATCAGAATTGTTCAACAGGTCTTCGGTTAACGCCGCCATCAGCTCTTTGTCTTTGAGATTTTGGTTGTCGGGATTAGAGCTCTTCACATGAATATCTTCAGCATGCATAGAGGTAGTTTCTGCACCAGTGTCGATTTTGCCAATGAAAGGAACGTCTTTTAGCCCTTGAACGCTAGAGAGGTACACATTCTCTGTACGGCCTAATACCGCCTTACCATCGAGTTCGTAAGTCGGGTTTTGAGTGGTGTGTGAAGTGTCTGTAGCCAAAGAATATTGTGAAAAAAGTAGAGTGCTTAAAAGAGTTAGAGCCAAAGGTATCTTTTTCATTAGTTGGTCCGTTGTGATCAGTTCACTAATAATACTGGCGTTTCAGCGAAGAGTTCCCCCACCAGCAATGGTTCTCACATAACGTTAACGCTATGAGTTTTTAAATGACAAACCGATGACTTTGCGCTGCATTCGCTTATCGATTATTGACTAATGGATACCCAATAACCTTTTCAATGCTCAGTGTTCTATTGAAGAAATGAATACAAAAAAGGCCAACGACGAGCGCTGACCTTAGCGATTCAACACACCCCTGAAGCGAGTTTAACTTGCTAAAACACAAACGGTTCTAGATAAACATAGCACTAAAAAGTGCCAACTGTTTTCTTTGCACAGATAGCCCGAGCTTTTTCTGTGCCCTCGCCTTTATTCTGATTAAAACATTGTCGATAAGATTCGACGTAACGCTCAAATAGCACTTTGGCTTCAGGTTGTGATTTAGAGAGCAGTTGATTGACGAACTTGCTTGAGCCGACCTCAAAATGCTGAGTATCGATGGGGCTATTCCAATCGCCTCCCCAGATCATAAAGCCATGATGGGCAAACAGCTCCACCACATCTTCTGCCATGCCGCGGCGTTCAATTTCATCACGCGCGCGAAAGCGAGTACGGTTCACATAGCTTGTCGCAGATTGTGAAGGCTTTACCGTGATTTTTCCGTTGCTATCGAACTCTAAGAAAGGGTTTTGAACTGGGTTGATGTCTATTGCCACACCATAAGCATGCTTCGACCAACCACCTCCACCTGTAATAGGACGAGCATTAAACGCACTGCTGTTGTTCGCGTCCATTGAGGCGTTATCGTCACCTCTGAATTCACGCATTAGGCGAGCAGAATGAAGAGGGAAATTGCGCTGTTTAAGCTCTGAAAATATTTGTTCAACAGCTGGCGCTATAACATCAAGCACGATCATATTGCCCTGTTGCGTTTCCCCTTTGAAGTTAATGAAATCGAAATCCACTTTAGATAACCGCTCACAACCAACGGGCGCACCACTACTCAAGACATTGTTCTTTTTCATCATGTCGCATTGCCATTGAGATATAGGGGCAACTTGGGCATAACTCGCAGCACTGAGCACGGTGGTCAGCAAGCCGACAATAAAACGTTTCATATCAAAGACTCAAAAATAGTAAGAGTGAAAAGTAGCAGATGTTGGAAAATAGCATATTAGGCCAAGTGGAGCGCACGATTTATTAGCGCGCTTTATTCCAATAGACAATCTCTCGAACTCGTCCGTTCTGGTCGACATCCGCTTCTCCACCAACATCAGAAGGCTCAGATAAGGTCGATAATTGCGGAGCGTAATAGGCAACCAACATAAGTACGAACGCATCGTAAATATCATCTATCGCGACGTCTTTACGCTTGGTGGTTGAAATGGCTAACGACAAGCCGTCACACCATTGAGGAGCGAGTTGCTGAATAATAGAAAGCCGTTCCTCTTTGCCTTCTTGTGTTCGTTTGGAAAACGTCAGCGGTTCGTCTTTCAATGCTGCAAACACCACCTCAGGATGTGACTCCCTGATAGAAAGATTGGGATGAGTTTCAATGAGCTCATCAAGCTCGCGGATCTTGGGCACAATTCCCCAAGTCTGTTTAGAAAACTTCTTATCGAGCTGCTCCACATTGGCACTACACGCCGCAATGTAATCGGTTTGGTAAACCGCCTCACGACACGGAACAGGAAAAACGGAAGAGCCACGCTTACTGGTGAGAAAACGCCTTGCCGCTTTATCGCATAATCTATCTGGAGTAAGCGAATCGCTAAAGCCAATTGGCATGTCGATTAACGTCATCGAACCTGCAAATTCATCAACCAACTCATCGAGGGTGTTTACCACTTTAAACGCAGGTACCTCATTGTCTGAGACAATCCAAGCAATCCAACCCGCCTTGCAGCCATCAATTCCGATGTATTTCATTGTGTTCTCGATGATTAGTTTGTTGAGGGTTATTTGGGATAACTAGCCACTTAATGATCAGTGCCACTCATTAATTAACAGTCGGCTTTTCACGCCACGTACCTGTAAACCCATTGCATCGAACACCTCTTCGAAGTCTCGACACTGTGGTGGAATATTGGGTAAAGAAAGTGCTGCTTCAGAAAAGAATTGTTGTTCAAAATGAGCCGAATCGCTCCACGCCAATTGCCACCATTCGAGAATACGAAACTTAGACGCTCGAAGTTTTTCAGCAGTAGGAACTTTGTCACTTTTGCTTAGGTTCTCTTTGCTTGTGGTCGGAAAGAGGTTCCACTTGTCGTTATTCGGCCAATAAGCAAAAGGCAAGCAGTGATCAACGTGATACTCATTTTTTAATGATTTTCCACTCCAGACACTGACAATATCGGCACGTTCAGATCTAAGTTGTTCGACACGTTTACGCACATCGCGAGTATCGTGGTTTTGATCGATCCATACCAAGCAGTCGTGATACGTCTGTAGTGAGATACTTCGCTGTCGGTTCAACTCGAAACGCTGCATCTCCATGACCCACTGATTCACCACCAGCGGTTCAATCCAAGAGTGGTAGATTCTAAAGCACTCCCACAGGCTTTCATCGAGAGTGAAATAGCCAAAGCTTTCTAAAAACTCACTATCAATGACCAGTGATTCTCGGCTCTTCCGTCGTTTCTGAGGTGGGTATATATCGAATAGTCGGTTGTCTTTCGAGCCTTGATAAATAAAAGTCACAGGCCCTGATTTAATGGTGCTGATCGTTTGTGAAAACAGCTTCTGTAGTGCCTTGGCTTCATCGCCGAGAAACATAGAGCCTATCGCTAGATCATCAGCACTGAGGTGTTTGAGTTTATTCCAACCATCCTCTTTTACAAATCCGAGGCCTTTACACGTGTTGCTATTTTGCTGAATCCCAGTGCCTTCTATATCGATATCAATCAAACGCTTAAACTGCCTTACCCAATACAGAGCAACTAAGCCCACTGGTAGAGCAATTTTCCCATCCGTTCGATCAATCACAGCGCCTGAATGAACATCCGCAATTCTCAGTAAGGTTCTTAATAAGGCCAGCTTGTATGTCGCTGACTTATTGTCATTCACAATAATGTGGCGCACCTTGTTCAAGTCACCGGAGCCATCGTCTGGCAGTGTCATCACCACGGTTTGCCACCACACTTCACTGCGGTTCAATGTATCTTGGCTATCATCAACATGACGAACCAACAAGGCGCTGTTTTTTGATAAACGCTCGAGCTCTTCAACTGAGACTTCATAGCCTTGTCGACTGTCTTGAAACTCCCCATGACGTAGAGTTATCACCAACTTGCCATTTGGAGCCAGCAAGTTAGACAACTTTCTAAATGCACGATCTCGATGAGACGAGGCTAAATGCATCCATACTGCGCTCACCAATATCAAGTCAAAACGCATTCCGAGGTTTTCAGTGCGGCTAAGCGAGGGAAGTGAATCATCAATCCAGGTAACACTTGGGCTTGTATATTTCGAGCCTTGTTCGCGTAATGAAGCACTTGGTTCTATCGCAATAACATCAGCTCCGGCTTTGTGCATCCATAGCGCATCACGACCACTTCCTGCACCAACATCTAGTACTTTATCGCCCTCTAAAGGCCAATAAGCTTGCCAGCTTTTATGTACCGTCTCGAACGTCACTGAGTTGTACTGTTCACAAAGTGTGTGAGCATTTTTATCGTAAAAAGGAATCGATGAGGACATATGCGCTATTGGGGTTAGGAGTCTATCTCAATAGTAATGGGGAGCTTAGGCGATTGCTAGCAAGTCATGTAAGTTCAGCCACACCAATCAATATTTATCGTTAGTGACTGTTTTATATCAATATCCACCTAATGAGCTCATCAGGCGAGTCACATCACGAATCAGTTTCGTCAGCAAAACAAAAACAAACAAGGTGCAAGCTGACGTGCGAACAGAGATAATTGTTTGAAGATGATTAACTCGCCTCAAGTACCTAGCTGATAAAGACTAATGACCACATACTCACACATAGATACCCCGTTTAACCTGCGCCACACCTGTTGGTTTTGTGGTGAACCATCCAGTAACCTTGTTGAATTTCCTAAGACTGCACAAGCTATTGCCAAGATAGACTATTCTCCGATTGCACTGCCAGCTTGTAAGGAGTGCGCGAGTGTTAGGTATGCAAAAGATCTGACTTCAATTTGGGCGGTGCGCGATCAGATAAAACACACTCTCATAGACAAGTACGCTAAGCACCTTGGCATCGGTGAGAACTGGACGGAGCAAGAGCTTATTGATTCTGATTTCTCGGGTTCGACGCTTGGTGGGTTTGGGCGCAGTGCTTGGAAGATGTATCAAATCGCCAAACAACGCGTCGATTATAAAGGCTGGCCTTTATCGGTTGATGACATCCCACTTGAGGTATACGACGAAACCAATGGCTTTGAGTTTGACGGTACTCGTTATGCTTCAATCAATTCGTGTATCGACTACTTCACCAAAGCTGCCGGGGTGGATAAAGAACTGTTGTCGCAACTTGTCGACATCGTTTCAACAGACCGTTTTAGCTACGCGCTTCGAATCGCCAAGCTGAACAAGAATGTCTCTAATGCCAAACGCTCAGAGATCATCGAAGAAATTTTGCAGCAAGAATCTGAACAAGAAGAGATACTGCTTGAACAAGCTAATTCACTGTTCAACCCAAATGTCGAAGAGGTCAGCATTTCAGGTTCGACGGCTCCGGTTTTCGCTATTCAATGGGCAATGATGAATAACGTTAAAGATTTAGCTCACCTTTGCGCACTCGAAGATGATTATTTTGACTATTTCGAACATCTTGGTGGCCCTGCGGCTTTCATGTCTTATAACGGCCTACAGCTCTATTTAGAATCACGCCAAGATCCGGAATGGGTAGAAAAGTCGGATCCAAATAAACAATATTGGTGATCATTAACCATTACTGGTGAACACGTGTAAGCTCGATAACCATGCCAAACACCCATTGTTAGTTATTGTTTTATATAAAGATCTAAAAATCACACCCTTTAACAGTTAATTGTTGCAATTCGGTTAAATAGAGTGAAAACTTCAAGCATCTAAAACTATTTAATCACTGCAATCTTGTCGTGAGTAAGGAGTGAATTGTGCTTGCTGTTCTTCGTATTATCTTGGCTACTGTGTTTATTATTTTCACCACTCTATGTGCTTTTGGTTACTGCTTGTTTAGCCCCAAAAACCCAAAGCATGTGTACGTTTTTTGCCGTTGGTTCAACCAATTACAAAAACTCGTTGGGGTAAAGATCCTACAGAGAGGCCTAGATAATGCGCCGACACCAGAAAAGAGTGTCTACATATCTAACCACCAAAGCGTGTTGGACTTTGTGACCGCCCCAGGGATGTTAAGGCCTCGCACGGTTTCTTTAGGCAAACGCGATTTGTTGTACGTGCCCTTCTTTGGCCTGCTGTATTGGATCACCGGTAATATTTTAATTAACCGCGAAGACAAGTCCAAAGCACGCGATACCATCAAGCAAGTGGCGGAAGCGATTCACCAGCGAGATCTGTCTGTTTGGGTTTACCCTGAAGGAACGCGCAGTAAAGGGCGTGGACTACTGCCATTCAAGACGGGCGCTTTCCGAATGGCGATTGAGGCGGGTGTGCCTATCACCCCGATGTGTACCAGTACCACGCACAATAAGATTAACCTCAACCGAGTTAATAATGGCATTGTGATCACCGAGATGCTCAAACCTATCGATGTGTCTGGATACAAGATCAGCGACGCTAGAGAATTAGCCAATCGCTGTCACGCAATTATGGCTGAAAAAATAGCAGAGCTTGATGCCGAAGTAGCTCGTTTAGAAGCACAGAAAAACCCAGAACTGGATTCAGACGGTTCTTCCGTGCGCTAACAAGGTAGTCACAGAAGGAACAAGAACTAACTCGCAACGAACCCACAGAGTCATTGCTCAGTTACTTAAAAAGACACTCAACGATCGCAACTCTCATTGTTCTTGTTTTACTTGCTGGCGCTTATCCGCAAAATAAAAACAGGCGTTAATGGCTTTTTAGAGTAATGGGAGTAAACGATGGAAGTGATTCACCATGGCGGCAAACATACCGTTACAGGATCTTGTCACGAATTAAGAGATTCAGGCCAAGCGGTTCTCATCGATTGTGGCTTGTTTCAAGGTTTAGATCTTCAAGGTAAAGAGTCCCAAGGTGAAGATGCACGCCCTCTTGATATTGAATTTGCAACGTCCCACCTTAACGCTCTGCTGCTGACCCACACTCACATTGATCATATCGGACGATTACCTTGGTTGCTTGCCAGTGGCTTTAACCAACCAATTTATTGCACGCAAGCCACCGCAGAGCTCGCTCCTTTAATGATTGAAGATGGCTTAAAACTGCAAGGGCTCAGCAATAAACAATCAAAGCTGATACTCAAAAAGATTCATTCGTTGATAGCTCCCAAGCCTTATGGGGAATGGTTTCCAATTGTCTCTAAACAGCAAAACGATGGAAAAGATCATCATAGGCCAAATACTCTGTACGCTCGCTTTCAACCTGCAGGACATATCTTAGGTTCTGCCTATATCGAGATTAAATTACCCAACCAAGAGGTAGTGGTCTTTTCAGGTGACTTGGGCCCTAGTAACACGCCACTGCTACCGGATCCTAAACCACCACAACAAGCCGACTATCTGTTTATCGAATCAACTTACGGCACCAGTACACATGATGATATTGCTTCACGCTCTGAACGCCTCAAAGCAATCATTGATCGTTCGTTACTTGATGGCGGCGTTATTCTAATTCCGGCTTTTAGCATCGGTCGAACACAGGAACTGCTATTTGATATCGAACAGTTGATCTTTGAGCATCAACTCAGCAGCGATATTCCTATCATCCTCGATTCGCCTATGGCAGAAAAGGTGACGCGATCCTACCGACGCTTTAAAGAGTTATGGGGGCAAGAAGCAAAGCAGCGTCTTGAACTGAAACGTCACCCACTCGCTTTTGAGCAGTGCATTACGGTTGATGGACATAGAATGCACAAGAAAATCGTGAATCGCCTCAAGTCGACAGGTGAACCCGCGATTGTGGTCGCAGCTTCTGGAATGTGTCAGGGCGGCAGGATAATGAACTACTTATCCGCTTTGCTTCCCGATAAACGGACGGATGTGATTTTAGCGGGCTATCAAGCACACGGAACGCTCGGACGAGAGCTGCAACAAGGCGAAATGCAAGTTTCTATTGATAACAAAGACGTTGAGGTTAATGCTCAAATTCATGGCATGTCTGGCTATTCTGCTCATGCCGATAAAGAGGATCTCAATCGATTTATAGAGGGCATCGCGACTCCACCGAAAGAGGTGCATTTGATTCACGGTGAGCCAAATACTCAGTCTGAATTCGCTCAAGAACTAAAGGCGCGAGGGTTTGTGGTTGTTTGAAACACGTATCAAACTAGCCACTTTCCCTCAGTAAACATGAAGTCCTCAACTATCGAACCTTCAAAAAACACAGTCTCTTAGACCTGCGAGATCACTCGATGCAGGTGATATATTCCAATCAAATCCATCTCACCACTCATATATCAGCCGTTCATGCTAAGTGGCTTTAACCGCTGTTTTACGCAATTTCGTCTCTTGTGCACACCTACCCTTCTTCTGCGCACCTCCCCACCCTTTTGTATTAATCACTATTTATTCACTTTGCAAAACACCAGCCGCAACAATCTGTTGCATAACAAGTTAAATGGAACGATTATAGAATTAGCACTAAGCATTAACAAACACCCTCTATAACTTGCTTTATGTCACAGTAATCCCAATGCGCAGTTAAATAATTTAACACTCGGGTTACAAGTGAAGTATTGTGTTGTTCGAAAAACAATCATAAGCAAAACTAACAGGGAAAATACTCATGCAGTCGTTCGTTGATTTTTTGAATGGAATAATCTGGAGCCCAGTACTTATCTACCTATGTTTAGGTGCAGGTTTGTTCTACTCCATCATGACTCGATTTGTTCAAATCCGTCACTTCTTTGAAATGTGGCGCTTGCTACTTTCGGGTAAAAGCTCATCAAAAGGCATCTCGTCTTTCCAAGCTCTTGCCGTTTCGCTGTCTGGCCGTGTAGGTACAGGTAACATTGCAGGTGTTGCTGCCGCTATCGGTTTCGGTGGCCCAGGTGCAGTATTCTGGATGTGGGTGGTAGCTTTCTTTGGCGCGGCGACTGCTTACGCAGAATCTACGCTGGCGCAAATCTATAAAGAAGAAGATGAAGGCCAGTTCCGTGGTGGTCCGGCTTACTACATTGAAAAAGCAATGGGTCAGAAGTGGTACGCATGGATCTTCGCTATCGCGACTATTTTTGCATGTGGTATTTTGCTTCCAGGTGTTCAGTCAAACAGTATAGGTAATGCTGTAGAAGCTGCATTTGGCTCAGGTGATATGATTGAAACAGCTATCGGTACATTCAGTTTCGCTAAAATTTTCACTGGTACTGTTGTTGCTATCATCCTTGCTTTCATCATCTTTGGTGGTGTTAAACGTATCGCGAACTTCACACAAATTGTCGTTCCATTCATGGCGTTGGCTTACATCATCATCGCATTCGTTATCATCCTACTAAACATCAGCCAAGTTCCTGTTGTTTTCGGAATGATTCTGGGTGATGCATTCACTCCTATGGCAGGCTTTGGTGCTGCAATCGGTTGGGGTGTTAAACGTGGTGTTTACTCAAACGAAGCAGGTCAAGGTACTGGTCCTCACGCGGCAGCTGCGGCAAGTGTTGATCACCCAGCTCAGCAAGGTTTGGTTCAAGCGTTCTCTATCTACATTGATACTCTTCTAGTATGTTCTGCTACAGCGTTCATGATCATCATCACTGGTGCTTACAACGTTCACGGCGGCGCTGAAGGTGTATTCCTTGTTCAGAACCTAGCAGCAAACATCGGTGCGAATGGTCCCGTATTTACACAGCTTGCTATTGAAAGTGCACTGCCAGGCATTGGTAAGCCGTTCATCGCATTTGCTCTGTTCTTCTTCGCATTTACAACGATTCTTGCTTACTACTACATCGCAGAAACGAATATTGCTTACCTACGTCGTACCATCAAGATCCCTGGCATGATGTTCGTACTTAAGCTTGTTCTTATTAGTGCCGTTTTCTATGGCACCGTTAAAACAGCAAACCTTGCATGGGCAATGGGTGATGTGGGTGTTGGCTTGATGGCATGGTTAAACATCGTTGGTATTCTGATCATATTCTTCATGTCTAAGCCTGCGCTTAAGGCTTTAGCAGACTACGAAGAACAACAGAAACAAGGTGTGACTGAGTACACGTTCAACCCTGTAAAACTAGGCATTAAAGGGGCAACTTACTGGGAAGAGAAGTACAAGCGAAAAACAGGCAAGTCTCCTGAATCTGAAGTTGCAGACAGTAAACCTGTAGAGCAACCTTCAGCTTAAGCTTGACTTAGCGTTTAATAAATAGGTCGCGTTTACGCACAGATCGCCTTTATAAGTAGATCGCTTTAACTCGCACTATAAATAACGCATAAAAAAGGGGTTAGCCATTTCGGCTAACCCCTTTTGTTTTGTTCATAAAAATCGCAGTTTATAACGAGCTCATTACTTATAATGAACTGACTGCTTATAACAAACTAACTGTTCCCAAGCTAGAGCGTTAAGCAGCAATCTCTTGAGCCGTCATTTGAGGCGCTTTTTTCTCACCGATTGGCAGTACTGTGCGGCCATATTCGTTGTTGATTACTTGTGCCATTGCAAAGTAGATAGCTGACGCACCACAGAAGATACCTTCAAAACCAGCGATAGTACCGATCAGTTCGCTGCCAGTGAAATCACGAGCGGCAAGTAGGAAGAACAAAATAGTAAGTGAACCGAATACTACTTGTTTCGCTACTGGGTAGCATAGAGAACCAATGAACATGAAGCCAGTGAAGATGCCCCATAGTAGTAGGTACCAACCCATAAACGCTGCTGGACTTGCTGGTAGGCCCATGTAAGGCATTACGATTAAACCAACCAAAGATAACCAGAATAGACCGTAAGAAGTAAACGCAGTTGTTCCGAACGTGTCACCACGTTTGAAACACATTGTGCCCACGATAACTTGGCTTAGACCACCGTAAAAAATACCCATAGCAAGAATCATTGAATCGATTGGAAAGAAACCTGCGTTATGGATATTAAGAAGTATAGTAGTCATACCGAAACCCATTAGGCCAAGTGGTGCCGGGTTCGCCAGTTTTGTTGACATTTTGCGCGCCTTTAAAAAAAGTTAATAAAATTTGTACGCAAATTTTAATCCGAACGGCATAAAAAGATAGATCGCTAAATCGCAATCTTAGATTGCATCGTTCGCCAGTTCGGCTTTCGTGATGATTTCAAGTATCTCGCCAACTCGTTTAGGGCTTTGTTCCATCAAGACCGCTTGAACCTCAGGCTTTACACACGCTAACCACTCTCCCGAAGGTTCTTGGTTAAACTTATCCATCGGGCCCATACTTTGGCTCCATGCACCACGGATATCAACCGTATCTTTGTGGCCATCGTTGGTCGTAAAATATGAAAATTCAAAGGTTGTCGCATCTACAGATGTGATTTGGCCAGATGCCCCCCACGGCGCAGAAAGTTCGATCATAGGACCGATAGGATAGCTTTCACCTTCAATTTCTACAGAAGTTGCTTCACCAATGTAAATTTGAGCGTTATTGGCTGACTCTGAGACAGTGAAAGGTAATGATGTTGATACAGAATTAGGACCTTGAGGCGCAGCTTGCTTTAATAAGAATTGAACGATTGACGGGTATGCATTAACAGCAGCATCAACTTCCCCAACAGACTCCATACAGCCTTCGTAATTCATAATGCCTGTACTATCGACACCTTTAATTAAAGCGCCTTCAAGTGTTTGAATAACATGAATTTGGTTACCTTGTTCCTCTATAGACGTGATTTGACCTACAGGACTTTTTAATACTTGATAACGCTGAGCAACAATACCTTCAGAGCTCGTTTCAAAACTCAAACTGCCATAATTACCCCAGCCCAAACTTTGCTCGATACCTGACTGCGGCGTACTGTTACACCCAGTAACTCCAGTTACCAATAACGCAAGAATAGATAGCTTTAACTTCATTTTAATTGCCCTGTAATCGAATTATTCACGAACACAGTTTATCGATAAATGGAAAGCACTACTGTAATAGAAAGTAAGGGAAGTGTCGTATAACTGTCACTGAACAAGCAAGCCTCTAGGAGGCTTGCTTAAGTCAATTATTTACAGCTAATTTCATCCCAAAACCAGTTCGATTGAACAGGGCTTTCCCAGACTCCTGGGCCGTTTTTAGCTACGAAGCACTTGCCATTATGTGTAACCTTATCGCCATTGCTCACTTGGCTAACACCCGCTTGCCATGTGATAAACACCGATGGATCAACAACGACAGGCGGCTCAGTCACAGGTGGTTCAACCGGTGTTGGGTCTACCGGATCAGGATCGACAGGTGTAGGGTCAACTGGCGATGGATCTGTCACTACGGGTGGTGTTAGCTCACCCGCTACTAATTTCCAAGGGCCGCCATTGGCAGGATCATCCCCTTGAGTCCACCACTTAGCTTGATAAGTCGCGCCGTTGTGAGTGACTTGGTCGCCAGCATTGTAAACTTTCGTTACACTCCAACCATTGCCTCCGGGGTTAGTACCAGGGTCAACCGGTTCAAGCTTATCGACCACTTTCACTTCAGGCCAGCTCGCATGTGATCCATAAAAATTGGTCACACACTTCTCGTAATCTCCGGCCACCAAGGCTGAATAAGCGGTTTGGAAACCAACCAACTCACATTCAAATGAGTAGCCTTCTGGGCGGTCTGCGTAGTATTTCCAGTTTCCATCCCAGTTGGTGTACAACACATCCGTTGCACCATTGAGGTTCAGGCTTCCATAAGGGGTTTGCTGCCAACATGTATTGGCTTCATCCGCTTCTACAGGAATTTGATAGTGCGCCGCTAGCCCTTCCCAGTAACGAATACGGTTAACGGGTTGGCCTTTATCTTTGTTCTGCTCACCACATTCAATACCACCATTTATCACATTGATCGTGGTACCAAACCCATAACCAATGCCCGCATCCAATTCGCGTTGAGATGGCGTCCAAGTGCGGTCGATAACGTGCAGCATAGCAGGTTTAGGAGCTTGAGGCGTAAGGAAGAACCAGATAGCAGAAGCCAAGTTCAACCAAGAATCAGCGACTAAGCCCGGATTGTTCAGTAGCACCGTCGCATCGCCATCGAACATCACTTCAGAGAACGCGCCGTAGTTAAAATGGTAAGAAAGCTGTTTAGCACCACGTCCAAAGTAACCCTGCCCTGCCGCGCATGGCCAGCGTGCATTCTGCCAATCGTTCTGACCACACCCTGTGGTGTAACCCTCTTGACCTTCAGACCAACCCATTTCACGAACATGCACCAAAGCTTGCTGCCACTCTTCTAGGGCCAATGGGTTATCAGAGGTGTTATCTATCGCGATATGACCGCCGGTCTCTTGAGCGAAATGAGCAAAGGCCGTGATGATGGATTTCTTACAAATGGCGTCAGAGTCGCGGCCATCAGTGTACTCTCCACAGAAGGCTGGGAATTTGCCAATCGCGCGTAAGAAGCGAGTATAAGTGTACTCTGGTGCTGCCATCTGAGTCAGGAAGTCCCATTCAGATTGAGGGAACACACGCTCGACTCGTTTCACGTTTTCAGGGTTAGAAGCCAAGCCCGGTTCAATCGCCTCAACAATGCTATTTGGTCGAGTCTGCAATGCCTGTGACCAGATCGCATACATAGGATCGGATGTTTTCGCTTGTTCAGCCGCTTGTAATGCTGACTTTTCAACAAGGTAGCCATTCGGGTTTTGCGGATCAGGTTGAATGTTCAAAGACGCGTAACTGTGCGCAGCTAAAGTGCAGCCAACTACTGTC
The DNA here is from genome assembly GCF_024347635.1 of Vibrio tasmaniensis. Classification (NCBI taxonomy): domain Bacteria; kingdom Pseudomonadati; phylum Pseudomonadota; class Gammaproteobacteria; order Vibrionales; family Vibrionaceae; genus Vibrio; species Vibrio tasmaniensis. The sequence continues at coordinate 2,557,900 of NZ_AP025510.1, forward strand.
GCCAAATATTTGATTTTTAACATGATGGATTCTCTTATCTGTCCTTAATAAGTCCATCAAAGAGTATGCGGCGCATGGGAAATGAGCCAGTCGTTACCATGTGAATTTATAAAAAGTGCGAGTGACACTTTTATGTATCCTTCAACACAACAAAACGTCTCATTGTTTCTTGAGGTGATATCTAACTTCCAACGGATTTTGTTGCTCGTTGTAGATGTAAATCCTTAATCTCCTAAATAAAAAGAAAAAAGCCCCGAACTGAGTTCGAGGCTTAAGATCTTAATCAAAACTGGTTAAATCTCTAAGAGATTATTCCCACTCGATAGTTGCTGGTGGTTTACCAGAAATATCGTAAACAACACGTGAAATGCCGTTAACTTCGTTGATAATACGGTTAGATACCTTACCTAGGAAGTCGTATGGTAAGTGTGCCCAGTGAGCAGTCATGAAGTCGATAGTTTCTACTGCACGTAGAGATACAACCCAATCGTACTTACGGCCATCGCCCATTACGCCAACTGAACGTACAGGTAGGAATACCGTGAATGCTTGAGATACTTTGTGGTAAAGGTCAGCAGCGTGAAGCTCTTCAATGAAGATAGCATCAGCACGACGCAGTAAATCACAGTACTCTTTCTTCACTTCGCCAAGTACACGAACACCTAGACCAGGACCTGGGAATGGGTGGCGATAAAGCATGTTGTATGGAAGACCAAGCTCTAGACCGATCTTACGTACTTCATCTTTAAACAGCTCACGTAGAGGCTCAACAAGGCCCATTTCCATATCATCAGGAAGGCCACCAACGTTGTGGTGAGATTTGATTACGTGTGCTTTACCTGTCTTAGATGCTGCAGACTCGATTACGTCTGGGTAGATAGTACCCTGAGCAAGCCATTTAGCATTCTTCAGTTTCTTAGACTCTTCATCGAAGATATCTACGAATACGTGACCGATGATCTTACGTTTCGCTTCTGGTTCAGCTTCGCCTTCAAGAGCGTCAAGGAAACGATCTTCAGCATCAACTTTAATGATGTTTAGGCCGAATTGATCGCCAAACATCTCCATAACCTGCTCGCCTTCGTTTAAACGAAGAAGACCGTTATCAACAAATACACATGTTAGTTTGTCGCCGATAGCACGGTGAGCAAGCATTGCTACTACTGATGAATCAACACCACCAGAAAGGCCAAGGATAACTTCATCGTCACCTACTTGTTCTTTAATACGTGCAACTGCATCTTCAATGATAGATGCTGAAGTCCACAGACCTTCACAACCACACGCGTTAAGAACGAAGTTCTCAAGCATTTTCAGGCCGTTTTTAGTGTGCGTTACTTCTGGGTGGAATTGAACACCGTAGTATTTCTTATCTTCGTTTGCCATTGCTGCGTATGGGCAAGTGTCTGTCTCTGCGATTTTTGTGAAATCAGCAGGGATTTCAACCACTTTATCACCGTGGCTCATCCAAACATCTTGAGTCGTCTCAAGGTCAGCGAAAAGTGCAGATTCACCCGTTACTTGTACTGCTGCGTAGCCGAACTCGCGCTCAGTAGACGTTGCTACTTTACCGCCAAGTTGCTCAGCCATAGTTTGCATGCCGTAGCAGATACCGAAGACAGGAACACCTGAATCAAATACGTACTGGGGTGCACGTGGAGAATTCTCTTCCGTTACACTTTCAGGACCACCAGATAGGATGATGCCGTCTGGATTGAATTCACGAATATCCGCTTCTTCTACGTCCCAGCTCCAAAGTTCACAGTAAACACCGATCTCACGAATACGACGAGCTACTAGCTGTGTGTATTGAGAACCGAAGTCCAGAATTAGAATACGTTGGTCATGAATATTTTTAGTCATTGTAAGCAGTCTTATTGGCTATGTGATAAAACGGAGGCGAGTTTACTCACCTCTGATTAACTCTTCAAGAAATAAAGCAAACGTTTTCGTAGGATATCTTTAACCCCGTGTTTTGAGAAAATCATACGTTCAACAAAACAGGCGGTAGATAAAATAATGTGCCGATTAAATCAGCACATTATTCAAACGTTTGGACGTATTATTAACCTAAACGGTAGTTAGGTGCTTCTTTCGTGATTTGAACATCGTGTACGTGAGATTCTTTCATGCCCGCACCAGAGATACGAACAAACTCAGCTTTAGTACGCATGTCTTCAACAGTTGCAGAACCCGTTAGGCCCATGCTTGAACGTAGACCGCCCATCTGTTGGTGAACGATCTCTTTTAGACGACCTTTGTATGCGATACGACCTTCAATACCTTCTGGAACAAGCTTGTCTGCAGCGTTGTCAGATTGGAAGTAACGGTCAGAAGAACCTTGAGACATAGCGCCAAGAGAACCCATACCACGGTAAGACTTGTAAGAACGACCGTTGTAAAGGATAACTTCACCCGGTGCTTCTTCAGTACCCGCGAACATTGAACCAACCATCACACAAGATGCGCCAGCAACGATAGCTTTACAGATATCGCCAGAGAAGCGGATGCCGCCATCTGCGATTACTGGAATACCGTATTCGTTAGCCACTTCAGCTGCGTCTGCGATTGCTGTTACTTGAGGAACACCAACACCAGTAACGATACGAGTCGTACAGATTGAACCCGGGCCGATACCCACTTTAACTGCACTCACACCGGCTTCGATAAGAGCACGAGCGCCAGCGCCAGTTGCTACGTTACCACCGATGATTTGTAGATCAGGGTATGCAGCACGCGTATCACGGATACGGTTAAGTACGCCTTCAGAGTGACCGTGTGAAGAGTCGATAAGTAGAACGTCTACGCCAGCTTCAACAAGAGCAGCAACGCGCTCTTCGTTACCAGCACCAGCACCAACAGCTGCGCCTACACGTAGGCTGCCGCGCTCATCTTTACAAGCGTTTGGTTTACGTTCTGCTTTATGGAAATCTTTTGCAGTGATCATTCCCGTTAGTTGGAAGTCATCATTTACAACAAGAACTTTTTCAACACGCGCTTCGTGCATTTTCTCTTGAACTTCTTCACGAGTTGCACCTTCTTTAACAGAAGCAAGGCGAGCTTTAGGCGTCATTACTACGTCAACTTTCTTAGAAAGGTCAGTCACAAAGCGAACGTCACGGCCAGTAATGATACCAACCAATTCGTTTGTTTCAGTAACAACAGGGAAACCGGCAAAGCCGTGTTTTTGAGTAAGGGCTACAACATCAGCGATTGTCGCGTCAGGGTTTACAGTAACAGGGTGAGAAACCACACCTGCTTCGTAAATTTTAACCTGGCGAACCATTTCAGCTTGCTGTTCAATAGACATGTTCTTATGAATGAAGCCTATTCCGCCTTCTTGTGCCAGTGCAATCGCTAGGCGAGCTTCTGTCACAGTATCCATCGATGCAGAGATCATTGGAATGTTAAGGGAAATATTCTTCGTCAACTGAGTGCGAAGATCAGCTGTATTAGGGAGAACGGTGGAGTGTGCTGGCACTAGCAGTACGTCGTCGAATGTCAGCGCTTCTTTGGCAATTCTTAGCATTTGCAATATCTCACAATAATAGGAGTAAAAAGAAACAATCCAATCTCATCGTTTCGCCTAATGAGGGCAGCCAATTAAGGAAAATCAAACTGCATTTGGATTAGATATTGCGGACGGATTATACGGCCAACGAAATCGCTTGGCTACACATTTTTATACTTTTAATTTGCATTCACCCCCTTGCTATGTATTATATTGCCGCTATCTTCCATACTCACGCCCAGTGAGATTCCAAGATAAAGACCTTCCTTCAAGGATAGATAGCGCTTCTATGACCAATCCAAACATCTTTACTGTTTCTCGCCTCAACTCAGAGGTTCGTCTCCTATTAGAAAACGAAATGGGAATAGTCTGGCTCGTTGGTGAAATCTCAAATTTCTCTGCACCTGTCTCTGGTCACTGGTACCTCACGCTTAAAGATTCTCTAGCTCAAGTTAAATGCGCCATGTTTCGTGGCAATAACCGCCGTGTGACTTTTAAGCCTCAGAACGGTAATCAAGTGTTAGTCAAAGCACGTCTGTCTCTTTATGAGCCACGCGGTGACTATCAACTTATCATCGAAAGCATGCAGCCAGAAGGTGACGGCAAGCTTCAGCAAGAGTTTGAAAAACTTAAGATGAACTTGGCGGCGGAAGGTTTATTTGCTCAGTCCAGTAAACAAATTCTTCCAGAACATCCTAAATGCGTCGGTGTTATCACCTCAAAAACAGGCGCAGCCCTCTTCGATATTCTCGATGTACTGAAAAGACGCGATCCTTCATTGCCTGTTGTGGTTTACCCAACCATGGTTCAGGGCGAAGAAGCGGCGATTCAAATTGCTCAAGCAATTGGGCGTGCCAATGAACGCAATGAGTGTGATGTATTGATCGTTGGCCGAGGCGGCGGTTCTTTGGAAGATCTATGGTGCTTTAATAATGAGATCGTAGCTCGCACCATTGCAGCAAGTCAGATCCCGATTATCAGCGCCGTTGGACACGAAGTTGATGTCACTATCGCCGATTTCGTCGCAGATATGCGTGCTCCAACGCCATCAGCAGCCGCTGAATTGGTTAGCCGTGACAACAGTCATAAAGAGCAAGCTTATGCGTCTAAACGTGCTCGTTTAGTGAGTGCGATTCGTCATGTGTTAATCAAACAAGCGCAATCAACTCAAACGTTGAAATACCGCTTAGAGAAACAACACCCGAGCTACCAACTGCAAAAGCAGAGTCAGCAACTTGATGACTTAGACATGCGTTTGCGTCGTGGTATGACTCAATACCTAAAGCAGCATGCGCAGCGTGTTGAACGTAAGCAGCACCAACTTCAGCTGAACTCGCCAGTGAAACGCCTTGGTGAACAGAAACTGCATCTACAACGTTCAGAGCAAAAGCTATTGGATGCAATGGACAAGACATTACTGACTACTCGCCACCAACTAGCCATGGCTGCCGAAAAGTTAGAAACCGTAAGTCCATTAGCAACCCTAAAACGTGGCTACAGCATTACCCATTCAGCATCGAGTAAAACTGTATCATCCGTTAACGATATCGAAGTCGGTGAAGTGATCACCACCCAAGTTGAAGACGGTGTGATTGAATCGCAAGTGACAACAAGATTCGCTAAGAGCGAGCTCTAGGTTCATTAGATACAAAAAAGACCCAACACTTTGGTATTGAGTCTCTGATATAACATCACCGATTGTCGTTCAAACCAAATAATTTAAGGCTATTCCGCTGGTTGGAATTCGAACTTTACTCTCGATTTAGATTTAAGCTCATTACACTCACCATTACAAAAATAGCTCGCTGCACCACAAGCTTGAAGCTTCTCAAGTTGGCTGCTGCACTCAGGGCAAAACCCAACCTTAGTAAAGTGTGCCTGACAACTTTCACAGTGATACTTTCCATCCCAACCTAGCTCAGATTGGCACTTAGGGCAGATATTTTCACTCATTAGCATTTCCTAATTCACAACTATTTTTACAATCTACTATTGCTGAGACTTGGTTTGCTTGATTTGGTACATGTTCTTATCAGCTTGTGCGATCAAGGCTTCCAATAACTCTGGATCTTTCTCATAAGCAAGCCCAATACTGACTGAAAACTGAGTGCCATCGATATAGAGAGCTTGCTCCAAGGCTCTTTCTAAGCTTTGATAAAAGTTCAGCACGCTTTCTCGATCATTAAAACAAGAAAACACCACAAACTCATCGCCACCATAGCGCCCTATCTTGGCACAGGCAGTGGTCGCTTGATCAAGCACTTTTGCAACGGCTAACAACACCTTATCGCCAAAGCTGTGGCCAAACCTATCATTTATTGACTTAAATTTATCGACATCAACAAACAAGCACGCCATCACTTTTTCTGAAAAACAGCGCTTAGTTAGCACTAGCTCAGCTTCTCTCAGCAGCGCTCTGCGATTCAAACTGTGTGTTAGGGAGTCTCGATTAGCAAAAAAGTTGAGTTGATTCTCTAACTCATACTTCTCGAGTGCCACTGAATACAGAGAAGCCAATAGCTCTAAGATCTCAAGTTCACACTCATGGGGCTCTGAGATGTACTGACTGTAAATTGCGAAGGTACCTAATACATGGCCGTTTGAAGAGATAATTGGCACAGACCAACATGCATGAAGATTAGCCTGATTGGTTAAGGCTAAGAAAGGAGTCCAATTCGGGTGTGCGTTAATATTGGAAACTATGACAGCTTTCTTAAGTGCCGCCGCTTCGCCACAAGAACCAATCCCAGCACCAATCCCAACCCCTTCAATCTGCTGGTTATAAAAATCAGGTAAGTTTGGAGCATACTCTAAATGCAATGTATTCGATTCAGGGTTTAGCAATAAAATAGAGGCCATTCTTTCACCAAAAATTTGCTCGGTGAGTTGAATGATCTTGCGATTTAATTCTTTGCGCTCCAACCCAAGGGCAAGCTTTCGAAGCAAGCTGTTTACTGCTCGGTGACCTTCTAATAAAAATTGTTGTTTCATTTACTAAAGCTTTCAATTGTGTACTGGGAACAGCTTGTTCTTATGCAAGCCTCTATACTGGTCAATATTAACACACTAAATTGTCACAACACACCACCGAAGATCATAGGTTGATCTTTTGCTTTATCTACTTTGATCAGCGATCTACCCCAAAAAGAATATTTATATCACCACACACCGAAAGCATAAGTTACATATGCTGCATTTCAATTTCAAGTGACATATAAAACCAAATTAAAAATAAAAACACATACAGATCAGAATAATCTATTTCCGATCTTTAATTGAGATCATCGAGATACACACGTCTGCATTTCGATATGTTGATCATCTAATTGGGTTAACTTAACCGATAATGCCTTAAGTTCTGACGTATTATCAATGTGAGTACCACCACACGGAATAGAAACTAAAGTCTCGTCATCTAGCTGCCATTCCCAGTAGCGAGAGTCTGTTAACGCCTCACCTTCTAGTCTCATCGTTACAAGAGTCGATTCAACAAGCCAGCCTGCAATCATCTGGTTGATGTCGGCCTCAATGCCATCAAGGTTCGTTAGCATGTCAGCCACGTTCAGACCGCGTTTCTTCAAGGTTTTACCTAAACGATACTTATCGGTACACAACTCTGGAGTCACAAAGCTAGTCACCTGTGCGTAGCTATTGAAGTCATAGCTGCCGAATGGATCTTTTCTGTCTGCATCTTTACGCCAGTAACTCTCAGCCAATACTTTATTCAAGGCTAAGAAAGCAATATGTCCGGCACTATGACCGCGGCTCAAACTGGCTTGGTGCTCTTTATCAACCGACAACTCAATTTCATCGCCCATGTTAATCATAGAAGCTGATACAGGTAGTTGGTGGACAACCACAAACGCCCACCCTTCCGTATCACGCTTAACAGGGATATCTGCTGCAATATAAAGATTTCCAGTAGATTGCTCTATTGCACCAACAAGGCAATCTTCAACAATATACTGTTCACCACCTACGCTGACAAAACCTCGGTCTGCTGGGTGATCGGGCCAAATATGACTCACAGGGTGGAAAGGTGTCACGTCAGTGATCAAGTGAGTTTTGCTGTCGTCACTTTCAACGTACACCGCTTTTGCATTGAGCAGCCAAGTTTGATGACAAAATTGAGTGATGGTTGGTGTGATGACTATTGTTGGTTTCATGGATGTCGCAGGTGTATTCAAATCGCTAATGGCCATATCATTCTTCTTTTGGAATCTAGTCTGATTCGTTAAGCCATAGCGATACGAAAAGGTGCAGTTATGGCTTAACGTGAATTTTGCTTAAAAAAATACCCGAGACAGGCTCGGGTATCAAATCTATTGGAAAGGTTTACTTACGACCTTTAACCATGCTCATCATACGCTTACGTTTACGTTCTTGAGAAATTGTCAGCTTGGTTGTCTTAGCTTCAAATGGGTTCTCGCTGTTCTGGAATTGAATGCGGATAGGTGTACCCATAATTTCTAGTGAACGACGGTAGTAGTTCATCAAGAATCGTTTGTATGAATCTGGCAAGTTACGTACTTGGTTACCATGGATAACGATAATCGGTGGGTTGTAGCCACCAGCGTGCGCGTATTTGAGTTTCACACGACGGCCACGAACCATAGGCGGTTGGTGATCATCGGTTGCCATTTTCATGATACGAGTTAGAACAGAAGTACCAACACGAGTCGTTGCTGACTTATAAGCTTCTTGAACAGACTCAAACAAGTGACCAACACCAGTACCGTGAAGTGCAGAGATAAAGTGAATACGCGCGAAATCAACGAAACCTAAACGACGATCTAGTTCTTTCTTAACACGATCTTTAACGTCGTTATCTAGGCCATCCCACTTGTTTACGGCAATAACAATTGAACGACCAGCATTCAACGCAAAGCCTAACAAGCTTAGATCTTGATCTGAGATGTTCTCGCGAGCATCGATAAGCAGTAATACAACGTTAGCATCTTCAATCGCTTTCAGTGTTTTAACCACTGAGAACTTCTCAACTGTTTCATTGATATTTTTACGGCGACGAACACCCGCAGTATCAATCAGAACGTATTCACGCTCATCACGCTGCATCGGAATGTAGATAGAGTCACGAGTTGTACCTGGCATATCGTAAACAACAACACGTTCTTCACCAAGAATACGGTTAGTTAGTGTTGATTTACCTACGTTAGGACGACCAATGATCGCTAGCTTAATCGGTTGATCTTGAAGGCGCTTGAATTCTTCTTCCGCTTCTTCTTCAGTGAAATCAACTTGCTCTTCTTCTTCGTCTTCAAATTCAGTTAAATCGCTTACTTCGCCATTCTCAGCTTTTAACGCTTCAGCGAATGGGTTTAGAGCAAGATCAATCAACGCAGTTACACCACGACCGTGCGCTGCAGCGATTTGGTACATGTCTTCTACGCCTAGTTGCCAGAAATCAGCACTTGCAGCATCAGGGTCGATACCATCAACCTTGTTTACTACTAGCATTGAAGGCTTTTCTAGTTGACGAAGGTGCTTAGCAATAGCTACGTCTGAAGGTGTTAGACCCGCACGGCCATCTACCATAAATAGAACGACATCAGCTTCATCAATCGCCGCTAGCGACTGTTCAGCCATTTTAGTTTCAACACCTTCTTCGGTACCGTCGATACCACCAGTGTCGATAACAATAAAGTCATGCTCGCTAAAATGAGCATGACCGTATTTACGGTCACGCGTTAAGCCAGGGAAATCCGCAACCAATGCATCACGAGTTCGAGTCAATCGGTTAAATAACGTAGATTTACCTACGTTCGGACGCCCTACTAGAGCAACAACAGGTACCATAACAACCTCTACAATTTCTTCTCTAAATGTAGTTATAGGTAAGCACTTGATCGCAAGTTTAAACTCTTACCTATAACCACACGGTTTATTAATTTATAACAACAAAACGGCTCCTAGCTGTTACCAACCAGGAGCCGACTGTGAATTATATCACGCTTTTATTGGCTAATCGTTAGTTTCTTTACATCGCCATTGCGAGTCGTCACTAAGTAGCCTTGAGGCATTTCAATTGGCGCAACCGCAAAGCCGCTATCATCGACCAACTGTTGAGCTACAAACTCACCTGATGAACGATCTAACCAGTGCAGATAACCTTCCGTATCACCAACAACTACATAACCATTAATAATAGCAGGTGCTGTCAGTAAGCGGTTTTCTAACAATGGAGTGCTCCACAGTTCAGTACCACTACGCGCATCAACCGCAACCACATGGTCTTTGTCAGTCACAACGAATAAACGGCTGCCATCACTTGCCAAATCAATCGCTGACGAGTAATTACGTTTCCAAACTGGCTTGCCAGAACGAAGATCGATTGCAATCAACTGACCATTGATACCGACGGTATACAGGGTTCCACCAAGAACAACCGGTGACGCATCCACATCAACCAAACGATCAATTTCCGTTGCGCCTTTTGGTGTACCTACTGGTTGTTGCCAAATAAGCTGACCACGATCAACGATAGCTGCGGCTAAACGACCATTCGCTGTACCCCAGAAAACACCACCAGAAACAGCTACAGGTGAGCTATCGCCACGAAGTGTTAGGCTTGGTACTTCAGTACTGATGGTCCATTTTTGCTCACCACTTTCTTGATCTAACGCGGTCAGCATGCCGCGGCTGGTATGAACAATAACCATGTTGCTTTCAGTTGCAGGGGATGCAAGCACCTCACCATTCACTGAGACACGCCACAGCTCTTCACCAGTTGATTCGTCCATCGCGATCACTTCGCCATTTTCAGAACCAACAAATACCTTGCCGTAAGCTGCCGTTAAGCCGCCCGATAAACGAGCCAGTACTTCTTTCTCAAGATCGACTTTCCAAAGCTCTTTACCTGTTTCAGGATCAAGCGCCTTAACCATACCTTCACGGCTCGCAACAAATACTTTGTCGTAAGCCAATTCTGGCGTTAGTTTTGAAAAGTAGTGACCAACACCATCACCAACCGACGTAGACCATTCCTGACTAGGAGTGAACTCGCTGTTTACCGTTGGTACTGGCGCCATGATTACGGTGTCTTCTTCACTTGCACAGCCCGCTAGCAGGCCAAGAGCAATCGCACACAACGCCACTTTTGGAAACATCTTCTTCATTCAAAGCGCCTTATTTAGCTAGGTCGTCAAGTTTGATTTGAAGCGTTTGGCTCGCATCAGCAGCTTGTTGAGCTTCAGAGTAAGCACTGTAAGCCGCATCTGTGTCGCCTTTACGAAGTGAGATATCACCTCGCAGTTCAGCAACACGACCTTTCCAAGATTCGTCAGTCATCGCTTCAAGATCAGTCAATGCAGCGTCAAATTCACCCTGCTCTGCTTTGATACGTGCGGCACGGTAAGTAAGTAGTGGCGTAAGTGCCGCATCCTTAGTTGCCGATTGTGCCCACTCAAGCTGTTCAAGTGCTGCTGCAAGCTCACCCGCTTGAACTTGCGCTTTTGCTAATTGCATAGCAGCAAGTACCGAGTACTCAGCGTCTTTGTTAGCGTCGATAAAAGCTTGAATATCAGATTGAGCATCAACGCCTTTAGCATCTAGAGCTGAAATTGCAGAGGTGTAGCTTTCTGAAGCGGCTTCACGCGCTTCAACGACTGAATCTTGGTAATAGCGCCAACCAAATAGACCACCTAAACCAATAACCGCACCGAAGATTACGGCTTTACCGTTCTCTTTCCACCAATCTTTAATGGCTTCAACTTGTTGCTCTTCGCTATCGTAAAGTTCCACTTCCTGTCCTCTTTAATTCTTTAAACGCCAGCATAGTGCTGACGTTGATATTCATGATGAGCGTTTGCTCAATGGCTTAGATTAACGCCGCAACTTTTTCTGCAACTTCCGTTTGAGACACGGTTTGTTGCTCGCCGCCAACCAAATCTTTTAGCACAACTGTATTGTCAGCAACTTCGTTCTCACCAAGTACTAACGCCACAACAGCACCTACTTTGTCAGCACGTTTGAATTGCTTCTTAAAGTTACCACCACCGAAGTGGTTCATCACACGTACGCCTTCAACGTTATCGCGTAATTGATTCGCTAACTGCATGCCCGCGATCATAGTACCTTCGCCAGCAGCAACCATGTATACGTCAACACTGCGGCGAACTTCTGTAAGCTCTAGCGTTTCCATCATAAGGACTAGACGTTCTAGACCCATAGCGAAGCCAACAGCATTGGTTGCTTTGCCGCCGAGTTGTTCAACAAGACCATCGTAACGACCACCGCCACATACTGTACCTTGAGCACCAAGGCTGTCTGTGATCCACTCAAATACGGTGCGGTTGTAGTAATCTAGGCCGCGTACTAGACGCTCGTTAACTTGGTATTCGATACCAACAGCGTCAAGAAGTTCACACAAACCAGCAAAATGTTGCTTCGATTCTTCACCTAAATATTCAGATAGTCGAGGTGCGTCACCTAAGATAGCTTGAACATCCGGGTTCTTAGTATCAAGTACACGTAGAGGGTTAGTGTGCATGCGACGTTTGCAGTCTTCATCTAGCACATCAATGTGTTGCTCAAGGAAAGCCACTAACGCAGTACGGTAGCTTACGCGATCTTCTTGAGAACCGATTGAGTTCAATTCAAGACGAACGTGTTTATCGATACCTAGCTCACGCCATAGACGTGCTGTCATCATAATAAGTTCTGCGTCAACGTCTGGACCGTCTAGGCCAAATACTTCCACACCACATTGGTGGAATTGACGGTAACGACCTTTTTGAGGACGCTCGTGACGGAACATTGGGCCCATGTACCATAGACGCTGTTCATCACGGTTAATAAGGCTGTTTTGAATACATGAACGTACACAACCTGCAGTGCCTTCTGGACGCAGCGTTAGGCTGTCACCATTACGGTCATCAAAGGTGTACATCTCTTTAGAAACAACGTCTGTCTCTTCACCAACCGCACGGCTAAATAGGTTCGTCTCTTCAACGATAGGCATACGTACTTCGTTGTAACCGTATGCGCTCACCACACTTTTAACTGCGCTTTCTACTTTCTGCCACAGTGGTGATTGAGTTGGAAGGCAGTCGTTCATGCCTCGAATTGCTTGGATATTTTTAGCCACAGTATTTATTCCGTAATTTCTCACGACCAGGTGTGAGTGCGAATAGACAATCACACCCCATCGCGTTGTATTAATCTTCTAAGTTTTCTACATCAATGCGATTTGCTTTATCAAGCACTGACGCTTTTGCACGAATCTTAGCCTCAAGTTTGTCGACAAGGTCATCGTTGTCAAAACGCTCTTTCTGACGCTTACCGTCTTCATAGAAGGCACTCTTACGTGCACTACCCGCAAGGCCTAAGTGAGACACTTCAGCTTCACCTGGGCCGTTAACGACACAACCGATGATAGAGACATCCATTGGAGTCACTATGTCTTCTAAGCGTTCTTCAAGGGCGTTAACAGTGTTGATAACATCGAATTCTTGGCGAGAACAGCTCGGGCACGCAATGAAGTTGATGCCACGCGAGCGAATACGCAAAGATTTAAGAATATCAAAGCCAACTTTGATCTCTTCAACAGGATCCGCCGCTAGCGAGATACGCAAGGTATCGCCGATACCTTCAGAAAGCAGCATGCCCAAACCTACCGCTGACTTCACAGAGCCTGCACGCGCACCACCCGCTTCGGTAATGCCAAGGTGAAGAGGTTGATCAATCTGCTTGGCAAGCAAACGGTAAGAACCGACAGCTAGGAATACATCAGAAGCTTTAACGCTGACTTTGAATTGATCAAAGTTCAGACGATCTAGGATATCTACGTGGCGCATTGCAGATTCAACAAGCGCTTCTGCTGTAGGTTCTGTGTATTTCTCTTGGATCTCTTTCTCAAGAGAACCGCCGTTAACACCAATACGAATCGGAATATTCATATCACGTGCACAATCAACAACTGAGCGGATACGGCTTTCGTTACCGATGTTACCTGGGTTGATACGCAGACAGTCAACGCCGTACTCTGCCACTTTAAGGGCAATACGGTAGTCGAAGTGAATATCAGCAACCAAAGGAACAGAGACCTGCTGCTTGATTAGCTTAAAGGCTTCAGCGGCCTCCATAGTCGGTACAGATACGCGAACGATATCAGCGCCAACCTTTTCCAGAGCTCGAATTTGAGCAACGGTCGCGGCTACATCTGTTGTTCTTGTGTTGGTCATGGATTGCACAGCAATTGGTGCACCATCACCGATCGGCACATCACCCACATAAATACGGGTTGATTTGCGACGAATAATAGGAGATTCGTGTTGCATATTAACTCTAAGGTAAGGTTATTCTAGCTACTTTGCCTGAAGTATACCCAGAAAGGTCGACAGGTTCACTTGCAAATGTCATCGATACGCCTTCTGGCGCACCTAGAATCACTTTATATGGCGCAGTTCCTGATAGATTTAACGACTGACCTGCTTTTTTGATGCCAGTCGACAAAGTCTTGCCTGCCGCATCTTTAACTTGGATCCAGCAGTCTGCAGAGAACTGCATCACTAGCTCGTTGGCTACAGGTTCAGGCGTCACTGTCTCTGATTCAGCCGCTACAGGGGTAACCTCTGCAACGTCTTGTGTCTGTTCTGCTTGCTCAATATTCTCTGAAGCCTCAGCCGCGCTAACCACTGCAAGTTCATCCGTACTTTCAGTCGCTGAAGGCTGCGCACTGTTTTGCTCGGCTTCAATCACTTCTAATGACGTAAATTCTGGCTCTAGAGACTCTTCCACCACAAGCTCTTCTGAGCTTTCTGTGTTGGCGAGAGATTGAGATAAGGTGTCTTGCTGCTGGTTCTGCCACCACCAAAGTGATGAGATACCCGCAATCACAGCAAAGATGCTCCATGTGAGGATCATAATACGGCTGTTATGCTTCTCTGTTTTTGTCTTACGAGAAAAACTCAGCATTTCTTGTTCTTGATGTTGAGCATCACCAGAATGATGAAGCGCGTTCAACACCACTTTTTCATCAAGATTCACGTATTTCGCGTATGAACGGATGTAACCACGCATAAAGGTGGCGACCTGATCTGACTCGAATTGGTTTTCTTCAATTTGTTGGATAAGCGTAACGCGCAACTTCAAACGATCAGAAATCTGCTTTTGTGTTAACCCAAGAGATTCTCGTTTATTTTTGAGCAGCGTTCCCGCTTCAATTGCTGGAGCGACAGTTTCTTTCGGTTGTACTTGTATTTCGTGTTCTGTGTTCATAGAGAGTGAACTTCTAAATAATTATCGCAGGTTGATGAGAGCATTTTTTATTTTCGTTTAAGCTCAATCTTACAACCTACTATGTGGAATTTTTCCTGCAACCCAGTTCATCAACCCTTAAAGTAGAAAACCACACGCTGTTGGTGAGCGATTTTCTCAGGAAGCTAGTTTATCAAGTAGCCAACCTAAATAGACACATTGACGATTATCGGGTAACAAGCGAGCACTTAAATTAATTTAAGATTATTTAATCATAAGCTAATGCCATTACAAGGCAAAAACACTTTCGACAAAATTTACCGTCAGCTCATGGTTTTGTCCAAAATTTAACGAAAAATGTAAGAAAGCGTGGGGAAAAAATCCAATTATTGGAAATTCACCTTCCAGAAAAGCAACAAGCCAGAAGGAATCCTTCTGGCTTGTTTAGATCTAAATGGTATTTAAACCGCTTTTACTTGAATCACATCACCTGCGATCAAGTTAGCTTCAGAGGCGGCTTTCAGCATTTTAGTACGCTTGGTTCTATCAATAACATCACCAACCAGCTGACCACATGCGGCATCAATATCATCACCACGAGTTTTACGAACCGTAACTGTGTAGTTGTATTCCATCAGCGTTTTTTGGAAGCGATCAATACGAGAGTTGCTTGGCTTCTTATAAGGCGACCCCGGATAAGGGTTAAATGGAATCAAGTTGATCTTACAAGGCGTATCTTTCATTAGCTCAGCAAGTTCACGAGCGTGGTCCATATCATCATTCACATGATCCAATAGAACGTACTCAACCGTTACTTTGCCGCGGTTAGCATTTGAAGAAGCAATGTAGCGACGAACCGATGCTAGGAAGTCTTGGATATCCCAACGGTCGTTGATTGGCATGATTTGGCTACGTAGTGCATCGTTTGGTGCGTGTAGAGAAATCGCCAGAGCTACATCGATGTTATCTGTCATCTGATCAAGACCAGAAACAACACCAGATGTTGATACTGTTACACGACGCTTAGACAGTGAGAAACCCAGATCATCAAGCATCAGCTCCAATGATGGAATTAGGTTCTTCATGTTCAATAGAGGTTCACCCATACCCATCATTACGACGTTAGTAATTGGACGACGACCCGTTTCTTTCTCTAAACCGATTTCACGTGCTGCACGCCAGATTTGACCAACGATCTCTGAAACTTTCAGGTTACGGTTGAAGCCTTGTTGAGCCGTAGAGCAGAATTTACATTCAAGCGCACAACCTACTTGCGAAGATACACATAGCGTCGCACGATCACCATCTGGGATGTATACAGTCTCAACGTCTTGGTCACCAACGCTCATCGCCCACTTAATTGTGCCATCTGCTGAGTGCTGAGCTTCAGAAACGATAGGGGCAACAATCTCACAGCGATGCAGCAGTTTCTCGCGTAATTTTTTGTTGATGTTGTTCATTTGTTCGAAGTCATCGACACCGAAGTGATAAATCCACTTCATCACTTGCTCTGCTCGAAACGCTTTCTCATTCAGTTCTTCTGTGAAAAATTTACGAAGACCTTTACGATCAAAATCGAGTAGATTGACTTTAGCTGTGGTCATGATGCCTCTCAATGACGGAACAATAATTAAGGGCGCGAATTGTACAGGCTTTACGCAACTTCAACAAGCACTGTAAAACCCTGTGTTTATTAAGACATTCAAAGTTAAGCGATTAAAATTTACACAATAAAATTGACCAGCTTAAGTTTGGTCGATTCAAAGCGAGATTCCCGATTACGCTCCTTCGTCGCTTTCGGGAATGACGTACATAATCGCCAACAGTTCAACAATACTTAGCACGAGGTTGTGGCTCTCACTATTCATCGCCATCAGGTTATGAATTCCTCAAAGCCCGTCATTCCAGAACTGAGGAACGAAGTATCTGGAATCTCGCTTTTCACTACACCTCTTTTTCCACAATCCACCAGAAACGAAAAAGGCCTCACCGAAGTGAAGCCTTTATTGATATTTGCTGTTGTCTGCTTATTCAGCTGGACGTGGGCAAATTTCAGATTCTGGGAAGAAGAATTCGATTTCGCGAGCCGCCGATTCAGGGCTATCACTGCCGTGTACTGAGTTGTAACGCATGCTGATTGCGTAGTCAGCACGGATAGTGCCGCATGCCGCTTCTTCTGGATTTGTTTTGCCCATAAGTTCACGGTAACGAGCAATCGCGTTTTCGCCTTCAAGTACTTGAACCATGATAGGACCAGAAGTCATAAACTCTTTTAGAGCTGGGAAGAACTCTTTGCCTTCGTGTTCTGCGTAGAAGCCACTCGCTTGCTCTTCAGTAAGACGAACCATCTTAGCGGCAATAATTTCTAGGCCTGCTTTTTCAATTCGGTGGTAGATTTCACCAACAAGGTTACGCTTAACTGCATCCGGCTTAACAATTGAGAACGTTCTTTCTAGAGCCATAGGGGTTCCTTTACTTCATTTTTTTGTTATTAAAGACTGAAATTGCTGAAATCTTTCGATCTCAATTTTTTGAATGAGCGGCATCGAAATACCGCTCACTCTTATTATTATTTTGCTTGGTCGATAAGAAGACGAGCCAGTGTGCGAACACCCATACCCGTTGCGCCTGCCGACCATTTATCACTCGCTGACTTACGGTAAGTACCCGCGCAATCCATATGAATCCAACCTTTTTTGTAGTCATCTACAAAGTAAGAAAGGAACGCAGCAGCGGTACTTGCACCCGGTGTGTAATCACCCGAGCTGATGTTTGAAAGATCAGCAAAGTTTGAAGGCAACATACCACGGTGGAAATCAGCAAGAGGCAGTGGCCATAAGCCCTCTTTCTCTTGGTTTGCCGCCGTTAGCGCTTGGTGAGATAACTCATCATCAAAACTTAATAGTGCGTGGTAGTCGTTACCTAGTGCATTTTTAGCCGCGCCTGTTAGCGTTGCACAGTCGATGATCAACTCTGGATTCTGAGCGCTTGCGAACATCAGGCCATCAGCTAAAACTAAACGACCTTCCGCATCGGTATTCATGATCTCGACAGTCTTACCATTTTTGTAAGTAATGATGTCGCCAAGCTTCAATGCACGACCCGAGATCATGTTCTCTGCGCAACATAGGATAAGCTTAATGCGCTTGTTCAGACCGCGTTCAATCGCTAGGCCTAAACCACCCGTAATAGTCGCTGCACCACCCATGTCAGCCTTCATCGCTGTCATGAATTGACCAGGCTTAATGCTGTAACCGCCTGAGTCAAAAGTAATACCTTTACCCACTAGACAAGCAAACACGGGTGCGTTTTCGTCACCTGTTGGGTTGAAGTCCAGTTGAAGCATTGCAGAAGTACGCTCAGAGCCACGGCCTACTGCGTAGATGCCTTCCCAACCTTCGGTTAGTAGATCTTTGTCTTTAACGATTTTCGCTTTAATTGTACCAGCTGGAGCCACTGACTTGATGTATTCAGCAGCCATTGTCGCGAGTTGACGAGGTGCCACTTCTTCAGCGGTTTTATTGATAATGTCACGCGTCCAGTCAGTCGCGCGAATTCGAGCTTCAAGCTCAGTTTGATCGGCTTCTGAAAGCGCATCCCATTCCAATGCATTCTTTTTCTTTGGTCCACGGTAGCCTTGGTAGAAAGCCCAAACGCTTTCTAGATCCCAACCTTCACCACTAAGTGAAACCAATGCGATTCCTTGTCCGTCAAGCGTACGACCTGCACGTTGAACCGCGCCTAGATCGTGGCCTTCACCAATGTGAATTGTCGCTCCCGCTTCTGAGAACGATAAAATAGCTCTTGCTCCCCACTGAGGCTGGGCAGCTTGTTGACTTAAAAATACTGACATCTGTGTAGACATGATTTCTCCTTGTCATGAACCACTTTGAGTGTGTGATTCTGATTATTTTTCATTAGCGCACTGATGTTAGCATTATGTAGGATGAAAATGTCATTTTGATAAAAAAACGGACCATAAGGTCCGCTTTTTTTAGTGAAAATTGTTAACTTGGCTGCGTTTATATTGGACTGATACCAACCTGCAACCAAATAATTAGACAAGAGGATTAATCCATCTCATCCATCCAGCACAATATAATGGCCTCTAGAATTTTCTCATTCGAGTGATTCGGCTCATCATCAAAATCTTCAAGATCTAGCACCCATTGATGCAAATCCGTAAAACGTACGGTTTTAGGATCCGTCTCCGGGTATAAATCGCATAGCTCAATCGCAATATCTCGCGAATCAATCCATTTCAAGCTCATAACACTTCCTTATCTTTATCAGCGACGATTTGTCATCTTAATGATTTATATTCTATGCCAGTTTTACTAACACGTTTAGTCGAGCTGAATTCTTAATGCTCTTCAGAAGCTAAGTTCAATGTGTACTTTGGAATCTCTACAACAAGATCCGAATCAGCAACTTTAGCTTGGCAACCAAGGCGAGATTCCATCTCTAAGCCCCATGCTTTATCTAGCATGTCGTCTTCTAGATCATCACTCTCTTCTAATGAGTCGAAACCTTCACGAATCACAACGTGACATGTAGTACATGCACACGACTTTTCACATGCGTGTTCAATACCAATACCGGCCTTCAATGCAACATCAAGAACCGTCTCACCAGTTTTTGCTTCTAAAACAGCGCCTTCTGGACATAGATCTTCGTGAGGTAAAACAATAATCTTTGGCATGTTTATCTATTCTCTAACTATTAAATATTATCGACTGACTGACCTGACAGTGCAGCTCGAATTGATTTATCCATACGACGAGAAGCAAAATCTTGGCTCGCTTTGTCGGTATTCTTAATTTCTAGTTCAATGGCATCAGCATTGTCACCATTGCGCACTTCAATCAGTGCTTCAATCGCTTGAACAAGTTGTTGTTTGCCTTGATCATCAAGTAGCTCGTCACCATCAGCTTGCATTGCTGCGATAAGGCCTTCGATAACGCGATCCGCTTCTACGCGTTGCTCAGCAAGAGCACGCGCTTGCATGTCTTCTTTTGCAAACGTCATCGAATCTTTCAGCATGCTAGCCACTTCGTTATCGCTTAAGCCGTAAGAAGGCTTAACTTGGATTTCAGCTTGAACGCCAGTGCTCTTCTCCATTGCGGTAACCGATAGCAGGCCATCCGCATCCACTTGGTAAGTGACACGAATATGCGCAGCACCTGCTGTCATTGGCGGTATGCCTTTCAGAGCAAATCGAGCCAATGAACGACAGTCATCAACCATCTCACGCTCGCCTTGCACGGTGTGAACTGTCATTGCAGTTTGACCGTCTTTGAACGTGGTAAATTCTTGTGCGCGAGCAACTGGGATCGTGGTGTTACGAGGGATGATCTTTTCGACCAAGCCACCCATGGTTTCGATGCCAAGAGACAGAGGGATAACGTCCAGTAGCAGCATTTCAGAGTCAGGCTTGTTGCCGACTAAGATATCCGCTTGAATCGACGCACCAATCGCAACCACTTCATCAGGGTTAATGCTGGTTAATGGAGTACGACCAAAGAAGTCACCGACCATTTCACGTACAAGTAAGGTACGAGTTGAACCGCCAACCATAACCACTTCCAGAACTTCTTCCGCGTCAACTTCCGCATCTTTCAGTGCACGACGGCACGAAAGTAGCGTTTTCTTAACTAGCGGCTTGATGATCTCTTCGAACTCTTCACGAGTTAATGAGCCAGACCAACCCAGCACGTCAACATCAACGCTTTCAGCTTCAGATAAGCCAATCTTCGCTTCTGTTGCTGCGTCTAAAAGAATACGGTTCTGTTCTGCCGTTAGCGCTGATAGGCCTATTTGCTCTTGGAAATGTTCTGCAATCAAATGGTCAAAATCATCTCCGCCTAATGCAGAGTCACCACCGGTTGCTAATACTTCAAAGACACCTTTAGATAGGCGTAGGATAGAGATATCAAACGTACCACCACCCAAGTCATAAACGGCGATTACCCCTTCTTTACCTGAATCCAAACCATAAGCAATCGCTGCCGCAGTAGGTTCATTAAGAAGACGTAACACGTGAAGACCAGCCAGTTGCGCTGCGTCTTTGGTACCAGCACGCTGTGCATCATCAAAATACGCAGGAACGGTAATTACTGCACCAGCTAGCTCACCACCGAGTGTTGACTCAGCACGTTGACCGAGCGCTCGCAAAATGTCTGCTGATACTTGAATTGGGTTTTTGTTGCCTTGCTCTGTGCGAATCACAGGCAAACCATTATCACTTTCTTCAAACTGATATGGCAGAGACGGGTAGCGCTGTTGAATATCCGACAGTGAGCGACCGATTAATCGCTTTATTGAGATAATGGTATTTTTAGGGTCAGTCTGCGCGTTAGCACGAGCTTCATCGCCAGTGGTGTACGACTCTGACGTATAGTGAACAACGGAAGGTAAAATGCTTCGACCTTGTTGATCAACGAGCGTGCTCGCCTCGCCACTGCGTACTGCAGCAACCAACGAGTTTGTTGTACCTAAATCAATACCCACAGCAAGCTTATGCTGGTGAGGAGCGGCGCTTTGCCCTGGTTCTGCAATCTGAAGTAGTGCCATGGATGTGTCCTTGTTATACAAACTAGTCGATCAAACGATCTTCAACTAATTCGATTTCATTCTTTAATTTTGCAATAAACTTAAGCTTTCTTACTCGGTCTGCTGCTTCTAGCCAAGCTTCGCTTTCGAGTTCTTGTTGGATAGCGCTTAATTGTTGTTTATACATTTTGCTAACCTTGCCTTCAAATGCAAATAGCGCATCTTCAGGATCAGAACTGTCTGCGATGTCTTCCAGCTCTTCACGCAGTTCCATTTGCTCCATCAGGAACATAGGATCTTGCATGGTTTGTTGTTCACCACGAATGTCTTCTCCGTGTTGAACCAACAGGTATTCTGCTCGGCTGATTGGATTTTTCAATACCTGGTACGCATCATTGATTTGTGCCGCTTTTTGCACGGCTAATAAGCGATCACGCTCAGAAGCTATCGCAAATTTATCAGGATGGAATTGGCGTTGCAGATCTCTAAACTGAGAAGAAAGAAGGCTACCATCCAGTTGAAACTGAAGTGGTAGCCCAAATAATTCGAAATGATTCATGTAAAGGTGGTCCTAAGTTTAGGCTCTTTGTTCAGAGCCTAATTTTATTCTTCGCTTACAACGCTTAACGATTCAAGCGTTTAAACATTGAAGCTCTCACCACAACCACACTCGCCTTTCGCGTTAGGGTTGTTGAATTCAAAACCTTCGTTTAGGCCTTCTTTTACATAATCAAGCTCAGTACCGTCTAGGTATACTAGGCTCTTTGGATCAATGATGACCTTAACACCTGAGTGCTCGAACACTTCGTCTTCTTCGTTAAGCTCGTCAACGAATTCCAGTACATACGCCATACCCGAACAGCCAGTAGTTTTTACTGCTAAGCGTAACCCGAGACCTTTACCACGGTTATCTAGGAAAGCTTGAACTCGGCTTGCTGCCGTATCTGTCATGGTGATGGCCATACTACAACCTTGTGTTTTATATAAATTGAGAACTCAGGTGGGAGCACAAAGGGTGCTCCCAAATATTACTTATTTTGTCGACGTAATTACAGTATTGAAGCGATTAGTGCTTCTTTTTGTAATCCGCAACAGCTGCTTTGATTGCATCTTCAGCAAGAATTGAACAGTGAACTTTCACTGGTGGCAACTCAAGCTCTTCTGCGATTTCAGAGTTTTTAATAGCAGCTGCTTCATCAATACTTTTACCTTTAACCCACTCAGTTACTAGTGAGCTAGAAGCGATTGCGCTACCGCAACCGTAAGTCTTGAATTTTGCGTCTTCAATAATACCTTCTGCAGATACTTTGATTTGCAGTTTCATTACGTCACCACAAGCCGGTGCGCCAACCATGCCGCTACCTACACTTGGGTCTTCTTTATCAAACGAACCTACATTACGTGGGTTTTCGTAGTGATCAATTACTTTTTCGCTATATGCCATGATAGTTACCTCGAATCCTCTATTTCCGTGAGATTAGTGATGAGCCCACTCAACAGTGTTCAAATCAATCCCTTCTTTATACATATCCCATAGAGGAGACATGTCGCGTAATTTGTTTACCGCTACACGGATTTGTGCAATCGCGTAGTCGATTTCTTCTTCCGTTGTGAAACGGCCGAATGAGAAACGTACTGAGCTGTGTGCCAGTTCATCGTTCAGACCAAGAGCACGTAGAACGTATGAAGGCTCTAGGCTTGCTGATGTACATGCAGAACCTGATGATACCGCTAGGTCTTTTAGAGACATAAGCAGAGACTCACCTTCAACGAAAGCGAAGCTCACGTTTAGGTTGTGTGGTACACGTTGGTCTAAGTCGCCGTTTACGGTTACTGCTTCTAGATCTTGAACACCTTTCAATAGGCGCTCACGAAGTGCTAGTGCGTGGTCGTAATCTTTCTGCATGTCTTGCTTAGCGATAGCAAACGCTTCGCCCATACCCACGATTTGGTGAGTAGCAAGCGTACCAGAACGGAAACCACGTTCATGACCGCCACCGTGCATTTGCGCTTCAAGGCGAATACGTGGCTTACGACGAACGTACAAAGCGCCGATGCCTTTAGGGCCGTATGCTTTGTGTGCAGACATAGAGATAAGATCAACTTTCATCTCTTTTACGTCTAGTGGGATTTTACCCGCAGACTGCGCTGCATCAACGTGGAAGATGATCTTGCGTGCACGACATAATTCGCCGATTGCACCGATATCTTGGATTACACCAATCTCGTTGTTTACGTGCATGATAGAAACTAGAACAGTATCTTCACGCATTGCAGCTTGTAGCTTGTCTAGATCAATGATGCCGTTTGCTTCTGGCTCAAGGTATGTCACCTCAAAACCTTCACGCTCTAATTGGCGACATGGATCAAGAACCGCTTTGTGTTCTGTTTTGCACGTGATTACGTGCTTACCTTTCTTCTCGTAAAAGTGCGCAGCACCTTTGATAGCAAGGTTATCTGACTCTGTAGCACCTGACGTGAAAACAATCTCACGTGGGTCTGCATTTAGTAGATCGGCAATTTGCTCACGAGCATTATCTACTGATTCTTCTGCCTGCCAGCCGTAACGGTGTGAACGAGATGCAGGGTTACCGAAGTTACCGTCCATCGTCATGCACTGAACCATTTTTTCAGCAACACGTGGATCGACTGGGCATGTAGCTGAATAGTCAAAGTAAATAGGCAGTTTCATTTTCTACTCCAATGTAAAAACTGACCGCTAAGAGCGGGCATTAACACCGTGAGGTGCTGCACTAATCGTTGTAGTGCTCGTATTTTTATGTGCAAAACCATTATTAACCGCAAGATCGATATCTTGACGATCAGAAATTTCTAAAACTTCGTTATCTTTCATTAGCTCACCGAGCGTAATGTCGTTTAAGAAGCTGCTGATTCGGGAGCTTAAATCACGCCATAAAGTGTGAGTTAAACAACGAGTACCACCTTGGCAATCTGCTCGACCGTGACACTTAGTTGCATCGACTGATTCGTCAACTGCAGCAATTACAGTTCCGACAGCGATGTCGCTCGCTTCAGCACCTAAACGGTAACCACCGCCAGGACCACGAACACTAGCAACCAAGCCAGCTTTACGTAACTTAGAAAAAAGTTGTTCTAAGTAAGATAACGAGATGCCTTGTCGCTCTGAAATATCAGCCAGAGGAACTGGGCTTTTTTGCGAATGCAGTGCTACATCTAGCATAGCTGTTACCGCATATCTTCCTTTAGATGTAAGTTTCATATCACACCGTATCCACATTGTTTATGTGGTTGGAATTTTCCCATACCCGACTAAATTGGTCAAGTATTTAGTTGACTATTTTAGTCAGGTATTCACCCTTAGGGTTTGCATGGGCTTTATTTGTCGTTTTTGCTCTTCTCAATTGAAGTCAAAATGCCGCGTAGAGTGTTGATCTCTTGCAGCTCTGGACGAGCTCGACTGAACAAACGACGTAGCTTATTCATCACCTGACCCGGCTTATCCTTAGAGATAAATTGGGTATCAATGATCACTTTTTCAAGGTGCTCATAGAACATTTCTAGTTCTTCGTGACGAGGGTACTCATCTTGTTGCTGCGGCTGGTACTGGCTCGCCACCATATCAAGGTGTGCTACACGCACTTCATAGCTAAGAGTCTGTACTGCCATTGCTAGGTTTAGTGAGCTGTATTCTGGGTTTGCAGGAATACATACATGGAAATGACACTTCTGAAGTTCATCATTGGTTAAGCCAGTACGCTCACGGCCGAACACTAACGCTACAGGGTGCTTTTGACCTTCAACTGCAAATTTTTGTCCACATTCACGCGGCTCAAGCATTGGCCATTCAAGCGTACGAGAGCGTGCACTCGAACCAACCACCAAACCACAGTCTTTTACTGCTTCATCCAGTGTAGAAACGATGGTCGCGTTTTCCGCGATGTCACCTGCACCCGCAGCCAGTGCTAAGGTCTGCTCGTCAACTTCACATTGAGGGTCTACAAGAACTAACTGACTCAAACCCATCACTTTCATTGCGCGAGCTGCTGATCCGATATTTCCCGAATGAGACGTACCAACCAGAACGACTTTTACATTGTCTAACATGCTATATGACACCACTTTAAAAATAATCGCGAGATATTAACACATAGCTAAGTAAAATGGTCAGACCCTTCTCGGAATGTGAAATCAAAAGTTCAAAAAATAACCACTTCCCTTTTGGGGAAACTTTGGTATACTCGCCGCCGCTTTAAACTGTTCTTTAACATCTTGTGGGAAAAACCATATGCATCCAATGCTAAACATTGCGATACGCGCTGCGCGTAAAGCTGGCAACCATATTGCTAAATCTCTAGAAACAACTGATAAGATCGAATCGTCTCTAAAAGGTAACAACGATTACGTTACTAACATTGCTCAAGAAGCTGAGTACATGATCATTGAGACAATCAAATCATCTTACCCAGAGCACAGCATTATTTCTGAAGAGTCAGGCCTAACTGAAGGTAAAGATTCTGACGTACAATGGATCGTTGACCCACTAGATGGCACCAACAACTTTGTAAAAGGTTTCCCTCACTTCTCTGTATCTATCGCTGTTCGCATGAACGGTCGTACAGAAGTTGCTTGTGTTTATGACCCAATGCTAAACGAGCTATTCACAGCTCAACGTGGCGCTGGCGCTCAACTTAACAACGCTCGTATGCGTGTTACTCAACTAAAAGACCTTCAAGGTACTGTTCTAGCGACTGGTTTCCCATTCAAGCAAAAACAACACTCTGAATCTTTCATGAAGATCATCTCTGGTCTATTCGTTGATTGTGCTGATTTCCGTCGTACTGGTTCTCCAGCTCTTGACCTATGTTACCTAGCAGCTGGCCGTGTTGACGGTTACCTAGAACTAGGCCTTAAGCCATGGGATCTAGCAGCTGGCGATCTAATCGCTCGTGAAGCTGGTGCTATCATGACTGACTTTGCTGGCGGCACTGATTACATGACGTCTGGTAATGTTGTTGCTTCAAGCGCACGTGGTGTTAAGTCTATTCTTAAGCACGTTCGTGAGAACTCTAACGAAGGTATGCTGAAGTAATTCAGACCTTGCGTTAATGCTCTCTAGTTAAGAGCAGAAGATTTTCAAAGCCTCGCTATTGCGAGGCTTTTTTGTATCCGCGATACGAGATACGAGATACGAGATACGACCAAAATGTCGGTTAGTTACAGTGAACACAAATCACTGCTCTGTCGGCTGTATTTAGATCGTCACTAGATAGTGACTTAGCTACTTTGGCACTTGGTATTGGTATTGGTATTGGTATTAGTAAATACGACAATGTTCAGTCGGTTCCAAAAGCTAACCCACAATATACAGACATAAAAAAACCGCTAGTTGCCCAGCGGTTTTTTTGGTTTAGCGAAAGTTGTTAAGCCGTGGCCTAAGGCATTTCGTCAAACTCTTCACCTTCTTTATCCACTTGTGGTGGCATTAGGTGTTCACGCGTAATACCCAACTTCATAGCTAGTGCAGATGCAACGTAGATAGAAGAGTAAGTACCAACGGTAATACCCAGTAGAAGTGCAGTCGCAAAGCCGTGAATCATAGCGCCGCCCTGAACGAACAGTGCGATAACTACGAATAACGTTGTACCAGAAGTGATCAATGTACGGCTCAATGTTTGTGTGATTGAGCTGTTCAGCACTTCAGGTGCCTCGCCTTTACGCATCTTACGGAAGTTCTCACGAATACGGTCGAATACAACGATGGTATCGTTGAGGGAGTAACCGACTACCGTTAGCAAGGCTGCCACGATAGTAAGGTCGACCTCAATTTGCATTAGAGAGAACACGCCTAGTGTGATGATAACGTCGTGCGCTAGGGCTAATACCGCACCTGCAGCTAATCGCCATTCAAATCGCACTGATACGTAGATCAAGATACAGATAAGAGAAACAAGGATAGCAAGGCCACCAGCTTCTGTTAATTCGTCACCTACGTTAGGACCAACGAACTCGATACGACGCATTTCAACTTGCTCACCAGTACCATCTTTAATTGCAGACAGGATTTGGTTACCAAGCGTTTCGCCCGCAACACCATCACGTGGACGTAGACGAACCATTACCTCACGCGCAGAACCAAAGTTCTGAACCGTAGCATCACCAAAGCCTTCAGCTTCTAGTGCGCTTCGAATGTCAGGTAGGTTTGCTGGCTCCTCAAAGCCCACTTCAATCAGAGTACCGCCGGTAAAATCTAGACCCCAATTCAACGATTTCGTTGTTAGGGTGAAGATAGCAGTACCAATCATCAAGATTGAGAATAAAAAGGCAACCTTTGACCAACGCATGAAGTCGATCATTTTGTCTGCTTTTAGAATCTGAAACATATTAATTCCTAGCCTTAGATCGACAGTTTCTTAACGCGTTTGCCGCCATACATCAGGTTCACGATACAACGTGTTCCGATAATAGCTGTAAACATTGAAGTCAAGATACCAATTGATAACGTTACCGCGAAGCCTTTAATCGCACCTGTACCTACAGCAAATAGAATGATTGCTGTTAGTAGTGTGGTGATGTTGGCATCGGCGATTGTACTAAATGCGTTTGCATAACCTTGGTGAATCGCTTGTTGTGGACTGCGTCCATCTCGAAGTTCTTCACGTATACGCTCAAAGATAAGAACGTTGGCATCGACTGCCATACCGACCGTCAATACGATACCGGCAATGCCTGGTAGCGTCATTGTCGCGCCAGGAATCATCGACATCACACCAATAATCAACACTAAGTTAGCCATCAGAGCGACGTTCGCAATCAAACCGAAAGTACGGTAGTAAAGCAGTGTAAACAGCATTACTGCAGCCATACCCCAAACCATCGCCATGATACCCATATCGATGTTTTGTTGACCCATAGATGGACCAATCGTACGTTCTTCTACAATCGAGATAGGCGCAATCAATGCACCTGCACGTAGTAGAAGTGCCAAGTTATGAGCTTCAGCCGTTGAGTCGATACCTGTAATACGGAAGTTACGGCCAAGCGCAGATTGAATCGTCGCTTGGTTAATCACTTCTTCGTGCTTACTTAGGATCACTCGGCCTTCAGGTGTTTTACGACCGCTGTCTTTATACTCTGCAAATACGGTTGCCATTAGCTTACCGATATTTTGACGAGAGAATGTAGACATCTTGCTACCACCTTCGCTGTCTAGCGAGATGTTAACTTGTGGGCGACCATATTCATCAACACTTGAGCTTGCATCTGTAATGCTAGAACCGCCTAAGATAACGCGTTTCTTAAGTACTACAGGACGACCATCACGGTCTTGCTTAATTTCACTACCAGCAGGAGCACGGCCAGAAGCTGCAGCGGCCAAATCGGCACTGCTGTCCACTTCACGGAATTCAAGAGTCGCGGTTGCGCCTAAAATTTCTTTAGCACGAGCCGTGTCTTGAACACCTGG
This sequence comes from Vibrio tasmaniensis, assembly GCF_024347635.1. Classification (NCBI taxonomy): domain Bacteria; kingdom Pseudomonadati; phylum Pseudomonadota; class Gammaproteobacteria; order Vibrionales; family Vibrionaceae; genus Vibrio; species Vibrio tasmaniensis. Next base: position 2,586,624 of record NZ_AP025510.1, read on the forward strand.
CAATTCCACTACGATACGGCTAGCACCTTGACGTTGAACCAAAGGCTCAGCAACACCAAGTTCGTTAACACGGTTACGTAGAATAGTAATGTTTTGCTCTACCGCATAATTGCGGATTTCTTGAAGACGAGTTTCAGTGAAGTTAGCAATCAAAGAGAAACGACCGTTAGATTCTGAATCTACGAACGTCATATCTTGGTGCTTAGATTGCAGAAGCGATTTCGCTTCAGCAAGCTGCTCTTCGTTACGCAGAATCACTTCAACCGCATCTTTACCCGATGGGCGAATAGCACGGTAGCGGATTTTCTCTTCACGAAGTTCACTGCGGAACGCTTCTTCTTGTTGGCCAACCAGTTTTTGCATCGCAGCGTCCATATCCACTTCCATTAAGAAGTGAACACCACCACGTAGATCAAGACCCAGTTTCATTGGTGCAGCACCAATAGATTCAAGCCAATCAGGAGTTGAAGCCGCTAGGTTTAAAGCTACGATAACGTCATCACCGAGTGCTTCTGTGATGATATCACGGGCACTGATTTGCGTATCTGTATCGTTAAATCGAACAAGAATGGAACCGTTTTCGAGAGCAACGGATTTAGTAGAAAGGTTTTCTGCTTCAAGAGCATTGGTGACAGCATCCAGCGTAGACAGATCTACAGAGGCGCCACGCGCCCCTGTAACTTGAACTGCCGGATCTTCACCGTATATATTTGGAAGTGCGTACAACGCAGCGATAGCGATGGCAAACATCACCATCAAATACTTCCATAACGGATAACGGTTTAGCACAGCGAGGATCCTCTAGCTGTTTATAGTGATTTCAGAGTACCTTTTGGTAGCACTGCTGTAACGAAGTCTTTCTTGATAACGACTTCGTTGTTTGCGTTCAGTTCGATAGCAACGTAGTCGCTGTCTTCAGCAATCTTAGTGATCTTGCCGATTAGGCCGCCGCTTGTAAGAACTTCATCGCCTTTGCCCATAGAAGACATAAGGCTCTTGTGCTCTTTAACACGCTTAGCTTGTGGACGGTAGATCATGAAGTAGAAGATCACAGCGAACATACCTAGCATGATAAGCATTTCGAAACCGCCGCCTGCTGGTGCACCTTCTGCTGCTGCGTGAGCTTGAGAAATAAACATTTAAAACATCCTCTATTATATTTTCGTAATTGTTTGTCTAATTGGGTCGTATCCCTTTATTTTCAAGCCCCATCACTCGGAAGAGAGATAGGGCTCGCAAAAAAGAAATACTAAGATTCTTTACCTAGTGGTGGCACTTCACGCCCCATTCTTGCGTAGAACTCTGCAACGAACTCTTCAAAGCGGTCTTCATCGATAGACTGACGAATGTCTGACATTACTCGTTGGTAGAAACGCAGGTTGTGAATCGTGTTCAGTCGAGCACCTAGGATTTCGTTACAACGATCCAAATGGTGTAAGTACGACTTGCTGTAGTTCTTACAAGTGTAACAGTCACAATCTGAATCTAGTGGTGTTGTATCGGTTTTATGCTTCGCATTACGGATCTTGATCACACCTTCTGTTACAAACAGGTGGCCATTACGTGCATTTCGCGTTGGCATAACACAGTCAAACATATCGATACCGCGACGAACACCTTCAACCAAGTCTTCAGGTTTGCCTACACCCATTAGGTAACGAGGCTTATCTTCAGGCAGTTGAGGACATGTGTGCTCAAGAATGCGGTGCATATCTTCTTTTGGTTCACCTACAGCTAGACCACCTACTGCGTAACCGTCAAAGCCAATTTCTGTTAAGCCTTTAACGGATACATCACGAAGGTCTTCGTATACGCCACCTTGTACAATACCAAACAATGAGTTCGGGTTTTCTTGCTTATCAAAGTGATCGCGTGAACGCTGAGCCCAACGAAGAGACATCTCCATCGAGTCTTTAGCTTCTTTATGCGTCGCAGGGTAAGGCGTACATTCGTCAAAGATCATTACGATGTCTGAGCCTAGATCCTTTTGGATTTCCATCGACTTCTCAGCGTCCATGAAGATCTTGTCACCGTTTACAGGGTTACGGAAATGAACACCTTCTTCAGTGATTTTACGCGTTGCGCCTAGGCTGAATACTTGGAAGCCACCTGAATCAGTCAAGATAGGACCTTTCCAGTTCATGAAATCGTGCAAATCACCGTGCAGTTTCATGATTTCTTGACCAGGACGTAGCCATAGGTGGAATGTATTACCTAGTAGGATTTCAGCACCTGTGTCTTTTACTTCTTCAGGTGTCATGCCTTTAACCGTACCGTAAGTACCTACAGGCATGAATGCTGGGGTTTCAACGGTACCGCGTTCAAACTGAAGTTGACCACGACGTGCGCCGCTATTAGTTTTTTTAAGTTCGTATTTTAATTTCACGAAGCCTCCAATATGCCAGAGAAACAATCTGACTGTTAATTCAGAACCTTAGGCCAAACAAAAGTTAAGTCTAGTGGATTCTATGAGGAGCGGTCGCGTATTCCTTGCGAGAGATTAGACAGACACCCTGCCCGACTCCTAGCTTACTGCTAGCACCCGTAAATTCTGCTTATATCGTTTATAACCAGCTAAAATTAGCTCGTTTTCTTATTGATGAACATCGCATCACCGTAGCTGAAGAAACGGTATTCGCTCTTCACTGCGTGATCGTATGCGCCCATCACATTGTCATAACCAGCAAATGCACTCACCAACATGATCAGTGTCGATTCTGGTAAGTGGAAATTGGTAATCAAGCAATCTACCAACTGGTATTCATAACCAGGGAAGATGAAGATTTCTGTGTCACCAAAGAAAGGAACTAACTCAGTGCCATTTTTCACTGCATCTTGAGCCGCACTTTCTAGTGAACGCACAGAGGTTGTACCAACGGCAATGATGCGTCCGCCACGAGCTTTTGCAGCAGCTACGGCATCCACCACTTCTTGCGGTACTTCAACGTACTCAGCATGCATATGGTGGTCATTGATATTATCGACTTTTACCGGCTGGAACGTACCAGCACCAACGTGAAGTGTCACGTAAGCAAACTCAACACCTTTTTCTTTCATGTCAGCCATTAGCTTATCATCAAAGTGAAGGCCTGCTGTTGGCGCAGCAACCGCACCCGGCTTTTCATTATAGACAGTTTGGTAGCGCTCTTTATCGGCGTCTTCATCTGGACGATCGATGTAAGGAGGCAGTGGCATATGACCAACACTGTTAAGAATCTCTAAAACGCTTTGATCGGATGTGAAATGGATTTCAAATAGCGCATCATGACGTGCCACCATTTCAGCTTCATACTCATCGTTCTCACCAAGGAACAATTTGGTGCCCGGTTTCGGTGATTTAGAACAACGAACATGCGCAAGAATGCTTTTCTCATCAAGCATACGTTCAACCAACACTTCAAGCTTACCGCCTGATGCCTTGCGACCGAATACACGAGCAGGAATCACGCGAGTGTTATTAAAAACAACAAGATCGCCTGGCTCAACCAAGTCTAAAACGTCCTTAAACGAACCATCAGCTAGGTTGCCATTGTTGCCATCTAATTTAAGTAGGCGGCTTGCTGTGCGCTCCTCTTGAGGGTAGCGAGCAATGAGTTCATCTGGTAGGTCAAAGTGAAAATCTGAAACTTGCATGTGTCGAGTCTTGTCTTAGTTGATGATATTTATGCCGTTGACGAATAATAAGTCGAAGTTGCCGAACAATCGTTTCGGTAAGTAAATCGTTACCAGAAACACATCGTAAACATGACTAAAAATTTCGCAGTGGGCTAGTATAGGCACACGAGCCGCAATAGCAAGGTTTACAGCATTGGATTATTGTAAAGAGTCGTAAAATAATACGACCACTCCCCCTCATAAAAAAACCAAAATTAGTTGCATGAAACTCACCCAAAAATGCGTTAGATCTCAGTTATTTTTTGGATAAAAAACTATAGTAATAGCAATAAATAAAAAAGAAGGAGGTCCGTATGATCAAGGTTGAAGATATGATGACTCGCAACCCTCATACCCTATTGCGCTCACACTCACTGGCCGATGCAAAGCACATGATGGAAGCGCTTGATATCCGCCATATTCCGGTTGTTGATGCCGACAGACAACTACTTGGCGTCGTCACACAGCGAGACGTTCTTGCCGCTCAAGAATCTAGCCTACAAAACATCCCACAAGCTCAATCCTATACTCTTGCAACACCACTCAATGACATCATGCACAAGAGTGTTATGTCTGTAGAGCCGCGCGCAGGACTAAAAGAGTCTGCTGTTTATATGCAGAAACACAAAGTGGGTTGTTTACCTGTCGTAGAGAACCACGAACTCGTGGGCATCATTACAGACAGCGATTTCGTTACGATAGCCATTAACCTGCTAGAGCTACAAGAAGAAGCGGAACCAGAAGAAGTCGAAAGTTAATCCGTTTGTTCTACTTACGATAATCCTTAGAGCCTTTGAACCCGAGGCTCTTCACATATCTAAATTCTGACACATCTAAAGCCTCATCTGATTTTTTGTAAAAAACCGAGAAGCAAGTTACAAAAAACAATAATATCAACAACCTACTTCACCTATCATTTTTAGGCATCAAAATATAGTAGATACATACTATTTATTGATATATTTATCGTTAGAATCATGTAAGAATTTGTTAAGAATAGACACAAGCTGCCTTACTAGGAATGATATTTATGAGTTTAAAGAAATTACTGACCTTAGGTTTTGGCGTGATTCTCGCGCTAATTTTGGTTATTTCAGTCGTTGCTTCATTACGCTTTTATCAATCGAGTGATGGGTTTAACACCTACCGCTCCCTTGCATTAACAAGCGTCTCAACGGGTCGAATCCAAGCCAATATACTGGAGGCTCGTTTATCTGCACTTAAATATATTAAGAACCCTACTCCGTCACATGCTTCTGAACTGAATAGACGTATCACCGCATCAAATCAATTGATCGATGACATATTAGACTCTCATATTGACGACCTACACAAAAATGAATTCCTAGCTATAGAAGGCCTGCTTAATCAATATAGCCAAGGCTTTAACCAAGTAGTTCAACTGGTCAATACTCGAAACAACCTAGTTCAAGAGGCCTTAGATCCATCAGGGGTCAATATGCGCAAAGCAGTGACCAACTTGATGACCCAAGCTTCAGCTGAAGAAGATCTTGAGGTTGCCGTAAGTTCAGGCCAGCTTCAACAACATGTATTGCTATCAAGATTGTACGCTTCTAAGTTTTTGACTAGTAATCAAGCAGAGGATGCTCAGCGTGCTGAAAAAGAATTCGCTTCTGCCGCACTGCTAGCAGAAACAATCGAATCTCAACTTATGTCGATGGAACAAATCGGCTACTTAAACGATTTCACTAGTGCCTTCAAAACTTATCGCAGCACATTTTCAAAGATCGTTAACACTATAAATACACGAAATGGCATCATTTCAGGGACTCTTGATCTTGCCGGTGTTAATGCAGCAAAAACAATTGAAGAGATAAAGCTATCGACAAAATCAGAGCAAGACTCTGTCGGGCCTAATATGGTCGAACGATTCTCTAACGCACAATTTGTGCTAGGCGTTCTTTCAATTATCGTTGTCGCCGCTTCTCTTAGCATTGCCATTTCGATTTACCGCAGCGTATGGAAAGTCGTTGGAGGAGAGCCAAGTGACATCCAAGCCATTGTTGCCGAAGTTGCTGCTGGTGATCTTTCAAAGCAGATTCCAATTACAGGTAAAGAAACCGGTATATACGCAAACATTTTAGAAATGCGCCAAGAACTACGTCGAATCATCGATGGTTTCCACCAGATTTCAGACAATGTTTCAGCTGCCTCCGTTGAGCTAACTGCGGTAATGAGCCAAACAGAAGGCAATGCTCAACAAGAACTGAGTCAAATGGAGCAAATCGCGACAGCCATCAATGAACTTTCTAGTACTGCGAGTGAGGTTAGCCAGAACGCAGCTAGCGCAGAGAGCGCAGCAACTGGGGCGACGACAAATGTCAAAGATGGCAGTGTTTCACTCGATGCATCAGACGATATATCCCGAAAAGTTGAAGATTCGATCGAAGAAACATCAAACATCGTTAATCAATTGCAGGAGTACTCGGTAGAGATCGGTAGTGTTATTGAAGTAATCAATTCTATTTCAGAGCAAACTAACTTGCTTGCATTAAATGCAGCCATTGAAGCCGCTCGAGCGGGAGAGCAAGGCCGAGGCTTTGCTGTGGTTGCAGATGAAGTTCGTTCTCTGGCAGCGAAAACACAACAGTCAACGGTCGATATTCAAGAAATAATCTCTCGCCTTCAAGCTCAAGCGAAAGATGCGAACCAATTTATGCAATCCAATCTTTCGTTGGCAGAAGAGTCTAGACAATATAGCGAACAGCTTCGCACTGCATTCGCCTCAATCACTGACTCTGTTCAACTAATCTCTGATATGAACACACAAGTAGCGACTGCGTCTGAAGAGCAATCTGGCGTGACACAAGATATCTCACAAAATGTTTCTCTGACCTTTGATATTGTTCATCAAAATGTTTCAGGGATTGAGCAGAGCAAACAAGCGAGTGAGGAGCTCTCTTCATTAGCCGTTAAGCAAAAAGACTTACTGAGTTTTTTCAAAATCTAACGCTATAGTAAAATAGATAAATAGATAAATAGATAAATAAGCTTCTAACGCCACTATTTGTGGCGTTTTTCTTCTCAAATGAACAAATAAAAAGAGCAGCCAAATAACTGCTCTTTTTATTTTATTGCTCAGCTTTTTAAAGCAATTCCGAAACTACATCCGCTAGTTGATGAAATGTTTCGCGACGTGAAGAACTTGGTCGCCAAACAAGGCCTATATCTCGGTATGCTTGCTGGCCTGGTGGGTCGATTACCACTAAGTTCTGATTCTCTAGCAAGCCGTGATCTATCGCCATCTGCGGAATAAAGGTAGTACCAAGGCCATTCGCCACCATTTGCACTAATGTATGTAGGCTTGTCGCGGTGAACGGGTTGATCTTCTCTTTGTCTGTTAACTTACAAGCCGATACCGCGTGCTCTGTTAAACAGTGTTCATTTTCTAGTAGAAATACAGATTCGTCTGGCAGGTCATCGTATTTAATCGGAACACGAATACCGTCAGCTTGGTTGCGACTGATCACCATTCTGAAAGGATCTTGCCCAACAACTTTGCTCTCCATGTTATCGATGTCAACAGGCAGGGCCAGAATCAGCACATCTAATTCACCATGACGCAGTGCAGCCAATAAGTTAGTCGTCGTGTCTTCACGTAACAGTAAGTTCAATTGTGGAAAACGATGGTTGGCTTCTTGGACCAAATCACACAAAAGGAATGGCGCAATGGTAGGAATACACCCTACTCGCAACTGCCCTTGCATCGCATCCCCGTTACATAGATTTCCAAGCTCGACAAGGTCTTGCCCTTTCGCCAATAGCTCTCGACCATGCTTAACCACCAGCTCTCCAGCTTGAGTAAAAACTAAGGGACTCTTTTTATCTTTCTTTTCATAGAGAGGACAACCAATCAACTCTTCGAGGTTTTGAATGCCTTTACTTAGTGTGGATTGACTTACGAAACAGCGATCCGCCGCATCGCTAAAGTGACGAGTTTCGTGAAGGGTCACGAGATAGTGAAGTTGCTTAAGACTTGGCCATTTATTCATGAAATTACTTTGTAATATGAGTAGGATAAGTTACGTAAAGGTCAGCAGACCTAAGGACTGGGCAAAGATTAAGCTCATCGCTTTTTTCGATTAACTTAATCTATTTAATTCGCTTTTTTCTATAGTACCGATTGTACTATAGTTTGTCCCGTAGAAACGGAGCCCAAACAAAGATGTGTTGGGCCAACTAATTTTTTAGGAGATTCCAAATGGTACTAGTAGGTCGTCAAGCCCCTGACTTTACTGCAGCAGCTGTTCTAGGTAACGGTGAGATTGTTGATAACTTCAACTTCGCAGAATTCACTAAAGGTAAGAAAGCTGTAGTTTTCTTCTACCCACTAGACTTCACTTTCGTTTGTCCTTCAGAGCTAATCGCTTTCGACAACCGTCTAGAAGATTTCCAAGCTAAAGGCGTTGAAGTAATCGGTGTTTCTATCGATTCACAATTCTCTCACAACGCATGGCGTAACACTGCTATCGCTGATGGCGGTATCGGTCAAGTTAAATACCCTCTAATTGCTGACGTTAAGCACGAGATCTGCAAAGCATACGATGTTGAGCACCCAGAAGCAGGTGTTGCTTTCCGTGGTTCTTTCCTAATCGATGCTGACGGCCTTGTACGTCACCAAGTAGTTAACGATCTTCCACTAGGTCGTAACATCGACGAAATGCTACGCATGGTAGACGCACTAAACTTCCACGAGAAGAACGGTGAAGTTTGTCCTGCACAATGGGAAGAAGGTAAATCAGGTATGGACGCATCTCCACAAGGTGTTGCAGCATTCCTATCTGAGCACGCTGACGACCTAAGCAAGTAATTACCTCTTAAGCCCGAACTCAACGCGGGTTAATGGTTGGAAGACTCTCTACAAAGAGAAATAAAGCATAAGCTAATAGCGCAAAGCGCACCGCCAATCAGTTAAGAAGTAAAGTCCTATTAAAAGCCTGAAGTTAACGCTTCGGGCTTTTTTCATATCTATCCAACGACCATTCACTTGCCCTAAATCGCCTCTGCAAAATTTAATTGAGGCAGTTACATAAACAAACTTTACCCCTATTTTCCTCTGCTACCACCTATTCATATCCGTATCTAGGTTGTTATGATTTCATCCGTATCTTTTTGAACGGATAAACACGATGAACACCGAAATTGAAGTCTGTATCGATAACTTAGAATCTCTACATAACGCACTATCTGGTGGCGCGAATCGAATTGAGCTTTGCTCTTCATTGGCACTTGGCGGGCTAACTCCAAGCTTCGGAATGATGAAGCAAGCAGCAAAGATTTCGTCAGTTCCTGTCTATGCGATGATCAGACCGAGACAAGGCGACTTCATTTTCGATTATGACGATATACTCTGTATGCTCGAAGATATTGAAGCTTGTGCGAATGCGGGGTTGAATGGCGTCGTTCTAGGGGTACTCACACCTGATGGTGAGATTGATATGCCGGCAATGCAAACGCTCGTGACCAAGGCTCACCAACTCAAACTAGCAATCACCTTCCACCGTGCAATCGACCAACTTCGGGATTATAAAGTAGCGCTAGAGCAGATTATTGAGCTTGGTTGTGAGCGTGTTTTAACGTCAGGACTGGCAAGTAATGCCGAGCTAGGAAAAGATATTATCCAAGACATGGTCAAACGAACCCAAGGTCGATTAGATATTATGGCTGGAGCAGGCGTAACCGCTAATAATGGTTACGAAATTCTAAAGCAGACTAAGGTTCAGGCTCTTCACTTATCAGCAAAATCGACAAGGCCAAGTCTAATGACACAAGCATCCCAGGCTCAGATGGGACACGGCGACGTGGATGATTACTTAATCCCAGTCACGAGTAGTCAAAAGATTAAAGAACTGAGAGCGACCCTCGATAAATAGGTAGACTCCTAGAGTGGACTAAACACTGATGTTACGCCTCTAGTAAAAACCAGAAACTCAGTATATTCATTGTTTAAAGTCCACTGTGGGTGACAACCCACCGCTTTCTCTGAATAAGTTCAGCTAAAAATGATAGATTGAATTCTAGTCTTCTGGACGCCAGCTCAGTGCGCTCGCGATAGTACCGATAACTAGTGTGTCTTTTTCAGCGTCACTAAGTTCAGGTAACATCTGTAGCGTTATCATTCCGTTTGTCTGTGCAGCCGCCACTTCTTTAGAAGCCTTTTTAAAGCTATATCCTAGTGGTTTCTCCACCGACATTAAAAGGTCTTTACTTGAATGAACAGTTTCTACGTCGTATTTATTCGACCCGACTCGGATGTAGCCAGCTTCTTTCTTTTCCAAGCTAACGCTGATCATCCCAGATTGAGGCTCTAAAACGAACTCTCCTACCTTCTCATTCTTTTGAGATACAGAACAGCGGTAAGGTTTATTGCCACCAAAATCAACCCCCATATAGTTCACAGAAGTACCACCGCCAGAACAAACTAAGCTCCATACCTGATTATTATCGTTTCTTGTAATCTCAGCAGCAAGCTCACCTTCTTTAAATGAGACCGTCTCAAACCAGGTTGAACCTGATGAATTTCGACTGTATTTACCTTGATACATCCCAGCAAGATCAAACGTTCCTTCTTGCCCTAATCCCCAAAAATCACCATCGGTTTTAACAATGAGTTCAGGCTGCTGATTAACCGCATCTGATTTGTCCATGATAGCAACGCTACCACATGCAGTTAACGTTAAAAGAGGAGTCACAACCAAAAGAAACTTCTTCATACTGATATCTACCTAGTAAATGAGTGTAAGTGATAAATTCAGCAATAGGATAAATCAAAAGACCTATAGGAATATAGCGCTCTCCCGTCGCGCACTTCGAACTTAAAGGCTCCTTGTTCATGTAAGTAAAAAAAAGTCATTACAGAACATAAGGTTAGTTAACGTGTGGTAATCAAGCTAATTTTGTAAGATTACGTAAGACTGGCCGCTAAGATTTTTAAGAATAACGATAGATATTAAGCGTACATTATCACTAAAGTTATTAGTGTAAATTAACAAATTCTGCCAACGCCCAATTAATATTCACCGTTATCCAGTTATTTATCGGGGTTCGCACATGGTTTAGCCTAGGAGGTATCCACGTTTACCAAGCAACATCAGTGCTTGGATTACGTGCTGGTGTTGATATGAATATCTTTGATCACAATAAAACCTTTGTGCCTTACGACACAACGGTCAATTTCAATCTTGGTGCCATTATTAGCTTTTAAAAGCTCTACCTACTTCAGTGCGTCATCAAGGCTTTGATCGCCTAGGTGGCGTACATCTTTACCCTTCACGAAATAGATGATGTATTCACAAATATTCTGACAACGATCTCCCACTCGCTCAATCGCGCGAGCTGACCACATCACTTGTAGGATGTTGGGGATATTCTTAGGATCTTCCATCATGTAGGTCATCAACTGACGAATGACGGCTTCATATTCCGCATCAAGCTTATCATCAAGTTTATGTACTTCTGCCGCCGCATCTACATCCATACGGGCAAACGCATCCAAAACCTGATGCAGCATAGTAATCGCTTGTCGACACAGAGGCTCTAAAGAGACGTGGAATTTCTGCTCTTTGGTTGAAGGGATCTCGATAGCACCTTGCGCTATTTTAGAGGCAACATCGCCAATTCGTTCAAGATCAGTAATGGTTTTGATGATCGCCATAATCAAACGTAGATCTTTTGCTGTCGGCTGACGCTTAGCAATAATACGAGTACATGCTTCATCGATTGAAACTTCCATCGCATTCACTTTGTGGTCATCACGAATCACTTTCTTGGCCAGTTCCGCGTCATCTTTATGCAGAGCTTGCATTGCAAACGAAAGTTGCTGCTCCACTAACCCGCCCATGGTCAATACATGAGTACGGATCGATTCTAATTCGACATTAAACTGTCCTGAGATGTGGCGACCAAAATGCATGTCAGCTCCTTAAAAGAAATGAATAAAGTCGTTTATTTCAGAGTGACTTAGCTCTAGATGGCACGAACTAAAACGTTAGCCATATCTACCAGTAATGTAGTCTTCCGTTTGATTTTTCAATGGCGAAGTAAATATAGAATCAGTATCTGAGTACTCGATCAACTTACCCATATGGATAAAAGCAGTATGGTCACTCACACGCGCCGCTTGTTGCATGTTATGAGTAACAATAACCACGGTGTATTGTGTTTTTAGCTCGTTAATCAACTCTTCAATCGTCAATGTCGAAATCGGATCGAGTGCCGACGTCGGCTCATCTAATAAAAGCACTTCAGGTTCGATAGCAACCGCACGAGCGATAACCAAACGCTGCTGTTGACCACCCGATAAACCAAAGGCGTTCTCATGCAAACGGTCTTTCACTTCATCCCATAACGCAGCTGCACGCAAAGAGCGCTCAACCGCATCATCCAGATCTCGGCTGTTGCTCACGCCTTGTAGCCTCAAACCATAAACCACATTCTCATAGATAGATTTAGGGAAAGGGTTCGGACGTTGAAACACCATGCCGACACGGCGTCGCAAGGTCGCGACATCCACCTTAGGGTGATAGACGTTCTTGCCATGAAGCTTCACTTTCCCGGAAACCTTGCAGCCTTCAACAAGATCGTTCATGCGATTAATGCAGCGCAGAAGAGTCGACTTACCGCACCCTGATGGACCGATAAAAGCCGTCACCTGCCCCTTCGGGATCTGCATTGAAATATCATCGAGTGCCTGGCTCTCTTTATAATAAAGATTCAGCCCTTCAATCGAGATAGCGATCTGCTCATCCTTCAGGTTGTGAACATCAAGTGGTGCTTGGTAACCCAAGGTTTCATTAATCGAGAACATCTAATCTTGTCCTAAGGTTCGGTATTTTTCACGCAAGTTATTACGGATATTGATGGCGGTTAAATTCAATCCAACAATCACAGTAACCAGTAAAAATGAAGTCGCATACACTAAAGGTCGTGCCGCTTCGATATTAGAGGTTTGAAAACCAACATCATAGATATGAAAGCCTAAATGCATGAACTTTCTGTCTAAATGCAGGTATGGGAACTGACCATCCACAGGCAAGCTTGATGCGAGTTTCACCACACCCACCAGCATAAGTGGGGCAACCTCCCCCGCAGCTCTCGCGATTGCCAAAATCAAACCGGTGATAATCGCAGGGCTTGCCATCGGTAAAACAATGCGCCAAAGCGTCTCAAATTGAGTAGCACCAAGCGCTAATGAACCGTGCCTCACGGAGCTAGGGATACGCGTTAAGCCCTCTTCCGTTGTTACAATAACAACGGGTAATGTTAATACCGCTAAGGTCAGAGCAGACCATAATAGGCCCGGCGTACCAAATGTGGGAGCGGGTAATCGCTCTGCATAAAACAAGGAATCGATTGAGCCACCGATGGTATACACAAAGAACCCCAAGCCGAATACGCCATACACAATCGACGGAACACCCGCTAAGTTAATTACGGCAATACGGATCAAACGTGTTAGTGCGTTGTTTTTTGCGTATTCATGAAGATATATCGCAGCAACCACACCAAGAGGCATCACGACAATCGACATGAGAATAACCAACAGTACCGTGCCGAAAATCGCAGGAAACACGCCGCCTTCAGAGTTTGAGTCTCGTGGATTCTCCGATAAGAACTTCCAAACCTGTTTGCCCCAATGCCCAACCTTTTCAAGATAAGACATATTATTCGGGTACCAATAATCCAAAATATGACTGAGCGAAATTTCAACCTGCTCTCCTGTCATATCTTCCACCAACAAGCTTTCGACATTGAGCTGTGTTCTAAGATGCTCAAGCTTTACTTCGGCTTCAGCTAACTGGCGATTTAATTCCAGTTTAGTTTGAGTATAGGTTTTAAGGTATTCATCACTCACTGACTCATTGAGTTCAAGCTTACGCTTTTCTAAACGCAAGTTTTCCAATTGCCAGCTGATATTACGGATTTCTTGGTTCACAACACGTGACGTTTCTTTACGTAACGTATCAGCGAACGCTAAGCCTTGTTCGAGCTTTTGGTCTATGTTCGAATCGAATGTACCAGAAGCGGTTTTAAACCCCACTGGCTTACCAAAGAAATAACCACCTCGACTTCGTTCAATCACAATCCAATCAAGCGGCGTTGTTGGTTCACGTAAGTTAACATCCAGAATGGAAACAAAATCCGCTGGGTACAGTTCTCTGTTCGCAACTTTGATACTTAAGCGCTGAATTAGCCCGGTCGACAGATTTTTAGGTGACAAAAGATCATGAGCTTGTGGCACTTGCTCTATCGGGATGTATTTGCGTTCATACAACTGCCCAATCAATACATCTTGCTTTGATACCGTTTCATCAAGGTCAACAACTAACGATAAGTCTTTGGAGTCGACTTGCCATTGATACAAAGGAGCAGGCCAAAAATAGGTTAAGCCCTTCCAGCCAATCAACAGCATTAGGCCAAGAACAGAAAGCATACTGATGCTCACTGCCCCGCCCGTAAGCCATATCCAGGGAGAGCCTGATTTAACCCAAGACAATAATGACTTCAGTTTATTCATCATGGCCGACCTTGCTCTTGACGAGCTGAAACCAAGAAACAGTCAAGTTCGCGAGATACGCTAGCCAAATCACTAAAAGCCATTGATATACATTGAGGGAGACCTTTATAACTACAACGCACGATATTTATCTCTCAGTCTTTGTCTAACCCACTCTGCGACTGAGTTCACCGCGAACGTAAAAATAAACAGTAAGAGTGCCGCTAAGAACAACAAGCGGAAGTGAGAACCACCCACCTCGGATTCTGGTAACTCGACAGCGATCGTTGCAGATAACGTCCTCATCCCTTCCAAAATATTCCAGTCAAGAATTGGTGTGTTACCTGTAGCCATCAAGACGATCATGGTTTCGCCAACCGCTCGCCCTAGCCCCATCATGATTGCAGAAAAGATACCTGGGCTAGCCGTCAATAACACAACATAAATAAGGGTCTGCCAAGCTGTTGCACCTAGCGCTAATGAACCATCAGATAAATGTTTAGGCACAGAGAAAATAGCATCTTCTGCGATAGTAAAAATAGTTGGGATGACAGCGAAACCCATAGCAAAACCGACCACCAGCGCATTACGCTGGTCAAAGTCGATGCCATAACTAGCCAAGAAAGTACGAATATCACCACCAAACAACAAGGCTTCCATACCATTTTCACCAGCAAAAACGGCCATTACAGTAATCACCAATACTGGGATCAATATCAGAGCATGCCAACCATTAGTAAAACGGCTTGTCACCATCTTTGGCAAACAAAACCAAACAAGCCCAGTCAGTAGCGTGCTCAGTGGTAATAGCACCATTAGTGAGAAGACGGCAGTTAAATGCGTTTCAACAATGGGAGCAAACCAAAGCCCGGCTAAGAATCCTATAATAACGGTCGGAAGCGCTTCCATCAGCTCAATCGAAGGCTTAACCACTCTTCGCATACGTGGGGACATGAAGTATGCGGTGTAAATGGCTCCGAGCACAGCAACCGGCACGGCAAACATCATCGCAAACAGAGCGGCTTTGATGGTACCAAACGTGATAGGGACTAAACTGAATTTTTCTTCAAAGTCATCGTTCGCCGACGTTGATTGCCAAACGTATTGTGGCTCAGGATAGCTTTCGTACCAGACTTTTTGCCAAAGTGATGAGAATGATATTTGCGGGTATTCATTATCGACTTTAGCCACACTGATGGTGTCATCAATCAGCGTCGCCAGATGCAGTTCATTGGCAGACATAGCCGCTAATTGTGGTGATTTATTAAAGGCTCGTTCAAACAACGACAGCTTTTCACTGGTCGTATAGTGGCTTTGTAATGTGCCATTCTTATAAAAGCTGTAGAAACCTTTTCGGTAAGTATCAGGTAAAATAAATTGCACTTCTTCAGCGAGCTGGAAGTCTCGAATATGAGTCAGACTACGCTGTTCATCTTTGAGTACATCAAACCATTGGGAAACTTGTCCGTCCTCATGCGTAACCAACAACGAGTATGCGCCAGACAATAAATCGATGCTTTTAACGGAATGCTTCGCATCATTTAAGCTAAGATCGATCACTTCACGAACATCAAAACCGTTATCTGATAGCTTCAAAACAACCAAATCCGACTGTGCTCGGAGATACAAAGTCTGCCCATCAGGTGTGACGATCAATTGCTGCTGCAAACCCAACTTATCCGAAAGCCATTGGCTCTTCTGAAAAACATACTGATCCGTAACATCACTTTGGTACCACTTCACTAAGACTCGTTGGTCACTTAGTTGAGCGGCCACCGTGATACCACGCTTACTCTTAGAGAACGCGAATTTGTCGATTGTCGTCCCGTTTGATGATTCATCACTTAAAAATGGTTCAGGGAGATCGATTTGCTTAATTTTAGGTTCGGCTTCACTGCCCTTTTGCAGCACAGGCGCACTATACTCAGGATAGAAAAAAGTAAGGTTGCTTGCGCTATCGGCAAAGGCAAACCAGTTTTCAGATGGGGTATTTCGAGAAAAAGCGATGGGGTTAGCTAAAACATTACGCTCAAAGTAAGAATGTGTATTTTGAGACTCTAAATCCCAAAACTGAACCAAACCGGATTTTTCGATAGTAAACGCATGCTGACCGTATTCATCTACGGATAAGGCGATAGGCTTTTCTATGGCTACGGTCTTCACGGCTTGGTCAGTATCTAAACCAGTATCAGAAAATACCGGTAAAATGACCATCGCCAAGTAAACAAAGATCAGCACTAGAGCAGCTAGAACACTGACCGCGCCACATGTCACCGAAAAACGAACGAGACGATCTTTCAACCATCTTTTTTTGTCGCGCTCTTTCAATGAAAATTGGGCTGAAGCCATCTGTTTATCTACCTTTTTTTAGCTACTGACATAATATGTACGTTAGATGACAATTATATTACAAGTTACGTTAAACAACTGAAACTAATAACAAGTTTGTTGACCATATTTCTTAAAGTAAGATCATAGATTTTGTGAATTTTGTCATTCTAAATTAAAGTAATCATCTCTATAGACAGCACTCAAGGATTATCATTTCGATGGAAAAAGACTATGTCACAAAAGAACTTAGCTGGTTATCCTTCAATGAAAGAGTGCTCCAAGAAGCGGCCGACAAATCAGTACCCTTAATCGAAAGAGTTCGTTTTTTAGGTATTTACTCGAAAAACCTCGATGAGTTTTACAAAGTCCGATTTGCTGATGTGAAACGAAAGATCTTACTTCAAGATCCACAACAGCCAGCCAGCCCGCAAAAAACCTTACTGACTCAAATGCAGAGTAAAGCAAGTAAGCTCGATACTCGATTCCATGAACTATATAGCGACCTATTATTGGAACTGGCACGTAATCGAATTTTTCTGGTCAACGAACAGCAAATCACTGATGAGCAGCATGAATGGGTCAAAAAGTACTTTAAGAAAAAAGTATTGCCACACTTAACTCCGTACCTTTTGAACGAAGAGAATCAATTACTCAATATTCTGAAAGACGAGCAAAGTTACTTGGCCATCGACATCGAGCGTGAGGCTTCTTCTCAATACGTATTACTCGAAATTCCATCAGACGCACTCCCTCGGTTTGTTAAGTTACCCGATACATCAGGTTCACAGCGTACTACTTTGATCTTGTTAGATAATATAGTCCGGTTTTGTTTAGATGACTTGCTTAAAGGGTTCTTTGAGTATGATTCATTACGTTGTTTCGCGATAAAAATGACTCGCGACGCCGATTATGACCTTCAAAAGAACAATGAAAATAGTCTATTAGAATTGATGTCTCTAGGTTTAGAACAGCGCTTAACCGCATTGCCGATACGCCTCATCTATGAGTCAGAAATGCCTGCTGACATGCTCAACTTCTTACAAGTCCGACTTAAGCTATCTGATTATGACAGTGTTATCGCAGGAGGTCGCTACCATAACTTCAAGCATTTCTGTGAGTTTCCAAGCCTTAACCGACGTGATTTAGTTAATCGCCCGTTACCCGCGATTAAGTGTGCGCATTTCAGCCACTACCCAAACTATTTCGAAGCGATAAAAGCTCGTGACATCTTATTGCATTACCCCTATCACACTTTTAATCACATCACCGAACTCGTGAGGCAGGCTTCTTTTGATCCCAAGGTAACCTCCATAAAAATAAACGTTTACCGTGTCGCAGAAGGCTCAAAGCTCCTCAGTTCGATCATTGATGCTGCACACAATGGAAAAAAGGTCACCGTGGTTATCGAGCTGCAAGCGCGCTTTGATGAACAAGCCAATATTCAATGGACCAAGAAACTTCAAGAAGCCGGTATAAAAGTCATCCATGGCATCCCAAGTTTAAAAATCCACTCCAAGCTACTGCTCATCAAACGAAGAGAAGACAAGCATACTGTGCATTATACCCATATCGGCACTGGCAACTTTCATGAAGTTACAGCGCGGGTGTATACCGATTTTTCTCTGCTCACTGCGAATGAAGATTTGACCCAAGAGGTGAGACAAGTCTTTAAGTATATTGAAAACCCTTATCAAAAATCACAGTTCAAGCAACTTATTGTGTCACCAAAAAATACAAGAAAACGCCTGTATCAACTGATAGATAATGAAATACAAAACGCGATGGAGAGCAAGCCTGCAAGCATCACTCTCAAACTCAACAATTTGGTCGACCGAGAGATCATAGAGAAGCTCTATCAAGCCAGCCAAGCCAATGTAAAAGTGAGAATGGTCATTCGTGGTATGTGCTCTCTTGTCCCAGGCATACCCAACATCAGTGAGCAGATTGAAATTGTTAGTGTGGTCGATCGTTTTCTCGAACACCCAAGAGTGATGATCTTTGGTAACGCCGGAAATCCAAAAGTCTATATATCCTCAGCTGACTGGATGACACGAAACTTCGATCATCGGATCGAAGTTTCCACCCCAATTTTAGATCCAAAGATCAAGCAAACCATTATCGATATCACCGAGTTTCATTTCGATGACATCAACAAAGCTCGAGTGCTAGACCAATCGATGAGCAACCCTTACATACAAGCTCCAACAAACCCACTCGATTACCCGACGTCACAACTCTCCACTTACCACTATATTAAACGTATGGAGAAACTTGCTCGCAAGAAGTACAAACAAGAGAAGAAATCATGCCGCTAATGGATAACAAACATTCTCGATGTATTGCCGCTATCGATTTAGGTTCGAACAGCTTTCATATGGTAGTTGCCCGAGTATTCGATCAACACCTGCAATTAGTCAGCAGACACAAACAGAAAGTAAGATTGGGCGACGGGTTGGATGAGTATAACTTCTTATCCAAAAGCGCTATCGAGCGAGGCTTGGAGTGCCTCAAGGTATTCGCTGAACGACTAGCGGATTTTGAACTTGATGATGTCAGAGTTGTTGCGACTCATACTCTAAGAAAGGCCAAAAACGCTAAAGACTTCCTAGAGCAAGCCAAACCACTTTTCCCTTTTCCAATAGAGATCATCTCAGGTCAAGAAGAAGCTCGAATTATCTATAACGGCGTAGAGCACACTCAGGCTGCTTCCGAGTCCAAATTGGTTATTGATATCGGCGGAGGGAGTACTGAATTAGTCGCAGGAGAAGGCTTTACCCCCAAGGTTATGCGTAGCTTGCCTATGGGGTGTGTCAGCTTCACTCAACGTTTCTTTGCTGACGCGGGGCTAAGTTCACAACACTTCTCCGATGCTTATGCCGCTGCTACTCACCTGTTAGCTCCATTAATTGAAGAATACAAACAAATCTCTTGGGAAGTTGCTTTTGGCTCATCAGGGACGGCTAAATCAATAAAAGAGGTACTCATTGGCTTAGGGTTCACCGATGGTCTCATTACGCCGCAACGCCTATCCTATTTGAAGAACCACTTATGCGAGTTTCCATCATCCAAAGCGTTGAATCTTTCAGGTTTAAGCGATGAGAGAAAGCCGGTGTTTGCTGCTGGCGTCACCATTCTTTCAGCAACCATGGATATGCTAAACATCAAAGAGTTACACTTCTCCAATGGTGCCCTAAGAGAAGGTGTTCTTTATGACATGGAGGATAGATTTAAAGATATTGATGTTCGAATAAGAACCGCCGAAACACTCGTCTCTCGATACCATGTTGACGTAGCTCATGGCCAGAAAGTGAAAGTACTCGCTATTGCATTGCTGAAACAAGCGCAACCTCAGGTGACAACTGAACTAAATAATGAACTTTATGATCTACTTGGGTGGGCTGCATTACTTCATGAAGTAGGGCAAAGCATCGCATTCCAAGGCTATCACCGCCATTCGGCTTATCTGCTTAAGCACACGACAATGCCCGGTTTCAATACTGAGCAACAACGTCTTATCTCGACATTGGTTCGCCACCAAAGAAAAGCGATTAAGCTTAGTGACTTACCAGATCTTACGCTATTCAATACAGGGCAGATAGCGTTGTTAATTCGAATACTGAGGATTGCAATCCTGCTCAATCGACAGCGAAGCCAATCGCCAATACCGAATGTAAAATTAACCATTAAGCAAAATGAGAATTGGTACTTAGAAGGAGACGCAATCGACTGGTTAGCAAAAAACCAACTGATTGCCTATGAACTCAAAGATGAACAACAACGTTGGCAAGACGCTGGATGGTCGTTGAAACTTGAATGATGCGCCGACAAAATAAAAACAGCCTGCGGCTAGCAAGCTGTTTATACGTTAAGTTTCTACGTTCATTGTACCTAAATCAGAGTCCAATCTTTGCCAACTCTTGCTCTGCGAACTCTGACGGTATCGCTAAATAACCATCTTTCTCTACCAGTTCTTGCCCTTGCTTTGAGAACACAAAAGTCAGGAACTCTCTCTCAACAGGAGAAAGCGGTTTATCCGGATGCTTATTCACATACACATAAAGAAAGCGTGATAGAGGGTAATCACCGCTCAAGATATTCGCTCGAGTCGGCTCTACATAATCTGAACCATGCTCGGTAATAGGAATTAACTTAACGCCAGCCACTCGATAGCCGATACCCGAATAGCCAATACCGCTGATTGATGAAGCGACCGACTGTACAACCGATGCAGAACCTGGCTGCTCATTGACTCGGTTCTTAAAGTCGCCACCGCATAACGCATTTTGTTTGAAATAACCGTAGGTTCCCGAAACAGAATTACGGCCAAACAGTTGGAATCGATGTTTTGCCCAAGGCTGGTCGACACCTAAATCTTGCCAATTATTTAGCGGCTTAGTCGCGCCACAGCGCAATGTCTCTGAAAATATGCTGTCAATTTCGCGAAAATTAAGCCCCTCGATAGGATTATCACGATGCACAAAAAGACCAATCGCATCGATAGCAACTCTAAGTGCTGTCGGCTTATAGCCGTGTTCTCTTTCAAACGCTTCAATTTCTCGCAAGCGCATAGGGCGACTCATTGGCCCTAGATGAGCTGTGCCTTCGGTTAAGGCTGGAGGAGCAGTAGAAGAACCGGATGCTTGAACTTGAGCATTCACATTCGGGTAGTAAGATTTAAACTCCTCCACCCATAACGTCGTCATGCCCGCTAAGGTATCCGAACCTACCGATAATAAGCTCCCAGAAATACCCGGAACCTTAGAATAATCAGGAAGAGAATCGACACCCTGTTCGGCATGAACAGAGTTAGCCAAAGCAAACGCTAAGAATAAGCTGACTGGCAAACGCATCCAGTGTGTTAAACAACTCATGACACTGTCAATCGGCTAGGCAGTGTGAAATGGAATCGGCTACCAACACCGACTTCACTTTGAATTTCTAAGTGTGAGTCATGATGGCTAAGTGCGTGTTTTACGATAGCTAACCCGAGACCACTGCCACCCGTATCACGAGAGCGTGCCTTATCAACTCGATAGAAACGTTCGGTGAGTCGATGCAAGTGCTGAGGTTCTATGCCATCACCGGTGTCTGACACATCCAAACACGCACCTTGACTGGTTTGATACCAACGGACCTTGACGGTGGCACCCGGCGGAGTGTACTTCACCGCGTTATAAACCAAATTCGATATCGCACTTCTCATCTGATCTTCATCAGCTAATACACGCAGGCTCTTATCAATATCAAATTCCAGCTTGTGTTCACGATCCCCGCTTAGGCTAGCCGCTTCTTTTTCAAGAACTTCTAACATAGCCGGAACGTTAACCACCTCATCCAACTCATGCATTGGTGCCGCTTCTATCTTAGAAAGCGTTAGCAGCTGATTGACCAAACTGTTCATGCGATTCAATTGCTCAGTCATCACACCATGAGCTTTAGTCCACATTGGGCCAACAATCATGTCTGGGTCTTCCGTCATTTCAAGGTAACCTTGAAGTACGGTCATAGGAGTACGTAGCTCGTGAGAAACGTTAGCAAAGAAGTTCCGACGCATGCCTTCCAGCTGCTTAAGCTGAGTTACATCACGTACGACCATCAAGTGCTCACCTTCGGTGTAAGGCACGATACGCAGCTCAAGCATACGTTCCACATTGAGTGGCGATGGCATTTCTAACGGCTCAGAGAAGTCTTGTTTATTGAGATATTTGATAAAGTCCGGAGTTCGGATCAAATTCGAGATCGGTTGACCTGAATCATCTGGCCAGCGAAAACCCAGTAAATACTGAGCAAGCTTGTTACACCAAACAATATTGCCTTCACCGCGAAACACCACAACGGCATCGGGAAGGGATTCAGCACCGTTTCTGAAACGGCGGATAAGGTTGGTCAATTCTTTGCGCTTGCGACGCTGTCTCTGCTGCATACGATAGATACCGTTAAACAGAGATTCCCAATTTCCTGAGCCTGAAGGTGGTGTTAGACGCTTCTCATCCCACAACCATGCGGACAAACGCATTTGATTGTGTAAATGCCAGCCGAGCTGCAATACCGTAGCAGCCAGCAGTAACCAAGGTAGGTAACCGAATATCCATCCGACTAAAACCCATGGTGCGTAAAAAAAAGCCAGCTCCCAAGCCAGCTTTTTCCAGGTTAACTTCTCAACCATTCAGGACTCCATAAACTGGGCAGTGAAGCCACATTAAGCCTTTGTAGAAAAACGGTAGCCTGCGCCGCGAACCGTTTGAATTAATTTGTCATGACCTGCAGATTCAAGTGCTTTGCGTAGACGTCGAATATGAACATCAACCGTACGATCTTCAACATAAACGTTGGTACCCCAAACGTTATTCAGTAGTTGCTCTCGGCTGTATACTCGCTCTTGGTGAGTCATAAAGAAATGCAGCATTTTGAACTCGGTTGGTCCCATATCAACTGGACCTTCGCTTGCTGTAACACGGTGAGATACAGGATCTAATTTAAGCCCTTGGACATCAATCACATCTTCCAATGCCGTTGGTGTTACACGGCGAATAACCGCTTTCAGACGAGCGACCAACTCTTTTGGCGAAAATGGTTTGGTAATGTAGTCGTCAGCGCCAACTTCTAAACCGCGAACCTTATCTTCTTCTTCACCACGAGCTGTCAGCATCACCACTGGGATGTTGCGAGTTAACTCTTCACGCTTCATGTGCTTGATAAAGTTTATCCCGCTACCACCAGGTAGCATCCAATCTAGTAATACTAGATCTGGGAAAGGTTCACATAGCTTGTTTACCGCTGTATCGTAATCTTCAGCCTCTACTGCTTGGTAGCCTTTTTGTTCAAGTACAAAACACAGCATCTCACGAATAGGTGCTTCATCTTCAACGACCAGAATCCTTCTCGACATAATTGAATAGCCTTAGTATTTAATCAACGCATTGCATTATCTGGTTTAATTATGACACTTTTGTGACCTTTGAAAACAAATTTTCATATAACTGTCTCAAACATTTCACTTTTAATTTTTATTGCAGGTATAAGACAAATGGATCGAAATCTCCTATGATGAGCGTCTTCAGATAAAGGTATGAGAAATATTTATGTGGTTTAAGAATTGCCTCGTCTATCGCTTTAATCGTGATATAGACTTCAACGCAGATCAGCTAGAGAAACAACTTGAAGAGTTCCGTTTTACCCCTTGTGGCAGCCAAGACAAACAGAAGTTTGGTTGGGTAAATGCGATGGGTAGACACGGCGATATGATGACGCACGTATCAGAAAACCGCATTCTCATCTGTGCAAAGAAAGAAGAGAAAATGCTTCCAGCTTCTGTGATCAAAGATTCATTGAATGCAAAAGTAGAAACGCTTGAGGCTGAGTCTGGTACTCCTCTGAAAAAGAAAGAGAAAGACAGCCTAAAAGAAGACATCATCATCGATCTTCTTCCTCGCGCTTTCAGCCGCAGTAACTTCACTTACGCACTGATCATGCCGAAAGAAGGCTTTATTGTTGTTGATGCGAGCAGCTACAAAAAAGCAGAAGACGTACTAGCATTACTACGTAAAACAATGGGTAGCTTGCCAGTAGTGCCTGCTATTCCAGAGCAAGCGATTGAAACGACTCTGACTGAGTGGGTGAAATCTGGTGATACACCTAAAGGTATCACTATGCTCGATGAAGCAGAGCTTAAATCAATCCAAGAAGACGGCGGTATTGTCCGAGTTAAGAAGCAAGAACTAGAAGCTGATGAGATTAAAAACCACATCGAAGCCAATAAAGTTGTGACTAAACTTCTGATCAACTGGCAAGATCGCATTGAGTTCATTCTTGCTGAAGATGGCAGCATCAAGCGCCTGAAATTCAGTGATGAACTAAAAGATGAGAACGACGACATTCCTCGCGAAGATCAAGCAGCGCGCTTTGATGCAGATTTCTCACTGCTATGTGGTGAATTCAGTGTTTTCCTACCAAACCTATTTGAATCATTAGGCGGGTTAACTCAACCTAACGCTTAATTGTTCCGATTTGAAGCTCAGGTGTCGACGATATCTGAGCTTGTTTTCTTCCCTGCTCCCCTTTATCAATACCTATCAACTCGCTTCTTAATACCATTGTTATCTTTAGGGCTATCAACCAAACTCGTTTTAGCGTAAAATTTGCGCCCCTTTGATATCACTTGGTGGTATCAACCTGACTTGAGATCAGATTAGAGAACGAAGCAATGACTACACAAAAACCATTTGTACCTGAACTATTATCACCGGCAGGAAGCCTTAAAAACATGCGTTACGCATTCGCCTACGGCGCAGATGCAGTTTACGCTGGCCAGCCACGTTACAGCCTTCGTGTTCGTAACAACGAGTTCAATCACGAAAACCTACAAATCGGTATCGATGAAGCTCATGCTCAAGGCAAAAAGTTATATGTTGTATGTAACATTCAGCCACACAACTCTAAATTAAAAACATTCATTCGCGACCTTAAGCCAGTTGTTGAGATGGGCCCTGACGCTCTTATCATGTCAGATCCTGGTCTTATCATGATGGTACGTGAATCGTTCCCTGAAATGCCGATCCACCTTTCAGTTCAAGCAAACGCTGTAAACTGGGCGACTGTGAAATTCTGGTCTACCCAAGGTGTTGAACGTGTGATCCTATCTCGTGAGCTATCTCTTGAAGAAATCGAAGAGATTCGCGAACACTGCCCAGAAACAGAGCTAGAAATCTTTGTTCACGGTGCTCTATGCATGGCTTACTCTGGTCGTTGCCTACTTTCTGGCTACATGAACAAACGCGATCCAAACCAAGGTACTTGTACTAACGCTTGCCGTTGGGAATACAAAACCGAAGCTGCGAAAGAAGACGAAAACGGTCAGATCGTTGAAGCAAACCCAACAGGTGTTGCTATTCAAGAAGTAGAAACTCAAGGTATTGAAGTTCAAGACGAACGCCCAGACAACACACTAGGCCTTGGTAAACCAACGGATGAAGTCGTTTTACTTTCTGAGTCACACAAACCAGAAGAGAAAATGGCGGCGTTTGAAGATGAGCATGGTACTTACATCATGAACTCGAAAGATCTTCGCGCAATCCAACACGTTGAGCGCTTAACTAAGATGGGTGTTCACTCATTGAAGATTGAAGGCCGTACTAAGTCCTTCTACTACTGTGCACGTACAGCACAGGTTTACCGTAAAGCTATCGACGACGCTGTTGCAGGCAAACCATTCGATGAGAGCCTTATGGGTACGCTAGAGAGCCTAGCTCACCGTGGTTACACTGAAGGTTTCTTGCGTCGTCACACTCACGACACATACCAAAACTACGAGTACGGTTACTCTATCTCTGATACTCAACAGTTTGTTGGTGAATTCACTGGTAATCGCCGTGGTGACTTAGCAGAAGTCGAAGTTAAGAACAAATTCCTAGTTGGCGATAGCTTAGAAATGATGACACCTAAAGGTAACATTGTTTTCAAACTAGAAGTTATGGAAAACCGTAAATCTGAAGCAGTAGACGATGCGAAAGGTAACGGACACTTTGTGTTTATTCCTGTACCTGCTGATCTTGATCTAGAATTTGGTTTGTTAATGCGTAACTTGAGCGCAGGCCAAGATACACGTAACGCTTCAGGTAAGTAACTTTACTTAGAAACTCTACTGAGAAGATAGCAATGGCTCTGTTAATAACTGACAAGTGCATAAACTGCGATATGTGTGACCCAGAATGCCCCAATGGCGCAATCACTATGGGTGACAGTATCTTCGAAATCGATCCTGATTTATGTACTGAGTGTAAAGGTCACTATGAGAAGCCAACATGTCAGTCAGTGTGCCCTATTACAAAGTGCATAATCACTGACCCTAACCATATTGAAACTGACGACGAACTACTAGAGAAGTTTGTCATCATTCAAGGCTTGACCTAAAAGAGAAAAGGTTCAACTTACTGTAAGTTGAACCTTTTTTTTAACCTGATTTTCCGATTGGATAGATATTGCAGAAAAGTTCTTTTTCAAATTGATATTCGAGTCGTTCTCGCCAATTTATTGCTTGAGATATAGGAACAAGATAAAAATTTTCCCTACTGGTATCTGTCACAAATGCCATTCCATACTGCATCAATTCATAGTGAACATCATTAACAAAACTAGGGTCTAGACGTTGTCTACCTGTTAGATGGTTAATGTCATCTCTTGAGATAGAGATACCTGAATTTTCTGCGCTGAACCTATGTCTTAACCATTCTGAAAATTCCTTCGCACAAATCATAGTCATAGTTTTATCCTTGAATTATCTGTCGACGGGTATCAGACTCTGATTTTACATACTGAACATAAGCCGCATCTTTCACCCCAAAAACACTCCATTCCTAACCAAGCCTTGTCAAATTCGCCATTGCTATTGCTACAGTCGTAATTAGTTTTGTTAATATCAAACGATGTTCTTAACCACGTGTTTATAAACTCTAGACAAAAGTGTGACATTTCTCCAGTTTTTGAGACGATAAAAGCAGTGTCATTACCACTTTAAAACGCCCCGATAAACGCGTTACTTATTCGATATCAAAGCAAAACACTGGCTAGGTATCACTTTAACTTTCTTTTTTTTCTTACTTTTAGCCACTTTTTTAGGTGGAGGAACTGGAATAGTCTGTGGGGCCCAACTTGCAAGTTCATCTCCACAGCCATCACCTTTTGGAGGGGGTGCTTGAGCTATACAGTTTGAACTGCCTTCTGGGCATTTTAAACGAACATGAAAATGAGAATGATGCCCCCACCAAGGCCTAATTTTACCTAACCAAGCTCTCCCGTTGGCATCAGAACCTTCTTGATCACAAAGGGCTTGTTTAATCACTGGATGGACAAAAATACGTACCACTTTTTTATCTTGGGCTGCATAGCGAATCATTTGAAAATGATCATCGGTCCAATTCGATTTGCGAAGTTTGTAATTGGTAAGATCCACAACGCTCATAGGCTTAGGAACTGCGAGTTCATTCTCGGACAGCCTCTTATCACTGAGCCTTAACCAGATATCAATATCCAACCCTGTCTGGTGACTTGAATGACCAGAAGAAAAGCGACCTCCTCTAGGCAGAGAGATATCACCCACCAATAAATTAGTGTTGAGCTGTTCGCTCGCAGTCACACCTAGCCTCTCAATAAACTGAATGGCCTCTGTATGGCCATAATAGCGCTCTCTCTGAGGGCGGATCACTTGATAACCTTGGCCATTAATCGGCAAAGCCTGCGCGCCGTCTAGACAGCCATTAGCGTAACTGCCGATTGATGAGGTTGAATTTCTTGTCGGGCTCTTTTCTTTTTCCCATGGAGTTGCCGATACAAAAAACGAAAAAAAGATAAGGGCCAATGTACAAAATAACCTCATAACAATTCCAAATAAATGATCACTGTTTCTATACTAGTCGTCATTAGGGAATAGGTGTATGTCGAGAGTGATATTTTGGGGATAGCTTGAGAGCTAGAGATATTTATGTGAAAAAGCCTCACTGTTCCTAGCGAGGCTTCTCAATCTGGGGCGATACTGTCGTAGTCGAAGGCAAAACTCACAGCTCTGAAACGACGAAAGCCTAGCCGTCAGACTAGGCTTTCTAATATGTGCCGGCATAGCGTGAAGTGCAGGGGCTCGATTCCTTTACGGCACTCATACAATCTAAAAGCATAACACTTTTCTTGAAATGTAAAAAAGCCCTGCTATTTCTAGCAGGGCTTTTCTAATAAGTGGCGGAGTGGACGGGACTCGAACCCGCGACCCCCGGCGTGACAGGCCGGTATTCTAACCAACTGAACTACCACTCCGCAGTGGTCAACTCACTAAGTGAGCGTCCATATCTCCAGGTTGGTCAACCTAAAGATTTAATTTAAAGCCTGGCGATGTCCTACTCTCACATGGGGAAGCCCCACACTACCATCGGCGCTATTGTGTTTCACTTCTGAGTTCGGCATGGAATCAGGTGGGTCCACAATGCTATGGTCGCCAAGCAAATTTTGTCTAATTGACGCGTTAGCGGCAATTAATAATTCGGAAAACTGATTTAAAAGTCTCTTCAAACTCATTCAAGGTCTGTCTTTGAGTCCACAAAACCCCTTGGGTGTTGTATGGTTAAGCCTCACGGGCAATTAGTACAGGTTAGCTCAATGCCTCGCAGCACTTACACACCCTGCCTATCAACGTCGTAGTCTACGACAACCCTTTAGGACGCTTATAGCGCCAGGGAAAACTCATCTCAAGGCTCGCTTCCCGCTTAGATGCTTTCAGCGGTTATCGATTCCGAACTTAGCTACCGGGCAATGCCATTGGCATGACAACCCGAACACCAGAGGTTCGTCCACTCCGGTCCTCTCGTACTAGGAGCAGCCCCTTTCAATTTTCCAACGCCCACGGCAGATAGGGACCGAACTGTCTCACGACGTTCTAAACCCAGCTCGCGTACCACTTTAAATGGCGAACAGCCATACCCTTGGGACCGACTTCAGCCCCAGGATGTGATGAGCCGACATCGAGGTGCCAAACACCGCCGTCGATATGAACTCTTGGGCGGTATCAGCCTGTTATCCCCGGAGTACCTTTTATCCGTTGAGCGATGGCCCTTCCATTCAGAACCACCGGATCACTATGACCTGCTTTCGCACCTGCTCGAATTGTCATTCTCGCAGTCAAGCGGGCTTATGCCATTGCACTAACCACACGATGTCCAACCGTGTTTAGCCCACCTTCGTGCTCCTCCGTTACTCTTTGGGAGGAGACCGCCCCAGTCAAACTACCCACCAGGCACTGTCCGTAATCCCGATTCAGGGACCAACGTTAGAACATCAAAACTACAAGGGTGGTATTTCAAGGACGACTCCACCACATCTAGCGACGCGGTTTCATAGTCTCCCACCTATCCTACACATGTAGGTTCAATGTTCAGTGCCAAGCTGTAGTAAAGGTTCACGGGGTCTTTCCGTCTAGCCGCGGGTACACTGCATCTTCACAGCGATTTCAATTTCACTGAGTCTCGGGTGGAGACAGCGTGGCCATCATTACGCCATTCGTGCAGGTCGGAACTTACCCGACAAGGAATTTCGCTACCTTAGGACCGTTATAGTTACGGCCGCCGTTTACCGGGGCTTCGATCAAGAGCTTCGACCGAAGTCTAACCCCATCAATTAACCTTCCGGCACCGGGCAGGCGTCACACCGTATACGTCATCTTACGATTTTGCACAGTGCTGTGTTTTTAATAAACAGTTGCAGCCACCTGGTATCTGCGACTCTCGTCTGCTCCATCCGCAAGGGACTTCACTGATAAGAGCGTACCTTCTCCCGAAGTTACGGTACCATTTTGCCTAGTTCCTTCACCCGAGTTCTCTCAAGCGCCTTGGTATTCTCTACCCGACCACCTGTGTCGGTTTGGGGTACGATTCCTTACAATCTGAAGCTTAGAGGCTTTTCCTGGAAGCATGGCATCAATGACTTCACTACCGTAGTAGCTCGACATCGTATCTCAGCGTTAATGAAAGTCCGGATTTACCTAAACTTTCCGCCTACGTACTTGAACCTGGACAACCGTCGCCAGGCCCACCTAGCCTTCTCCGTCCCCCCATCGCAATTGTAAGAAGTACGGGAATATTAACCCGTTTCCCATCGACTACGCCTTTCGGCCTCGCCTTAGGAGTCGACTTACCCTGCCCCGATTAACGTTGGACAGGAACCCTTGGTCTTCCGGCGAGGGAGTTTTTCACTCCCTTTATCGTTACTCATGTCAGCATTCGCACTTCTGATACCTCCAGCAGCCCTTACAGACCACCTTCAACGGCTTACAGAACGCTCCCCTACCCCACATACCCTAAGGTACGTAGCCGCAGCTTCGGTGTATAGCTTAGCCCCGTTACATCTTCCGCGCAGGCCGACTCGACCAGTGAGCTATTACGCTTTCTTTAAATGATGGCTGCTTCTAAGCCAACATCCTGGCTGTCTGAGCCTTCCCACATCGTTTCCCACTTAGCTATACTTTGGGACCTTAGCTGGCGGTCTGGGTTGTTTCCCTCTCCACGACGGACGTTAGCACCCGCCGTGTGTCTCCCGGATAGTACTTACTGGTATTCGGAGTTTGCAAAGGGTTGGTAAGTCGGGATGACCCCCTAGCCTTAACAGTGCTCTACCCCCAGTAGTATTCGTCCGAGGCGCTACCTAAATAGCTTTCGGGGAGAACCAGCTATCTCCAGGTTTGATTGGCCTTTCACCCCTAGCCACAAGTCATCCGCTAATTTTTCAACATTAGTCGGTTCGGTCCTCCAGTTGATGTTACTCAACCTTCAACCTGCCCATGGCTAGATCACCTGGTTTCGGGTCTAATCCTAGCAACTGTACGCCCAGTTAAGACTCGGTTTCCCTACGGCTCCCCTAAACGGTTAACCTTGCTACTAAAATTAAGTCGCTGACCCATTATACAAAAGGTACGCAGTCACACCACGAAGGTGCTCCTACTGCTTGTACGTACACGGTTTCAGGTTCTATTTCACTCCCCTCACAGGGGTTCTTTTCGCCTTTCCCTCACGGTACTGGTTCACTATCGGTCAGTCAGTAGTATTTAGCCTTGGAGGATGGTCCCCCCATATTCAGACAGGATATCACGTGTCCCGCCCTACTCGTTTTCACTGATTATGAGATGTCGATTACGGGGCTATCACCCTTTATTGCGGCACTTTCCAGAGCCTTCATTTGTCTCATTAAAAGCTTAAGGGCTAATCCAATTTCGCTCGCCGCTACTTTCGGAATCTCGGTTGATTTCTCTTCCTCGGGGTACTTAGATGTTTCAGTTCCCCCGGTTTGCCTCCTGCTGCTATGTATTCACAACAGGATACTTGCTTATGCAAGTGGGTTTCCCCATTCAGGAATCCCAGACTCAAAAGGTTATTACTACCTAATCTGGGCTTATCGCAAGTTATTACGCCTTTCATCGCCTCTGACTGCCAAGGCATCCACCGTGTACGCTTAGTCACTTAACCATACAACCCGAAAGGGTTTCTATTTGCTTTCACTTTAAGAAATGAAGACAAATAAGCGTATGGCAACTAACCAAGGTTTTTGGTTGTCATCAAGAAGGGTTAATTCTTGATAACTGTTTGCCGGACTCAATTTACTTTTTGTTTCCACTTTTTAATAAAAAGTAGAATCAAAAAATGAACAATCATTTCTGATCATTCGAATACAAGACACTTGAATGTGTTTGTTGTGTTTACCTAATGAAAGATAAACATTGAGAACTTTTAAATTTGATTAACATGACTCGTAAGTCAGTTAATCAGTCAGCTTTCCAAATTGTTAAAGAGCTTGATTCAAACTAATGAACCATTTTTAAATATTTTCAAAGAAAAACACTTAAAGATGGTGGAGCTATGCGGGATCGAACCGCAGACCTCCTCGCTGCCAGCGAGGCGCTCTCCCAGCTGAGCTATAGCCCCATCTGGAAAAGTATTTCTACTCTTAACTTTTCTAAACCTAATCAATCTGTGTGGACACTCATCGTAAGTATCTTCGTATAAGGAGGTGATCCAGCCCCAGGTTCCCCTAGGGCTACCTTGTTACGACTTCACCCCAGTCATGAACCACAAAGTGGTGAGCGTCCTCCCCGAAAGGTTAAACTACCCACTTCTTTTGCAGCCCACTCCCATGGTGTGACGGGCGGTGTGTACAAGGCCCGGGAACGTATTCACCGTGACATTCTGATTCACGATTACTAGCGATTCCGACTTCATGGAGTCGAGTTGCAGACTCCAATCCGGACTACGACGCACTTTTTGGGATTCGCTCACTATCGCTAGCTTGCTGCCCTCTGTATGCGCCATTGTAGCACGTGTGTAGCCCTACTCGTAAGGGCCATGATGACTTGACGTCGTCCCCACCTTCCTCCGGTTTATCACCGGCAGTCTCCCTGGAGTTCCCGACATTACTCGCTGGCAAACAAGGATAAGGGTTGCGCTCGTTGCGGGACTTAACCCAACATTTCACAACACGAGCTGACGACAGCCATGCAGCACCTGTCTCAGAGCTCCCGAAGGCACACCTGCGTCTCCGCTGGCTTCTCTGGATGTCAAGAGTAGGTAAGGTTCTTCGCGTTGCATCGAATTAAACCACATGCTCCACCGCTTGTGCGGGCCCCCGTCAATTCATTTGAGTTTTAATCTTGCGACCGTACTCCCCAGGCGGTCTACTTAACGCGTTAGCTCCGAAAGCCACGGCTCAAGGCCACAACCTCCAAGTAGACATCGTTTACGGCGTGGACTACCAGGGTATCTAATCCTGTTTGCTCCCCACGCTTTCGCATCTGAGTGTCAGTGTCTGTCCAGGGGGCCGCCTTCGCCACTGGTATTCCTTCAGATCTCTACGCATTTCACCGCTACACCTGAAATTCTACCCCCCTCTACAGCACTCTAGTTCACCAGTTTCAAATGCAGTTCCGAGGTTGAGCCCCGGGCTTTCACATCTGACTTAATGAACCACCTGCATGCGCTTTACGCCCAGTAATTCCGATTAACGCTCGCACCCTCCGTATTACCGCGGCTGCTGGCACGGAGTTAGCCGGTGCTTCTTCTGTTGCTAACGTCAAGATGTGCAGCTATTAACTACACACCCTTCCTCACAACTGAAAGTACTTTACAACCCGAAGGCCTTCTTCATACACGCGGCATGGCTGCATCAGGCTTGCGCCCATTGTGCAATATTCCCCACTGCTGCCTCCCGTAGGAGTCTGGACCGTGTCTCAGTTCCAGTGTGGCTGATCATCCTCTCAGACCAGCTAGGGATCGTCGCCTTGGTGAGCCATTACCTCACCAACTAGCTAATCCCACCTAGGCATATCTTGACGCGAGAGGCCCGAAGGTCCCCCTCTTTGGCCCGTAGGCATTATGCGGTATTAGCCATCGTTTCCAATGGTTATCCCCCACATCAAGGCAATTTCCTAGGCATTACTCACCCGTCCGCCGCTCGACGCCCATTAACGCACCCGAAGGATTGTTAGTGTCGTTTCCGCTCGACTTGCATGTGTTAGGCCTGCCGCCAGCGTTCAATCTGAGCCATGATCAAACTCTTCAATTTAAAGTTTTGATTACCTAAATTAATAGGTGTGACTCAACGAATACTGACTTCAAAACTAATATTTACCGAAGTAAACATGTAATTCTAAAGCTATTACCCCTCTCTTCTTAAATAAATAGGAACAGAATGGTAATGAATTGACTGTGCCAAAATTAAGTAAACTTAATTTTGTATTGGTCACTCAGTTCATTGAAATCAAGTTTGTTACCGAAGTAACTGTTATTACGCTCTTTCGAAAAAGAACCAATAACGTTTTGATATTCATCAACGAGTGCCCACACAGATTGATAGGTTTAAATTGTTAAAGAGCTTTACTTATTGAGCGTTCCTTTTAGTAAGGAGCCTCTCTAAGTGGACGGCCATTCTAGCGAATTGGGTTCCAGTGTCAAACACTTTTTCCAGCTAATTTTTCAAAGCATCTTAGATGCTTAATGTCGTCTCGTTACTTAGTTCAAATCGCTTGGTTATCCCTGGCAACGGAGGCGCATTATAGAGAGAATCCCCCTTTGCACAAGGCCAAAAACGAAAAAAGACCGCCACAGGCGATCGTTCGGACACTAATTACACAAAGCGTTCAAAATAGGTACGATCAAGCCTTAATTTCGGTTAGTCGTACCTATTATTCATAGCTTGGTTATTGGTGAGCAATAATTCGGTCGTTATTCACTAGTAGCTGCACTTTCTTATCTGGATTTATTTTCCCAGCCAGTATCGCTTTCGCTAACGGGTTCTCTACAGTTTGTTGAATTGCTCTTTTAAGGGGCCTTGCACCATACACAGGGTCAAAACCAACTTGAGAAATTAGCTTGAGTGCTTTTTCTGAAACTTCGAGTTCATAACCGTTGTCTTCCATTCGCTTTTTCAAATGCTCAAGCTGAATAGCGGCAATTGACTCGATGTGCTCTTGGCCTAATGGATGGAACACGACACTTTCGTCAACTCGGTTCAAAAACTCAGGACGGAAATGTTTACCTACCACTTCCATAACCTCATTTTTAATCCCTTGGTAATCCAATGTATTGAAGTTCTCTTGAATACGAGTTGAACCTAGGTTCGATGTCATTATTACCACGGTATTTCTAAAATCGACCGTGCGACCTTGTCCGTCAGTTAATCGTCCATCATCCAAAACCTGCAATAGAATATTGAAAACATCTGGGTGAGCTTTCTCTACCTCATCAAGCAGAATGACAGAATAAGGTTTTCGACGAACAGCTTCGGTTAAGTACCCACCTTCTTCATAACCCACATAACCAGGGGGCGCACCAACTAAACGAGCAACAGAGTGTTTTTCCATAAACTCAGACATATCGATACGAACCATCGCATCTTCACTATCGAACATAAAGTTAGCTAATGTTTTACACAGTTCCGTTTTACCGACACCTGTTGGCCCTAAGAACAAGAACGAACCAATCGGTTTATTCGGATCAGACAAACCAGCACGGCTACGACGAATCGCATTCGATACCACTTCGACCGCTTCCGCTTGACCGATAACCCGCTTATGCAGAACACCTTCCATTTTCAGAAGCTTCTCCTTTTCTGCTTCTAGCATTTTAGAAACAGGAATACCGGTTTGCTTTGAAAGGACATCGGCGATCTCAGCGTCGGTCACCTTATTACGTAATAAGGTCATTTCTTGCATTTCAGCTTGAGTCGCGAGATCTAACTGCTTCTCCAATTCTGGGATTCGACCATATTGCAATTCAGACATACGGTTAAGGTCACCAGCGCGTCGTGCAAAATCCATATCCATTCGAGCTTGTTCTAGCTCTGATTTAATATGTTGCGTACCAGACAGCGCCGCTTTTTCAGCGTTCCAAACTTCTTCAAGTTCTGCGAAATCTCGTTCTTTCTCAGAAAGTTCGCTTTGTAGCGTGCGCAGGCGTTTTTCACTGGCCTCATCATTTTCATTCGTCAGAGCTTGCTGTTCGATCTTCAACTGAATGATTTTGCGCTCTAACTTATCCAATGACTCGGGCTTTGAATCTATCTGCATTCGAATACTCGAAGCCGCTTCATCAATGAGATCAATCGCCTTATCTGGTAACTGACGATCTGAAACGTATCGGTGAGATAGCGTTGCCGCCGCTACGATAGCAGGATCGGTAATTTCTACATGATGGTGAAGTTCATAGCGCTCTTTCAAACCACGAAGAATCGCTACCGTGTCTTCAACGGTGGGTTCATCCACGATCACTTTTTGGAATCGACGCTCCAAAGCCGGGTCTTTCTCTATATATTGTCGGTATTCATCGAGCGTTGTTGCGCCGACACAATGCAGTTCACCACGAGCTAATGCTGGTTTCAGCATGTTACCCGCATCCATAGAGCCTTCACCTTTACCCGCACCGACCATAGTATGAATTTCATCGATAAAGAGAATGACATTGCCTTCTTCTTTCGATAATTCATTAAGCACTGATTTTAGACGCTCTTCGAATTCACCACGATATTTAGCACCCGCAACTAATGAGCCCATGTCTAATGAAAGCACTCGTCGGCCTCTTAAGCCTTCAGGCACTTCATTATTGATAATACGCTGAGCCAAACCTTCGACAATCGCAGTTTTACCCACACCGGGTTGACCGATAATGACAGGGTTGTTCTTAGTACGACGTTGAAGGACTTGAATCGTGCGACGAATTTCATCATCACGACCAATCACAGGATCTAGCTTGCCTTGCTCTGCTCGCTCGGTCAGATCAATGGTGAACTTCTCTAAAGCTTGGCGTCTATCTTCCGCATTCGGGTCATCAACCTTTTGACCACCACGAACTTGCTCGATAGCTTGAGATAGTTTTTGCTCAGTAAGGCCTAACTCTTTAAGTAAGTTACCTAGAGGTCCTTTGTCTTCTATTGCAGCGAGTAGGAATACTTCTGAAGATATATAACTGTCTTGACGCTTTTGCGCGACCTTGTCACATAGGTTGAATAGCGTTCCCATTGCGTTAGAAAGCTGAACATCACCACCGATACCGCTTACTTTTGGGACTCGGTCTAATATTTCGCTTAATTTAGAACGCAATTGAACAACATCAATATTCAACATGGTGAGCAATGGACGAATCGCACTGCCATCTTGATTAAGCAAAGACACCATTAGGTGTACAGGTTCTATATATTGGTGATCACGACCTAATGCGAGCGACTGAGCATCAGATATCGCAATTTGGAATTTACTAGTGAATCGATCGAGACGCATGCCAACCTTCCTACTCTTAGATATGTTTATCTTATGGTTAGAAGATGGATACGGTAACGCAGATTTTCAAGGGATAAGGATGAAGAATAGAGCTGATATGAAAATATAAATGAACTGGATGAGTGGTTATGCTACTCAGAGATTACTCTAACCAAATAAATGTCGCCTGACGTCCAGTAATACCATCACGACGATAAGAATAGAAAGCATCTGAATCTGCGTATGTGCATAGATTCGAATCTGTCACCGAAGTCACGCCAACGTTCATTAATCGTTGAGTCGCAAGTTGAGACATGTTTGCTAACCACTTGCCGGGTTCAGATTTAGCTTTAAATGCTAATTTCGCTTGAGGGTCAAAACGAACAAAAGCGTCCAACACATCGTTGCCCACCTCAAACGCATCTTTACCAATAGCGGGACCAAACCAAGCAATGATCTGATTATCTGAATCTAGGTTTGAAAACTTTGCGACGGCATTTTCAAGAATGCCACCAGCAAGACCACGCCAACCCGCATGAACGGCAGCAACTTGAGTGCCTTTGGTATCGGTAAGGATGACCGGTAAGCAATCGGCTGTCATCGCAGAACACACAACACCCTTTGCAGTGGTAAATGCACCATCCGCATCAAGCACATTCGCCACAGGCTCTAAAACCGTAACGACACCCGTTGAGTGAGTTTGATTTAGCCATACCGGAGCCGTGGGCATATTAGATTGTTGCTTTAGCCATGTTCGATTGCTTTCAACAAGTAAAGCATCATCCCCAACGTGCATACCAAGGTTTAACCCTTGATAGGCACCTGTAGAACAACCATCAAAACGAGTCGAAGCAAATGCTTTCACGTTTTTTGGTGCATTCCAGTCAGGGATGATCATTGACACGATTAAATGTCGTCTTCTATGTTTTCGCGAGCATCAACACGCAACGCTTCAGCCATCACAACCATGTCATTTGGCACAGGTGCGTGGAACTCTACTTCTTCACCAGTAATCGGGTGAACAAACTTCAGCATAACCGCGTGTAACGCTTGGCGATCAAAAGAACGAATCATTGTCGTTAGCTCTTCAGATGCACCTTTTGGAATACGAGCACGACCACCGTACGCAATATCACCTAACAGCGGGTGCTGAAGGTATGACATGTGAACACGGATTTGGTGAGTACGACCCGTTTCTAGGCGCAGACGAATACGAGTATGTTCGCGGAAGTGCTCAGCAACACGGTAGTGAGTTACCGCAGGCTTACCCAATTCATTAACGTCCATTAACGTACGCTTAGTTGCATGACGGCTAATGCCTTTCTCAACCACACCACCAGCGGTCATTTTACCAATAGCAATTGCTTCATATTCACGAGTAATACGACGTTTAGCAAGAGCTCGTACAAGGCGAGTTTGAGCTGGAACCGTTTTAGCCACAACCATAAGACCAGTTGTGTCTTTATCAAGACGGTGCACAATACCCGCACGAGGTACTTCAGCAATCTGAGGGTAATGGAAAAGCAATGCGTTTAGTATGGTTCCATCCGGCGTACCTGCACCTGGGTGTACAACCAGATCGCGAGGTTTATTGATAACCAATAAATCATCATCTTCATAGACAATGTCTAACGGAATATCTTGTGCTTCCCAGCGCTCTTCATCCGCAAGCTCTGCTTGTAAGATGATCGCTTCACCGCCCAAAACTATGGTGCGCGGTTTAGTGATAACTTCGCCATCCACTTGGATTTTGCCGTCAAGAAGCCACTCTTTAATACGAGAGCGAGAAAAATCGGTAAATAGTTCAGCGACAGCTTGGTCTAAACGTTGACCTAACTGGCTGCTTTTTACTGTGTCTGTTAATGTTATCTGCTGAGCCATATCGAACTTTTTTAAAAACCGTGAGACTAATACCCATTAGTATGGATAAAATAGAATAATTGCATCATTGTATCTGTTACTGGTTAGAAAGTAACGGAAGCTTACGAAATATTTAATTCAAGGAATCGACGCCTGACATGAAACACCTTACTTTAACGGGTCTATTAGCCGTATCACTCTTAGTTGGTTGTTCAAGTAGTGAAGAAATAGTACCGGATGTACCGCCATCGGTTCTTTACTCTGACGCCCAAGAATCACTGCAGAGTGGTAGCTGGCTTTCTGCAATCGAAAAGCTAGAAGCCTTAGACTCACGTTACCCATTCGGCGCCTATTCTGAACAAGTACAACTGGATCTGATTTACGCTTACTACAAAAATGATGACTTGGCGCTTGGCCTTGCGACTATTTCGCGATTCCTACGTTTAAACCCAACTCATGAGAAACAAGATTGGGTTCTTTACATGCGCGGTTTAACGCATATGGCACAAGACCGAAACTTCATGCATGATATTTTTAATATCGATCGTAGCGACCGAGATCCAGAGCCAGTGAAACTTGCATTTGCTGATTTCAAACGACTGTTAGAACGTTTCCCTGCAAGCCCATACGCTGAAGATGCACAAAAACGCATGTTCGCACTGAAAAACCGCCTAGCGGAGTATGACTTAGCAACAGCTGATTTCTACCTGCGTCGTGAAGCTTGGATTGCAGCTATAAACAGAACACAAGAGTTGCAGAAGACTTACCCTGACACCATTGCTGCACGTAAGTCTTTAGACATTCAATTAGAAGCTTATGAACAACTAGGCTTAGAAGACGCAGTGTTACGAACAGAAAAGTTAATCGAGCTCAATCCACTACCTTAGTCAGCGAATCATACTCGTCGTTAACTAAAACAATCACTTCAAAATCGCGCTAATTTGTTAGCGCGATTTTTTTTGAACTTCGTCTGGTAAACTTGATGAATGGCAGCATAAGCAGTATCTTCAATAGATAACTTTTAACAAAACATCAACATGGAGTGTGGGTGTGAGCAGGATGTTATTATTTATCTGGATCGGGTTATTTAGCCAACTTTCCAACGCATTAGAACTGTCCCCATTGAGCAATCAACCTTACATGGGAGACTTAGATGTACTCAAAACAAAAGGAACCGTGAGAGTATTGGTATCGGCTGATCTGGGCTTTTACTACATAGAAGATGGCAAGCCAAAAGGTATTGTGGCAGAAATGCTCTACCACTTTGAGAAAAGTCTTCGTAAGAAGCACCGCTACCTCAACGTTCAAATCATCCCCGTGCAACGAGATGATCTACTCCCCTCGTTAGAATCTGGTTACGGTGATGTCGCTGTCGCCAACCTAACGATCACCGACAAGCGATTAAGTGTCATCGATTTTTCCGATCCAATGATCAAAGATGGGAAAGAACTGATTATCACCGGAAAAAATTCTGCCCCTATCACCGAAATCAAGCAATTGAGTGATCAAGAGGTCTGGATCCGAGCTAGCTCGAGTTACTTCGAGAGTGTTCAAAGAGTCAACAAAGAGCTTAACGCACTAGGTTTACCACCTCTGCATGTCCACTTTATCGAGGAATCATTACAAGACTACGAGCTGATAGAACTGGTTAATCAGGGTTATATACAAGGTACAGTTCTAGATAGCCACAAAGCTAAGCTCTGGCTCGATGTTATGGAAAACATTCAGGTACACACTGAGTTGCCGCTGCGTGAAAATGGTCAAATTGCTTGGGCACTGAGAAAAGACAGCCCTCAGCTAAAGAAAGAGATCAACAAATACGTAAAGACCGCACGAACAGGAACTCTACTTGGGAACGTTATCTATAATAAATACATCGACAACACTCGTTGGTTAGGACGAGCACTCAACCCAAATAAAGTAGATCGAGTGGCTAAACTGGCAGATGTCTTTGAAAAATATTCGAATGAATACGAATTCGACCCTTTGATGATGTCAGCTCAAGGTTTCCAAGAGTCTGGACTTGATCAAAGCAGGGTTTCTCACCGCGGCGCCATCGGTGTAATGCAGGTGTTGCCAAGTACCGCCAAAGACAAAAACGTCAATATAAAAAACATACATAAGGTGGATAACAACATCCATGCTGGTGTGAAGTATATGCGCTTTATCAAAGACCGATATTTTGACGATCCAGCGATATCGCCTGACAATCAAATCTACTTCACTTTAGCTTCTTACAATGCAGGCCCCGCTAAGATAAGAAAGATGCGGAACATTGCTAAAAAGAAGGGTTATAACCCAAACATCTGGTTTAAAAACGTCGAAATCATCACTCGTAAGTACGTGAGTAAAGAACCCGTAACCTATGTCGCCAACATCAATCGTTACTTCGTCATTTACAAACAATTGCAAGCAATCAATGCCATCCGAGAGGACAGTACAGCGAGATTACTGAACACTAACGATTAACTTCCCCCTCAACATCAGAGTTTGAGGAACAAAGGTGTTATACCAATCACAGTAAGTAAGTGATCAAACATAGCGTAGGAAAAAAGCTTGAGAACAAGGCAGAATTTTTTGATAAGTAGTTATTCTACAATCAAAAATTCTAACGAAGTTATCGAGGTTTTTAACAAGCTAGGGTGACCAGTTATTTACTACGATTGGTATTAGATAAGGTTAAAAACACAAAAGCCGCATAAGAAAACTTATGCGGCTTTTGTTTATAATTCGGAAGAAGCTTACATAGCGATCGACATCATGATAGCTATATCACAAAACACTATTGAGTAAATTTCAATCAAGCACTTTCTATAGGCTGTAGTCCGCCCCTAAAAACTGGTTTAATTTTTAGCGAAGCCTTGTCTCCAACTTATCGTTTTTCATAGGGATAACAAGTATTTTTCGACAAAAAGATATCAAGACTTGCGTGAGATCACATTTGATTTTAATGCTTATCCCACCCAACCAAAACAAGATCTAGATCACATTCTTTATTCCTAAAAGTCGTAATCTGAAGTTAACCCATGAGGGATACAACAGAGGAAAACTTCTATGAAAATGAACATCACTGGTAAAAATATCGACATTACCTCTGCAATCCGTGATCACATAGAAAGCAAATTTAAGAAGCTGGATAAATGGCAAGTAGACATCATTGGCTGCCAAGCGAGCTTTAGCGAAGAACCAAATAAGAAGAAAAAATTTGAAGCCGTTCTAACGGTACCAAAAGGCCAACTTGTTGCTTCATCAATTCATGACGACCTCTACGTAGCGATCAACGAAGTAGAACAAAAACTAGAGCGTCAACTCAACAAGCTACGCCATAAACCTGAAGCGCGCCGCGCTGAAAAGCCTGAAATCGAAGAGCTAGAAGCTGAAGTAGAATAAGGAAAGAGAACAGATTAAAAAATAGCGCCTCAGGGCGCTATTTTTTTGCTTGACGCTCGTAGCTCGCTTGCTTATTGTGTTTAAACATTCATAAAACAATCACTTTTTATGCACTCTCACTCTTTGTTTATTTTTGACTTCTTTTTTCTTCCGTAAATCGGAGGCTAAGTCGTTTTAGAAAAACAAGTCAAAAACGAACAAGAAGCCTCCCACACTAGGGGGGCTTTTTTATAAGGACACATTTATGACTGACCGAACAATTTCACTAGATGATATCCGCCTTCGTCTTAATGATTTAGACGACGAACTCCTAAAATTACTTTCAGAGCGTCGTAAGCTAAGTATCGAAGTCGCTAAAAGCAAGGTAGAAACATCAAAACCCGTTCGTGATGCAGTACGAGAGCAACAACTACTAGTCAAACTGATCAACAACGGTAAAGACAAGTACGAATTGGATGCTCAGTACATTACTAAGCTGTTTCACACCATCATCGAAGATTCCGTTTTACTGCAGCAGTCATACTTACAAAACCTAGCGAATCCGCAAAGCCGTAAACCACTCGCTCGCGTTGCATTCTTAGGTTCTAAGGGATCGTATTCTCACCTTGCGAGCCGCGAATACTTCAGCCGCAAGAATATGGAATTGATTGAGCTGAACTGTAATCACTTCAAAGAAGTCGCATCGACTGTAGAATCAGGCCATGCCGACTATGGTGTACTGCCGATTGAGAACACCAGCTCAGGGTCAATTAACGAAGTCTACGATCTGCTACAACACACAACGCTTTATATCGTTGGTGAACTGTCTCAACCAATTGAACACTGCTTGGTTGCAAAAAATGATATTCGTTTAGAAGACATCAAAACCCTCTATTCACACCCACAACCTCATCAACAATGCAGTGAGTTTTTAAGCCGCCTTAAAGATGTCAGCCTTGAATCTTGTGCAAGCACAGCTGATGCTATGAAAAAGGTGAAAGTTCTAGAGGGGGATGATGTGGCAGCGATTGGTAATGCATCGAGCGGCAAGCTTTATGGACTTCAACCAATCCAAGGTAACATTGCAAACCAAACTGAGAACCACACTCGCTTCATCGTTGTGGCACGTAAGCCCGTTGAAGTATCAGCTCAAATCCCAGCTAAGACGACACTCATCATGTCGACTTCTCAAGAAGCCGGTTCTTTGGTTGAAACACTGCTGATTCTGCAACGCTTAGGCATTAACATGACCAAGCTGGAATCTCGTCCTATCATGGGTAACCCTTGGGAAGAGATGTTCTATGTCGATCTAGAAGCACATTTAGGCGCAGATAACATGCAACAAGCGATAACGGAACTAACAGCCATTACTCGTCATCTTAAAGTATTAGGTTGCTACCCAAGTGAGAACATTAAGGCGACTCAGGTTAAGTTGTCTTAGCTTTTTATTATCTGACACTCGCTTTAACTGCCACTAGCTTTTCACTAATTTAAGCATTTGGCCTACTACAGGCCAAATGCTTAAAGAAAGCAACAAATGGAGTCGTACTCGAACTAAGGAAGACTCAAAGTCTGTATACCTTAAAAATGAATTGGTTGTGTTACTGGTTCGCATTCCTATCCACTTCCATCATTCCCTTCCAACCTACTCCGACACCTTTTACTGATAATTTAATCACTAAATACAAAAACTTAAAACCCAAACAAAACACTTCAAACACAATATAATTGATGGCGAGAACTGTCTAAATAACATAAACTTGCGTGCTAAATTTATAAACCATGTTGTGAATAACCATGAAGCTCAGTACTAAAATATTACTTGTGATTGCCCCCGTAATACTGCTCAGTACAGCGGCTTCTAGTTATATCATCTACTCCACGCAAAAAAGCAGCTTTATCAAACGTGAAGACAATGCGCTGCAATTAAGCATGGAAAAATTAGCCAGTTATTTTCAACAGTCTCGCTCTTTCCTCAACAGCTACTCTTATACCCTCGCCAATAGTGATCTGGTTAAGCGTTATTTTATGGTTGATGAAAGTACCGCCTCCCAACGTGAACTGGTTGATAACCTAAACGAAACGATTAAGTTACTGCAAGATGGTAACGACAGTTTTACAAGGGTCGCATTGCTTGATGGCGACCGAGCCCTTAAATATTACGCTGATAATACCAATGACCCTTTCGC
The DNA here is from genome assembly GCF_024347635.1 of Vibrio tasmaniensis. Classification (NCBI taxonomy): domain Bacteria; kingdom Pseudomonadati; phylum Pseudomonadota; class Gammaproteobacteria; order Vibrionales; family Vibrionaceae; genus Vibrio; species Vibrio tasmaniensis. Next base: position 2,630,815 of record NZ_AP025510.1, read on the forward strand.
AAAAATGGACCCCAAGATATTAGAGTTCATTGATCATCAATATCAAAAAACGTTAGCCCCTTCGAGCACCGACTATATACAGAATTCCCAAGGCGAAGGCGTATTAGTTCATTATGACGCTATTGATAAAAATACAGTTTCGATACCAACAAGCGCTCAACCCAACAATGTATTTTTTGTGGTTGTTTCTGTCTCTCTTGATAAGTTTAACTATCTTCGAAAACAGATAGAGTTCGACTATCAAACCAGCTTGTTCTTTACTCCTGCGTTGGTGACACAAGGGAGAGAGTTAACACAATCTATAAAGCTAGCACCTGAGCTCTACGCCACGCTCGATCCCGCACCATTACTATTAGACAACAAACTCAAATCTCTCTGGAATGAACTCAGCCTATCCTTTGCCCTTTCTGCATTTGTCAGTGTTACCTTGCTGCTTATCCTGCTATCTCGCTGTGTAATAAACCCCATTACCCGTTTAGATAGACAGCTTCAAGAGGTTGAGAAAAAACAGAGAAAAAATATTGAGCGCCTAGGAACTAATGATGAACTAGGCCGCTTATCTCAGCGCTTTTATGATATGTACCAGGAGTTAGATGACACATATCAGCAGACTAAGTTGTTGGCAGAAAATGATCAGTTGACCCAAATAGCCAATAGGCACCAGTTTCAAACCTTCGTCCAGAAGTCGCTGTCGAAACCAAGTTCGAATACCGAAACCTGGGTTCTCTACTTTGATTTAGATAACTTCAAATTTGTGAACGACAAATACGGACATCAAATCGGCGACTCAATCCTGGTCAGTTTTGCTCAGCGTATTTCCGATATTTGTAACCACTATAAAACAGAATTAGACGCCCACTGTCTTCCCGCCCGACTTTCTGGAGACGAGTTCGTTGTATACATTAATGCTCCAACTCACAAAGAAAATATCGCGCATCGATTTTCGAATGATTTACTCACACCAATACAAAAAGGGTTTGTTACCGAATCAGGCAATTTCCCGATTACGGTCAGTATTGGTATCGCGACCCACCCGAATGATGGCGATACAATCGAGAAGCTTCTCTCGAATGCTGATACCGCGATGTATCAAGCCAAACGTGCGGGTAAAAACCAGTTCGCAGATTACTCGTTAGACTTAGATAAAACCATTCAGCGCCAAGCCAGTATTGAGAGCGCCCTTCGAGAAAATAACTTTGATGAAGAGTTTAAGCTCGTTTATATGCCTTACATGGATTCAACCGGAAGCTATGTTATTGGCGTTGAGGTATTGTTACGTTGGCATTCGAAACACCTTGGTTTGGTACCACCCGATGAATTCATACCTATTGCTGAACAAACCGGACTATTTGAATTAATTGATCGCTGGGTGATCCAGAATGCCTTTGCTTCGTTTCATCGACTTCAAGATCAATTCGATCACTCAATTCAGCTATCGATTAACTTATCTTCAGCTGGAATTAAAACCACTCACCTTGCCGATTTCATCAAAGAGCATGCGAAAATCAATCAGATTCCACCAAGCTTGATCGACTTTGAAATTACAGAAACCTTTTACTCAAACTCTCAAGGTTTCCCATTACTTAACCAGTTATCATACATGGGCTATAGATTGGCAATTGACGACTTTGGTTCTGGTTACACCTCCATCACTCAACTGGTTCAGTATCCAACTCAAAAGATCAAATTGGATAAAACCTTTTTAGACACCTTGATTAAGACAGATAACCAGAACATAGTGAAACCCATTATCGGGCTATGTCACGCGCAAGGAAAAAAGGTCACAGCCGAAGGCATTGAAACTCAATACATGCATAAGTGGTTGCAAGATGCTCAGTGCGATATGCTGCAAGGCTATTATTTTGGTAAACCGATGCCATTAGAAGAGCTGCCTGAATGGTACCGACAGCATCAAATCAATTTTGTCGATAAAAAAAAGAATCCACCACATGAAATCTGTAATCATTGCATCGCTGAACCCAGCTAAAATTAACGCCGTAAAAAGTGCATTCTTATCGGCTTTTCCTGATACTCAGTTTGATTTCAAAGGCATCAGCGTCCCTAGTGGCGTTGCCGATCAACCAATGAGTAATGAAGAAACCTACCAAGGTGCCGTAAATCGTGTTCACAACACGCTCCAAGCTCAGCCTAATGCTGACTTTTATGTGGGATTAGAAGCTGGGATAGAAAAAAACGTTACCTTTGCATGGATGGTGATCGAAGCAAACGGCCAACGTGGTGAGTCGCGTTCAGCAAGCCTCATGCTGCCACCTGCCGTGCTTGAAAAACTAGAGCATGCGAACGAGTTAGGGGATGTGATGGATGAAGTGTTTGGCACCGATAATATCAAACAGAAAGGCGGTGCGATTGGCCTACTGACACATAACCAACTGTCACGCAGCTCTGTCTATCATCAGGCTTTAATTTTAGCGCTGATCCCATTTGTGAACCCTGAGCACTTTCCTATCTAGAGCTTCGCCAAACTTCGAAAGACTCTGAGAATAATCATCAGAAACAAAAACGCTAACATTCAGTTAGCGTTTTTATCGAATTCATATACGCACTATTTAGTGGTTGCTTAACTTCGTTATTGTTTTAGCAATAGATCGGCGATCACTGATTTCTCTTGTTCAGATTTGGCCTTTAACTCATTCGAGCCTCTGGTTATCGTCGCGACGCCTACTCCCAGCATTTGACTCACCTGTCGTTGCGACATCTCACCTTTCATCAGTTCACAAAAGATATTAATTCGAGCAACCAAAGCATCTCGCTCGTCTGGTGTCATCATCATGGTCAACAATAGTTCATGCTGATCTTTTTCGACAGCCGTCTTTACCAAGTCCATCAGTTGTTGCCAATTCTCATATTCAGGTTGTGATGCCATATCTCTACACTTACTTTTAAATTCTGACTTTAAAGAGTCGCTTAACGATTGAAAGCGTTGAACACTTTATACCGAAATACTTGATGTGATCCAATGTAAAAAGGCAGTAAGTCGAAATGGTTCGCACTCACTGCCTTTAATATTACTCAGCTTGGAGAAAAATGCAGAAAACTTAGTATTTCGTTTTTGCCTCATGGGGTGCCAAAAACGTCCCTTTCTCACCCAAGATATCTCGATAGTAAGTCTCAAACATCAAGATATTCTGAACGTAACCACGAGTCTCTTTGAATGGAATCATTTCGATAAAAGCAAATGCATCGAGCTTTTCATTACTGCGTGATCGCCACTGTTTCACACGACTAGGGCCTGCATTATACGCGGCAAATGCGAAGATGCGGTTATCATCATACTGAGCAAGTAAGCCATCTAAATAATGACTGCCTATCTCAATATTCTTACCTACATCATAAAGATCATCGCTACCCTGATACTTAATACTATGTTTTTTAGCCGTATACTGAGCTGTCTTCGGCATAATTTGCATGATACCGCGTGCGCCAACAGGAGAGCGAGCCTCAGAATCCATCGCACTCTCTTGTCTCGCTAAAGACATCAAGGTGATTGGGTCAATATCATGCTTTTCAGCATAGAAGTTAAACCACCACTTATGAGCAACCGGGAAACGTAAGGCTATGTTACCCCACATTTTCGCCGAGATACTGGCCGTTACCGTTAGGTGATTCCAACGCTGTGTCGCAGCATGAGCAGCAAGCATCGCTTTTTGATCGTTGTCTGCATTGGCTAACAACCAGCGCCATTCACTCTTTGCAGCCGCTATTTTATCTCGTTCAATCAGCTCACCGATACGAACCAAAGAAGTGTCGAATGGTTTTACGGTTTCCGCATTGTATTTTAATGTTGATGTAGGGTAATGAACTGGCTTACCTAATTGCTTAGCGGCGGCCACACTGTAGAAATTACGCTGACCCAAAATGTCAGATAAACGTTTGTTCCCATTAGCGGTGTTCCCCGTAGCAATCTCCGCTCTACCTAACCAATACTGCCAACGAAGCGAAGCTTGATGTTTATCATCTAAGCGTGCTATCCACTCTTTTAAGCCCGTCCAATCGGCATGTTGAATAGCCAAACGAGCACGTCGCTCAAGCAAAACTTGCTTTGATGAACTCGCGAGCATTTTGTCTCGCCACGCTACCAACTCTTCAGAGTCAGTATTGATCAAGCGAAACGTTAAGTAATCCGCGAGATCTTGAGATTGCTCTTTCGACAATTTCTGAGCCTTGACGACACCATCAAACACCTCTTGAGCACTGCTTGCCGACTTCCTCGCTAGCTTCTCGAAAGCAAACTCGGTTTGAGCTTGGTAAAATTCATTCACTTGATGCTTCTTGGCAAATACGAGCACATCTTCAGGCTTGTTGTACAACGCCTTCATCTGCTTCGCTTGAGTAATTGACTCATCATGATCTAATTGCTTGATCAGATAGGTCATTAACTTGCCATTTCGTTTATCAAACGCCAATAGCATTCGCTGTAATATCAGTTCATCCGTTCTCAAACCCGCTTCATCCCAACTTTCGAAGAGCGGGTCGCAGCTATCATCGACACCATTGCCACTTAACCAAAGTTGTTTCGCACCTTTAAAGGCGAGATCTTGATTGCCTTGTTCATAATTAGCGCGGTAATAGATACATTGATATTTTTCACCAACAGGCTCTTTGGTTTGAAACTCAAGGATGGTCTTCCACTGTTTTTGAGCCGCCAATAAATCTAAATAAGGCGCTCGTATACGATTGGAAAACGGCAGTGCTTTGTTCTCTTCAATAAAAGCATCCACCTCGCTTGGCGTTCGATCACCTAAGCCCAATAAAAAGGCGCGATAATCAGTGTAAGGAGTTAACGGGTATGTTTGAATTTTGTTACGAAGTGCTGAATAAGCGTTTAGGTCACGGTTATCTAAAACCTCTTGCGCTCTGTCATAAACATCACGCTGCATTTCAAGCTCGGTAGCATTACTGGCCATAGCCATCGGAGCCTGTGAAAATGAAAACAAAATTGCCGATGCAGCGACAGCAATTTTCGTATTACCAATGCGGAAAAACATTCGCTCTTTCCTTAGTGCGTGTATGAATACGTGAAGTCTATTTACGCCCGACATCACATCAAATGTAAAGGATTTGAGTGTAAATATTGTTAATATTTAACACATCGCCTCAGAAGCCTATTAAATAAAGCTTTACTGATTATTGTGACAATAATAGGTGAGGATTAGTTCAAGAATGGCTTTTCTACCCAAGGAGTAACATCTTTGAGGATATTGGTATAAAATAGCAAACAATTTTGAACAATAATTAGGATCGATCGGCAATGGCTGAATACGTATATACCATGTCTCGGGTGAGCAAAACTGTTCCACCTAAGCGTCAAATTCTTAAAGACATTTCTCTTAGCTTTTTTCCTGGCGCTAAAATCGGTGTTTTGGGTCTAAATGGTTCAGGTAAATCTACCCTACTACGTATCATGGCTGGTATTGATACTGATATTGATGGTGAAGCACGTGCACAACAAGGTCTTAAAGTCGGTTACCTACCTCAAGAACCTGTACTAGACGAATCAAAAACCGTTCGTGAAATCGTAGAAGAAGCGGTTTCAGATGTTGCTGACGCACTTAAGCGCATCGACGCAGTATATGCCGCTTACGCAGAACCTGATGCAGATTTCGATGCATTAGCGAAAGAGCAAGGTGAGCTTGAAGCACTGATCCAAGCAAAAGACGGTCATAACCTAGAAACAGCTCTAGAGCGAGCTGCAGATGCACTTCGTCTTCCTGAGTGGGATGCGAAAATCGAATTCCTGTCAGGTGGTGAACGTCGTCGTGTTGCTATCTGTCGTCTACTTCTTGAGAAGCCTGACATGCTGCTTCTTGATGAACCAACCAACCACTTGGATGCAGAATCAGTTGCTTGGCTTGAGCACTTCCTTGTTGATTACAGCGGTACTGTTGTGGCAATTACCCACGACCGTTACTTCCTAGACAACGCTGCAGGTTGGATTCTAGAACTTGACCGTGGTGAAGGTATCCCATGGGAAGGTAACTACACTTCTTGGCTAGAACAAAAAGATGAGCGTTTGAAGCAAGAAAAAGCTGGCGAAAGCGCACGTCAAAAAACGATTGAGAAAGAACTTGAATGGGTTCGTCAAAACCCTAAAGGTCGTCAAGCTAAGTCTAAAGCTCGTATGGCTCGTTTTGAAGAAATGACGACTGGCCAATACCAGAAGCGTAACGAAACCAACGAATTGTTCATCCCACCAGGTGAGCGTTTGGGTGACAAGGTACTTGAAGTTAAGAACCTAACTAAGTCATTTGGTGATCGCGTTCTTATCGACGACCTATCATTCAGCATGCCTAAAGGCGCTATCGTCGGTATCGTTGGTGCCAACGGTGCGGGTAAATCAACACTGTTTAAGATGTTAAGTGGCGCTGAACAACCAGATTCAGGCACAGTTGAACTTGGCGAAACGGTTAAGCTTGCTTCTGTTGATCAGTTCCGTGACAGCATGGACGACACAAAAACAGTATTCCAAGAGATCTCTGAAGGCGCTGATATCATTAAGATCAACAACTTCGAAATCCCTGCTCGTGCATACTGTTCTCGTTTCAACTTCAAAGGCAACGACCAACAGAAGATCATCGGTCAGCTTTCAGGTGGTGAACGCAACCGTGTTCACCTAGCGAAACTGCTAAAAGCGGGTGGTAACGTACTGCTACTCGATGAACCAACCAATGACCTTGATGTTGAAACACTACGTGCTCTTGAAGAAGCTCTGCTTGAGTTCCCTGGTTGTGCAATGGTTATCTCGCATGACCGTTGGTTCCTTGACCGTATTGCGACCCATATCTTAGACTACCGTGATGAAGGTCAAGTTAACTTCTACGAAGGTAACTATACTGAGTACACAGAGTGGCTGAAAAAGACTCTAGGTGCACAAGCGGCAGAACCTCACCGCATCAAATACAAACGTATTGCAAAGTAAATAAGCTTGTATTTTGAACAAAGGCCGCGATAATAGCGGCCTTTGATATATCTGGTTATATGCTACGTATTGATATAGAGAGATTAGTTATGATTGAAAGACGTCAATTTTCACGAGTTGTTTATCAAACCCCGACTGACATATCACAAGGGAACGTAAATGTATCAGGCTCAGTACAAGACTTATCTCTTCATGGCCTACTCATTCAATGCGATAAATGTCAGCAACTCAGAACGGACATTCCTGTTCAAATCAGCTTTAAGCTCGAAAACAGTGATATCAATATTCAGTTAGAAGCAACGATAGTCTCGACCATCAATACCTCAATGCGTTTACGTATAGAGCATTTAGATATTGATAGTATCAGCCACCTTAAGCGCCTTGTGGAACTTAACGTTGGCGACGATGTACTGCTTTATAGAGAGATTGAACACCTTACCGATTTAGGTAATGAGTGATATCTCCATTCCCCTTTTTCTATTAGAAGCATTTAGTTAATACACAACCATGTCTAAAAAAGTTTCCATTACTATTCCCTTAAACCAAGGGGATCAGACGTTTTATTTCGGTCGAAAAGCCGTACTAATATGTACCACAGCCCTTTTTTCAGTGCCTCTATTGATTGGCGGTGCTGCATACCTTCACGTTGAAGGCAAACAAGAACTCGCCCTACAAGCCGGTGATGCACAACAATTAATTGAAACACTGATCGTTGAAAAAGAACAAACTGACTTTCTATACGCTGAGCAGGTAGAAACCAATCACTCACTGTCTCAAGCATTAACCGAAAAAGAAGGCACTATTCAGTTACTTGGTAAGCGTGTATTTGATGTGGAATCAGTGCTTGGCCTGACCGATGAAGAGCAGCTTACTGATGACGTCTCTTTAGAAGACCGAATTGATGCAGCGGCGGTAGATTCGGCAGTCCGAGCGACAATGTTTCGCTTAATTCCAAATGACAGCCCTATGGCTTATCAACGTATATCATCCTCTTATGGTCGCCGATCTAACCCTATAACAGGTAAACGCCACGTTCATACTGGTATCGACCTAACGTGTAAGCGTGGTGAAGATATTATAGCGCCCGCTGATGGCGTCATTGAAACCGTACGCCCAAGCAAAAAAGGCTTCGGTAACTTTATAACTATGCGTCACTCGTTTGGTTTCATGAGCTCTTACGCGCATCTACAAAAATTCAAAGTACGTAGTGGTCAATTTGTGAGTAAAGGCGATGTTATTGCGAGCTGTGGTAACTCAGGTAACTCAACCGGCCCACACTTGCATTATGAGGTACGCTTCCTTGGTCGTTCACTGAACCCTCAATACTTGATGGATTGGACACCTGAGAACTTCAACTACGTGTTCGAGAAAGAGAAAAAGGTTAAGTGGGGCCCATTGGTTCAGCTGATTGATAATGTAGTTCGCTTGCAGATCAACCTAACGAACGTGCCTTACATTAGCTCGACTATCGACACCGTATCGAGTGAAGATAGCAAAAAACCTATCACGACTAACTAGTTATTAACCATTAGTTATTAACCATTAGTTATTAACCATTAGTTATTAGGACTAGTTGGTTTGGCCTATGATGATCTAATTGCTTTTAGCCTACTGTAGGCCAACTACTTTCATAGCGTTCAGCACAAACAAAAAGAGCGACCAGATGGTCGCTCTTTTTTTATGATTTCAAATCGTATTAACCACGATGAATCGAGTCATGTGCTTGTTTTAGAAGGCTTTGGCTCTCTTGCAAGAATTGTTGCGAATAGTCGCCAAACCAATCGCTCACTTGATTAAAGCTCTCAACAAACTTGGCTTTATCTTTGCCATCTAAGATTTCTAATGCTTCACCGAAACGACTATGGAAACGTCGAATCATCTCAATGTTCTCATCTGAAGAGAGAATGATATCACCGTACAAATTCGGGTCTTGAGCAAACAGACGACCAACCATCGCAATCTCAAGTCGGTAGATTGGCGAGCTTAGCTTCAGAAGCTGATCAATGTTCGGGTTCTCTTTACTTAGGTGCAAGCCGTAAGCAAAAGAGGTGAAGTGGCGCAGTGCTTGAATCAATGTCATGCCGTGATCGTGTTCAGCAGCATCCATCTGGCAAAGGCTCGCGCCCCAAATACCAAATTGATTCAGTAACCATTGGTAGCTTTCAGAGCCACGGCCGTCACTGTAAACAATCACTTGTTTCGCAAGGCTTGGAACATCTGGACCAAACATTGGGTGCAACCCAACCACTGGGCCTTGGTGCATGTCTAACATGGCTTGAAGAGGTTTGGATTTAATCGACGTCAAATCACAAAGAATACAATCGCTTGGTAGGTTACCCAGTTTCGCAATCACACCTTCTGTCAGGTGAATTGGAACCGTAACAACCACAAGGCCAGCATTATCTAAGATCTCGTCGGCTCTATCCCAATCTTGGCTGCCAAGAATTTTCACTTCGTAACCAGAAAGCTTGAACATACGACCAAACAGACCACCAAGTTGACCATTACCACCAACGATAACCACTGAACGTAACTCTGGATTAAGGCACTTAAAGCCCGAATCTTTCTCACTGGCATAAGACTCACGCATCGTACGACGCAAAATATCTTCGATTAACTGCGGTGGAACCCCTATTTTCTCGGCTTCTTGACGACGAGATGCCAACATCGCGGCTTCACGTTCCGGTACATAAATAGGTAAACCATGTTCACTTTTTACTTCTCCGACTTTCTCTACTAGAGCCAGTCGTTGAGCCAGTAAATCCAACATTTGTTTATCGACAGCATCGATTTGGTCGCGTAATTCGTTCAGTTCAACGGCCATTTTATTCCTTACTCATCTATAAGCCCGTGCTAACCTATAAGCCCGTACTAATCTAAAAGCCCGCACTGATTGATGCAGGTTCATTAGCAACAGATCTTAAAATGCCCCATTAGATGAGGCACTTAAATTTAAACTCTGACTAACCTTTCAAGCGGTTCTCTAAGAACGGGACTAATTCCGTATGTGCATGTTTCAATAGTGCCTCAGTTGAATCCCAATTGATACACGCGTCGGTAATAGATACACCGTATTTCATCTCATTGAGAGGTATATCTGAAGATTGGTTTCCTTCGTTAATATGGCTCTCAATCATCAGGCCGATAATCGACTTATTGCCTTCACGAATCTGATGGATGACATCTTCAGCCACCAGCGGTTGACGACGGAAATCTTTACGAGAGTTCGCATGACTACAGTCGACCATTAGTGCCGCCTCTAAGCCAGACTTACCCAGCTCTTGCTCACATTCATGCACAGATACTGAATCGTAGTTCGTCTGCTTACCGCCACGTAAAATGACATGACCATTAGGGTTACCTTGCGTCGTGAGTAGTGCGACTTGGCCTTCACGGCTGATGCCCATGAAACGGTGACTAGAAGAAGCCGCCTGCATCGCATTAATTGCAGTGCCTAAGTTACCGTCTGTACCATTCTTAAAGCCGATTGGCATTGAAAGACCACTCGCCATTTCGCGGTGGGTTTGTGATTCAGTCGTACGAGCGCCGATTGCTGCCCAGCTGAATGTATCTGCTAGGTATTGTGGGCTGATTGGATCTAGCGCTTCTGTCGCAAGTGGGATTTCCATCTCAGCTAACTCAACTAAAAGCTCGCGACCTACATGCAGACCATGCTCAATATCGAACGTGCCGTCTAGGTGAGGGTCATTGATCAAGCCTTTCCAGCCAACAGTGGTACGAGGCTTCTCAAAGTAAACACGCATTACAATATACAGTTGGTCGCTAAGCTGCTCAGATATAGCTTTTAGTCGTTTCGCGTACTCTTTTGCCGCTTCAATATCATGGATAGAACATGGGCCACATACTACAAGCATGCGATGATCTTTCTTATGAATAATGTCTGCAATAGTTTGACGAGACTCTTGAATGAAACGACGAGCATTATCACTCAAAGGCAGTTTTGCTTTTAACTCCTCAGGAGTAATCAGTACCTGTTCGTCGATGATATTGACATTGCTTAATTCACTTTTCTGCATAACTCAACCTGTATATTTATTTTTACACCCAATGTTTCCATTTGGACTAGCAATCTTTAAAAACACAATAACAGCTACAAAAACGATTGCAAGTGTAAACAATAAAAACCATTTACTGTAAATTAAAATTTACACCCTCACTTTAATTAGCTCTAATAGACAAACCAGTTTAAACCGCGCCACACACATACAAAAAAGGCGATAATTCTCATATCGCCTTCTTCAAACTTATAGAGTGTTTATTTCTCACTCAGCGTTTAACATTCGCTTAATTTGCTCTGAGGCCTCTTTCCATCGGCTATCTGAGTGAAGCGTCGACAAATCAAAGTTGTGCTTTTTAAGCAATGAGTTGGCTAAAGGCACCTCTTGAATCGCTAAGTGATCAAGAGCCTCAATTTGTGCATCTCGTTTATTACACATCAACACCATGTCGCAACCCGCATTCAGAGCAGCCTTCGCTCTGTCGGCTGGCCCACCCATAATTGCAGCGCCTTCCATCGTTAAGTCATCAGAGAATACCAAGCCTTTAAATCCAAGCTGCTGCTTCAATACTTTCTGCAGCCAATACTCAGAGCCACTCGCTGGCTGATCATCATAGTGAGAAAAAACCACGTGCGCAGGCATCATCGCATCTAATATTCCAGCTTCAATTTGAGCCTTGAAGATCGCCATATCAGTTTCAAAGATATCGTCTCTAGGATCGTAAGGCGTTTCAAGGTGCGAATCAGCAATCACGCCACCGTGTCCTGGGAAGTGTTTTCCTGTTGTCGCCATTCCAACCGATTTCATGCCCTTAATAAAAGCACTACTGTGGCGAACGATAGTATCAATATCTTCACCAAACGCTCGGCTACCAATCGCTTTACACTGATGGCCTTTGTCTAATACAGGCGCAAAGCTCAGATCGATATCATGGGCAATCAATTCCGCCGCCATCAACCAACCGGCTTGTTCTGCTAACTGATCACCATTATTCTTAGTCGCGAACTCTTGAGCGGCAGGGATAATTGAAAATCCATCGCGGAAGCGCTGAACTCGGCCACCTTCTTGGTCAACGCCAATCAAAATAGGACGTTTTGCGACCTTGCGGATCTCTTTGTTTAACGCCGATAGCTGTTTGCTATCGTGGTAGTTTCTAGCAAATAGGATGAGACCACCAACTGTTGGGTGCTCTAAAATTTCTCTGTCTTCAGCTGTTAGCTCGTAGCCCGCAACATCAACCCACAACGGTCCCATATTTATCCCTTATTAAACCTAATTTCATAAACTTCCCGAGATTATTCTCTTTAAATTTGCTTTACAATGTTTTTAAACCAATCTGTGGAAGACTTTAAGAATGCAGGGCAAGAGCTTAGGAATGGATCATAAAGAACTGTATATCGGGGTGATGTCGGGGACGAGTATGGACGGCGTTGATACAGCGTTAGTCTCGATTGAAGACGATAGCATTACATTGCTTAATCATGATGAGTTCCCAATGCCTGATGATCTCAAAGCACGTCTGCTTGAAGTTTGTATTGGTCAGAAAACCGATTTGGTTGCTATTGGCGAACTCGACCACCAGCTTGGCCATCTGTTTGCTGATGCGGTTCTGCAACTTCTCGACAAGTCAGGTACACCTGCATCTTCTGTGACTGCGATTGGTAATCACGGTCAAACGGTGTTCCACCAGCCAACTGGCGATTCTCCATTTACTATGCAGTTGGGTGATGCCAATATCATTGCAGCTAAAACACAGATTCAAACAGTCGCTGATTTTCGACGCAAAGACATGGCGCTTGGCGGGCAAGGCGCACCATTAGTCCCCGCCTTCCACCATACGATTTTCCACCCAAAAGACAGCTCGGTTGTGGTGTTGAATATTGGTGGTATCTCGAACATTTCAGTACTACGCCCTAATCATCTAACGCTTGGCTATGATACAGGTCCAGGCAATATGTTGATGGACGCTTGGGTTGATAAACACACAGGTGAGAAGTTTGACCGTGATGCGCAATTCTCGCTAAAAGGCCAACTCAATCAAGCCTTGCTCGAACAGCTGTTAAATGAATCTTATCTATCTCAAACTCCACCGAAAAGTACCGGTAGAGAACTGTTCAACCTGCCATGGCTAGAGCAACAACTTACCGGGTTTAAAGATCTGGCAGCAGAAGATGTTCAGCGCACGCTTTGTGAATACACCGCATTGACGATAGCCAATGAAGTCGAAGCTTATCGCTTGGGCGACAAACCTGCGTTGTACGTGTGTGGTGGTGGGACGAGAAACCCATTGTTGATGAAAAGGTTGGTAGAACTGCTTCCGAGTTGGGAAGTTGATTCAACGACCAATAAAGGCGTTGATGCCGATTATATGGAAGCGATGGCCTTTGCGTGGCTTGCTCAACGTCATGTTCATCAACTGCCAAGCAATTTACCAGAAGTAACTGGCGCAAGCAGAGCGGCCTCTCTAGGCGTTCTTTATCGTGCAGATTAACTTGATAGCCGTGCTAACTTAGTAACAATACTGACTTCGCGATGCTGTCTAAACAATTTTAGAATTATCATTTAAGGATCATTATGAGTAACGACGCTCTCATATCAGCGCTCTCGCACCTCGTTTCGGAGGGGAGAAACCCTGACACTATGGATATTGATCTACTCACCTCTCTCGAAGTGGTCGAAAAGATTAATCAACAAGATAAGCAAGTCCCATTGGCAATCGAAGTAGAGCTGCCACAGATCGCGAAAGCGGTTGATAAGATCGCTCACGCCTTTCAACATGGTGGCCGATTGATTTACATGGGCGCAGGAACCAGTGGTCGATTAGGCGTGTTAGATGCATCAGAATGCCCACCGACTTTCGGTGTTTCAGACAAGATGGTTATCGGCCTCATCGCTGGCGGGCCAGAAGCGATTTTAAAAGCCAAAGAAGGTGCGGAAGACTCGCTGACTCTCGGAATTGAAGATCTCAAAGCGATTCAGTTTTCAGAAAATGATGTAGTGGTAGGCATCGCTGCTAGCGGTCGCACGCCTTACGTAATTGGTGCTCTCAACTACGCAAATCAAATAGGTGCAGTAACGGTTGCGCTGTCTTGTAATCCAGATTCACCGATAGCCGAGATCGCTCAAATCGCGATAAGCCCAGTGGTTGGCCCGGAGGCCTTGACTGGATCAACACGACTCAAATCAGGTACAGCGCAAAAATTGGTGCTAAATATGCTGACGACTGCCAGCATGATTCGTATCGGTAAAAGCTACCAAAATCTGATGGTCGACGTAAAAGCGACCAATGAAAAGCTAGTTGCCCGCGCAGCTCGTATCGTTATCCAAGCAACAGAGTGTGATAAGGCACTGGCAGTCTCGACACTTAAAACGACTGATTACGATGTGAAGTTATCGATTTTGATGATTCTAACAGGGCTAGATTTAGAATTGGCCAAGGCTCAGCTTGATCAGCAAAATGGCTTCTTGAGAAAAGCGGTCGAGAATAATCAGTAATCTCAATTCTGTTTGTAGCTTCTCATTTAGAGTATGGCTTTAACTACATACAAAAAGACCAGTACGCATGCGGTACTGGTCTTTTTTAGTTTTAATTTGTTATCGCTAGCTTGGGCTTAATAGTCGTTCGAGAACTCATCCCAGCCACGCTGCCATTCCATACGGAAACGTTGAGCGTCTTCCGTACCAGAACACACGCCTTCATACACCTGACCAGATAAACCAATCTGATAAGCATGGTTAGGATTACAATATTCAGTCACACCTAAGTGGTAGCCTTCTGTGTAACTCGCTTGATCGACTCCACCAAGCTCGGCCATATCTGAATAAGATCGCTGGGTGTGGCCTTTGATACCATCACGATAACCAATCTCTTGCCAATTGCCTTCGGCCGCTAAATCTTGAACATTGGCGCTGCATCCTGCAAGGCTAAATGCCACGGCGAATAGTGCGATTATTTTTTTCATTTCAATCCTTTATATTTACTTCACCACTTCCTGACGAAGCGCTGCCTTAGTAGCGATTCTCCGCTGAACACGTACTGATGTCCACTTATGTCTGTTATCTGCCACTGATATCTATTCGTTACCGCTTAAAGCTGATAAGTCACCACTAACTAGGAGCAAGACACCTATCAACAGCAGTAACCAACCACTCCGCAAAGGTCACAAACCACTAAACCGGTTATAACACCACTTAATTGGCTATTCGACCACTCACTCCAGTAGCGGAAGTTTCTTCTCATGCACTCCTTTAATATACACCCTGACTTAATTAATACATTCAGGGATAACAAATTATGATGTGGTTTCTTACCTGTGTTGCAGCACTCATTGGTGGCTACTTTATTTACGGTGCTTTTATCGAGAAGATTTTCGGCATCAATGAAAAGCGTCAAACACCAGCCCATACCAAACAAGATGGCGTGGACTTTGTTCCAATGTCGACGCCAAAGGTTTACCTAGTTCAACTGCTTAACATTGCAGGTGTAGGTCCAATCTTCGGCCCTATCATGGGTGCCCTTTACGGCCCAGCAGCAATGCTTTGGATCGTGCTAGGCTGTATCTTCGCAGGTGCCGTACACGACTACTTCTCAGGTATGTTATCTATACGCAATGGTGGTGCTTCGGTTCCAACTATCACTGGACGTTACCTAGGCAATGGCGCAAAACACTTTATGAACATCTTTGCCATTGTTCTACTGCTTCTTGTTGGTGTGGTATTCGTTTCTGCTCCAGCAGGCATGATCACCAACCTAGTGAACGACCAAACTGATTTCGTGATGTCTACAAGCACTATGGTTGTCATCATCTTTGCTTACTACATCATCGCAACGATTGTCCCTGTCGATAAAATCATTGGTCGCTTCTACCCACTGTTCGGTGCACTGCTTATCTTTATGTCTGTTGGCCTAATCACTGCGATTGGTCTATCTGACGAGCACCAAATCATGGGTGGCTTCGAGATGAAAGACATGTTCACTAACATGAACCCTAACGATCTACCGCTTTGGCCGGCTCTATTCATCACCATCGCTTGTGGTGCTATCTCTGGCTTCCACGCAACTCAATCTCCTTTGATGGCGCGTTGCATGGAAAACGAGAAAAATGGTCGCTTCGTATTCTACGGTGCAATGATTGGTGAAGGCATCATCGCCCTAATCTGGTGTGCACTTGCTCTGTCGTTCTTCGGTTCTGTTGAGTCTTTGTCTGACGCGATTGCAAACGGCGGCCCAGGTAACGTGGTATACAGCGCTTCATTTGGTCTATTGGGTGTGTTCGGCGGTATCCTTGCTTTCCTTGGCGTGGTTATCCTGCCAATCACTTCAGGTGACACTGCGTTCCGTTCAAGCCGTCTTATCCTTGCTGAATACTTCAACATGGAACAGAAAACTCTACGTAACCGTCTACTAATGGCTCTACCATTGTTCGTTCTTGGTGGCATCCTGACTCAAGTCGATTTCGGTATTATCTGGCGCTACTTCGGTTTTGCTAACCAATCAACGGCAGTCATGATGTTATGGACAGCTTCGGCTTACCTACTTCGTCACAATAAATTCCACTGGATAACCACGGTTCCAGCTGTGTTCATGACGTCTGTGTGTATTACATTCATCCTGAACAATAGCCAGTTAGGCTTCGGTCTACCAATGCAAATTTCAACCATCATTGGCGTGGTAAGTGCATTCGGTATTGCGGCTTACGTTATCAAGATTTCAAAAGGCAAAGGTGATATCGACCTTGCTGATGAAGAAGTAGAAAAGGAAGCAAAGCCCGTAACAAAAACAGCTTAGCTTTCCCCTAAATATTCTCACTCTTCATAGAAAGAGGAGAATAAGTAAGCCAAAAACACTTCGCTTGTTCCACCATCATCTTTGATGAACTGGAATCTAAGATCAAAGCCCATCATGTATGATGGGCTTTATTATTTTATCCATAACCACTGAATACATTAGTTTCCACTAAACAAAAGAAAGACAACCTGCAAAAAAGCAAAGCTACCTTTCAGCCTCAATGAGCTTTACACTTAACCAGCGTCTCAATAGGTGAAAATATGGAACTCATTCTCTCTCTGCTGCAACAAACCTGTGTCTACTTAGTGATTGCTTACATGCTAAGTAAGACCCCACTGATTCTCCCTTTATTGAGCATATCTTCGCGCTTAAGTCATAAAGTCAGCTGTTACATTCTGTTTTCCCTGTTCTGTATTATGGGCACCTATTTCGGATTGCAGATTAATGACGCCATCGCCAACACGCGCGCGATGGGAGCGGTCATGGGTGGTTTGTTTGGCGGCCCAGTAGTCGGCTTTGCCGTCGGCTTTACTGGCGGTATCCATCGTTACTCTTTGGGTGGATTCACCGATCTAGCTTGTGCCATTTCAACCACAGCAGAAGGCTTGATTGGCGGCTTGTTACACGTTTATCTAGTAAGAAAGAACAAAGCCAGCCAGCTGTTTAATCCGATGGTGGTGTTCTCGGTAACCCTGTTTGCAGAGATTATTCAGATGCTGATTCTACTGGCGGTAGCTAAACCCTTCGAACAATCCTACGCTCTGGTTTCTGATATTGCCGCGCCAATGATCATTGCAAACTCAGTCGGTGCTGCGCTATTCATGAGCATCATCCAAGACCGGAAAACCATCTTCGAGAAGTACTCAGCTACCTTCTCACGCCGCGCATTAACCATCGCCGAACGTTCGGTGGGTATTTTGCATGGCGGCTTCAATTCCGATAACGCACAAAAAATCGTACGTATCGTTTACGAAGAGACCAATGTTGGGGCGGTAGCGATTACCGACCGGGAAAAAATTCTCGCGTTCGTCGGCATTGGCGATGAACACCATATTCCCAATACGCCTATTTCATCGCAAAGCACACTCACTTCGATGGAACAGAACGACATCATCTACCTCGATGGGAAAGAGAACCCGTATCAATGCTCTCTTTCACAAGATTGTAAATTAGGCTCTGCACTTATTATCCCATTGCGCGCGGGTAATGAAGTGGTCGGTACCATCAAGTTGTATGAGCCAAAGCTGAAGCTGTTCTCGACCATCAACATGTCGATGGGTGAAGGTATCGCTCAACTCTTATCGAGCCAGATATTGTTTAGCAACTATCAGCAGCAGCAAACACTGCTCACCCAAGCGGAAATCAAACTGCTGCACGCTCAAGTGAACCCACACTTCTTGTTTAATGCACTCAACACCATCAGTGCCGTTACACGCCGTGATCCCGACAAAGCTCGAGAGCTGATTCAGCATCTCTCTCACTTCTTTAGAAGTAATCTGAAGCAGAACATCAATACCGTGAAACTCAAAGATGAACTGGCACACGTCAATGCGTACCTAACTATTGAAAAAGCACGTTTTACTGACCGCTTAGAAGTCGAATGGGATATCGACCCACAACTATACGAGTCGCAACTGCCGAGCTTTACTCTGCAACCACTGGTAGAAAACGCCATAAAACATGGGATATCTAACATGTTGGAAGGCGGAAAAGTGAAGATCTATAGCGAGGCTTTCGAGGGGGGATTCAAGTTAACCGTTGAAGACAATGCCGGTAATTATCAGAAGCCATCTCAAGATCACGTTGGATTAGGCATGGAAATTGTTGATAAACGACTCACTAATTTCTTTGGACAAGATTCAGCGCTAAAAATAGAATCTCAACCGCAGCAATTTACTCGAATGAGCTTTATCATACCTATATTAAAATAATGGTATTTTCGGAGACGAATCGCTCCGAGTTGAAACATTTAGAAGCAGACATTTAAAGCAAAACGTGAATCAAGCAGGGATGGAATCAAGATGAAGATTTTAGGATGTTAAAGGCATTAGTTGTCGATGATGAGCTTTTTGCTCGCGAAGAGCTGATTGAACTACTCACTGAAACCGGAGAAGTACAAGTCATCGGCCAAGCGAGTAACGCGATCGAAGGGCTTAAGCAGATCAATCTGCTCAAGCCAGATGTGGTGTATTTGGATATCCAGATGCCGCAGGTTACCGGAATTGAACTGTTAAGCATGCTTGATCCAGACACCATGCCTTACGTGGTATTCGTTACCGCCTACGACCAATATGCAATTCAAGCATTTGAAGACAACGCTTTTGATTACTTACTCAAGCCGGTTGAGCCTTGCCGATTAAACAAGAGTGTTTGTCGCCTGAATAAGGTCATCAAACAAAACCACAAAGCGCCGGAACAAGATATCTCAGCAATTGCTCCCTGTCACTTAGAGCAGATCCCGTGTATCGGCCATAACCGCATTGTGATCATGGCAAGCCAAACTGTCGAATGCGCTTACTCAGATATCAGTGGAGTCCACGTACGCAGCTCCTCACAAACGGCGACCTCACAGTTGACACTAAAGATCTTGGAAGAAAAAACCGATTTGATCCGTTGTCATCGACAGTATTTGATCAACATAAAATCGATCCAAGAGATCAAACTGTTGGAGAATGGACTAGCGGAGATCATCACGCTGACCGGCTTTGAAGTGCCTGTCAGTCGCCGCTATCTAAAAACCTTAAAAGAGCAGCTCGGTCTTCAATAACCCCATAAACTTCGACTATTTTTCCAAAGCACGATCAAAAAAGCCAACGCATCAACGTTGGCTTTCTGCTGTTTACAAATCGATAGTACTTACAAATCGAGAGCGCTTACGAATCGAGAGTACTTACGACTCGATCTGGTCACAAATCAATAGAGATCAGTCGATTTGCTTAATCTGCAGCTCTTTCGGTACTTCAAAGAACATGTTCTCTTCACGACCTTGAATCTCTTCAACGTCAGTCGCACCTAGCTCTCGAATACGATCTAAGATTTGGTTTACCAACTCTTCAGGAGCAGAAGCACCGGCAGTTACACCGATTTTCTTTTTCCCTTCAACCCATTCAGTTTGAATGTCTTCAGGACAATCGGTTAGATAACCTGGCGTGCCTAGCTTCTCAGCCAGCTCTTTTAAACGAGTTGAGTTCGATGAGTTCTTAGAACCGACAACAATCACGACATCGACATCACCGGCCATTTCACGAATAGCGTCCTGACGGTTTTGAGTCGCGTAGCAGATGTCGTCTTTACGTGGGCCTTGGATTTCAGGGAACACTCGACGCAGCTCTTCAATCACGTCTGCAGTTTCATCAACTGATAGCGTGGTTTGGCTAACGTAATGCAGGTTACTTGGATCATTCACCACGAGGTTCTGTACATCCTCTGGTCTTTCAACCAAGTACATACCACCGGTTTGGCTAGCGTACTGACCCATGGTGCCTTCAACCTCAGGGTGACCAGCGTGACCAATCAGTACCACTTCCATATGTTTGCGGCTCGCACGAGCAACTTCCATATGAACTTTAGTCACCAAAGGACACGTCGCATCAAATACCGTTAACTCGCGCTCTTTCGCTTCTTTACGAACCGCTTGAGAAACACCGTGAGCCGAAAAAATTACGATGTTATCGTCTGGTACTTCACTTAACTCTTCGACAAAAATAGCACCACGTTGCTTTAGCCCTTCAACAACAAAGCGGTTATGCACCACTTCATGGCGAACATAAATCGGTGGCTGATACAGTTCAAGAGCGCGCTCTACGATGCTGATCGCACGATCGACACCTGCACAAAAGCCACGAGGGTTAGCTAACATTATTTTCATTTCATTGCTCATCATTTACCGCGGTACTAAGGTTGTTTCTATAGAGT
Source organism: Vibrio tasmaniensis (assembly GCF_024347635.1). Taxonomy (NCBI): domain Bacteria; kingdom Pseudomonadati; phylum Pseudomonadota; class Gammaproteobacteria; order Vibrionales; family Vibrionaceae; genus Vibrio; species Vibrio tasmaniensis. The sequence continues at coordinate 2,651,474 of NZ_AP025510.1, forward strand.
TCGCTGTCAGCGAGGTTCGCATTCTACAGTGAAGCGTCTAGACAGTGAAGCTCTGGGTTACATCACAGCTGTAAGGTGATGTTAGTCTATCGTTGTTCCACAGCTAAGATGTTGACGTCAAACGTAACGTCTTGGCCGGCTAATGGGTGATTAAAATCAACCGTCACGGAATCACCCGCGATCTCAGTGATAATACCTGGAATTTCCATACCGTCAGGACCAGAGAAAGCCATAATAGTGCCAACTTCGACTTCAGAATCGCCAACAAACTTAGCACGATCCATATGATGAATATGATCTGGATTAGGCATACCAAACGCGTCTTCCGCCTTCAATTCAATAGACTTTTCAGTGCCCGTTTCAAGGCCAATCAGGCACTGTTCAAAGTTCTCACTTAGGCTGCCATCACCCATTACGAACTTTGCAGGCTTACCCATATTTTCGGTGCTATCGGCAACTGAACCATCCTTCATTTTAATCGTAAAATGTAGAGTTACTGCTGAATCATTTTTAATTGCTGCCACGTTACTTTCCTTAGATTTCTTTATTATTTGAGAACGCATTCTGCTTTGCTCCCTTATTAATTGCAGCATAAAAAAAAGCGCCGTCGGAATCAACCGACAGCGCTTAGGGCTATTCTAATCTGTGAGTCATAGACTGACTTTAGGACAAACTATTACAAAGCGATTTACTGACTACTCATTAATGTCTGAGTAGTCTATTTGCTTTCATCTTTCTTGCGAAAACCATCTAAGATGATCATCGCTGCGCCGATACAGATTCCCATATCCGCTAGGTTAAATGCAGGCCAGTGGTAAGTGCCCCAATAGAAGTCTAAGTAATCGACAACAAAGCCATGTACAACACGGTCGAACACGTTACCAACAGCGCCACCAATGATGATCGCATAAGCAATGTTGTTCCACTTATCTGTTGCTGGTAGCTTGCTCATCCAGTACGTCAGCATACCCGTGACTACGAATGCGATACCCGTAAATAGCCAACGCTGCCAGCCACTTTGATCACTCAAGAAGCTAAATGCTGCGCCGTAGTTATGCACATACAAAAAGTTAAAGAATGGCAACACCTCAATGCGGTTTGCCCAACCATAACCCATGTTGTCCATGACAAAGAGTTTAATGCCGATATCTGCAAGGAAGACCAGTAGGGCCAACCACAACCAACGCACACCAGATTGTTTTAACGAAACTTCACTCATTTCTATTCCTAGTATTTACGAAGCTGGTATTCACTGTTACTCAATTTAAGTGACCTTGACTACCAAACTTGGCTAAACACATTTCCTATAATTAAAAATAACCCCAGTTGATACTGGGGCTATGATTTTTACAAAAAGTTCAGTCTTTCTCTGAGTCGTTAAGCGAACTTACGCACTTCGCCTTCACCGTCAATGTTCGACACACAACGACCACAAATTTTCTCGTGACCTTCAATTGTGCCTACATCTGGAGTGTGGTGCCAGCAACGGTCACACTTCTCAGCTTCAGTTGCTGCAACTTCAACGTATAGACCTTCAACGTCTGTCGCTTGAGCTGTATCAGACTTATCGCTAACTGGCTTAACAACCGCAGCAGAAGTGATAAGTACGAAACGTAGCTCATCTTCTAGCTTGTTGATTTTAGCCGCTAGTGCATCGTCAGCGTATAGAGTAACTTCGGCCTGCAGTGCACCACCGATTGTTTTCTCTTTACGAGCATCTTCAAGAAGCTTGTTCACTGCGCCACGAATTGACTGAATTTCAGTCCAGAATTCGTTGCTTAGCTCTTCGTCGTCAGCAAGACCAAATAGGCCTTCGAACCACTCGCCTGTGAATACAAACGTGTCGCGCTGCTCTCCAGTTGGTAGAGAGCTTGGCATCTCGTTCCAGATTTCATCTGCAGTGAACGACATGATAGGCGCCATCCAACGAACTAGAGCTTCTACGATGTAGTAAAGCGCCGTTTGACAGCTACGTTGAGCATGGCTGCCCTGTTTCGCTGTGTACTGACGGTCTTTAATTACGTCTAGGTAGAAAGAACCCATTTCGATAGAACAGAACTGCATTAGACGTTGAGTTACACCGTGAGTGTTGTACTCACCGTATGCTTTAACGATCTCTTCTTGTGCAGCTTGAGCGCGGCCAACAGCCCAGCGATCAAGTGCAACCATTTCTTCAGCAGGCACTAGGTCAGTTTCAGGGTTGAAACCGTTCAAGTTCGCTAGGAAGAAACGAGCCGTGTTACGAATACGACGGTATGCATCAGCAGAACGCTTAAGGATCTCATCAGAAACCGCAACTTCGTTAGTGTAATCCGTAGAAGCAACCCATAGACGTAGAATATCTGCGCCTAGCTTGTTGGTTACATCTTTAGGAGCAACAACGTTACCGATAGATTTAGACATCTTACGGCCGTTACCATCAACCACGAAACCGTGCGTTAACACTTGCTTGTATGGTGCTTCGTCTTTCATCGCGATAGATGAAATCAAAGATGACTGGAACCAGCCACGGTGTTGGTCAGAACCTTCAAGGTAAAGATCAGCACTGTGCGTTCTTTCTTCATTCGGGAAGTTGTACTCTTCACGAGAATCCACAACAGAGAAGTGCGTTACACCTGAGTCAAACCATACGTCTAGCGTATCAAGTACTTTCTCGTACTTGTCAGCATCTTCAGTACCCATCAGTTCAGCAGCATCTACATCCCACCAAGCTTGAATGCCTTTTTCTTCCACAAGCTTCGCTACTTTTTCAATAAGAGCTGGGCTATCTGGGTGAAGTTCTGATGTTTCTTTATGAACGAACAGAGCAATTGGCACACCCCAAGTACGTTGACGAGAGATACACCACTCAGGGCGACCTTCGATCATACCTTCGATACGGCTTTGACCCCATTCCGGCATCCACTCAACATTCTTCGTTGACTCAAGTGCTTTTGCACGTAGGCCTGCTTGATCCATTGAGATGAACCACTGCGGTGTTGCACGGAAGATGATTGGAGTTTTGTGTCTCCAACAGTGTGGGTAGCTGTGCTCGTAAGCGTGATGATGCAGTAATGCACCTTTCTCTTTTAGAACTTCTAAAACAGAGTCGTTCGCTTTGAATACATGCTGACCAGCAAAAAGCTCAGTGTCTGGCAGGTAAACGCCGTTAGAACCTACTGGGTTAGCAATCTCTAGGTTGTACTTCTTACCAACCACGAAATCCTCTTGACCGTGACCAGGAGCGGTATGAACCACACCAGTACCAGAATCCGTTGTAACGTGGTCGCCAAGAACAACAGGAACCGTAAAGTTGTAGAACGGGTGGTTGAACTGAGAAAGCTCAAGATCAGCACCAGTAGCAAAACCAAGGTTATGGAAGTGCTCGATACCCGCACGATCCATTACGTCTTTTGCTAGTTCAGAAGCAACAACAATACGTTGAGCTGGCTGTTCGCCATTCGCTTCAACTTGGATAAGTACGTATTCAAGATCATCACGTAGACATACTGCGCGGTTAGCCGGCAGAGTCCACGGTGTTGTCGTCCAAATAACGATAGAGATTTCGCCCTGACCCGCGTGACCTTCCGCTAGAGTAAATTTCTCTAGTAGAGCCGCTTCGTCAGCTGCAGAGAATTTAACATCGATAGATGGAGACACTTTATCTTTATATTCAACTTCAGCTTCAGCCAAAGCAGAACCACAGTCAGTACACCAGTGAACTGGTTTGAAACCTTTAAGAAGGTGACCTTTGTCTGCGATTTTACCTAGAGAACGAATGATGTTCGCTTCAGTGCCAAAATCCATAGTGCGGTAAGGTTTATCCCACTCGCCCATGATACCAAGACGTTTGAAGCTCTCTTTCTGACCTTCAACTTGGCCCGCAGCGTACTTACGACACTCTTCGCGGAATTCAGCAGCCGAAATCTTCTGACCAGGCTTACCTTTCTTCTTCTCAACCATCAACTCGATTGGAAGACCGTGACAGTCCCAACCTGGGATGTACGGTGCATCAAAACCAGAAAGGGTCTTAGATTTGATAATAATGTCTTTAAGAATCTTGTTCAGCGCGTGGCCAATGTGAATGTCGCCGTTCGCGTATGGAGGGCCATCATGCAGTACGAAAGATTTTTTACCTTTCTTTGCCTTACGGATCTCACCGTAAAGGTCTTCTTTGTACCAACGCTTCAGCATCTCTGGTTCACGATTTGCCAGATTGCCACGCATTGGGAACCCTGTTTCTGGTAAGTTCAGGGTATCTTTATAATCACTCATCGATTCTTAATTCCGTTATATTGGGCGAAGTTAGACATTATGTTAATCGGTGGAATTATCCGACTAATTCTTTAGCTGAAGCAGCCACACCCTTGCGGCTTCAGCATCCAATTCTATTTGATTCTTTAATGCGTCGAACGACTCAAACTTTATCTCGTCGCGCAGTTTATGCAAAAGTCGCACTTCTAACTGTTTACCATATAAATTGGCTTTAAAGTCAAAAAAATGCACTTCTAATTGCTGCCTTACACCATTAACTGTTGGTCGTTGTCCAATATTAGCAACACCACCGACAGGAACACCGTCGATATCTAATGCTTCAACAACATACACTCCCGACACAGGAGAAACACAACGTTTTAATGGAATATTAGCGGTAGGGAAACCGATAGTTCTCCCTAGTTTACGACCATGAGAAACACGACCACTGATACTGTAGTCACGCCCAAGCATGGTAGCACTAGAAGCCAAGTCATTGGCCGCTAACGCATTTCGTATCTCAGTGCTGCTTACTCGTAATTGGTTTAAGCAATAGCTTTGGGTGCTCACCACCTCAAAACCATATTTTTCGCCCGCTTCTTTAAGCATAGCGAAACTACCTGTTCGGCCTTTGCCAAAGCAAAAGTCGTCACCAACCACCAAGAATTTCACACCAAGCTTATCAACCAAAAGATCCTTAATGAACGCTTCCGCAGACAAGCTTGCAAAATACTGATTAAAATTCACACACAATAAACGACTGATATCTAGCTTGCTCAATTGCACGTACTTATCTCGCAAGCGAGTTAAACGTGCTGGCGCCCGACCTTTAGCAAACAACTCCATAGGTTGCGGTTCAAACGTCATGACAACAGAAGGGAGTCCCAGTGCTGTAGCTTGTTTAGAAACCTGGCTCAGAACCTCTTGATGCCCTAAATGAACACCATCGAAGTTACCTATGGTTAATACACAGCCATGATGCTGTGCTTTAATATTGTGTATACCTCGGATCAGTTCCATTGTGATCAGCTAAAACCTGTTATTTGCATCATTTATTGTGTGAAACCGACGGATTATATACTAATCAGTATTAATCTGTCGCTGCTTTTAAATGTTTTACTCGGATACCTAAAACCAGTACCGACACAATATAAGCAAAGCCACCAAGTGCGATCAACCCTGTTAGCGTCAACGCTCTTTGGTTGAAACTCCAATCAAGCCACAACTGCATATTGTCTAGTTGCCATAAAATCACGCCAACCATCACAGTACCAGAGACCAATAATTTAAGGCTAAACAACAATGTAGTCTTGGTTAAACGATAAACACCCGCTATATGTAGACCACGATAAAGTAGACTCATGTTCACGAACGCAGATAACGCCGTTGCGATTGCCAAGCCAACATAACCATAGAAATAAGCGAAGATCGCGTTGAACACCATGTTAGTGACCATCGCGATAATGCCGTACTTCACAGGGGTTTTAGTATCTTGGCGAGAGTAATAGCCCGGAGCCAACACTTTAATCAACATGAAGTTAAGCAAGCCTGAAGCGTAAGCCACTAAAGACATGGAAGCCTGATTAACATCATGAGGAGAAAACTCACCACGCATAAACAACACCATCAGCATCGGCTTCGCTAAAATAATAAGACCTAACATCGCAGGAATGCCAAGCAGTAAAACCATGCGCACGCCCCAGTCCATTGTATGCGCAAACCCTTCCCCTTGAGCATCAACGTGTTTACGCGACAAAGCAGGAAGAATAACCGTCGCGATGGCAATACCGAACAAACCGAGTGGGAATTCCAATAATCGATCTGAGTAATATAGCCAACTGATAGATCCGGTTGCTAGAAAGCTGGCAATGAAGGTATCGAACAACAAGTTGATTTGGCTCACTGACACACCAAACAAGGCAGGGATCATTAGCGTGCGGATCTTAACGACACCGGGATCTCTCCAACCCCACTTCGGCTTAACCAACACCCCCGCTTTAATCAAGAAAGGCATTTGGAAAAGGAACTGGACTAAACCACCAAGAAACACACCGATGGCTAAGCCAATTTCGGGTTGCTCTAGATTAGGAGAGATAAACCATGCAGAACCTATGATCATTACGTTCAGGAACACAGGTGTAAAAGAGGAAACGGCAAATTTACCTAATGTATTAAGAATGGCACCAGATAAAGCAACAAAGGTGATAAACCATAAATAAGGAAAGGTAATCTTGAGCATAAAGCTCGCCAGCTCAAATTTTGGTGCGGCTGGGCCATCATTTAACCAGTCGATAAACCAACCGGCGCCAAACATCGCTGTGATTACACCCGAGCCTAACACCCCGATCACGGTGACGATAGAAACTAGTACCCCGAGCGTACCCGACACTTTGGCAATTAAATCTCGCGTCTTATCTTTATCACCTGCGGCGTGATATTCTGTTAATACAGGAACAAACGCTTGAGAAAACGCACCTTCTGCAAAAAGTCGACGTAAGAAATTAGGAATTTTATTAGCGAAGAAAAATACGTCGGCACTCGCTCCTGCTCCCATCAAATTTGCTACTACGACATCACGTACTAGCCCCAACACTCGGGAAACAAAAGTCATTGCACTGACAATCAGGCCTGACTTTAATAGTCGTTTACTCACACAAACCTCTGACACTGGTTGATTACTTTCAAGCGAGGATAAATACTATCCTGTCCTAAGAAGCATATTTATTAGCATTGGTCTAAAAATGCTGTTAGAATCCCCGCCATCTTAACCGCGATGACCTTTCCATACCAAAGTTTGTTTGGCTACGATTGGTTTTTGCACAAATCATTTGACAATTAAGCGCCTATGAGGGATAGTCCTCGCCCTTAAATTGTCACCGAACTAAGTTTTTGGGAGTTAGACCTTGGCAAACAGTAAATCTGCTAAGAAGCGCGCTATCCAAGCTGAGAAACGTCGCCAGCACAATGCTAGCCGTCGTTCTATGATGCGCACTTACATGAAAAAAACTATTGCAGCTATTGAAGCTGGCAATAAAGAAGCTGCAACTGCTGCTCTTGTAGAAGTTACACCTCTTCTAGACCGCATGGCGACTAAAGGCCTTATTCATAAGAATAAAGCTGCACGTCATAAGTCTCGTTTCGCTGCTGCAATCAAAGCTCTTTAATAGAAATTTGATTACAACGCAAAACGAAAAAAACCGGCCTCGGCCGGTTTTTTTATATCTAAATTTTGAGTAACACAGCGATTTTTCTGGCTGCTGGGTATTTTATCAACTGACAAGCACTTGTTTACTAAAAGCCATTTCGCTTACCAATAGACAACTAAGCAAGTAAAAACACACAACTAGAAAAAAGCAGACAAGAAAAAAGATAGATAGATAGGTAGTCACTAACGTTAGGCGTGAATGACTGACACTTCCTTGTATCAGCCTTATCCCTGAGAAGAAATCACTTTCCCACCAGCAATAAACTACTTGCAGTACATACCATGCAGTAGGTTAATCATCGCTTTTACTTCTTCACTGCTCAATGTGTAATACACTGTTTGAGCTTCTTTGCGAGTTTCGACCAAACCATCTCTTCTCAACCAAGCAAGATGTTGAGATAAAGCAGATTGACTCAATTCCAACTTGCCACACAACTCCCCAACCGACAGCTCAGTACCATGCAATAGGCACAGAATCTGTAAGCGACGCTCATTGGCCATAGCTTTGAGTAGAATCACAGCTTGTGCTGAATTCTTCTCCATCTCTTTCAAGTTCATAGTTTGGCTCCCTACAACCTTTAAGCCAAGTTCGGGCTATCAGTATTTCCGGCAAATTATGAAGTCATGATAATCGATATCAATTCATTAACAAACAAGCTCACTCGAACAATTTGCTAAAATCTGCGTCACATACATTTTTTACTGCTGGATGTTGGATCATCCTCTCAGCAAATATGACGTAGTACTCCTCTTTTAACTCTTCAATGCCACCCAACAATTGCAGTGAGGTATCCTCCTCAACCTCCGACATATAAAGCGTAGGCGCTAAGAAAATTGCATCATGGTGGTAACGAGCGAAAGCCTTCATCAATGCCGCGTCATCAAACTCACCCAAAATATCAGGCTTAAGTCCTTGCCTATCAAACCACTGCAGTACTTTCCTCCCCATAGAAGTTCGACTTCCGGGAATTAGAAGCTTCCTTTGTTCTAACACGGCTGGAAAACTAATCCCTTCGACTTTGCCTGAACAGAAAAAACTCATGCCACTCTCACCAAGTTTCTTACTAAACAGGCCTGGGCTTTGACTAGAATCCACCGGACAGTCGGAAAGAATCATATCGAGCTTATGCTGAGAGAGTTGTTCGAGTAGCATTTCATGGGTCGACTCAAAACAGCGTAAATGAATACTGTTATCTGGTGGAATGGTCGACATCAAAATCTTGCTGACAAGCCTTTTAGACAATGCATCTGCCACACCAACATCAAACAGAATATTGGAGTGCTGGCTGTAATTCACGATATCCAACATCTCGTAACTCAGGCCAAACATACGGTCAGCGTACTTAAAGACCAGCTGCCCAAGCTCTGTAGGCTCAACACTGCGGCCATTGCGCTTGGTCAACTTGCCATCCATACGCTCTTCTAAGGCTTTTATTTGACCAGTTACCGTTTGTGGTGTTAGGAATAGGGCTTCTGCAGCTTTGGTAACAGAGCCTTGCTTGCAAACCATCCAGAAGTAATAAAGGTGGTTATAGTTGAGGTGCGACATAAGTGTGCCGTAATAAAGAGTAGATGACCTGTTATATCAAATATGACACCACCGCTCAACAAACTCGGAAAAACCAGACTTAACTAAGCATTACTACTTATTTTTACGAAGTGTCTGATTTCATAATGTAATATTTCAGCGATTATTTTCAATTTTTCTCTAACTTTTAAGATCTATATCACCCATTAAAAACAAGAATAAAATCAAATAAAAACAATCACTTAAACACACTCCATTTCAAGAGTTAATATTTAAAGGGCAAATCATCACAAAAAAGTCTCACCTAAACCAAAATGTAATATTACTGAAATATTTGTTCTCTAACATCACGCTCAGATTAAACAAACAGACCAAACACAGACTAAAGCGGTCCAATGGAGAAAACATTATGAACCAAGCTACTACTGCAGCAGCGCCTATCTCGAGCACAACTCGTTGGCTACGCTGGGCTAACTTGGCATTCATGCTTTACCTACTATTACTTTCAGTTTCAATGGTTGGTACAGGCTTCAAATGGGCAACAGGCGAGCAAGCAAAGGTTCTTTTCGAATTTGCTTCACACCCAGTTGCAGGCTTAATGATTGGTTTAGTGGCAACAGCACTTATTCAATCATCAAGTACAGTTACTTCAATTATCGTTGGCCTTGTGGCAGGTGGTTTACCTGTTGAGCTAGCAATCCCTATGATCATGGGTGCAAACATTGGTACTACAGTAACCAATACACTAGTTAGCCTTGGTCATGTTCGTTGTAAAGAAGAGTTCAAACGTGCATTCGCAAGTGCGACTATTCACGACTTCTTTAACCTATTAGCCGTTGCTATCTTCCTACCACTAGAGATGGCGTTTGGTATTTTAGAGAAAATTTCTCACTGGTTGGTATCACCGATGCTAGCAACAGGTGATATGAGCATGGGTGGTCTTAACTTCATCAAGCCAATTACTAAACCTGTGGTCAGTGCGATTAAAGAACCACTATCAACGTTTGGCGACACTGTTGGTGGGGTTATGCTTATCGTTCTAGGTATCGCGACTATCTTCGTAGCTATCACGGTAATGGGTAAGCTAATGAAGAGCCTAATGGTTGGCCGTGCTCGTGAGATTCTAAAGAACGCAATCGGTCGTGGTCCTATCCACGGTATCGCTTCTGGCTCTATCGTGACTATCCTTGTTCAGTCTTCTTCAACGACAACAAGCTTGATGGTTCCACTAGTTGGTTCAGGTGTTCTTAAAGTACGTGACGTTTACCCATTCACTTTGGGTGCAAACATCGGTACGTGTATTACCGCGCTATTAGCAGCGACAGCAGTATCTGGTGAGTTCGCAGTATTCGCACTACAGATTGCTCTAGTACACTTGGTGTTCAACATCATGGCAACGGTATTCATCTTTGGTATTCCGTTCCTACGTGAACTTCCAGTGAAAGCAGCTGACATCATTTCAGACATGGCAGTGAAAAACAAAGCTGTAGTAGCTGGTTATCTTGTTGCTGTATTCCTTGTACTGCCGGGTAGCGTGTTAGCACTAACGGCTTAATAATTAGATAGCTTAACCGCTAAGACACATCGCTTATAGCAAAGCCCGCAACCTCCTAGGTTGCGGGCTTTTTCTTTTAAGAGCAGATGAGGGAAGCAAAAGAAGATGTGGGATTCGAGTAGCGAGTACGAAAAGCAAAAGCAAAAGCAGATAAAAACCGTTATTCCCTACAGCGAGGCACGAGCGTGATAAGGAATATCACAAACACACCACGAAAGAGATTCCCTACTCCCTCCTTCGTCAGTCTAGGGAGTGACGACATCTCATGCTCTTCGCATCTCGATTACTCGTCACTACAACTTGGATACAAAAAAGACTGCACAGTGGCAGCCTTTCGATCAAACAAAGCGGATTAGATTAAACCGAGAATGGGTACTTAATCGCTTCATGACATTCGTAACCTTCAACCCAGAAGTCATCCATCGTTACCCATGTTTCCAAATCTTCTAGAGACTTAATCTCCGGGTTGATATGGAATGTTGGGCCAGCTAACGGCTCACGCTTCAACTGAACATCGCGCATTGGTGCAAGTTGATCTTCGTAAATATGAGCATTCACCAGCTTGTGGTAAGCCACACCCGCTTTCTTGCCTGTGATCTGCGCCATAATAGCGAGGAACACATACACTTGAACCATATTGAAATTCAGACCTAAAGGCACATCACAAGAGCGCTGAGTACTGTTTAGGTACAGAGTGTCACCAAGTAGAGAGAAGTGGTGGCTGTACATACACGGACGCAAACATCCCATGTGGAACTCACCTGGATTGTAGAAGTTTAAGATCTCGCCGCGGTCATCAATACCGTTCGTTAGATCATCAACAATCTTCTTCAGTTGGTCGATATGACCGCCGTCAGGTTTTGCCCATGCACGTCCTTGAACGCCATAAACACGACCCATGTCATCTTCACCCTTACGGTAAGGGTTATTCAGCCATGCCTCGTTCAAGTTTGAATTCGCATCCCAGGTTTTAGTCCCTAGCTTGCGAAAATCTTCAGCATTGTCGTAACCACGGATATAACCAAGCAGTTCAGCAACTGCGGCTTTCCAAAAGCTTTTACGTGTTGTTACCAGTGGGAATTGGTTATTACCAACATCATATTCAAGGTCAGCATTGATCACGGTTAGGCAGCGCTTGCCCGTGCGTTCATTTTCAATCCAAGTACCGTCATCAACGATACGCTGACAGAGATCTAAATACTGTTTCACACCAATTCCTTACTTCGTTTGTTGTGGTAATTCGTCTTTGTAGTGACCACGCTTGTATGCCCAAACCATCATCAGCACACCGATGATAACCATTGGCAGTGACAAAATTTGTCCCATAGAGATAAATCCACCGAACAAACCTAGGTGAGCATCAGGTTCACGTACGTATTCTACTAAGAAGCGGAATGTACCATATCCTGCTAGGAATAACCCTGATACAGAACCAAGAGGACGTGGCTTTTTGATAAACCAGTTCAAGATGAAGAACAGCACAATACCTTCAAGCGCCATCTCATAAAGTTGAGATGGGTGACGAGGAAGTGGTCCACCGTTAGGGAAGACAATTGCCCATGGCACATCAGTCACACGGCCCCAAAGCTCACTGTTCATGAAGTTACCTAAACGACCCATGCCCAAACCAAATGGAACCAATGGAGCGATCATGTCTGCCACACCAAAGAAGGTTCGACCGTTCTTTTTCGCATACCAAAACATCGCAGTGATAACACCAAGCAAACCACCATGGAAAGACATACCACCCGTCCATACCTTAAAGAGGTAAAGAGGGTCGGCTAGGAAAAGGTCAAAGTTATAGAAAAGTACGTAGCCAATACGACCACCCAGCACCACACCTAGAAAGCCTGCAAACAGCAAATCTGATACTTGCTCTCGAGTCCAACCACTATCAGGTTGATCTGCTCGGCGATTTGCTAGCCAAAGAGCAAAAATAAAGCCAACAAGGTACATTAAGCCGTACCAGCGAACTGAGATTGGTCCTAGTTCAATAAGAACAGGATCGATATTTGGGAATTCGATAAAACCCTGAGACATACTTGGCTCTCTATCTAAATTGATCAACGGTTAGCTCAATAACTAACAGAAAAGACACTACAGCAGCATTGTCGCTGCTATAAACATTAAAAATACCGCAAAAAATTTCTTCAGCACAGGGGTTGGCAGTTGAGTGGCCAGTTTCGCCCCCACTCGAGTAGTTAGGACTGAAGTACAAGATATTGCGATCAAAGCCGGCAGATAAACATAACCTAAGCTATACACAGGGAGATCATCGACAGAAGATCCATGCCAAATGAAACCTAGCATTCCCGAAATCGCGATAACACAACCGCATACCGAAGATGAGCCTACGGCTTTACGCATTTCCACACCGTGATGATTAAGGAAAGGTACCGATAAAGACCCACCGCCAATGCCCGCTAAACTTGATACCAAACCAATACCGCCACCACACAACACGGTTTTAGCTGAACCCGGCATCGACTTTTGGCTCTTAGAGCGAATAGACAACAGCATTTGCAACGCCAATACCAAGACAATCACACCAAAGACTTTTGGTAAGTATTGAGCTGGAATCACATCGGCCACGAAAGAACCAAGGAAACCACCTATCACGACACCTGGTATCAACCATTTAACGACAAATATCTCTACGTTACCCAATTTTAAATGGTTAATCGCAGACGATCCTGACGTAACGATGATGGTTGATAGCGAAGTAGCCAATGCCATTTGCATCGCAAACTCTTGAGGAATACCTGCTTTAGGAAGTAAAAACAGTAAGGCAGGAACCACCAGCAAACCACCACCAATGCCTAGCAAGCCAGCTAAAACACCAACAATAGCACCAAGGCCAGCTAGCAAGCCTATCAGTTCATATGACACGTTAAATCCTATTTTTTACCTGCTCGAATGAAGCCTGTAAACTCACGCTCTTCGAAATAGTTCAGCATCATACTATAGATGTCACTACCATACGGTTTTGAAAGTGCCTTATTTGCCAAATCCTGTAATTCAACCAAGTTCGATTGGCGAATCAAATATTTGGTTCTGGCGACGTTCGAAGTATTCATACTTAACGTCTCATACCCTAACCCAATCAATAGCAGCGCGCCCATCGGATCACCGGCTAGCTCGCCACAGATACACACAGGCAATTGATATTGCTTACAAGTATCATGAATGTGTTTTAATGCCATGATCACCGCTGGGTGCATGGATTCATAGACATCAGAGACTCGTGAATTGTTCCGATCAACCGCTAATAAATATTGCGTTAAGTCGTTGGTACCGACTGAAACAAAGTCGACCTTATCAGCAATCAGCGGCAGTATGTAAAGCATGGATGGCACTTCGATCATGATACCAACGCGAGGCATACGCACTCGGTTATCAAGCTCGTGTACTTCATCGTAAGCCTGTTCAATAAGCTGAACCGCATCATCCAGCTCCTGCGCACCTGAAATCATCGGTAATAAAATACTTAAATTCTGACTATCACAGCTAGCACGCAACATGGCGCGTAGTTGAATAATAAAGATATCTGGGTGATCGAGTGTAAAACGAATACCACGCCAGCCAAGAAATGGATTATCTTCTTCGATTGGGAAGTAAGGTAACGCCTTATCCCCACCAATATCCAAGGTTCGCATCACCACTTGCTTCTCTGGGTAGCTCGCGAGTACAGAACGGTATTGCTTGAATTGTTCGTCCTCTGACGGAAACCTCTGCTGCAACAAGAAAGAAATTTCGGTTCGATACAGCCCGACCCCATCAACACCTTGGTTGATAGCGATGTTAGTGTCTGCACTCAAACCCGCATTAAGCAGAATCTCGACTTGCTTGTCGTCTTTCGTTTTTGCCGGTAAGTACAGTTCTCGATTGACCATAGAGGAGAGCTCACTCTCTTCTAGAATCAGCCCCCGATACTCTTTGAGCAGGTTTTGAGTCGGCTCAATAAAGATCTCACCACTATACCCGTCAACAATCGCTTGCTTACCATTAGCTTGAGCAAGATTTAGGTTAACCCCCATAACAGAAGGAATACCCAAAGCTCGAGATAAAATCGCTGCGTGCGAGTTCGCCGCCCCTTCCAAGGAAATAACCGCTAATAGTTTTTCTTTGGGAATAGACGCTAATACAGAGGCCGTTAACTCACGAACCACCAAAATAATCGGTTTATCTAATGTGCGGAGTTCATGTTCAGAGTTGTGGAGGAAATAGAGCAGTCTTTGCCCAAGCTCTCGGACGTCTTGCGCTCTCTCCCGAAGGTACACATCTGACATACGAGCAAAACGGTTAGAGTAACTCTCAACAACCTGTCTCAATGCCCAATCTGCTTTGTCGCCTTTCTGAATTTGGCTCTTGAGATCCTTACGCAACATGGGATCGTTGAGTAAGTGAGTGAACAGGTCAAAGATCGCCAACGCGTCTTTATTGATTTCGCTATCTAAGCGCTTTCGCATCCGCTTAAAGTCATTGAGGGCGTTTTCAACCGCTACCGCCAACAACTCATGTTCTCTCTCTACATTGAGCGTAGAAGCAGGATAAACATCGGTAAGTTCAGGCTGAGTGTTGTCCCACCACAGGTCACCAATCGCCACGCCCGATGAAGCAGCGATACCTTTGGTCGCAGGTAGCTTCTGTTGCTCTAATAGCCAATGGCCTTGAGTTTGAGCGTGCGCCACAATAACCGCAAGTTGAGCTGAGAGAGTGACAAGGAAGGATTCTTCCATCTCACTGAATAAACGAGGAGACTTCTGCTGAATGACCAATACGCCAAGCACTTGCTTGCGATGGATAATCGGAGTGCCGAGAAAAGCGTGATAAACCTTTTCTCCAAGTTCTGGAAAAAACTTATAAGCAGGATGAGCAGACGCTTGCGCAAGGTTGATAGGTTCAGCACTTCTTTTAACCAGGCCAACCAGACCTTCGTCAAAACCAATGTGAATGCTATTACCTTGGAAGATCAGGCCTTGAGTTGCCATCAACTCAAGGCGCTGCATATCATTATTTGCCAAATACACGGTGCAACATTCTGTCTGCATCGCGCTGCATGTCTCTTTAACCAAAATATCAAGAGCCGTCGACACATCTTCAACTCTTGATACGTGTTCAACTATTTCCCTTAGTTGGCTGAGCATGCTTAACCTCTACGCAATTTGCGCTTTCCTTTTGTTTTTCGCTCTTTAAACGGCATTGCTAAAGATGCGAATTCTTTCATCGCTCGACGGTAAACATCTCGCTTGAAAGATACAACTTGTCGAACTGGGTACCAGTAACTCACCCAACGCCAACCATCAAACTCAGGTGTGCTTCCACGCTGCATATTGATATGCGATTCATCGCAATCTAAGCGTAAAAGAAACCACTTCTGTTTTTGTCCAATACAGACAGGTTTAGAATCCCACCGAACCAGTCGTTTGGGCAGCTTATAGCGTAACCAATGACGACTTGTCGCGACGATCTTTACATCCTTTTTAGTAAGGCCAACCTCTTCATACAACTCGCGGTACATTGCCTGTTCCGGAGTCTCACCTTCATCGATTCCCCCTTGAGGGAATTGCCATGAATGTTGCCCGTATCGTTTAGCCCAGAAGACCTGACCATGGTTGTTACAGATTACAATACCAACATTTAATCGGTAACCATCGCCATCTATCACTGGCCAACCTCTATCTAAATTTTTAATTACACTGATTTTTCCACATATCCCCAATCGGAGCAAACTTAGTGACGTGACAAGCGCTATATTTATGAATAATAACTACGAATATGGATAAGTTTTGCTCAAATCTTAGTTACCCACACAAGAGTGAGACATAGACCACATTTATTCACCTTTTCTGTGAATAACTATGTGAAGAATTACCTTCAATCGTTTTTTTTAATCCATAGATTCATCAACACTAAAAACAACCAATCAACCAACTTTATTTTATTTCATTAAAAATCAACAAATTAAATTTGAAACTTAATTTTAAAAAACAATAAAAATGTAAAGGATCCTTTAGAAACTCAACATGGTTAAAGATCAACCACTCCGATGTTTATCCACACAGGTAAGTGAAAGATTCATTTTGAACCCCATTTAGCAAGCATTTTATCGACCTTAAACCCCTGTTTATTTATCCACTAAATTAATATTTCAATTAATTACCTTCATGTCCTGTGGATAACCATGAGTTTGATCCCTTTTCTAGCAAGGCGATCATTTCTTAACCAGTCGTCATATGGTGATAACTTCTGGTAAAATCATTTTTTTGATCATGCCTTTTATTATGAAACCAGAACCACAAACACAACAAGAGCTGTTAGACAGAGCCTATGCTATTGCAGGGATGACCTTTAAAGAGCTCGCAGATGAAGCCGAAATGGTTGTACCAAACGACCTAAAGCGAGATAAAGGCTGGGTTGGGCAGCTATTGGAATGGCACTTAGGTGCGCCTGCTGGCAGTAAACCAGAACAAGATTTTGCCAAGCTCGGTATCGAATTAAAAAGCATCCCGATTGGCTATTCAGGGAAGCCACTCGAAACCACCTTTGTTTGTGTAGCACCATTGATGGGTGTGCAAGGCATAACTTGGGAAACCAGTCACGTTCGAAACAAGCTGTCGAAAGTGTTGTGGATCCCGGTAGAGGGAGAAAGAGAGATCCCGCTGGCAGAAAGACATGTAGGATCCCCTTTGTTATGGACACCTAGCCAAGCTGAAGACGAACTATTGAAAAGAGATTGGGAAGAGCTGATGGAATTGATCGTGTTAGGTAATGTTGAACAGATAACAGCAAGACACGGTGAAGCACTGCATTTACGCCCAAAAGCCGCCAACAGTCGTGTGTTAACTGAAGCTTACGGTGCAAGTGGAAAACCTATCAAAACCAAACCTCGTGGTTTCTATCTACGAACTCAATTCACCCACAGATTACTGACAACCCATTACGCATAGATCGCTTAATAGAGCCTCGATAGCCAAAACTATCAGTGTGTTACAGAGCAGTCTGTAGTTAGAAGCAATCTCTAACGATAAACGCTCTTTTAATGAGGTTTGAGCGCCAGTTCAATATCACAGTAGCTTTGGCTTGGCTCATTACCAAACTCGTCATACGCGTTATGGAGTCGAAGGTATGCCTTTTCAAAGCCTAGCCGGAGTAACTCCTCTTTTACTTGATCCAAGGATCCAAAGTGAAGCGGCTCTCCATCTTGCTTTACGGGTTCCAGCTTATGTTTGTACTCCACTGCCAGTAAATATTCTGAGATATCAGAGCAACCAATAACATACACTTTCGGTGTCTGATAAGAGTCTTTGTGCTCTCCATGTAACCACATGTCTAATTGATGCTTTTGCATAGCCAGCCTCCCTTGCTCTATAAAGCTTAGCCGAACTATTTACCTTTACTAGATAACGACTTAAAAAAGCAAAAAAGAGAAGCAAGAGCTTCTCTTTTTTGGCCAGTTCTAGTTCAAAAGTTTGCACTTTCGACGCCATAACCATCACTGCGACTTATCTTAGGGGTTGAACGGTGCTATCAACCCCGCAGATTACGTCGGTATTCGCGCACTTAGGACACGACGAAGATAACGTACTCGACGTTCAATCGTGACGACTTCAGGTTCAGAAAAACCAATTGGTCGACCATCGGCTTCAAGGCCAATATCTCTCAATAAGTGAGTATTGTTCCACGGTAGATCATATGAACTACGGCGAACTTTTCGTTGCCATTCACGCTCTTCACGACGAAGATCAGCACGGATAAGGACTGTTGCTAATTTTAGATAGACTGAGTGACGCATAATAACTCTCCAGTTGTTGAATCAACTGAGGAAAAATAGCGTGTTAGATAGTATGAGGGCTTCTCACTTAGCTGCTATTTTTCCGCAGCCAAATAAGGGTACGGATCTATTAGTTAGGTTTATCTTGGGTGTTTCGATCGGCCATGGCTGATGTTTGTGACATATCAGTCACCAGGTCAGTACACGGATCAAACGACGCGCAAATATGCTGTATAAAATCGAAATGTTTCATTTACGCCTCCAAACTAACTAAAAAATCCAAAAAGAAATAAGATAATAAAAGCAGACAAGTATTTGTTAAACTGCTGCTTTCACGGTTAAATTCTAACCAAGTGAGTATATTATTCAACCGCTAATTGATTAACAATTTCAAAACAAATTATTCACCCGAAATATTAGTTGCATATCACTTTACATATAACATATTCACTATGATTATATAAAATCACAGCATATCTATCTTAGGGCTCTCTCTATAATACCAATCACAGTAAGTAAGTGATCAAACATAGCGTAGGAAAAAAGCTTGAGAACAAGGCAGAATTTTTTGATAAGTAGTTATTCTACAATCAAAAATTCTAACGAAGTTATCGAGGTTTTTAACAAGCTAGGGTGACCAGTTATTTACTACGATTGGTATAATACAGCGGACTATCCTTCAGAAACAAAAAAGCCACGTATGATACGTGGCCCTTAAATTTACAGTGACTGAATAAAGTCATGTAGAAAAGAGTCTAAACAACGCCTTCAGAGATAAGACCATGTTTATTAAGTAAGCGGTACATAGTTGCACGCGAAACTCCAAGCTCCTTAGCGGCCAAAGATACTTGACCACCATGAGATTCCAACACAATGAGTAAGGCATCTCGCTCTGAACGTTCACGGATACTTTTCAGACTGCGGCGTTCATCATTCTGTTTTGGTAAATCCAGCTGGTGATCCTCAATGATCACGGCATCTGACATCAACACGACGCGTTTGGTCTGATTCATCAATTCACGAACATTGCCAGGCCAATGGTAGCGATTCATCGATCGAATAGCATCGTCTGAAAAGCTCTTAGCTTGTGCATTAAACTCTTTCGAGTACTCACGCAGAAAATGATTCGCCAGTACTGATATATCACTTACACGCTCTTTCAAGCTAGGAACATGGATACGCAGAACATTGATGTAATGATAAAGCTCTTCATTGAAGTCGCCCTCGATCAATGCCTTTTCGATATCAGAAGAGTTAGCTGCCAAAATGCGAACATCAACAGACTTAGCTCCCTTCGAGGTTTCAACTTTTCCCTCTTGTAAAAAGCGTAAAAGATTCAATTGTTGATTACGTGGCATCGCAAGGACATCGTTAAGTAAGATGGTTCCACCATCAGCTTCTTCCAACATACAAGGTGCAGCACCAAGCTGAGCTGAAATGCCGAAGACTTCAGACTCAATTCTCATCTCAGACAGAGCTCGGCAGTTGACCGTTAAAAATGGCTTTTGCGCGCGCGAAGAGTTTTGATGAATGGAACGTGCAATCGTCTCTTTTCCTGTCCCGCTCTCACCGTAAATCAAGATACTGACATCCGTGGGTCCAATACGCTTTACTTGGTCTCTCAAGCGCTTCACCGCTACAGAATCGCCTAGTAGGCCCATATTGTTGTTAATACCGTAGTTTGGCCATACTTTCTGCTCAAGTTTGAGCATACCCAGTTGATGACCAATGGTACTCAATAGCTGAGCATCAGGGATTGGTGCCGTGAAAAAGTCGATACAGAAGTTAACGATAAATTGGCAGATGGTATCTGAGCTCAATTGCGATTCACGGATAAAAGCAAGCCATCTAACTTGCTTGTTATTGCTCACGAGGTTAGCGATACCATTAAGGCTAAACTCATCATGACTAAGATCCACAATGCCAATGCATGGGCCAATGTCAGCAATCAAGGCATCGGCTTTTCGTAAATCAGCACACTGGGTGCATTGCCAACCCACTTGCTCTAACACTGATAACCAGGGTTCGTACGCACCACCAACGACGATAAGAGAACCTGGCAAGGAATCCATCTTAAATTGAGTTCCCATCCTTCTTCCTTATTCTATTTTTATTTCTATTTCAATCAGGCTAATACGAGTAAAACGAATCATACGGGTACAAAGTGCCACAAGATCGTATTCAGATCCGATACGTATAGTAATGAGACTATCTTAGATTTTTTGTCTCAATGGTAAGACTATGTCATAAATAATCATTTTTCGAATCAAGAGTGTGGTACGAGCTAGGTTTTGACGCTAAAAACAGAAAAAGCCACCCGAAGGTGGCTTTCAAATTAGATGGGCTGTCACACCCCATAAGCGAGAACTACGCTTGTGGGCGCATTGCCGGGAACAAGATCACGTCACGAATTGTGTGCGTGTTTGTAAATAGCATTGCTAGGCGATCGATACCGATACCTTGACCCGCTGTTGGCGGAAGACCATGCTCTAGTGCAGTAATGTAGTCTGCATCGTAGTACATCGCTTCGTCATCACCCGCGTCTTTTGCATTAACTTGTGCTTTGAAACGCTCGTCTTGGTCTTGTGCATCGTTAAGCTCAGAGAAACCGTTCGCAACTTCACGGCCACCGATGAAGAACTCAAAGCGGTCGGTGAAGAATGGGTTGCTGTCGCTACGACGAGCCAGTGGAGAGATGTCCGCTGGGTAACCCGTGATGAACGTTGGCTGAATTAGCTGAGGCTCAGCCGTTTCACCAAAGATCTCTTCAAGAAGCTGACCACATGTCCAGAATTTCTCAACGTACAGACCCACTTCTTCTGCAATTTTAACCATCAATTCTCTGTTCTGAAGATCATCTTCAGTCAGAGCTTGAATATTTGCATTTTCAGGTGTGTAGTGTTTGATTGCATCGAACATGCTCATGCGAGCGTAAGTGCCACCGAACTCAACGGTTTCGTCACCGTAAGGCATAGAAGTCGAACCAAGAACGTCCATCGCAGCTGTGCTTAGCATCTCTTCCGTTAGATCCATTAGATCTTTGTAGTCAGAGTACGCTTGGTAGAATTCCATCATTGTGAATTCTGGGTTGTGACGTGGAGAAAGACCTTCGTTACGGAAGTTACGGTTGATCTCGAATACACGGTCAAAACCACCAACTACTAGACGCTTAAGGTAAAGCTCAGGTGCAACACGTAGGTACATGTCGATGTCTAGTGCATTGTGATGAGTGATGAATGGACGTGCTGTTGCACCGCCAGGGATCACGTGCATCATCGGCGTTTCAACTTCTAGGTAGCCTTTTGAGCTCATGAAGTTACGGATTGAAGACACAAGTTTAGAACGCACGATGAATGTGTTACGAGAGTCTTCATTCACGATTAGATCAACGTAACGCTGACGGTAACGCATCTCTTGGTCAGTTAGGCCGTGGAACTTCTCTGGTAGAGGACGAAGTGCTTTGGTTAGCAATTCAAACTCTTCCATGTTCACGTAAAGGTCACCTTTACCTGATTTATGAAGTGCACCTTTAACACCGATGATGTCACCGATATCTAGGCCTTGGTACTTCTCTTTCAGTACTTTTTGTACGTCTTTCGCTGCGTATGCTTGGATACGACCAGAAGTTTCTTGAATCGCAAGGAATGGACCACGCTTCGCCATAATACGACCAGCGATCGCAACGATGTGGTTAAGCTCTTCTAGCTCTTCCTTAGTCTTCTCACCGAATTCCGCTTGAAGGTCGCCAGCTAGGTGCTCACGACGGAAGTCATTTGGGTGACCGTTAGCTTTGCAGTTTTGGCGGATGTGATCCAGCTTACTGCGGCGCTCAGCGATTAGTTTGTTCTCTTCAGGTGAAGAAGCTTCTTGTGCGTTTTCGTTTTGAACAGCATCAGTCATTAGAGATGTACCCTGCTTTTATAATTTGGACAGCTATATTTTTTCAAATATAGGCATTTTTACCAATATTATTGGTAAAGCTTAATAGTTGATAAAGCTTACAGACCTGATTTCAGGCTAGCTTCAATAAACTTGTCTAAGTCACCGTCAAGAACCGCTTGAGTGTTACGGTTTTCGATGCCGGTGCGCAAATCTTTGATACGAGAATCATCCAGTACGTAAGAGCGGATTTGACTGCCCCAACCTATGTCTGATTTCGTTTCTTCGCTCGCTTGTTTTTCAGCATTTTGCTTTTGAATCTCAAGTTCAAAAAGCTTAGCACGTAGCTGCTTCATCGCTTGATCTTTGTTCTTATGCTGCGAACGGTCATTCTGACACTGAACCACAGTGTTAGTCGGAACGTGAGTAATACGTACCGCCGATTCCGTGGTGTTTACGTGCTGACCACCAGCGCCAGAGGCACGGTATACGTCAATACGTAGGTCAGAAGGATTAATGTCGATCGTTATGTTGTCATCAATCTCAGGATAGATAAACGCAGAAGCAAATGAAGTATGACGACGACCACTTGAATCAAATGGTGACTTACGAACTAGACGGTGAACACCAGTCTCTGTACGTAACCAACCGTAAGCGTACTCACCAGAGATACGTACCGTTGCGCCTTTAAGGCCAGCAACATCACCATCAGACACTTCGATAACTTCAGTCTTGAAGCCTTTCGAATCTGCCCAACGTAAGTACATGCGTAACATCATTGAAGTCCAGTCTTGAGCTTCTGTACCGCCCGAGCCTGACTGCAGATCGATGTAGCAATCTGATGCATCGTGATCACCAGAGAACATACGACGGAATTCCAGCTTCTCTAGCTTAGCTTCAAGCTCGGCCAGTTCTGGTTCAATCTCATCGAACGTTTCTTGATCTTCTTCTTCAACCGCAAGCTCTAATAGGCCATCAACATCCTCAACACCTTGGTCAAGTTGGTCGATTGTTTCTACTACCGCTTCCAATGCAGAACGTTCTTTACCTAGCGCTTGAGCACGCTCAGGTTCGTTCCATACATCCGGTTGTTCTAATTCTGCGTTTACTTCTTCTAGACGCTCTTTCTTAGCGTCATAGTCAAAGATACCCCCTCAGGATATTTGTGCGCTCAGACACATCCTGCAGACGGTTTTTTATAGGATTGATTTCAAACATTTTAGCTCATTATTTATGAGTAGAATTTAACCGGAGAATTGTACTCAAAAGTGTGACGGAGATACAGAATTTTTTAGAGTGCTGCACCAAGATTCAATAACTTAATCGGATATAAAATTGACGGGCAGAAAAAACACGTAAAATTTGTAAGGGAAGGAAGGGAAACAAGCCCTGTTTTTGAACAGAGCTTGTTGGGTTTGCCACTAAATGATGAACCTCACTCAGTGAACGATAACGCTATTTGGCTTCAACTATTTCGCTTCAATATGGTCAACCATCAACTGCAGCGATTGGTTGCCACGAAACTCGTTAATATCAAGCTTAAACGCAAGATGTACCGTTTTCACTGAGGCATCAGGCCAGCGGCGTAGGTCAACATTAAAGGCAATACCATCAATCATCACATTGGTCGCGTGGCCTTTGTACAGCGGCTCAAGCATTAACTTTAGGTGCTTTTCACCCACTAACTTTTGATGCAGAACTTTAAATTCACCATCAAAGATGGGCTCTGGGAAAGCTTGTCCCCACGGACCACCTGAACGCAACGTTTCAGCGGTGTGCATAGAAAATTCTTCTGGTAATAGCTCACCATCAGACAAAATAATGCCCTTCAGTGCCGTCTCGCCGAGCTCTTTGCGCACAACGTCATCAAATAGCTTACTGAATCGCTCGAAGTCTTTTTCCATAATGGTTAAGCCGGCTGCCATTGCGTGACCACCAAACTTCAAGATCAGGCCAGGGTTTTGAGTGTCGATTCTGTCTAGTGCATCGCGCATGTGCAAACCTGGAATCGAACGACATGACCCCTTAATGCTACCTTCACCACCATCAGCAAATGCGATCACTGGGCGGTGATATTTGTCTTTGATACGCGAAGCCAAGATACCAATTACGCCTTGGTGCCAATCACGTTGAAACAGCGCCAAACCGGAAGGCAAATCATCTTTACCAAATTCAAGGCGCTCACAAAAAGCCATCGCTTCTTGTTTCATGCCCTCTTCGATCTCTTTACGTGTTTGGTTCAAGCCATCTAACTCGCTGGCCATTCGACGCGCGGCATGGATGTTATTGCTCATTAGTAGTTCAACACCAAAAGACATATCATCCAACCGACCTGCCGCATTGATACGTGGGCCGAGTGCAAAACCAAAATCAGATGCCACCAAACGCTTAGCGTCTCGCTTGGCAATTTCAATCAAGGCTTGAATACCCGGACGCGCTTTGCCTGCACGAATACGCTGTAAACCTTGGTGGACCAAGATTCGGTTATTTTCATCAAGTGGAACCACATCCGCGACAGTACCCAGTGCCACTAGGTCAATCAGTTCCATCAACTTGGGTTCTGTCATGCCGCGCTCTACAAACCAGTTCAATTTGCGCATATGAACACACAACGCCATCATCAGGTAAAACGCAACACCAACGCCGGCTAGCGCTTTTGACGGAAATGCGCAGCTTTCTAGGTTGGGATTGACCATTGCATCTGCAATCGGTAATTCAGAACCAGGCAAGTGATGATCAGTAACCAGTACATCAAGGCCTTTCTCTTTAGCGAAGCGAACACCGTCAATGGAAGAAACACCGTTGTCGACCGTCATGATCACTTCAGCACCGAGTTCGATAGCCTGCTCGACAACCTCAGGGCTCAAGCCATAACCATCTTCAAAACGGTTGGGAACCAGATAATCAACATTAGAGCTGCCCAACATTCGCAGAGCAAGCACAGACAAGGCCGAACTGGTCGCGCCATCGGCATCGAAATCACCAACAATGATGATGCGTTTTTGCTGCTGGATGGCTTTGAACAACAATTCAACCGCAGCATCAATACCGCCCAGTTTTTGATAAGAGTGCAAGCCTTTCGCTGCTGTCTCTAGTTGGTCAGCACTGTCGATCCCGCGACTCACATAAATACGCTTTAACAAGTCAGGTAAATGAGCAGGTAATACTGAAGTGTCGACCTCAGGACGGCGTTGGATCTCTATCATATAAAAATGGGCCCGATATCAATCAGGCCACTCCTTAAATCAAAAACAGGGGAATGAATAGGTAATCAAAAATGAAAATTACTGCTCTAAACGCTGAATAAGTTGCGCTGGCGGTAAGTAACCACTTACCAACTCACCACTTGCTAGTACGATAGCAGGTGTACCATTGATGCCAAGCTCACGACCGAGTTGGTATTGTTTAGCGATGATCTGCTTCTGCTCTGCTAGGTCTTTACCAGACGCTGGCATTTGACGATTGACTTTAGCATCATGCATAGCTGTTTTTGGATCATCAGACGCCCAGATCGCTGCCATTTGATCGGCAACTTTTCCGGTTGCGCCTTGACGTGGATAAGCCATGTAACGAACAGTAATACCCAAGTCGTTGTAGCCCTGCATTTGACTGTGTAGACGAACACAGTAACCACACGTAATGTCAGTAAATACCGTCACTACGTACTTTTCGTTCTCGGCTTTATATTCGATAACCGTATCCGACAGTGCCGCGACTTTTTCAGCATTAAGCGGAGCTTGACGCTCGGCCAATACGTCGCTGAACTTGCCGTTGTCATCCAACGAGTAAAGAGTACCCGCGAGGAAGTGATCGCCCTCTGGAGATGAAAATATAATGCCGCTGTTGGTTTGAACTTCTAAAAGACCATTGATGTCTGAAGGGACAATTTTATCGACTTTAATACCGATTTTTTCAAAACGCTTAGTTAACGCTGCAGTATCAATAGCTTGAGCTGGAGCAGCTTCTACGGCTGTTGATGTATGTTCTACTTTCGCTTCTGATGCATTACATGCAGTAATCATGAGAGGAAGCGCTAATAGAGGAAGACGGCGTAATACGCTCATTAAGTTCACCTTAAAAATAAATGGATTTAAGCACGTGGGTGATGCTGCGCGTGAATTTGCTTCAGCCTTTCAGTTGCCACGTGAGTATAAATTTGGGTAGTCGATAAGTCACTATGTCCAAGCAACATCTGTACGACCCTGAGATCGGCACCATAGTTCAGTAAATGAGTGGCAAAAGCATGTCTCAATACGTGTGGTGACAATAGGTCAGTGTCGATACCAGCAATAACCGAGTAATGCTTAATACGATACCAGAACGTTTGACGAGTCATTTGCTTAGCGCGTTTACTCGGAAAAACCACATCTGAGCTGTTATCACCGAGTAATTGTGGGCGACCTTGTTCAATAAAAGTCTCTATCCAATCGACGGCGTTTTCGCCCATTGGTACCAAGCGCTCTTTGCCACCTTTACCAATAACACGCACCACGCCCTGTCTTAGGCTGATGTTTTCCATGGTCAAACTGACGAGTTCCGTAACACGCAAGCCGGTTGCATAGAGTAACTCAAGCATCGCCTTATCGCGAAGCTCAATGGGATCGTTTGGATCTGGCGCTTCAAGCAGCGAATCCACTTGCTCTTCACTCAAATCTTTTGGCAAGCGCTTTGGCAGTTTAGGGCTGATCAACAATGCACTAGGATCGTCGGCTCTTACTTTCTCGCGGTGTAGATATTGGAACAAGCGACGAATCGCCGACAACATACGAGCACGAGAAGTCTGTTTAAAATCGGCGTCAGCTAACCAACCTTGATAATCCTGTAGCCCTGAAAGACTAATAAAATCGAGGCGGTAATTGTTCTTTTCCATCCACGCTAGAAGCTTAGATAGGTCGGTACGGTACGAGACAAGCGTATTTTCCGATAACCCTCGCTCCATCCACATAGCATCTAAAAACTGTTCGACTAGACCGTGGTCTGCGCTCTGCCCTTGAGGCGACTGCATAGTGTTACTCACAATATTGGAAACTGTTTTGAGAGTATGCCAGAGCAAATATGAATGCCATAAAAATTACGACTTGAGCGGATAATCGCTGCAATCGAAGTCGATTTATGGTTAGAATTCGCCATCTCAAATTAAAATTGAACGTTTGCTATGAAAATTGGATTATTTTACGGCTCAACTACCTGCTACACAGAAATGGCAGCAGAGAAAATTCGCGGCATTATTGGTGAAGACCTAGTTGATATCCATAACGTGAAAGAAACCCCTCTTTCATTGATGGCGGACTACGATCTTTTACTGCTCGGTATCTCAACTTGGGACTTCGGTGAAATCCAAGAAGATTGGAATGAACTGTGGGAAGACATTGCAACCACGCCAATGAAAGGCAAAGTTGTTGCGCTGTTTGGTTTAGGTGACCAAGAAGGCTACGGCGAGTGGTTCTTAGATGCGATGGGATTATTGCATGATGAGCTGAAAATCGCTGGTGCTGAATTTGTCGGCTTCTGGCCAAACGATGACAGCTACGAGTTCGAAGCGTCTAAAGCACTAACCGAAGACCAATCACAATTCGTTGGGTTAGCTCTTGATGAAGATTCACAGTACGAACTCAGCGACGAACGCATCGCAACTTGGGTTGAACAAGTACTGGTTGAGTACAGCGAAAAGCTATAAGTTCTGCTTCCTTAGAGTTCAGAACTAAGAACTAAGAGCTTCAGGCAGAAAAAACATCATCGATTAGATACAAAAAGGCCTCATTACTGCGAAGTAATGAGGCCTTTTCTATGTCATATCGAGTGACTATTTAATCTCAACGGAAGATTAAACCGTCTCTTCAGCCATCTCTTGTTCTGTTGATTTACCAACGAAGAACATACAGATGATTGCGGCAGTCGTTGGAAGCAACCAACCCATACCGATTTCGAACAATGGCAGCATGTTCATTGCAGATACATCCATACCCGCCACTTTAGCACCATCGATAAGAGCAAACAGTAGAGACACTAATACAACTACGCGGTAAGCCGCTTTTGGATTAGGGAAACGGCTGCGCAAGAATGTTAGTGCGACCAATGCGATTGCTACTGGGTAAAGAGCAAACAGTACAGGAACAGACAGAGAAATTAGCTGAGAAAGGCCAACGTTCGCTACGGTTGCACAAGCTACACCGTTGATGATAACCCAGGTCTTGTAAGACAGAGGTGTTAGCGAGCTGAAGTAATCAGAACATGCTGACACAAGGCCAATCGCCGTCGTTAGACATGCTAGCAATACGATAACTGAAAGTACTAGCTGACCTGATGGGCCAAATAGTGATTGAACGTATAGGCTTAAGATAGCACCGCCATTATCTGCACCCGCTGCAACTGTCGCGCTTGTTGCGCCCAGGAAGAACAGAGAGATATAAACAAACGCTAGACCCGCTGCGGCAATACAACCCGCACTGATTAGGTACTTAGTTGTTGCTGCGCGGTCAGTCACGCCTTTACTGCGAATCGCGTCAACAATCAGCATGCCAAACATCAAAGCAGCAAACGTATCCATGGTGTTGTAGCCTTCAAGGAAACCTTTGGTCAGTGGCTGAGTGATGTACTCACCGTGAGCCGCAAGGACATCACCTTGTGGGTTAATGAAAACAGCAACGGCAAGTACAACCAAACCAACGAATAGTGCAGGCGTAAGTACCTTACCAATCACGTCAATAAGCTTACCTTGCGACCATGAGAAGAACATCGCTACAACAAAAAATGCAATCGAAAAGAGAGTTAGATGAACTTGAGTCGCATCAATGAAGAACGGCTTCACCGCCATCTCATAAGCAACAAGACCGGTACGCGGTGCCGCAAATGCAGGACCAATGATGATGAAGATCAACACGGCCATGATGGTAGCAGCTTGCTTTGGAAGATCTTTCGTTAGGTGACCCCAAGAGCCCCCCGCCACTGCAACTGCGACGATAGTGATTAACGGCAGACCAACGGCGGTCAGCAGGAAACCAGACATCGCTGGAAGAAAGTGATCACCAGCCAATTGACCAGCAAGAGGTGGGAAGATGATGTTACCCGCCCCTAAGAAAAACGCAAAAAGCATAAAGCCCAATGCCATTATATCTGTTAGTTTTAGACTCTGTTTCACAGATAATCCTTAATTATATTTATGAATTTATGTTGTGTTTACATGAATGTTACAGCTGATAGCTGCCAATCAATCTTTAAAATAGTCGCGCATAATGACGAAACACTCGGCTAGCTGCAAGTCACCGTAAAAAAACACCATATAAATTTGCATATATAAACAAAAAGCAGTGAATTAAACTAAATATAAGCATATGAGCATAATTATCAACTAACAATTATTAACAACAATAGACGAACAATTAGAATATTAATTTACACAAATAGTTAACATTAGAGCTAATCACTTAAAAATCTCGATAATCAGAATATTCATGAAAGATAAAACGATAAAGACTAAAAGCTTCAATTTTAAGAGGTTCTCTATATTCGGAGGACAGAGCGGCATGCCGGTTAGCACC
The DNA here is from genome assembly GCF_024347635.1 of Vibrio tasmaniensis. NCBI lineage: Bacteria > Pseudomonadati > Pseudomonadota > Gammaproteobacteria > Vibrionales > Vibrionaceae > Vibrio > Vibrio tasmaniensis. The sequence continues at coordinate 2,681,186 of NZ_AP025510.1, forward strand.
GATGGCGTGTTACTTGGCGCTTGGGCGAACCTTGCTCATAAAAAAGCCATACTCGACATTGGCACTGGCACTGGGCTAATAGCCTTAATGGCTGCACAACGTTTTGAAGACACCTTTATCTCAGCTATCGATATTGATCAGCACGCCATTGATGCAGCAACAGTCAATATTAAACAGTCGCCATGGCAAGATCGCATCTCCCTTCATCATGGCTGCGTGTTAACCACAGATTTATCGCAACGATTTGATGCAATAATTTGTAATCCGCCCTACTTCAACTCTGGAGAGCAGGCACAGCAAAGCCAAAGAGCGACCGCCAGACACACCAACAGCTTGGATCACCTTGAGCTTGCTCAGCGTTGTTTCGAGATAACGACGGATGCCGCCACAGCCAGTTTTATCCTGCCGACAACCGAGGGAGAAGGCTTCATCAAGCTTGCCGAGCAATGTGGTTGGTACCTAGCAAAGCGCCTTGATGTGAAAACAACAGACAGAAAACCGGCAATTCGAGTCCTGTTTGAATTATCTAAAGATCCTGTTTGTGAGCAAGATTTGCAGCGTGAATCGCTTACGATCCATCACGATGACGGTTATAGCGAGGCATTTATTGCCCTTACTAAAGATTTTTATCTCAAGATGTAGCAAATACCATGTGATCCTAATCACTAATGCTTCTATAATGTCCGACTACTCTTTTTTATCGTCTGCTTTTTGAGGCAGAAACATTTATTGCTTGTGGAGAAACAACAGTGATCAGAACCTTTGCAGAACTCGATCTAAACCAAGAGCTGCTTAAAGCAATTGACGAAATGGGCTACGAACGTCCAACACAGATACAAGCTGAAGCAATCCCACAAGCGTTAGATGGAAGAGACGTTTTGGCTTCTGCGCCAACAGGTACTGGTAAAACAGCATCATTTGTATTGCCAGCACTGCAATACCTACTGGATTTCCCGCGTAAGAAATCTGGCCCTGCACGTATGCTTATCCTGACGCCAACACGTGAGCTAGCAATGCAGATCACCGAACAAGCACGTGAGCTTGCTAAATACACCAGCCTGAACATCTTTACGATCACGGGCGGTGTGATGTACCAAGAGCACGCAGATATCTTAAGCACGACTCAAGATATCGTCGTCGCAACACCTGGTCGTCTGATGGAATACATTGAAGGCGAGCGTTTTGACTGCCGTGCGATTGAATGGTTAGTTCTCGATGAAGCAGACCGTATGCTAGACATGGGCTTTGGTCCTGTTGTTGACCGTCTGTCTGCAGAGTGTCGCTGGCGTAAACAAACTTTACTGTTCTCAGCAACGCTAGAAGGTAAAGGTATTGAAGGTTTCACTGAAGACCTTCTGAAAAATCCAGCAGAGATCGATGCAAAATCGTCATTGCGTGAACGTAAGAAGATCACTCAATGGTATCACCGCGCCGATTCAGCTAAGCACAAGCTTGATATCCTAAAACATATCATCACAGAGCAAGCTGAACGCAGCATCATCTTCTTGAAGACTCGTGACCGCCTAGGTGACCTACGAGCTCAATTAGAAAGTGCACAGATCCCGTGTGTATGGATCCAAGGTGAAATGCCTCAAGATCGTCGTAACAACGCAATTTCTCGTTTCCGCGATGGTTCTATCAACGTACTGCTGGCAACTGACGTCGCAGCTCGTGGTATCGACCTTCCAGATGTGAGCCACGTTATTAACTACGACATGCCACGTACCGCAGATGTCTACTTACACCGCATCGGCCGTACGGCTCGTGCAGGTAAAAAAGGTAACGCGGTTTCTATCATTGAAGCACACGATCAGCTAATGATTGAACGTGTGGCTCGTTACACTGAAGATGCGATCAAAGAACGCTTCATCGAAGGCATGCGCCCAACGCATAAGAAAGCCGCGGTAACGAAGAAGAAAAAGCCGAAGAAAGAAGACAAGAAAGCGGTAGCGAAGCAAAAAATTGCTAAGAAAAAGAAAATCGCTAAGAAAAAGAAAGCCGTTAAGAACAAGTAATCTAACAGCCTTTCAATGATTCAACAAAAAGCCCCATACAGTTATATCTGCATGGGGCTTTTCTTTGTCTGGTTTATTATTGCCTGGCTTGTTATAAGGCTAAATAACTAAGCCTCTAATTTCAAACTCAAACCGAGAGTAACTCATTAACCAAGAGTGACTAATTAACCAAGAGCTACTAGTTTTGCTCTTCACGCTTGAAGACTAACTCTTTTGCGTTCGACTCTTCTTCAACGAAGTAGTAACCCGCCGTATCAAACTTGGTCAGCGCTTCAACTGAATCGATTTTGTTCTCAATGATGTAGCGAGCCATCATGCCACGCGCTTTCTTGGCGTAAAAGCTAATCACCTTGTACTGGCCATTCTTGCAGTCTTTAAAAACTGGCGTGATGATTTGACCGTCAAGGCTCTTCGGCTTCACCGCTTTAAAGTATTCGTTCGATGCTAGGTTGATCAACACATTGTCGCCTTGAGCATTCAGCGCTTCATTCAGCTTGTCTGTGATGAGATTACCCCAGAACTGGTACAAGTTAGTGCCGCGCTCATTGGCTAAGCGTGTGCCCATCTCTAGGCGGTAAGGCTGCATCAAATCTAATGGCTTCAATAACCCATATAGACCAGAAAGCATGCGCAGGTGATTCTGTGCGTAATCGAAATCATCGTCCGACAGTGTTTCAGCATCTAGGCCTGTGTATACATCGCCTTTAAACGCCAAAATAGCTTGGCGAGCATTCTCTTGGGTAAAGGTCTCGCTCCACTGCTCAAAGCGCGCTACGTTCAACCCAGCAATCTTATCGCTTACCTTCATCAGTGCTGATACATCAGCAGGTGTCAGCTTACGGCACACTTCAATAAGCTCAGCAGAGTGTTCAACAAACTCTGGTTGGCTGAAGCGCTCAGTCGCTAATGGTGATTCGTAATCTAATGTCTTGGCTGGAGAAACGACAACTAACATAACTTTACCCTAATCGGTTATCTAACTGGATGCAGCTAGAGTATAGAAAAAACATCAACTTGTCTTTATGACTCTTCCTATTACTTTGATAGTCAGTTCTAGCTATAACTCGCTTGCAAAGAAAAAGGCTAAGGTCGAAACCTTAGCCTTTCTAATGATTTTAGGATGAGTGATGAATCACTCCAACAAGATTACTTCTTCTTGTTGTTAACCCAAATACCATCTTCCAATTGAGCCTTAAGCTCTGGGAAATCATCCGCATCGAACGTGGGTACTTTACCCGCGTCTAATTGACGGTTGTAGTCTTTCGCTAGCTTAATCACGATACCCGATAGCAAAATAATCGCTACCAAGTTCACAATCGCCATTAAGCCCATCGATACGTCAGCCAGTGCCCATACCGTTGGTAATGTCGCAAGAGAACCAAACATAACCATACCCAGTACAACGATACGGAACAGCACTAGGCCCTTCTTGTTGTTGTGCTCTAGGAAGATAAGGTTCGTTTCCGCGTACGAGTAGTTTGCAATGATTGAAGTGAAAGCGAAGAAGAAAATCGCTACCGCTACAAAAATGCCGCCCCATTCGCCGACTTGTGCTGTTAGTGCACGTTGCGTTAGTTCGATACCCGTTACTTCACCGTGTGGTACATACTCACCAGACATCAGGATGATTGCTACTGTTGCAGAACAGATAACAATCGTGTCCATGAACACGCCTAGCATTTGCACATAACCTTGTGATGCTGGGTGTGGTGGGTAAGGCGTAGCAGAAGCTGCTGCGTTTGGCGCAGAACCCATACCCGCTTCGTTCGAGAACAAACCACGTTTGATACCGTTAATCATCGCTTGTGCGATTGCGTAACCTAGGCCACCCGCTGCTGCTTCTTGCAGACCGAATGCACTCTTGAAGATAAGAGCCAGAACTTCAGGCACTTTCTCAATGTTCATTAGCATTACGTAGATAGCGATAGCTAAGTAAGCCAGTGCCATGATTGGAACAATGATTTCTGCAGTGCGAGCAATCTTACGGATACCACCGAAGATAACGAATGCAGAGATAATTACGATACCAACACCAACGTAGCTACGCTCAAAGTCGAATGCCGTGTTCATTGCGCTTGCAATCGCATTCGCTTGAACCGCGTTGAATACAAGACCGAATGCAATGATTAGGAAGATAGAGAATAGAACCCCCATCCAACGCATACCTAGGCCTTTCTCCATGTAGTATGCAGGGCCGCCGCGGTAGTTACCATCGTTATCACGCGTTTTGTATAGCTGTGCTAGTGTGCTTTCTGCAAACGATGTTGCCATACCTAGCATGGCAATTAGCCACATCCAGAAGATAGCGCCAGGGCCACCAGCGGTTAATGCTACAGCAACACCTGCCATGTTACCCGTACCTACACGAGCAGCGAGACTAGTACAAAGAGCTTGGAAAGAAGAAATACCAGCACTGTCTGCTTTTCGGCTGTTTCTAAGAACAGAGAACATGTGGCCGAAATGGCGGAATTGAATGAAACCTAGTCGTACAGTGAAGTAGATACCCACACCAACAAGTAAGTAAACTAATATAGATCCCCAAAGGAGATCGTTCATCAAATTGATTAAGTCTGTCACGTGAACCTCGTAATTGAGTTTAAGCACCGATCATGCTTCCTAGCCTTCCTCTAGATCACCTATGCCAGTGTCAATAGTTGTGTCGGCATTAGATTTATATTTATTTGCTGCGATCTAGATTGTAAATGTCGCTTCATGCATCCATTTTACGTATCAGTGTATTTTTTGACGGGCGGATAATGCAGCGAGACGACCTAAAAATCAATATGCATATCAATTTATATTAAAATGACATTTCACCAATAATACACTTTTAGTTAACACAATTCTCAACAATAGCGCCTAATAAAAGTCACATTGTCGGGACATAATATCAACAAAAACCAAGGCATCACAAAAACAAAAACGCCATCCCATAAAAGTGACGTCAGCCTAGGTTTTACAAGGTATAGTGAAGATTTGTGTTTTTTCCTAGGGTAATGAGATCCCTATACTACATGGCACAATGCGCACTCAAATGCACTGTAGTCAAAATGCTATCCCATTTGCACAATGAATTAACATTCAATCCCCCCTAATTTAATCGTTTACTTAAGTTTGTTTGCTTGTTTTTTGCACACAAAAATCCACACAATGTGTGAGCATGCATAATAAAACAGAACAAAACCTTCATACATTTGAAACAAATGAGAAACAAATCAAGGTTATTGTGAACCTAAATATGATATTTAATGGTTCGTAAGAACGAGTCCCACGGAAGGAGATATGCTTATGGATAGCTTTCAATTCGATGAATTATCAGAACTAGAAATGCCTCGTACCACTCAAAAAACACGCTCTAAACCACTCAAACGTAAATGGCGTGAGATTGAGGCAATCAATGATCGTAGACAGCTTGAGAAAGAGCTTAGAGAGATGAACCTAGGTCTCGATTTTAGCCTTGACGATATAAAGCTTTAATCAGCACGACAAGAAATCAGATAGCAAAAAGCACCTATATAGGTGCTTTTTTATTTTATGAGGTATTTAATCCGCTCAAAGCGTCATTTGGGAACTAGCCATCTAATATAGAGAGCATCTAAAATAGTCACGCTTCAACATGACAACTGGCTAAACGCACTCTTGTTCATTCTGTCGAACACGATCTGCGAGTTGGCGGTACTCATCAGCAATTGTCTCTCCGAACACAGGATCGCCTTCCGGTTGAAGCCATTGAGACTCCACCTCTTGCCAATCTTTAACAGTGAACGACTCAACAATCATTGGTAACACATGCTTCTCTTCATATTCCATGTGCTTTCGTTGAGCTTTAACAAAAGCTTCAAGCTGATCAATAAACACTTGTTGAGGAACCACTGCATCTTGAAGGATCATATCGACCACACCTAAAAAGTCCGCCGTTTTCTCAGAAAGCAATTGATGTTCCAGTTCCAAGTCTTCAATCACTTGATCACTGCCATATTGCTTAAGGTAGTAACGATAAATAACATCTTCTTTAGGGTGATGCACCTTGTCTGAATGATCCATGAGGTAATGAACCACCTCTGCGATCAGGCTATAGTTTATTTCTCGCTCTTGCTTTAGAAGCTCTAACTTATTGTTGAGTATCGCGAGCAAGCGAGCCATATAGCCATGCTCTCGTCTTATCCTTTCAATCATCATAGCATTGCACTCCATTACACCTACTATTTACAAGTGTATATGAAGATGGCTATTTGTGGTTTGAACCTGCTCAGAAAAACACCAATCTACAGTGCCAGTGGTAATGTCCAATCGATAGGCTGTTGATTAGTAGAAGAGAGTAGCTCGTTAGTCATCGAGAAATGCTGACAACCGAAGAAACCACGACGGGCGGATAATGGCGATGGATGAGGTGCGACCAACACATGATGTTTGTCTGAATCGATCGCTTGGCCTTTCTTCTGAGCATGCGCTCCCCAAAGTAAGAAGATGATCGGTTCAGAACGCTGATTCAACTCAGCAATGATGACATCAGTAAAGGTTTCCCAACCACACTTAGCATGTGAGTGAGCTTTTGCTTCTTCTACGGTTAGTACCGTATTCAACATCAACACCCCTTGCGATGCCCAAGATTCAAGAAAGCCATGACTAGGGATCTCAAAACCCTCTATATCTTGTACAAGCTCTTTGTACATATTACGCAAAGAGGGCGGAATTTTTACGCCAGGTAACACAGAGAATGCTAAGCCATGAGCTTGGTTGGCACCGTGATAAGGGTCTTGCCCTAGGATAACCACGCGCACAGACTCGAAAGGCGTCATATCGAAGGCACTGAACACCTGCTCTTGTGGCGGGTAGATGGTTTTCCCACTATTACGCTGCTGTTCAACAAACGTGAGGACACTCTGAAAGTACGCTTTCTCACGTTCATCATTAATAATGGATTCCCAATTCTTTGGTGCGCTCATCGTTTTACTTCCCAATCATCAAGGTTTCTAGCGGCTTTCGCCAGACAAAAAAATAGCTGTATCGGCTAACTGTCCTAAATAAGGCTCTAGTTATACCTCATACAGCTATCAATAAACATGATGTGTAGGGTTCACTTGTTGATGAATCATAATAATCAGTTCAAGTTGTGTTTATCTCGATTAACCACTTTTTTGCGGTGTACGATAATGGCCGTGGCTATGCACGTGACGGTTTGGTGTCGGTAAACGACTGGCGACAGCTACAGTTGAAGTTGAAGTTGAAGTTGAAGTTGAAGTTTGGGCTTGTGAATACATAAAGGCACCTCCTCTAAGACATCGTGAACTACATATTCACTTTAATACTATGAAAGAAAGGTGCCAATTATTAGAAATAGACGGAAATAAATTTTCCCTTCTATTATTACGCTTCTTCGCACGCTAGCGTTGCTGATCGATGAAACATTCTAAGTTGTTGAATTTCCTCTTTCCAGATCGTCGAATCAATGGTTTCCAAGATAAGAGGAATACCATTAAAGCGAGAATCCGAGGCTATATACTCAAAACAATCCCAGCCAATCTCGCCTTTACCTAAAGAATGGTGTCGATCGACTCGGCTCGCAAACTCAGCTTTTGAATCATTGATGTGCATTGCTCTTAGATAGTGCATGCCGACAATGCGGTCGAACTCTGCAAAAGTATGCTCACACGCTTCTTTTGTTCGTAGGTCGTAACCGGCAGTAAAAGTATGGCAGGTATCTAAACACACGCCGACGCGTGACTTATCTTCTACTTGGTCGATGATCTCTGCTAGGTGCTCAAACTTCCAGCCAAGGTTCGTGCCCTGCCCTGAGGTATTCTCAATCACCGCAATCACATCAGGTACCGCTTGATGAGCCAAGTTGATCGACTCAGCGATCTTGGCCAAACAGTCGCTTTCTGAGATTTTCTTCAAATGACTCCCAGGATGAAAATTCAAAAGCGTGAGTCCTAGTTGATTACAACGCTCCATTTCATCAATAAAAGCCGCACGTGATTTCTCTAGCTTCTCTTCTTCTGGTGCTCCTAGGTTAATAAGGTAGGAATCATGAGGAAGAATGTGTTCAGCACTAAAGCCCAACACTTTGCAATTGGCTTTAAAGGCACTGATGGTTTTGGCTTCTAACGGCTTTGCTGCCCACTGCCTTTGGTTTTTGGTAAACAGTGCGAACGCATTGGCGCCAATCTCACGAGCACGCATTGGCGCCTGATCAACACCGCCCGCAGCAGACACATGAGCACCAATAAGCTTAATATTGGCTTCAGGTTTTGAAGATGAATTATTGTTTGTCATTAAATCACTTTACACTTTCAGGATGCTTAATAAATAAAGGGTCGTATCGCTTTCTGGTCAATAAAAACACAACAAATGTAGTAAATTTACAACAAATACGACTGTTAAATATTTTTTATACTTTAAAATATTTTGTAATTACTTTGTTTTCAAAGGTTTTATTGATTTAACTCAAAGTAATCACCTTGAAAAAATTGAGGTTTTTGGTTGTTTTTTGACTTAAATCAATATTAAACTACCACAAACTAGGTATATATTACTCAGCTCAATAAAATTCGAAAGTTAACACCATAATCAAACCACATAAAGTGGACTAGGAGATAGTTATGATCCAAGGTATTCAAATTACTAAAGCAGCAAACGACGACCTACTAAACTCAATCTGGCTACTAGACAACGAGAAGAACGAAGCTCGTTGTGTTGTTGCTACATCTGGTTTTGAAGCAGACCAAGTTATCTCAGCAGCAGACCTAGGCGAATACGAAAGCCGTGAAGTTGCTATCGAAGCAGCACCACGCATCGAAGGTGGTCAACACCTAAACGTTAACGTTCTTAAGCGTGAAACACTAGAAGATGCAGTTGCTCACCCAGAGAACTACCCACAGCTAACTATCCGTGTATCGGGTTACGCTGTACGTTTCAACTCTCTAACAACTGAACAGCAACGTGACGTTATCGCACGTACGTTCACTGAGTCTCTATAATTTTTAGAGCTTGAATTAGAATACAAAAACGGCGCTCATTGAGCGCCGTTTTTATTTGTTCAACAATACCGACGTACGTTACGGTTGAACTCGACGAAGCACTGCTTTTAGCGCTTCAAAATCGTTATCTAGATCTTCAGACAACAACTCCATCACCGCGTGTTTTGCTAGCGGACCAGGAAGTTCAATGTCAGTACCTAAGATGTCATCAACCACTTCTTTGAATTTCGCAGGGTGTGCCGTACATAAGAACAGGCCTGTCTCGTTCTCTTGCAGTTGCTCTTCCAATAGACGGTAAGCAATCGCACCATGAGGTTCACATAGGTAACCTTGAGCTTTTAGATCACGTACTGATTCAGCACTCTGCTCATCAGATACTTTACCTTTACCCAAAGTATCCAGTCCCCAACCTTTCAGTTGGCAAAGCTCTTCGATACGTGGCCAGTTGTTTGGTTGGCTCACATCCATCGCGTTCGATGTTGTCGCAACCGTTGGTTTTGGATCCCATTGACCTGTTTCTAGGTAACGAGGAACCGTGTCATTTTCGTTGGTAGCTGCAATGAAGCGTTTAACTGGTAAGCCTAGCGCTTTCGCTAATAGACCCGCAGTTAGGTTACCAAAGTTACCACTTGGTACAGAGATAACCAGATTTTCACGTTGCTCTTTGGTTAGCTGAGAAGCCGCCTCAAAGTAGTAACAGATCTGAGCCATCAAACGGCTGATGTTGATTGAGTTTGCTGAGTTCAAGCCAATCTCTTTGCGCAGTTCAGCGTCGTCAAACGCGTCTTTTACTAGTGCCTGACACGCATCAAAATCGCCATCAATCGCTACAGTATGAATGTTCTTACCTAACGTACAGAATAGCTTTTCTTGCAGTGGGCTGATCTTGCCTTTCGGATATAGGATAACAACGTTGATGTTTTCCATGCCGTAGAATGCGTGTGCAACCGCAGCGCCAGTATCACCCGATGTAGCCGTTAAGATAGTGATTTGACCGCCATCAGAAACCGCAGCCAAAGATTGAGCCATAAAACGGCCACCGAAATCTTTAAATGCTAACGTTGGACCGTGAAACAGTTCAAGTGCGTAAACGCCGTCTTTCACTTGGTTGATCGGTGCTGGGAATTGGAATGCCGCATCCACTAGTTGATCAATCTGCTCTTTTGGTAACTCATCACCAATTAGGGCAGAAAGAATCTTTGAACTACGAGGGACAAAGTCCTCTGCAAGTAGTGCATCGATGTCATCGAACTTAGGCAGCTCTGATGGGAAAAATAGACCTTGGTTACGGCCTAGACCTTGACGAACGGCTTGGCCAAAAGAGACTTGCTCATCGTTTTCTTTGATGTTGTACAGCTTCATAACTCACTTCCTGTAACGATCGAACCTTGTTTATCTAAGCGACAAACGTGGACGAATCCTTCTTCATTTTGTACGTAATTTTGTTCTAACCAGCGTGCAACACGCTCGGCGACATCTTGTTCTTTGCAAATGCTAAATAGCGTAGGGCCACTACCAGAAATTCCAGTAGCTAATGCTCCTGCTGACGTTGCATATTTACGTGCATCAGCAAACCCTGGAAGCAGTTTCTCACGATATGGTTCAGCAATCACGTCTTTGATCATCTTAGCGGCTAGCTCCGGCTGACCAGAGTGACAAGCATGAATAAAGCCCGCTAAATGACGACCATGGGCAATCACATCTTGACGGCGATACTGAGAAGGCAAGATCTCTCGCGCTTCGGCCGTTGAAACCTTGATGCCCGGGTAAGCCATTACCCAATACCAATCGTCAAAACATGGAACCTCTTGGCTAATAATTCCTAATTCTTCAAGCATAAGCTGCACACCACCAAGGTAACATGGCGCAACGTTATCGTAGTGGATACCACCTGAAATCTTACCTTCCATTTCACCCATCAGAGCAAGCAGTTCAGTTTCATTCAACGGTTGGCCATGAAAACGGTTCAAGGCATCAAGCGCCGCGACAATTGAACATGCACTTGATCCTAAACCAGAGCCGATAGGCATGTTCTTCTCTAGCGTCATCTCTAGAGACTTAACTGAGATACCTTTCTTGTCTAACTCGCGAGAGAACACAACCCAGCAGTCGTAGACAATATTTTCTTTGGTTTCAGTTGGCAGCTTAGAAACAAAGCTGCCTGCTGTTTTTAGCGAGAATGGTTCATCACCGGCTTTAACCATTACTCGGTCACCAAGCAATGTGCCATCCACTGGAGACACAGCGGCCCCCAGCACATCAAAACCTACACTGACATTGCCGATTGATGCAGGAGCATAAACGACAACATCCATATCACTTGAACTCATTCCTAAACTCCTAATTTCCAACCAAGAGTACGCATCACATCAGAGAATACGCCTGCTGCTGTAACTTCAGTACCTGCACCGTAGCCACGCAGAACGAGTGGGATTGGCTGGTAGTAACGGCTGTAGAATGCCAGAGCGTTCTCGCCATCTTTAATCTTAAACATTGGGTCATCGCCATCAACAGCTGCGATACGAACCTTACATTTACCTTCAGCGATCTCACCCACATAACGAAGTACTTTGCCTTCTTCTGCTGCGATAGCTGACTGCTCTTTGAAGTATGCATCCGCTTCTGGCAAGCGAGCCATGAACTCGTCAACCGTACCTGAATCATCAAAACCCGGTGGCAATGCTTGGTCAACTTCAACATCTTCAAGCTCAAGTGCCATACCCGCTTCACGAGCAAGAATAAGCAGCTTACGCGCAACGTCCATACCAGACAGATCATCACGAGGATCCGGCTCAGTGAAGCCGTTATCTTTAGCAATGTTGGTTGCTTGGCTGAGTGTCATACCCTCATCAAGCTTACCGAAAATGTAAGACAGTGAACCAGAAAGAATGCCGTTGAACTTCTCAAGCTCATCACCTGCAGAGATTAGGTTCTGTAAGTTTTCGATTACGGGTAGACCTGCGCCTACTGTTGTCTCGTACATCAACTTACGACGAGAGTTACGTGCCACTTCACGAAGCTGATGGTAGTAAGCCATGCTTGCCGTGTTGGCTTTTTTGTTTGGTGTTACAACATGGAAACCAGCCGCTAGGAAATCAGCGTATTGCCCCGCAATACCTTCGCTAGACGTACAATCAACCAACACAGGGTTGATGATGTGGTTACGTTGAACAAGTGCCGCTAAACGCGCTAGGCTAAACTCTTCTGTCGCACTCGACATACGATCACGCCACTGTTCTAGCGGTAGACCGTCGCTGTCTAGCAGCAAGCCTTTGCTGTTTGCTAAACCACATACGCGAATCACGATGCCTTTTTCAGCCAGTTTGCCTTGTTGACGTTGGATCTGGTCAACAAGCTCACCACCAACACCGCCAACACCGACAACGAAGACGTCAAGGAAGTGCTTAGAATTGAATAGGTTTTCGTGACACGCTTTGATTGCTTCTGAGATTTTATCTTCCGGGATAACCGCAGAGATAGCGCGCTCTGAAGAGCCTTGAGCAATAGCGACGATGTTAACATTCACTTCAGCCAAAGAAGAGAAGAACTGAGAAGCGACACCACGTGAAGTACGCATACCGTCACCCACCAGCGTCACAATCGCAACATCATCCATGAACTCAACTGGCTCTAATAGGCCATCTTTAAGTTCAAGTTCAAACGCGTCTGACAACACTTGCTTCGCTTTCACTTTGTCAGCCGATTCAATACAGAAGCTGATGCTGTACTCAGAAGAAGATTGAGTAATAAGGACAATAGAAACGCCTGCAGAAGACATCGCGCCGAATACACGACTCGCCATGCCTACCATGCCCTTCATGCCCGGGCCTGATACGTTAACCATCGTTAGGTCACTTAGCGTAGTGATACCTTTGATCGCTAGGTTATCTTCCCCAGTGTCTTGGCCAATCAAAGTGCCTGCACCCTGTGGGTTGAAGCTATTTTTGATCAAGCATGGAATATGGAATTGTGCGATAGGTGCGATTGTTTTCGGGTGTAGAACTGAAGCACCGAAGTAAGAAAGCTCCATCGCTTCTTGGTAGCTAAGTGATTTAAGAAGACGGGCATCATCCACTAAGCGAGGATCACAGTTGTAAACACCATCGACGTCAGTCCAAATCTCACAGCAATCAGCACGTAGACATGCCGCTAGAACTGCAGCTGAGTAGTCAGAGCCGTTACGGCCAAGCGTTACTAGCTCGCCTTTTTCATTACCAGCAGTAAAGCCCGGCATGATATTTACGTGACCTTTAGGAAGCGGTGATTGGCGGAAGTTCTGAGTTGAAATGTCCACATCCACCATAGCTTCAAGATGATCACCTTGAGCATAGAGGTATTCCACAGGGTCAATCAGGCTTGCTGGTTGGCCTTTCGCTTCCAGCACCGCTTTCATTAGCTGGATTGAAACTCGCTCACCTTTACTAATGATGCGAGCATTTACGTGATTCGGACACATGCCCAGTAGGTTAATACCATTCACGAACTGCTTAAGTTGAGCAAGAGAGGTATCGACTTGCTCTTGAAACGCAGAGCCATCTACTGACGGCAATACCGCTTGAATCTCTGCAAACAGCGCAGAAAATGATGATTCGATCTCTGAAATCTGTGTGTCAGCTTCACCGTTTTTTAGTGCAGCTTCAATAACAGCGACCAACTTATTGGTTGTTTTTCCTGGAGCCGATAGTACAACGGCTAGCTCTTCTTGCTGGGCATTATTAGCGATGATATCAGCCGCTCGTAAAAAACGATCTGCATCAGCTAATGATGAACCTCCAAACTTTAAAACGCGCATCCCTTTCTCCATAAGTCATAAAAATGGTACAAAAAAAGGCCTGTATCTTGTTGGATACAGGCCTTTTTTTTAAAATCCGTTACTTAGCAGCCTGCCCCAACAATGTGAATGTCGGTAATAATAATGGTGGTGGTCATTACTATGTGGCTTACATGCTGCATATCAAATTCTCTGCTTGTGCTTTACTCTACGTGTATCAATTTTTACTACTATGCGTCAATGAAAAGTTGCGTTTTTTTTACATTCACACCGTTTTTCAGAGCAAACCTTCATTTAAGAGATAAAACACCCTGCATCAACCTGCCATTCAGAGACTGGATTAACTCATCAAACAAACAGAAGTAATCAGTTGCATATATAGTCATAACAAAATGCTCTATCGATAGTACAGCGAACATACAAGTCCTGTGCTTTAATTGAACAATAACGTTCGAAAAACAATAATAATGACATCAGGAGTGGGAAATGAAGAGATTAGTTATTCTTTTAGTCTTTGCTATGCCTGTTGTTTGTTCAGCTAACAGTTTACCGCTACTGAGCAGTTTGCCTTTGCTCCCAAGTCAAATCGATAGCTCTGCCCATAAGTTTTTTATCTCCACGCAAAGTACATCGAGTGAAAGCTTTGATACTTGGACAGTAGACAGTGGTTATTCTTATAGCTTGTTTTCTGATGTGGATCTTTATGTCGGTACACGAATCAACACTGCTGCACTGAAATATGAGAGTGGATTCTTGAGTGGTGTTAGTTATCAGTTTTCCGAAAGAGTCTCTTTCAACAGCTCTCTACACACCTATAACAATGAAACAGAAGACAGTGATAAATCGGTAGCCGCAGAGCTTTCCAGCCGCGTGCAGCTAACCGACAATCTAGATATGCATGCCACCCTTGATTATGAAGAGTGGCAACAAGGTGTTGAGGTAGGATTAGGGTTTCGCTTCTAATCTATCCCACTTCTTTATCGATGAGCCCGTTAAGATTCAATCAACAATTCCGTTGAAATTAACACACCATTCCAATCGGCATAAATGTAATCACCGGGCTGAATCAGTTGATTGTGTATAGAGAGCGTCACATTCACTTGCCCAACACCGTGCTTCTCGGTTTTAAATGGAGAGGCTCCGAGAGCTTGAATACCAAGATCCATCTGCGCCATCATCGCAACATCACGCACCGCACCATTCACAATGACGCCTTCCCAACCATTTTCGATGGCTAGAATAGCCAATTGGTCGCCAAGTAACGCTTTTTGACACGAGCCATTACCGTCTACAACGAGTACTTTGCCGCAGCCATCGGTCTCTAAAACCTCACGAACCTTGGAATTATCGTGATAACAACGAACTGTTACAATTTTCCCCCAGAACGCACCACGCTGGCCGAAGTTCTGTAATGGCATATTCAGTAGCGTGACTTTGCTTTCAAACTCATCACATAAGTCAGGTGTTATATCGTGCATATATCCTCCGTGAGTAAGGCAAACCTATTAAGTCAGGTGAGCCTCTATGCTTTTATATATTATTAAAATTAATCCTTTGTTTTCATTGCTCTATGCCCAATTTAATACGAAATAAAAGTTGATTGAGCATATTTATCTACTAGACTCTAAGGATAGCTTTCAGCTTCCTTGGTTCATAGTCCGGTCTTTAGCAAGCAAGATGTGCGAAACATCTCGAATAATCATTCTTATTTTGGTGCTAAATAGTCACCATAACATTGGTTAAGTTGTAGCCATACTATTAAAGTTTGTTGCGATACGGCAATTGATGTAAATCAACAAAGTGAATGGAATTAACATTCTCGCGTTGTTAGCATGCTGTTAACATTATAGAATCCTCTTAAATCACTAAAAGAATGATTGAAAGGCGTACTGGATCTACGTTATTGGGCAATACTTCAAGGAAGGCAGATAGCTGGAAGTAAGTGTTTTTTTGAAAACTTTAAGTTATCATCAAAATTACATTACCTGTATGTTATGTTTTTGCCTAGAATTTATTCTATTAGCACAGTTTCGTCACAAATTTAGGTACCGCCAAATGCAAACCCCGCAGATTCTTATCGTTGAAGATGAGCAAGTAACTCGTAACACTCTAAAGAGTATTTTTGAAGCAGAGGGATATGCTGTTTTTGAGGCTAGCGACGGTGAAGAGATGCACCAAGTGCTATCTGACAACCAAGTTAACCTTGTAATTATGGACATCAACCTTCCAGGTAAGAATGGCCTACTACTTGCGCGTGAACTACGTGAGCAAGCAAATGTAGCGCTTATGTTCTTAACTGGTCGTGATAATGAAGTTGATAAGATCCTTGGCCTAGAAATCGGCGCAGATGACTACATCACTAAGCCTTTCAACCCTCGTGAACTGACTATTCGTGCACGTAACCTTCTTAACCGTTCAATGAGCACAAGCTCTGTTCAAGAAGAAAAGCGTAGCGTTGAGAAGTACGAGTTCAATGGTTGGGTACTAGATATCAACAGTCGTTCTCTGGTTAGCCCAGATGGCGAAGGCTACAAGCTACCTCGTTCAGAGTTCCGTGCTCTACTTCACTTCTGTGAGAACCCAGGTAAGATCCAAACACGTGCAGACCTTCTTAAGAAGATGACTGGCCGTGAGCTTAAGCCACACGATCGTACTGTAGACGTAACAATCCGTCGTATTCGTAAGCACTTTGAATCTGTTTCTGGTACGCCAGAAATCATCGCGACGATTCACGGTGAAGGCTACCGCTTTTGTGGTGACCTAGAAGACTAATTCGATTCGCGCTTCTGGCCGTTTAGTTCTTGCCGTCGATTAGCACTTCTAAACCGATAGCACTTCTAACCAGTTAGTACTTCTAGCAATCGAAGCGTGATCAATCGTTATTAAAAAGGGAGAATGCCAACGCATTCTCCCTTTTTTATTGTTCATTGTTCGCTAAGGCTTTAGTAAACCGTATCTACCTTAACGTCTTTCTCGACTAACCACTTCACGGTTTCGCCATCTTTGAGTTCAATCGCAACATCAACAGGCTTATCACTGTCGATCTCTAACTGCCATACAAAAGCAACTTCCCACTGCGTTTCACTGTGTGTTCTTAAATCTAGATCGTCAGCTGTTACCAACAAGGTATCTGCACCCTGTTTAACCGTCACACTCTCAACCGCAAGTGTTGCTGGTAATTGTGAGTCAGATTCTAGGTAGATAGCACCATGTAGAGTCTTATCTTGAGCCTCCCCAATCGTAGGCATTTTGTTGTGCCACAGGTTGCTTTTCATTGTGACTGTCGCTGCAGATACTTCGACTTGATTGTCTTGCTGCCATTCAACTTGTGGTGCAGAACAACCCGCTAATGCCACAACGCATGCGGCGAATGCTAATTTTTTCATTATTCTTCTACCTTTGATTTAACCAACTCTTTAAGACTTCAATATCATTTTGGTATTCGTTATTTATTTCATCAACCCAATCTGAAATGTTCTCCCACCACGCAGGCATATCTGGAGATTGAGCTTTCTGAGCAACTTGCTGTATGCGTTTCAGGCCAATGGAACCTGCTGCACCTTTAATCTTGTGTGCCTCAGAAACGATACTGTCTTGATCTTTCGCAACCATATTGGAATTCAATATTTCCATATATTCCGGCATCATATCTTCAAACATCACGATACTATCCAAAACAGGTTTCGACCCGACAATGTCAACATAAGACTCTAGCATATCAATATCAAGCAAAGTGGTATCAATCGTTGAAAGAGCCGGCTTACTCGCTGTTACTTTCTCAACACCTGCTACTTTTTCAACATCCTTTACTGTATCAATGCCCTCGGCTTTCTCAATAACCTCTGGGGCATCCTCAATCAACTCGCTGATGACATCCTGGATTGCACGAACCGACAGTGGTTTACTGATCGCTTCATCCATACCTTTCTGGAAATACTCTTGCTTATTGTTTAATACATTCGCGGTTAATGCCACCAAAGGCGGCAATTGGCTATATTTCTCGCGGTAGTATTGGGCAATGTCGAAACCAGTCATATCTGGTAACTGGATATCCAGTAATACCAAGTCATAATCTTTCGGGTTGAAAACGATTTGTGCCTCTTTACCCGTCATGACGACTGTCACTTCATGCCCTAGGCTTTCAAGTAAAGAACGAGCTACTGTGATATTGAGCTCAATGTCTTCGACCATGAAAATCTTAAGGTTGGACTGCTTTCTTGGCGTTTTGATCAAAGCCTGAGTATCGTGATTAACTGGAACTCGAATCGAAACCGTAAAGGTACTACCAAAACCCTCTTCACTGGTGACTTCAATGTGACCATCCATCATATTGATCAGCTGTTGAGATACAGCAAGACCAATTCCGGTACCGACAGCGTGTAAATTGTCTGTTCCCGATTTCACCTGATAGTACATCGCGAAGATCTTCTCGATTTCACTTTCAGGGATACCAATCCCGGTATCTTCTACTTCCATCGTGATGTTAGCAAAATCGCCATCAATTTCAGCGCTGACCGTCATCACGACACCACCATCTTTGGTGAACTTCATCGCATTGCTTACAAGATTCCACAATACCTGTCTAAGACGAGTACCATCCACCTCAACTGCAGATGGGAGATCGGACAATCTTTCTAGATCAAACCTCAACCCTTTCTGCTCTGCCATTAACGCAGAAATGCTTTCGATCTCAACAACGAAATCTTCAAAATTGATAGGGGTTGGGAATAGCTCAAGCTTACGGCGGTCGAACTTATCCATGTCGATAATATCGTTAAAAATATTACCCAATGTTACCGCGCTCACCTTGATGGTTTGCATCTGCTTACGCTGCTCTGTCGTCAGCTGGCTATCCAATAACATGCGGCTCAAGCCGATGATGCCATTGAGCGGTGTTCTTAGCTCGTGGCTAATGGTTGAGATAAAGGTGGTCTTATCGCGGCTGGCTTTCTCTAGTGATTCTTGGTGCTCTTTACGCTCGGTAATATCACGACCAAAACCAACCAAGCCAAGGTGGCGACCATCTTTACTGTAGAAAGGCACCTTACGCAGTTCGAAGTAACTCTTACGTCCATCTGGGTATTCAAGCCATTGGTCATAGGTCAAAGCTTGGTTGTCAGCAAAGACTTTCTTATCAGTTTCAACAACTTGTTGAGCGACCTCTTTGCTGTAAACATCCCAAGGCGTCAAACCGACTAGCTCTTTTTCTGTTTTGCCCGTGAGTTCTTCAACCGCTCGGTTGCAACCAGAAAACACACCATCTTCATTGCGATAATAAATGAGGTCAGGCGAGGCGTCGATAAACGAGCGCAGCAGCGCCGTACGCTCTGCGAGTTCAAGCTGAGTTCGTTCACGCTGGAACACTTCATTCTCAAGATCATGCATTGCTTCTGCACGCGCTTCTTCCGCTTTTTCGCGATCTTCAATTTCTTGATTCAGTTTTTCAATATTGAGCTGCAGTTGATTGTTGAGTTCTTGATCTCGCTCTCGCATGTCGCCAAGCTTAGAGACCAGTTTCGCCAACCTTTGACGAGACTCTTCCAGCTGATCAACGACCACTGATAGAAAATAAACCGCCCAAGGCGTGATGACTAAACCGAAGAAAACCGAACGAACAATGTCGATGTCATCAACATTGCCTTTGAGTGCGAGGGTAATACCGACTTGCACAACAACAGCGAGAGCAACAAGCGCTAAGGCGAGTAAGATAGAAAAGCGGACAATCCCCAGTTTTACGAGTAGATCCACGTAATACTGAGCGAGATTTTTCATGGGTTTCATTTAGCGCTCCATGCGATAAGACTAGCTACATTCTACCCTGTTTGAAGATAGTAGGTAAGCTAGCTACATCACACGCAGCAAGAGATTCGCGGTAATATCGAAGGTTAATCAGCCAATATTTATACTAGCCAAGCAATATCAATACTAGCCAAACCACATAAATATTAACCAAGTAATATCAATGCTAAACAAGAAAAAGACGGAGTCACTAAATTACCCATTCTATAAAGTTAGTGAATAGAGTATGGATGCACTATCGAACGATTTCGACCATCAGATTTCGCTTGATATAACGCACTGTCAGCCAAGGCAACAGCAGACTCCATTTCGTCATCAGGCGTTGGTATATAAGAGACAATACCAATACTCACCGTGATGGAGTCAGACACAGTAGACTTCTCATGAGCGAGTCCTAGTTTTTGCACTTCATCATGAATTCGTTGAGCCACCATAAGCGCACCTTCTGTGGTTGTGTTCGGGAGAATAAAGCCAAACTCTTCACCACCATATCGAGCCACACAATCAGATGAACGGTTAAGCACCTGCTTGAATGCCTGAGAAACCTGAATCAGGGCATCGTCACCTTGTTGGTGTCCATAAAAGTCGTTATAGCCTTTAAAGAAATCGATGTCACACAGCATGATCGTCAACGGCAATTTCTCACGTACGTGATGATGCCACAATGTAGACAGCTGCTCATCGAAGCGACGTCGATTGGACACCTGAGTTAAACTGTCCATAAAACTGAGACGCTCAAGTTCAAGGTTAGCTTCTTCAAGCTTCTGTTCTGCGAGGTAACGTTCGGTGATATCACGCGCCATGATCAATACACCATTGGTACTCGATGCAGGATCCCTAAAGGGTGATTTGACTACGTCATACCAAGTAAACTCTCCATCACTTGAAACCAGTTTGTCGATGTAACGCAACGAGTTACCTTGATGAAGCACTTGGTGATCAGTCTCTGAGACGCGCATATAAATACTATTTGGTACTACGTCTTGTAGACGTTTACCCACTAAGTCACTGACTTCAGAAATACCCAACGCTGCCACAAATGGCTTATTACACGCCTGGTAAACCATATTTTCGTTGAAGATACCAATCGAGTCAGGGCTCGCTTCCAAGATGTTTTGTAAAATGGTGTCACGTTGTGCAAGTGCAACTTCAGTATCTTTACGCTTTTCCATTTCCCCACGCAGTTGTTGCTGCATGTCATGCCAATCCGTCACATCGTGACTTATCGAGAGCGTACCTATGGTTTCCCCACTTTGCGAGAGCAAGACACTTTGATAAGTTTCAAGGAGACACCCCTTACCATCTTGGTCTGTGGTCCATGATCGCTCACTGACGCGGCCTTTTAAGGCACCACTAGACACACTTAAAGTGCCCTCTTCAGGACGACCATGCCAAAACTTTTTAAACGCACGATTACTCGCGACCAATTCACCCTTTTGATCGATGACATAGACCAACTCAGATAATGAATCCAAAGCGGTACGAGCAACATTGAGATCACGAACCTCTTGGGAAAGCTCTTCGTTGGTACTTTTATAAGGAGAAGCATGTATCATCCAAGCCTTCCTACTTCTAAAGTGGATCTTACGACCCACCAAGTTGATCTTAAAAGATTCAAATTCAGAAAGAACCCAGGACGAGAGATACTCAAACGTTCGAGAGTTGATGTGATCAGTGAGGTAATGACGAAAACTATTCTCAGCTTCCACTGTAGGAAAACGAAAGTGAGTACCGATTTGGCGGATGCCAAGCAACTGCATGGCTTGGCGATTGGCGTACAAGATCTCGCCACTTCGGATGTCAACAAAATAAAGCGGTGAAGGCGTAGCGAGAAGAAGCTGTTCAATATGTGACTGGTAACGTAAATAAAAATGCCAGCAGATAAGACCTATCAGCAATAGAACAACGATATATATACCGTAGCCATACGCCCTATCCCATAACCAAGTCATTACCAGTTCCATCAGCTCTCAATCTATACTTATAAATTCTGTGAGGGAAATGTTACCACTATTTGTTGGTTTTATCTGCTGTTACCTACAGTCACCCATTCCTATCAATTGGTCGCGTTTAAAACAGGTTGTGTGTACTCGAATGCAAAGCCTGTTTTAATGCCTTGTGCGCCGGTTTTGTCAAGCGAACGACCAATCTCAGTCATCGCCAACCAGCGGTTCTCACACCATAAAGGGGAGAGTAATGTCGGGCGTCTCGCCGCAGAAGATACACGATGATAAACCACGTCCGCTGGTGTGCGTTGAATGATCTCACTCGCGATGTCAATGTACTCCTCAAGGCTTGGTGCTTCTAGCTTTCCTACCTTCCAGGCTTTAGCCATGGTACTGCCTTCAACAATATGAAGCCCGTGAAGCTTGATACCATCAGTGCCAGCCGCTAATACCTTATCTAGAGTTTCAAGGTTATCCGCTTTGGTTTCTTTGGGCAGGCCGACAATAAGGTGAGTACATACCTTGATTCCTAAAGCACGTGCGCGCTGGGTGATCGTTTCATACACAGTAAAATCGTGTCCGCGGTTAATTCGCTTGAGGGTTTTATCATTGGCTGTTTGCAGACCGAGCTCTAGCCAAATTTCGTAGCCTTGCTTAACGTATTCCGCGAGCAGATCGAGTACCGCATCCGGCACGCAGTCTGGTCTCGTGCCAACACAAAGGCCAACAATCTCTGCTCCGGGTGCTTTTAGAGCCTCTTCATACATATTCTTGAGTACCTGCACCTCAGCGTAAGTACTGGTGTACGCCTGAAAATAAGCAAGATACTTCTTGGCACGAGCGATTTCACCCGCACGAGCAGTTAATTGATCAGCAATACTTTGAACTTGAGTTTGTTCATCAGCAAAAGAAGCGACGTTGCAGAAGGTACAACCGCCACGGCCAATTGTCCCGTCTCGGTTTGGGCAACTAAATCCACCGTGAAGCGTTAGCTTGTGGACCTTTTCGCCATAACGGCGTTGGAGAT
The DNA here is from genome assembly GCF_024347635.1 of Vibrio tasmaniensis. NCBI lineage: Bacteria > Pseudomonadati > Pseudomonadota > Gammaproteobacteria > Vibrionales > Vibrionaceae > Vibrio > Vibrio tasmaniensis. Next base: position 2,703,724 of record NZ_AP025510.1, read on the forward strand.
CTTGGCCGATAGTATTAACTAACTCGTGTAATTGCATATTTTCAAAGCACTCAAGTAAATAAGAATGAATATCAGTCTTTTTTTTTGAAAAAAAATTACATCCCTGCAAAATTCGACCAATTAGTTTACTCAAGGATTTTTGCGAGCAACCTATCAAATATCAATAAACATGCAAAAAATAAGCTCTATTTGCCTAATGTTGCACATTTGTTAGGCATTAAATTCAAAACAAAACGAAAAAAATGGTCTACATCGGTTAACTTTCATTGCAATTCGCCTAGACAAAATTGTAGGATACTTACACATATTGGCTAATTCTGAGTGTTTACTTACATCGAAAACTTGCCAATAAGTCGGTGATATCCATACCCCACCTATATAAACCACTAGTTTGTGGTAAAAAATAAACGGATATCACTAAGGATTGTTTTTCTCGCAATACTTTTCCTGCGAGATACGGAAAGGATTCAAACCGCCAACACAGGCAGGTTTAGACTCATAAATATAAAAGGACAAGGCTGACTTTATACAAAAAAGTTGCGCCTAGATTTAACTGGAAGGATGTATCTATGGTAGATCAAGAGCAGAACTCACAGGGTCTGTATACTCCTGAATTGGAGCATGACGCTTGTGGTATCGGTTTTGTTGCGCATCTAAAGAATCGTAAATCTCATGATGTAGTAACTCAAGCACTCGATATGCTTGCACGTATGGAACACCGTGGCGGCCAAGGCTGTGATCCGTGTTCTGGTGATGGTGCAGGTATCCTGCTACAGAAGCCACACGAATTCTTACTAGAAGAAGCCGTAAAGCTTGGAATTAAACTGCCATCTTTTGAAAAATATGGTGTTGGTGTTGTACTTTTCCCTAAGGATGAATACAAACGTGCACAGTGTCGTGACATTCTAGAACGCAATGCACAGCGCCTTGAGTTAGAAGTTATCGGTTACCGTGAACTTCCAACTGACAATTCAATGATTGGTGCTGACCCACTAAGCACTGAACCTCAATTTGAACACGTATTTATTTCTGGCGGCCCTGGTATCACACCAGAAGAGCTTGAGCGTAAACTGTATGTTCTACGTAACTACACGGTTCGTGTATGCCTAGAAAGCGTGTCAAACATCGGTGACGACTTCTACATCAACTCTATGTCTTACAAGACATTAGTGTACAAAGGTCAGCTAACAACAGAACAAGTTCCTCAGTACTTCCTAGACCTGCAAAACCCAACTATGGTGACAGCTCTAGCACTTGTACACTCTCGTTTCTCTACCAATACATTCCCTCGTTGGCGTCTGGCTCAGCCTTTCCGTTACATCGCTCATAATGGCGAAATCAATACGGTTCGCGGCAATCTAAACTGGATGAAAGCACGTGAAGCAATCCTAGAGTCGGATCTGTTTACACAAGCTGAAATCGACATGCTGCTTCCTATCTGTCAGGAAGGCAGCTCGGATTCATCAAACTTCGATATGGCGCTTGAGCTACTTGTTCTTTCAGGTCGTACTCTGCCACACGCATTAATGATGATGATCCCTGAAGCATGGCAAGAAAACAAAAACATGGATCCAACTCGTCGTGCGTTCTACCAGTACCACGCGAACGTAATGGAACCATGGGATGGCCCAGCTTCTGTCTGCTTCACTGATGGAGTTCAAGTTGGTGCAACACTTGACCGTAACGGTCTACGTCCTTCTCGCTATACAGTAACGAAAGACGACTTCCTAGTGATGGCGTCTGAGTCTGGTGTTGTTGAGATCGCTCCCGAAAACGTTGAATACCGTGGTCGTTTACAACCAGGTCGTATATTCGTTGCTGACCTTGAACAAGGCCGCATCATTTCTGACGAAGAAGTGAAAGACGGTATTGCTAAAGCACAGCCCTACGAGAAGTGGGTTGAAGAGAACCTTCTGAGCTTGAAAAAGCTACCGGATGCGAACAACGAATTTAACCAACCTTCTCCAGAAAAGTTACTTCACAAACAACAATCGTTTGGTGTGAGCTCTGAAGAAGTAAACGAAATCATTCTACCTCTAGCGAAAACAGGCTACGAGCCACTTTCCGCAATGGGTGCTGACTGGCCGCTAGCGATTCTTTCTCATCAATCGCAGCACCTTTCAAACTACTTCAAGCAATTATTTGCACAAGTAACTAACCCGCCAATCGATCCGATTCGTGAGCGTATGGTTATGTCTCTGAACACTTACCTAGGTAAAGATCAGAACCTACTTGCTGAAACACCTGAACACTGTCAAAAAGTAGAACTTGAATCTCCTGTGCTATCTAACTCAGAATTAGAGAAGCTACGTGCAATCGATAACGAGCACCTTCAAGCGAAGACGCTGGATATCGTATTCCAAGCAAACGGAGACAATGGCAAGTTAGAGCGCGCACTTAAGCGTATCTGCCAATACGCAGAAGACGCCGTGATTGATGGCTACTCTATCATCCTACTGACAGACCGTGCGGTTAACTCTACCCACGCCGCTATTCCAGCAATGCTGGCAGTTGGCGCGGTTCACCATCACCTAATCCGTAAAGGACTACGTGCTAAGTGTGACATCGTGGTTGAAACGGGCGATGCTCGCGAGACACACCACTTTGCAACGCTTATCGGCTACGGTGCGAACGCAGTTAACCCATACCTAGTTATTGAAACGATTGTTGAACTGCAACGTACGAAGAAGCTAGATCCAAACGTACACCCGCGTGAGTTATTCGATAACTACCGTAAAGGTGTCAACGGCGGTTTACTGAAGATCTTCTCTAAGATGGGGATCTCTACGCTACAGTCTTACCACGGTGCACAAATCTTTGAAGCACTTGGTGTAAGCAAGTCAGTGGTTGAAAAATACTTCACGGGTACTGTTTCTCGTATCCAAGGTCTAACGATCGATGATATCGCACGAGAAGTGCTGGTTCGTCACCGAGTTGGTTACCCAGCTCGTGAAATCCCAGCTCAGATCCTTGATGTTGGCGGTGTTTACCAGTGGAAGCAACGTGGTGAGAAGCACCTATTCAACCCTGAAACGATTTCTCTACTTCAAGAATCGACGCGTAATAAAGATTACGGTCAGTTCAAGAAGTACGCAAAAGCAGTCGATGACCAAGGCGACAACGCAGCAACGCTACGTAGCCAACTGGACTTCATCAAGAACCCTGCTGGTTCCATTCCTCTTGCAGAAGTAGAACCCATCGAGAACATCCTTAAGCGTTTCGCAACAGGCGCAATGAGCTTTGGTTCAATCTCACATGAGGCTCACTCAACACTGGCTGTTGCAATGAACCGCATTGGCGCGAAATCAAACTCAGGCGAAGGTGGTGAAGATCCAGCTCGTTTCGAACGTAAAGAAAACGGTGACTGGGAACGTTCAGCAATCAAACAGGTGGCTTCTGGTCGCTTTGGTGTAACGTCTTACTACCTATCTAACGCTGATGAGCTGCAAATCAAGATGGCTCAAGGTGCGAAACCTGGCGAAGGTGGTCAACTACCTGGTGATAAGGTAGATGATTGGATCGGTGCAACACGTCACTCGACTCCGGGCGTAGGTCTTATCTCTCCACCGCCACACCACGATATCTACTCAATCGAAGATTTGGCTCAGCTGATCTACGATCTGAAAAACGCGAACCGTAACGGCCGTGTCAACGTGAAGCTAGTATCAGAAGCAGGCGTAGGTACGATTGCATCAGGTGTAGCAAAAGCGAAAGCTGATGTGGTACTTATCGCAGGTTTTGATGGTGGTACGGGTGCATCTCCGATGTCTTCTATCCGTCACACTGGTCTGCCTTGGGAACTGGGTCTAGCGGAAACGCACCAAACACTACTGAAAAACGGCCTACGTAACCGTATCGTTGTTCAGTCTGATGGTCAGATGAAAACACCACGTGACCTTGCAGTCGCAACGTTACTTGGCGCTGAAGAATGGGGCGTAGCAACAGCAGCTCTAGTGGTTGAAGGCTGTATCATGATGCGTAAGTGTCACAAGAATACATGTCCTGTTGGTATCGCAACACAGAACAAAACCCTGCGTGAGCGTTTCGACGGCCGCGTAGAAGACGTAGTAACGTTCTTCCAATACATGGCAGAAGGCCTACGAGAAGTAATGGCTGAACTTGGCTTCCGTTCTATCGACGAAATGGTTGGTCAATCGCACAAACTTAAAGTTCGTGATGACATCGGTCACTGGAAGTACAAGAACCTCGACCTAACACCTGTACTGCACATTGAGCAGGCGCGTGAAGACGACGGTATCTACAACCAGAGACAACAAAACCACAACCTAGAAGATGTTCTTGACCGTAAACTGATTCAAGCTGCCATTCCAGCTCTTGAGAAAGGCGAAGCCGTGAATGCGACCTTCCCTATAATCAACACGGACCGCTCTGCGGGTACGATGCTATCGAATGAAATTTCGAAAGTTTACAAAGATCAAGGTTTACCACAACCAATGAACGTTAAGTTCTACGGTAGTGCTGGTCAATCTTTCGGTGCGTTCCTTGCGAAAGGCGTAAAATTCGAAGTAGAAGGCGACGCGAACGATTACTGGGGTAAAGGTCTGTCTGGCGGTACCTTGGTACTGTACCCAGATGCGAAATCATCTATCGTTGCGGAAGATAATATCGTGGTCGGTAACGTATGTTTCTACGGTGCCACTTCTGGTGAATCTTTCATTCGCGGTATGGCTGGCGAACGTTTCTGTGTTCGTAACTCAGGTGCGAAGGTTGTAGTTGAAGGTGTTGGTGACCACGGTTGTGAATACATGACAGGTGGCGCGGCAATTATCCTTGGCTCAACGGGGCGTAACTTTGCTGCAGGTATGAGTGGCGGTGTCGCTTATGTTTGGGATAAAGCAGGCGACTTCGAAACCAAGCTCAACGCAGAACTTGTAGACTTAGATCCAATTGAACAAGAAGATAAAGATCTTCTACTAGATATGCTAACGAAGCATGTTGAATTCACAGGAAGTGAAGTTGCTCAGTCTTTCCTAGACAACTTTGAAGTAAGTGTCGCATCACTAGTTAAAGTAATGCCACGCGACTACAAAGCAGTTCTGGAGAAGCGTAAAGCTGAAGCACAACAGGCACAAACGGAAGAAGTGGAGGCAGTATAATGGGTAAGCCTACTGGATTTTTAGAACACGGTCGTGAGCTTCCAAAAAAGCTCGATCCGTCAGTTCGAATTGAAGACAACAAAGAGTTCGTACTTAACGAAGAGTTTGGTGAAAAGATCAGTACTCAAGCATCTCGTTGTATGGACTGTGGCGTACCTTTCTGTCACAACGGCTGTCCGATTGGTAACATCATCCCAGAATTCAATGATGCGGTTTACCGTGACAGCTGGGAAGAGGCTTGGAACATTCTAAGCTCTACCAACAACTTCCCTGAGTTTACAGGTCGTGTTTGTCCTGCTCCTTGTGAAAGTGCCTGTGTTCTTGGCATCAACCAAGACCCAATCACTATCTGTAATATCGAGAAAACGATTGTAGAAACTGCGTACCGTGAAGGGTACGCAAAGCCTAAGACACCACGCTCTCGCACAGGTAAAACTGTCGCGGTTATCGGTTCAGGTCCTGCTGGCTTAGCCGCCGCTGAACAGCTAAACAGCGCTGGTCACTCGGTAACGGTATTTGAACGTGACGAGAAAGTCGGTGGTCTACTTCGCTTCGGTATCCCAGATTTCAAACTGGGGATGGACGTAATTGATCGTAAGATCAACCTAATGGCTGAAGCTGGCGTTGAGTTTAAAGTAAACCAACATATCGGTGTTGATGTTAATGCTCAACAGCTACGCCAAGAGTTTGATGTGGTATTGCTAACGGGTGGTTCTACGGTTCCACGCGACTTACCAATCCCAGGTCGTGAGCTTAAAGGCGTTCATTTTGCCATGGAATTCCTTGGTCAAAACAACCGCCGTGCCAACGACTTAGATCTTAAAACAGAAGAGCTTCACGCTAAAGATAAGCACATTGTGGTTATCGGTGGTGGTGATACAGGTTCTGACTGTGTGGGCACATCAAACCGTCATAAAGCAGCAAGCATTACTCAGGTTGAGATCATGCCGATCCCACCAGAGAAACGCCCTGCAAATATGCCTTGGCCTCAATACCCAATGATCATGAAAACCACCACTTCTCACGAAGAAGGTTGTGAACGTCATTGGAACATCTTAACCAAAGAGTTCATCGGTAACGAACAAGGTCAAGTGACGGGTCTACGAATTGCTGACATCGTTTGGCAAGATGCAAAACCAGGCGAACGTCCAGGCTTTGATGAAGTAGCGAACTCTGAACGTGTTATTCCATGTGATATGGCGTTCCTTGCTATGGGCTTCTTACACCCAGAGCCAACGGGCGTGCTTGCTCAACTAGACATTAAACTGGACGAGCGCGGTAACGTCGCTTCTGAAGGTTTTGAGACTAATCAGAAAGGCGTTTTCGCTGCTGGTGATATGCGAACAGGTCAGTCTCTAGTTGTACGTTGTATTAATGAAGGTCGTGAATGTGCAATTGCCATTGATGACTTCTTAATGGGTAACTCAAACTTAGAAGCGAAAGCAGATTCACTCATGCTTTCCGCATAATATTTCTCAGGCTAGCGTCGATGACGTTAGCCTAGAGGAAAAGCAATACCCTTCCTAACTTTTATGTTTGGCTAGCACTCGATGCTAGCCTTTTTTCTATCTGACTTACGGTTCCTGCGACATTCCTTTCGTACACATGTTAAATCCCATTAACAACCACCTTTTATATCCCTTTGATATCACTCTATTATTTTAGATTATTACGTGGTTAATCGCGTTTACGCATGATAATTAACCATGAACTTGACCTTAAACACAATTAGCTATACGTTGTAAAGCTGGTGAAAATAAAACCAATCGGTTTTGTTAACACAACCAATAACGTTTTAACTAGCTAAGAACAAACTATAAATTTATATAAGAACAAGTTTATAAAAAATAATAAGCATATGAATAGTTAGTCATTTACTGTCTGGATGACAGAGAAGCAAAAGGGAGAATTGCAATGGCTCTATATGATCCTAGTCTTGAAAAAGACAACTGTGGATTTGGTTTAATAGCGCAAATGGAAGGCCAACCGAGTCATAAGTTGGTACGAACTGCTATTTCAGCCCTCGATCGCATGACACACCGTGGTGGTATTGCTGCGGATGGTAAAACAGGAGATGGCTGTGGCTTATTGCTACAGAAGCCAGACTCTTATCTCAGAATTATTGCAGAAGAGAATAACTTCAAGCTCGGCAAGCAATACGCTGTCGGCATGATTTTCTTCAGCCAAGACCCAATCAAAGCACAATCCGCGCAAGACATCGTCAATAAAGAACTAGCTCAAGAAACGTTAACCGTTGCAGGTTGGCGTGTCGTGCCGACCAACACCGACGTATTAGGTCCAATCGCAAAAGATTCCGTTCCTAATATTCAGCAAGTGTTTATCTCAGCACCTGCGGGGTGGCGTGAACGCGATATTGAACGACGCCTTTATATCGCTCGCCGTCGAATTGAAAAGCAGATCTCCGAAGATAAAGATTTCTATATTTGTAGCCTTTCGACACAAGTCATGGTCTACAAAGGCTTGTGTATGCCCGCCGATCTTCCGCGATTTTACCTCGATCTTGCTGACTTACGTATGGAATCAGCTATATGTCTGTTCCACCAGCGTTTCTCAACCAACACACAGCCGCGTTGGCCACTGGCTCAACCATTCCGCTATTTGGCACACAATGGTGAGATCAATACCATTGAAGGCAACCGTCAATGGGCTAAGGCTCGCGCCTATAAATTCTCTTCACCGCTGCTGCCCGATTTACAAACGGCCGCACCTTTTGTGAATGAGACAGGATCAGACTCCTCAAGCTTAGACAACATGCTCGACCTATTCCTTGCCGGGGGTATGGATGTGTTCCGAGCGATGCGTATGCTTGTGCCGCCCGCTTGGCAAAACCACCCAGACATGGATCCCGATCTGCGTGCATTCTACGACTTCAACTCCAAGCACATGGAACCGTGGGATGGCCCTGCGGGTATCGTACTGTCTGACGGCCGTTATGCGGCATGTAACCTCGACAGAAACGGCTTACGCCCTGCTCGCTATGTGATCACCAAAGACAACCTAATCACCTTGGCATCTGAAGTCGGTATCTGGAATTATGCGCCAGACGAAGTGGCAGAGAAAGGTCGCGTTGGCCCGGGTGAATTACTCGTTATTGATACGCGTCGCGGTAAGCTATGGCAGTCGAACGAGATCGACAATGATCTTAAAGGCCGTCACCCATATAAAGAATGGATGGATAAGAACGTTCACAAATTAACACCGTTTTCCGCACTAGCAGATGACCAAGTCGGTAAGCGTAATTTTGATGATGACACCCTAAAGACCTATCAAAAACAGTTTGCAATGAGCAACGAAGAGTCAGACCAAGTGCTGCGTGTACTCGGTGACATGGGACAAGAAGCGGTCGGCTCGATGGGCGACGATACACCAATGGCAGTACTGTCTTCGAAAGAGCGCCTCATTACCGACTATTTCCGTCAGAAGTTTGCTCAAGTAACCAATCCACCGATTGACCCTTTGCGTGAAAAACACGTGATGTCTCTGGCAACCAGCATCGGCCAAGAGATGAATGTGTTCTGTGAAACCGATGGGCATGCTTACCGTGTGACGTTTGATTCGCCCGTTCTGCTTTATTCCGATATGCAGCAACTTCTGCAATTAAATCAAAAGCATTATGGCCATACGATTCTTAGCATGCACTATGACTCAGCAGAAAAAGATCTCGAACAAGCCATCAACGACTTGTGTGATCGTGCGGTTCAAGATGTACGTGACGGCGCTGTTTTAGTTGTGCTTTCTGACAAAGGTTTAGAGAAAGGTAAGCTCCCAGTTCCAGCAGCCATGGCGGTCGGTGCGGTGCAAACTCGACTTGCAGACACCAACCTGCGTTGTGATGCCAACATAGTCGTTGAAACAGCAACCGCACGCGACCCACACCAATTTGCAGTACTGCTTGGCTTCGGTGCCACCGCGGTTTACCCGTATCTCGCTTATGAAGCTCTGGGCAAAATGTTGGACGATGGTTCATTAGATAAAGACTATCGCACTGCATTGCAAAATTACCAAAACGGCATCAACAAAGGTCTGTATAAGATCATGTCGAAGATGGGTATCTCGACAATTGCTTCGTATCGCTGCTCGCAGTTATTTGAGGCAGTCGGTTTACATACCGATGTTGTTGATCTGTGTTTCCGTGGTGTAACGACTCGTATCCAAGGCGCTAGCTTTAGCGACTTCCAGCAAGATATCTATAACCTATCTCGTAAAGCATGGACAAAACGTAAACCACTGGAACATGGTGGCTTACTCAAATACGTACATGGCGGCGAATACCACGCCTACAACCCAGACGTAGTCAGTACCTTGCAAACCGCCGTAAAGACAGGTGAAACATCCGACTACCAATCTTTTGCGAAGCAAGTTAATGCTCGCCCTGCTGCTATGCTGCGCGACTTAATGAGTCTCAAAAAAGCCGAACAACCTCTGCCACTAGAACAAGTCGAGCCGAGTAGCGATCTCTTTAAGCGCTTCGACTCGGCAGCGATGTCGATTGGTGCCTTGAGCCCCGAAGCTCACGAAGCACTGGCCATGGCGATGAACCGCTTAGGTGGTTATTCCAACTCTGGTGAAGGTGGTGAAGATCCACGACGCTTCGGTACTGATCGTAACTCGCGCATCAAACAGATAGCTTCTGGTCGTTTTGGTGTGACGCCACATTACTTAACCAATGCGGATGTTCTACAAATCAAAGTCGCACAAGGTGCGAAGCCAGGGGAAGGCGGTCAACTACCGGGTCATAAGGTCACGGCAGAAATCGCTAAGCTGAGATACTCAGTTCAAGGCGTAACTCTGATCTCCCCTCCTCCGCATCACGATATCTATTCGATCGAGGATCTGGCGCAACTGATTTTCGACCTTAAGCAAGTTAACCCTAAAGCCTTGGTTTCAGTGAAGTTAGTATCTGAACCGGGTGTAGGCACCATTGCCACAGGTGTCGCGAAAGCCTATGCCGACTTGATTACCATCTCCGGTTACGACGGAGGTACTGCTGCAAGCCCACTGACCTCGGTGAAATACGCAGGTTGTCCTTGGGAGCTTGGCTTAGCCGAAACTCAACAAGCACTTGTTGCCAATGGGCTTCGTCATAAGATCCGCCTACAAGTCGATGGTGGTTTAAAAACTGGCCTCGATGTTATCAAGGGCGCGATTTTAGGTGCAGAGAGCTTTGGTTTTGGTACCGCACCTATGGTGGCGATGGGTTGTAAGTTCTTAAGAATTTGCCACCTAAATAACTGTGCGACAGGTGTTGCGACTCAAGATGAAACCCTACGTCGTGAATACTTCAAAGGCCTACCAGACATGGTGGTGAACTACTTTACCGGCCTAGCCGATGAAGTGCGCCAATACCTTGCAGAACTTGGCGTAGAAAAACTCACTGACCTGATTGGCCGTACTGATTTGCTTGAAGCCGTTCAAGGCCTCACTGCGAAACAGAGCAAGCTCGATCTCTCTTCGATATTGGAAGCTCCGGTATCTGCGGAAGGTCACCCACTGTTTTGGACAGAGCCAAACGCACCGTTTGATAAGGCTCAACTCAACCAACAGATCCTTGATGACGCAATTGATGCGATTGAGAAACGTCAATCCACCAGCCTTTACTACAACGTGATCAACACCGATCGCTCGATTGGCGCTCGTATCTCTGGTGAAATTGCCAAACGTTACGGTAACCAAGGTATGGCGGGCTCACCAATTAAGTTGTATCTCGATGGTACAGCAGGCCAATCCTTTGCGGTTTGGAACGCTGGCGGCGTCGAGTTGTATCTGACGGGTGATGCCAATGACTATGTCGGCAAAGGCATGGCGGGCGGCAAAGTAGTGATCAAACCTCACCAAGGCACAGCCTTTACTTGTAACGAAGCGACCATTATCGGCAATACCTGCTTGTATGGTGCGACCGGAGGCAAGTTATTCGCTGCGGGTACTGCGGGCGAGCGATTTGGCGTACGTAACTCAGGTACCGTTGCCGTGATTGAAGGTGCGGGTGACAACGCTTGTGAATACATGACTGGCGGTATTGTTGCCATTCTTGGCGCAACCGGAGTGAACTTCGGTGCCGGTATGACGGGTGGTTTTGCTTATGTGATGGACAAGAATGACGACTTCCAAGGCCGAGTGAACAACGAATCGGTCGAAGCACTTTCTCTGTCTGACCTCTTTATCCACCAAGAACATCTGCGCGGCTTGATTGCGGAGCACTTAGAAGAGACTGGCTCAGTACACGCTGAAGCTATTCTGGCGAACTTTGATGAATGGATTCCAAAGTTCTACCTAGTGAAGCCGAAGACGGCGGACCTCAACACCTTGCTCGGTCACCAAAGCCGCAGCTCTGCTGAACTTCGTGTTCAAGCGCAATAATTGGAAGGAGCCAATCATGAGCCAGAATGTATACCAATTTATTGATGTGAATCGCGTAGACCCAGCGAAGAAGCCAATCAAGATACGTAAGATTGAGTTCGTAGAGATCTACGAACCTTTCACTAAGCAACAAGCCAAGGCGCAAGCTGACCGCTGTTTAGACTGTGGTAACCCTTACTGTGAATGGAAATGTCCTGTTCATAATTACATCCCTCAGTGGCTCAAGCTTGCCAATGAAGGACGCATTATCGAAGCCGCTGAATTGTCTCACCAAACCAACAGCTTACCTGAGGTTTGTGGCCGAGTTTGCCCTCAAGACCGTCTGTGCGAGGGCTCTTGTACTCTCAATGATGATTTCGGCGCAGTAACAATAGGCAATATTGAAAAGTACATTAACGACAAAGCGTTTGAGATGGGCTGGAAGCCAGACATGTCTCACGTTGAATGGACCGACAAAAAGGTCGCTATCATCGGCGCAGGTCCAGCGGGCCTTGCAGCAGCAGATATCTTAGTTCGAAACGGTGTGAAGGCCGTGGTATTTGACCGCTACCCAGAGATAGGAGGCCTACTGACATTTGGTATCCCATCGTTCAAGCTTGAGAAGGGCATCATGGAAAACCGTCGCCGTATCTTTAGTGGTATGGGTGTCGAATTTAAAATGAATACCGAAGTCGGTAAAGACGTTCAGCTGCAACAATTGGTCGATGATTATGATGCCGTTTTCTTAGGTGTCGGCACCTATAAAAATATGCGTGCTGGGTTAGACAACGAAGAAGCACCGGGCGTTTATGATGCCCTACCCTTCCTTGTTTCCAATACCTACAAGGTCATGGAACTGGATAACCCAACGCCATTCATCGACATGAAAGGCAAGAAAGTAGTCGTGCTTGGTGGTGGTGATACTGCAATGGACTGTGTCCGAACGTCAATTCGTCAACACGCTGCTAATGTTGTTTGTGCTTATCGCCGAGATGAAGCGAACATGCCGGGCTCTCGCCGAGAGGTGAAAAATGCGAAAGAGGAAGGCGTGAAGTTCATGTTCAACCTTCAACCATTAGCACTGGAAACCGATTCATCCGGTCATGTGACTGGCGTTAAAGTGGTGAAAACAGCCTTGGGTGAACCAGATGAGGCAGGCCGCCGTCGTCCTGAACCGGTTGAAGGCAGTGAGCATGTTCTTGAAGCTGATGCCGTGATCATGGCATTTGGTTTCCAACCTCATGCAATGGAATGGCTAGAACCATTTGGTGTTGAACTCGACCAATGGGGCCGCATCAAAGCTCCCGGCAAACAAGAGTTTCAATACCAAACCACCAACAGCAAGATATTCGCTGGTGGCGATGCTGTTCGAGGATCTGACTTAGTGGTAACCGCTATCGATGAAGGCCGTAAAGCCGCAGAAGGGATCTTGGATTACCTAGAAGTGTGATTGGGTTTCCTTTATTACTCAGTTCGTTACTATAAAAAAAGGATCCAATGATGGATCCTTTTTTGAATTGGATACGTTTATCACAAGCATAACGAAAATACGTAAAACATTCGCAAACAAGCCAATCCCGATAACTAGAATTAAAACTAAAACAACGCCATAGGAAACACTATGAAAAAAGCCGCCCTCCTCTCTCTATCTCTTTTGACTTTAACCGCTTGCAGCCAAGGAATCACAAACATGAAAGACAGAACGTCATCACCTTGTGGAGATAAACCAAACTGCGTATCAACTCAAGATGACCGTGAACAGCATGCATTGGCCGCGTTTGAGTTATCAGATTCAGCTAACTTAGATGCGATTGAGCAAGTTGCGCTGACCTTACCAGGAGCGAAAACAGCCAACAAAACCGAAGGCTACCTTCGCGTTGAATGTACTTCTCGCATCATGCGCTTTGTCGATGACTTAGAGCTTAAGATCACTGATGGCAAACTGATCGTGCGTTCAGAGTCTCGCACTGGCCATTCTGATTTTGGCGTCAACCGAAAACGTGCTGAACAACTTCGAGCTAGCTTGAAAAGCGAAGGCTTAATCAAATAGATAAAAGAATACACAGATAAATCGTCTGTATTCGGATGAGAAGTGCTTCTGGGCAGTCGCTCGACACTTCTTATCCATGCTACAATTTCGCTCTACTGTTTAAATATTATTTATTAAGAGACTACACATGAAAATCGGCATCATTGGCGCAATGGAGCAAGAAGTTGCGATCCTAAAAGCAGCAATTTCAGACATTACTGAAGTTAATAAAGGCGGTTGTACCTTTTTCTCTGGTCAGATAGATGGTGTTGACGTTGTTTTGCTTCAATCAGGCATTGGTAAAGTAGCAGCGGCTGTTGGTACTTCAATCCTACTAAGCGAATACCAACCAGATGTAGTATTAAACACTGGCTCTGCTGGCGGTTTTGATTCAACGCTAAACCTTGGCGATGTGGTTATCTCTACAGAAGTTCGTCACCACGATGCTGACGTTACGGCTTTCGGTTACGAAATCGGCCAAATGGCAGGTCAACCTGCAGCATTCAAAGCTGACGACAAACTGATGGCTGTTGCAGAACAAGCACTAGCACAAATGGAAGATAAACACGCCGTTCGCGGTCTTATCTGTACTGGCGACGCATTTGTTTGCACAGCAGAACGCCAAGCGTTCATCCGCAAGCACTTCCCATCAGTAGTTGCTGTAGAGATGGAAGCATCGGCTATCGCTCAAGCTTGTCACCAATTCCAAGTACCATTTGTGGTTGTTCGTGCAATCTCTGACGTTGCAGACAAAGAATCACCAATGAGCTTCGAAGAGTTCCTGCCACTAGCGGCACAAAGCTCTTCTGAAATGGTTATCAAAATGGTTGCCCTACTAAAGTAAGCGACTAGACATGCAAACACTGTTTGATCAGGTATTTGCGAATGGCGTGCTCCTTGTAATGTGGGGAGCACTGCTTTTTCATTTAATTTTACCTATCCCCCATGCCGCACACCCCACGACCTTATGGCATAAGTTTGCTGAACTTTTAGCAACCAAGGTTAATAACAATCAAAATTATTCCCAAAGCTTAATCTCAGGCACTTTAGCTTGGGGGTTAATGGTCTTGCCGGCTCTGGTTATCCTATTGGCACTGCAACCACTGGTTTGGCAATCGCAACTGTTTGAATTAGCCCTGTTGTTACTCGCCATTGATTGGCGTAACAATGAAAAGTTGGCAAATCAACTGATCAAAGCTCTTGGCCGAGAAGATAAAGCCGAAGCTCGCCAGTTACTGGCTCCGATTGTTAACCGTCAAACTGAATCACTGTCATCACTTGGGCTTGGCAAAGCCGCTGCTGAAACTATCATCATGGGTTACGCTCGTAATGTGGTTTGTGTTTTATTCTGGTACGCCATTGGTGGTGGAATCGCCGCTTTAATGTATCGCCTGATTGTCGAATTAGCCCGAGCGTGGTCACCAAGTCGTAAGCGATTTTCTCCATTTGGCTCAACCGCTATCAAGATCGTCGCTATCCTAGAATTTATACCAATGCGCTTGTTTGCCTTGATGATTGTATGTGGCGATAAAGCGTCTCACACATTCAAGATGATGCTCGTTCAGAGTCGCTCTTGGCCATTGCCCGGACCTGCATGGTTGATTACTGCTGTCGGCAACAAGCTTGAGCTGTCACTGGGCGGCCCTGCGATTTACGACAACACCAAAGCTATTCGAGCAAAATTAGGCGGCAGAGTCGCCCCTTCAGCGCTGCACTTATCTCAAATTCAAAAACTGCTGTTTGGTCGCATCGCTATCTGGATATTTTTACAAAGCCTAATCTTACTATTTGTTCACCAAGGGATTTAGAGTGAAACCATTAGCACTTGTTACAAGCCTTACTATTTTGTCTTCCAGCTTATGGCTGCCTTTATCATTTGCAGAAGAAGCACTACTGACTTCAGAAAAAGTTCAACCTGCTCAACGTGTGGTTAGCCTTGCTCCTCATGCCACTGAACTCGCATACAGCGCTGGTTTAGGTGATAAGCTTATTGCGGTGAGTGAGCGAAGTGATTATCCACTACAAGCTGACAAGCTAGAGAAAGTGGCGAATTACCAAGGCATCAAGGTTGAGAAGATCATCGCCCTGCAACCTGATCTCATTCTCGCATGGCCAGCGGGAAACCCGCCCAGAGAACTCGCGAAACTGGAGCAATTTGGTTTTAATATTTACTACTCAAAAACCAAGAGCCTAGATAACATCGCGACCAATATTGAGCAACTTAGCCAATTCGCAAGCGATCCAAGTATTGGCGAAAATAACGCTCAACAATACAGAGAGCAGCTCAACGCGTTGAAACTAAAATACAAAGATGCCGAGCCAGTAAACTACTTTTACCAACTCAGTGAGAAGCCGATCATCACTGTTGCTCAAGGGCACTGGCCAAGTGAGGTGTTTGAGTTTTGTGGCGGTCACAATATTTTCGAAGACAGTGCTTCCCCTTACCCGCAAGTTGGCATTGAGCAAGTTGTATTAAGGAAGCCGCAAGTGATCTTCACTTCTCAGCACGCGATTGAGAATGGAACCATGTGGCAAACTTGGGAAGATGAGATCCCAGCAGTCGCTCAACATCAGATTTGGTCACTCAACTCTGACTGGATTAATCGCCCGACGACGAGAACTTTGAAAGCGATCCAACAAGTATGCGATTTCTTCGATAGAGCTAGGCAAAATCACTAACTATTTGCTGCGTTTTTTCGTACAATTTGCCACCGACCTGTACCTACAATTTCAACCATAAGAGCACCAGTATCATGGACTCCATGCTGCTTTATATTATCGATTTATTTGGCACTGCCATTTTTGCTGTCTCAGGCGTATTTGTCGCTGGCCGTCTTAAGATGGATCCCTTTGGTGTCGCTGTTTTAGGCAGTGTAACCGCGATTGGCGGCGGTACAATTCGTGACATGGCATTGGGTGCAACCCCCGTGTTTTGGATCACCGATACCACCTACCTTTGGGTCATTATCACTACCTGTTTGCTGACCATGATTATAGTAAGACGTCCAAAGCGTCTGGCTTGGTGGATATTGCCGGTATGTGATGCGATCGGCTTAGCAGTGTTTGTTGGCATTGGTGTAGAAAAAGCATTGATTTATCAAGACTCTGCATTGGTTGCTATTATCATGGGTGTTATCACAGGCTGTGGTGGCGGTATTATCCGTGACGTGCTTGCCCGCGAAGTGCCAATGATTCTAAGAAGTGAAGTCTACGCGACCGCTTGTATCATTGGTGGTACTTTCCATACCATGGCGCTCAGCATGGGGCACGACTCAGAAACCGCATTTCTGGCCGGCGTGCTCACGACACTATTGATTAGACTTGGCGCCATTCGCTGGCACTTATCACTACCGACTTTCGCTATCAAATAGATAGGACGATGACTAAGAGGCTCCGCAAAGGAGTCTTTTTTAATCCAGCTCACTCTGCAATCCATTCTAATGCTCTCGTGACACTTTGCGTTCCCAATTAAAAATACCTAACTGAGTTCAAACCTTTAGTTTCAAATCTAGAGAATGAATGGCGTTTAAGGTAACTTGGTTCAATCATTCCCAACTTTCATGAATATAACCCAATGCTACTCGAAGGAATCGAAACTCTACTGGTATTGAGTAAAGCAAAGACCATGAGCCGCACAGGCAGTTTGCTTTATATCAGCCAATCAGCGGTCAGCAAACGGATTGCGAATTTAGAAAAGAAGTTAGGTAAGAAACTCATAGAACCGAGTGGCCGACAGATAAAACTGACGCCGGATGCGATCGCGCTCATCGAGAGTATTGGCCCCGCATTCAATGAACTTAGAGGGCTTATTTATGAACAGCAAGAGTTGGAAGATACCACTCTCATTACTTTAGATAGCTCTAAGTCGCTGATCGCAGGTTATCTAGGTGAAATGATGGGGAAATTTATCCAGCAAGATAAATACATCACCATCACCACTAACCATACACCAAGAATTATCGAGCGAGTGCAGTCTGGTAAGGCGACCTTAGGGTTGTGTGCTGGTTTACTGCCGCCGCATCATGGGTTGATGACATTCCACCTGTTTGATGAGCCGTTTTACATTGTGAGTAAGGCGCCACTTAGTGAGCTTCCCCCGTTAGTCATTACCAACGACATGACGAATCCGGCAAACTCGTATCAGTTATCTGTGCTTGAAAAGTTCGGCATCAAACCCTTGATGGAGATGGATGCCTACACCGCAGCAGCCCAGCTAGCGTTGGGAGGAACGGGCCCGGCTTTGATCCCGCTCTCTATCGTAAAGACACTCAATATTGAGCCTCAATACCTGTTTAGCTTTCCAGAGTTAGAGGGATTAATTCGACCTATTCATATCTGTGTAAGGCCGAACAGCTATCAATCTCCGCGAGTTAAAATACTGATAGAATCCATTGTTGATGCTGTTCCCAAAGCAGTTTAGACGCCATTAACATCGACATCACGATCACAAGAGGGCGAATCCATTTCTGCCCTTTTGTCACCACGACTTTAGCGCCAAGTTGAGCACCCATAAAGCCACCAACTGCCATCACTAATCCTAATTCCCAAATTGGCAAGCCGGCCAAAATAAAGAAAATCAGTGCAGCGATATTCGAGGTAAAGTTCAATACCTTGGTGCGCGCCGTAGCGTCGACTAACGAGAAGTGACCAATCGCAACAAAACATACAGTGAAAATTGAACCTGTTCCTGGGCCAAAAAAGCCATCGTAGAAGCCAACACCGCCACCAATACACAAAGCAAACGTCGCCTCAGAGATCTTCTGTTTTCCTTCAGACGCTCTGGTTTGTGGTGCTAACAGGAAATAGAGAGAGATAGCAATAAGCAGCAACGGTATCACGCTAGTCAGTAGGCTCGCATCAATGTGCTGGACCAACTCGGCGCCAATGGCAGAACCAATAAAGGTACAAAAGATCGCGAGGCGCATCTCTTTAATACTGACGATACCGTTACGCACGAAATACCAACTGGCAGAAAAACTACCAAATGAGCTTTGAAGTTTATTGGTTGCCAGTGCCTGCGTGGGTGGCACTCCAGCCGCTAGCAATGCAGGTAGAGTCAATAACCCACCGCCGCCAGCCATTGCATCAATAAAGCCTGCCGCCGTTGCAACTACAAACAAGATAGCCAATATTTCTAGAGTGATTTCCATATACCCAACGCCTTAAATTCTCGTATAGCGACAAGTTACCACTCACGGCAGATGAGCAATAACGAAACACAAGATTGTAACCTATTCCAAATATTCATCATTTAGCCATCACCAGATAACAGACATAAAAAAGCCCACTCCGAAGAGTGGGCTTTGAGCATTTATATCCGCTTAGCAGCGATACGCGTTAGTCTATTAAGCTAGAGAAGCTTTAACTTGTGCGTGTAGCTCTTGAACTGAAGTTACTGACGTTTTCGCGTCTGCAGTGTGCGCCATACAAGTCGCGAATGCAGCGTTTAGCGTAGTCGTGTAGTTCACTTTCTCAGCCAACGCGCCACGACGAAGAACTTTAGAATCTTCAATCGCTTGACGGCCAGCTGCAGTGTTCACGATGTAGGTGTACTCATTGTTCTTGATACGGTCAAGAATGTGAGGACGACCTTCGTGTACCTTGTTTACTAGACGTGGGTTAATACCCGCTTCGCCAAGGATAACTGCAGTACCGTGTGTTGCGTCTAGCTGGTAACCAAGCTTAGATAGCTTAGATGCTAGGTCAACAACGCGCTCTTTGTCGCCTTCGCGAACAGAAAGCAATGCACGACCGCCTTCAGGGTAGATGTGACCACAACCCAATTCAGCTTTAGAGTATGCTTCAGCAAACGTTGCACCAACACCCATAACTTCACCAGTAGAGCGCATTTCTGGGCCTAATAGTGGGTCTACACCAGGGAATTTGTTGAACGGAAGAACAACTTCTTTCACTGAGTAGTAAGGTGGGATGATTTCTTTCGTAAAGCCTTGAGACTCTAGCGATTGACCCGCCATCACACGAGCTGCAATCTTAGCAACTGCTGCGCCTGTTGCTTTCGATACGAACGGTACTGTACGTGCTGCACGAGGGTTCACCTCGATTAGGTACACTTCGTTGTTCTTAACAGCAAACTGCGTATTCATTAGACCACGAACACCCAACTCGAACGCTAGCTTTTCAACTTGCTCACGCATTACGTCTTGGATTTCTTGGCTTAACGTGTAAGCAGGAAGAGAACATGCTGAGTCACCTGAGTGAACACCCGCTTGCTCGATGTGCTCCATGATACCCGCAATAACAACGCGCTCACCGTCACAAATCGCATCAACGTCTACTTCAACAGCGTCATCTAGGAAGCTATCAAGTAGTACTGGAGATTCGTTTGAAACACTTACAGCTTCGTTGAAGTAGCGACGTAAGTCTTGCTCATCGTAGACGATTTCCATCGCACGACCACCAAGAACATAAGAAGGACGAACAACCAAAGGGAAGCCGATTTCGCGAGATTTATCTACCGCTTGCTCCATTGTTGTTACTGTCGCGTTTTCTGGTTGTAGAAGACCAAGACGGTCAACAGCAACTTGGAAACGCTCACGGTCTTCTGCACGGTCGATTGCGTCTGGGCTAGTACCAATGATTGGTACGCCAGCAGCTTCAAGCTCACGAGCCAGTTTCAGTGGTGTTTGACCACCGTACTGAACGATAACGCCTTTTGGCTTCTCAACACGAACGATTGCTAGTACGTCTTCCAGAGTTACTGGTTCAAAGTACAGACGGTCAGACGTATCGTAGTCTGTCGAAACTGTCTCAGGGTTACAGTTAACCATGATTGTTTCGTAGCCATCTTCACGTAATGCTAGAGAAGCATGTACACAACAGTAATCGAATTCAATACCTTGGCCGATACGGTTTGGACCGCCGCCTAGGATCATGATTTTCTCTTTGTCTGTTGGGTTCGATTCACATTCGTCATCGTAAGATGAGTACATGTAAGCCGTATCAGAAGAGAACTCAGCCGCACACGTATCTACACGCTTGTAGACTGGGTGAATATCGTATTGGTCACGTAGACGACGAATTTCACTTTCTGCCACACCTAGAATCTTAGACAGGCGAGCATCAGCAAAACCTTTACGCTTAAGCTTCATTAGCTCGTCTTTATTCAGACCAGCAAAGCCTTTCGCTTTAAGTTCTTGCTCTAGTTTTACGATGTCTTCGATTTGAACTAGGAACCAGCGGTCAATTTGCGTTAGGTTAAATACACCATCAACTGACATACCAGCACGGAAAGCGTCTGCGATGTACCAAATACGGTCAGAACCAGCTTCTTTAAGCTCATGGCGAATCGTCGTTAGAGCGTCAGGTGCATCTAGGTCGACCATTTCGTCAAAACCAGTTGCGCCAACTTCTAGACCGCGAAGTGCTTTCTGTAGAGATTCTTGTTGGTTACGGCCGATAGCCATAACTTCACCAACCGACTTCATTTGCGTCGTTAGACGGTCGTTAGCACCTGCAAATTTCTCGAAGTTAAAACGAGGAATCTTAGTAACTACGTAGTCGATTGTTGGTTCGAATGATGCTGGCGTTGCGCCACCAGTGATGTCATTCATTAGCTCGTCTAGCGTAAAGCCAACAGCCAGTTTCGCTGCAATCTTAGCGATTGGGAAACCTGTTGCTTTAGAAGCAAGTGCAGAAGAACGAGATACACGTGGGTTCATCTCGATGATAACCATACGGCCATCTTTCGGGTTGATACCAAACTGTACGTTTGAACCACCTGTTTCAACACCAATCTCACGCAGTACCGCTAGAGAAGCGTTACGCATTAGTTGGTATTCTTTGTCTGTTAGCGTTTGAGCCGGAGCCACGGTGATCGAGTCACCAGTGTGAATACCCATTGGGTCAAAGTTTTCAATCGCACATACGATGATACAGTTGTCGTTCTTGTCGCGAACCACTTCCATCTCGTACTCTTTCCAACCGATAAGTGACTCATCGATTAGAAGTTCGTTGGTTGGAGAAAGATCCAAACCACGACGACAGATTTCTTCAAATTCTTCTTTGTTATAAGCGATACCACCGCCTGTACCACCCATCGTAAACGATGGACGAATGATACAAGGGAAACCAACCATTTCTTGAACTTTGTAAGCTTCTTCCATCGTTTTCGCTGTATCAGCCGTTGGACACTCAAGGCCAATAGCTTTCATTGCTTTATCAAAGCGTGAACGGTCTTCTGCTTTATCGATAGCGTCAGCAGTTGCACCAATCATCTCTACGCCGAACTCTTCAAGTACGCCGTATTTTTCTAAATCTAACGCACAGTTAAGTGCAGTTTGGCCGCCCATTGTCGGTAGAACTGCATCTGGCTTCTCTTTAGCGATGATGTTACGAACCACTTCCCATTGGATAGGTTCGATGTAAGTCGCATCAGCCATGTCTGGGTCAGTCATGATTGTCGCTGGGTTCGAGTTTACAAGAATAACTCGGTAACCTTCTTCGCGAAGTGCTTTACAAGCTTGAGCACCAGAGTAATCAAACTCACATGCTTGACCGATAACAATCGGACCAGCACCTAGAATTAGAACACTTTTAATGTCAGTACGTTTTGGCATTATCTACTACTCCGGATTACGCTTTGTCTTGTTTGTTTGCAACAGACTGGTTAATTAATTCAATGAAGTGGTCGAATAGCGGTGCCGCATCTTCTGGACCTGGGCTTGCTTCTGGGTGACCTTGGAAGCTAAATGCTGGTTTATCTGTACGGTGGATACCTTGTAGAGAACCATCAAATAGAGACTTATGAGTCGCTCGTAATGTCTCTGGAAGCGTATCTTCGTCAGCAGCAAAGCCGTGGTTTTGTGAAGTAATCATCACAACATCACGATCTAAATCTTTAACCGGGTGGTTTGCACCGTGGTGACCAAACTTCATCTTCACTGTCTTAGCGCCTGACGCAAGAGCAAGAATCTGGTGACCTAGACAGATACCAAAGATTGGTAAGCCTTTTTCTAGGAACACTTTTGTCGCTTCAATTGCGTAAGTACATGGTTCTGGGTCACCAGGGCCATTTGAAAGGAAAACACCGTCTGGGTTCAGTGATAGTACTTCTTCAGCAGAAGTCTCAGCAGGAACAACCGTTAGGCGGCAGCCGCGGTCAACAAGCATTCGTAGGATGTTTCGTTTTGCTCCGAAGTCATAAGCAACAACGTGGTATGGCAATTCAGAGTCTGCTTTCGCTTCAGGAAGTCCACCCGTAAGCGTCCACGAACCTTGTTTCCATTGATACGCTTCTTTTGTTGTAACTTCTTTCGCAAGGTCCATACCTTTCAGGCCAGGGAATTCTTTTGCTTTCGCTAACGCTAGAGCCTCATCAATATTGTTGCCTGCTACGATACAACCGTTTTGAGCACCTTTTTCACGCAGAATACGCGTCAACTTACGTGTATCGATATCAGCGATACCAATAACGTTTTGCGACTTAAGGTAATCAGAAAGAGATTGTTCATTACGGAAGTTAGAAGCGATTAGAGGGAGATCGCGAATCACAAGGCCTTGAGCGTGGATTGAAGAAGATTCTTCATCTTCGGAATTGGTTCCGGTATTGCCAATGTGAGGGTAAGTAAGAGTAACGATTTGCTGAGAATAGGAAGGATCAGTGAGGATTTCTTGGTACCCCGTCATCGAGGTATTAAAAACGACTTCACCAACTGCAGAACCTACAGCGCCAATGGCTTCACCGTGAAATACTGTCCCATCTTCTAGGACGAGTAGTGCTGACTTCTTCAAGACAACCTCCAGAAATAAAAATGCATTAAAATTGATTTAATTTGCAAATCTACCTTCCTGCAACACCAAAAACTGCGTGTTTATGGAAATTAGACAAATTGGCGGTATTTTAGTGATCTGCGTGATACGTGTCAACATTTAACTCAAAAGAAATTAAACATTTGTAAGGACTAATTCAATTTACACACCCAAAGCTTCAAAAGTTCAACTTTCATGCTCATTTAGACCGAATATTACGATTTTCTAATTTTCACCCCTCACTTTAACCAACCATAGAGTGGCAAAAATATCAGCAACAAAAAGCAATCGATAAATACCAAGAGAAAACATGACAATTTAAAGCCCTAAAGCAAAAAACACACTAAAGACCACATAAACAACACAAAAATAGAGAGAAAATAGCGACAAGAAGAAAGTAGAAGGAGGATCGTAGAAGAGAGATTACAAAGAAAAATGCACCAAATAAAGAAAGCGCCGGCAACTGCCAGCGCATAAATATCTATTTATAGGTCATTCAAACCAAGCACATCCGTCATGGTATAAAAGCCAGCTGGTTTATCATTTAACCAAACCGCGGCCTTGATTGCGCCATTAGCAAAGGTCATTCGATCAGTGGCTTTATGGGTAATTTCCACTCGTTCACCGATATCAGCAAACATCGCGGTATGCTCACCAATGATGTCACCGGCACGAATTGTCGCAAAACCGATCTCATCTTTGGTACGCTCGCCCGTAATACCTTCGCGTGACCATACTGCGACATCGTTTAGCTCATTGCCCATCGCACCAGCGATCGCTTCGCCCATGCCAATCGCAGTACCAGACGGTGCATCGACTTTATGACGGTGGTGAGCCTCTACGATTTCAACATCACAGTAATCGCCCATGACTTTAGCGGCCTTCTCTAACAGCTTAAAAACTAGGTTCACACCAACGCTATAGTTCGGTGCCATTACGATAGCCATCTCTTTTGAAGCCGCATCGATAACCTGCTTTTCTTCTTCAGAGAAACCCGTCGTGCCGATGATCAGTTTCTTACCGTGACGTTTACAAAGTTCAATATTCGCTAATGTGCTTACAGGTGCGGTAAAGTCGACGATCACGTCAAATTCTTCAACCGCTTTTGAAAGGTCATCGACTAGAGCCACATCAAAACGACCTTCGCCACATAACTCGCCGACATCTACGCCGACCAAGGATGACTCTGGACGCTCTGAACCAGCTCCAACACTTGCTTCTGAATTATGATGAGCGGCTTTCACCAAGTTGCGACCCATGCGGCCAGCTGCTCCTGCAATTGCAATTCTTACCACTGCGAATATCTCCATTGTTTTGGTTACCATTGCCACTATTCTCTTGCAGCAATGTTCTATCGATTCATCTCTTTAAACTAACAACAATCTCAAACTCAGGCTAGCAATTACGAAAACTCTTTTATTACTCGCTCTAAAATTGGTACGTTCGCTTCGGGAAAGGCGTATTGATTTAATGATGCTAGGCTTACCCATTCACCTTGCTGACCCTCTTTGCCATAAGGCTGCTCTTCAAAATCAGTAACCAACATAAAATCAAACTTGAGCGACTTATCGGTGTAATCAAATTCCAGGTGTTCAAACAGAGACTGTTCAGTCACCTTAATGCCAATCTCTTCATCAAGCTCACGGCTCATTGCTTGTTCAATGGTTTCGCCCGCTTCAACCTTGCCACCTGGAAATTCCCAAAAACCGCCTTTATGCTTGTCGTCTGGGCGTTTAGTGATAAAGACCTGTGACTTATCTTGGTTGAAGATAATGCCCGCGACAATATGGATTCTTTTCATATGATGATGTTCCTTAATAAAACGCTTCGCTCAAGCAGCCCCTGAATACGTCATCCTCAAGAAGGAGTAACGACTGAGGTGGGAAGCTAATACAACAACCTTAAGCCAAACTATCAAACAAGATTCCCTACTGCGCTCGTTCCTCGCTATAGGGATTGACGACTTACCTTTCGACAAAAAGATAAGTCATGAAATTTACATACAAAAAAAGCCGCCTAAGCGACTCTTTTTAATAGCAGTAAGTTTTTATGAAGCTAAGTTGTAACGCGTTAAGTGCAAGGAGGAGGCACGGAGCTTACGTTAGTAAGTGAGTACCTCCGACACTGCAATTATCCGTTACAGCGAAGATTCACCAAACTTAGTCAATTTTACCGTGACACTGTTTGTACTTCTTACCACTTCCACATGGGCATGGTTCGTTACGACCCACTTTACGCTCATCACGTACTACCGTTTGTGGAGATGCAGCATCAGCTTCATCGTCACCTAACTGGTTTTCAGCCGTTGCATGTTGTGCTTGTGCACGACGTGCCGCTGCTTCAGCTTGAGCTTGACGTTGAGCTTCCATCTTTTCAACTTCTTCTTGTTGCTGAACGCGAACTTTAGAAAGAATGGTAACAACGTCTGTTTTAAGTACATCTAACAGGCCTTCAAACAGTTCAAACGACTCGCGCTTGTACTCTTGTTTCGGGTTCTTCTGAGCATAACCACGTAAGTGGATACCTTGACGAAGGTGATCCATCGCAGCCAAGTGCTCTTTCCAAAGGCCGTCTAGCGTTTGTAGCATCACAGACTTTTCGAAGTTACGCAGTACTTGAGCACCAACCACTTCTTCTTTCTGTTTGTACGAATCTACCGCCATAGCAAGAATGCGCTCACGCAATGCTTCTTCATACAGCTTGTCGTCTTCGTCTAACCAACCTTGAATATCAAAGTCTAGGTCGAAGTCATTCTTCAGACGATCTTGCAGACCCGCGATATCCCACATGTCTTCAAGAGATTGAGGAGCGATGTATTCATCAATGACTGACGCCAGTACATCTTCACGGTTGTGTTCGATCATCTCGCTGATGTCATCTGAGCTCATCAGTTCATCACGTAGCTCATAAACAACCTTACGTTGGTCATTGGCTACATCATCGTACTCAAGAAGCTGCTTACGGATGTCGAAGTTACGACCTTCCACTTTACGCTGTGCTTTTTCAATTGAACGAGACAGCATCTTAGATTCAATCGCTTCGCCTTCGTCCATACCACTTTGGATAAGACCAGCCATACGATCAGACGTAAAGATACGTAGCAGAGAGTCTTCCATTGATAGGTAGAAACGAGAAGAACCTGCATCACCTTGACGACCAGAACGACCACGTAGCTGGTTATCGATACGGCGAGATTCATGACGCTCAGTACCAATGATGTGCAGACCACCAGACTCAAGAACTGTATCGTGGATAACTCTCCAATCAGCTTTGATCTTATCGATCTGCTCTTTCGTTGGATTATCTAGTTTCTCAATTTGTGCCTGCCAGCTACCACCTAGCACGATATCGGTACCACGACCTGCCATGTTAGTTGCGATAGTTACCGCACCCGGCATACCAGCTTGCGCAACGATCTCAGCTTCCATCTCGTGGAACTTAGCATTTAGTACGTTGTGCTTAATTTTTGCTTTTTTCAATGCGTTAGACAGCAATTCAGATTTCTCGATAGAAACCGTACCAACCAGTGATGGCTGACCAGCCGCTACACGGTCTTTAATGTCTTCGATGATCGCATTGAACTTATCTTCTTCGGTACGATAAACCACGTCAGGCATATCGTTACGAACCATAGGCTTGTTGGTTGGGATAACCACTGTTTCTAGGCCGTAGATAGACTGGAATTCGAACGCTTCAGTATCGGCAGTACCTGTCATACCTGACAGTTTTTCGTACAGTCGGAAGAAGTTCTGGAATGTAATCGATGCTAGCGTTTGGTTTTCATTTTGAATCTTCACACCTTCTTTAGCTTCAACAGCTTGGTGTAAACCTTCAGACCAACGACGACCTGGCATAGTTCGACCAGTATGTTCATCAACGATAACCACTTCGCCTTCTTCAGTAACGATGTAGTCGACGTTTTTCTCAAACAATACGTGTGCACGAAGCGCAGCATTCACATGGTGCAATAGGCTGATATTGGTTGGAGAGTAAAGTGTGTCACCCTCTTCCATCAAGCCGTTTTTGACCATTAGTTCTTCTACAAATTCTTGACCGTTTTCAGTCAGGTGAACCTGTTTTGATTTTTCGTCCATGGTGTAGTGACCTTCACCACGGTACTCTTCTGAATCTTCTTTATCTTGACGCTCTAGAGAAGGAATTAGAGTGTTAATGCGCGTATAAAGGTCAGAACTATCTTCAGCTGGGCCAGAGATAATTAACGGAGTACGAGCTTCATCAATTAAGATTGAGTCAACCTCATCGACTACAGCGAAGAAGCGCTCACGTTGAACACGATCTTCGGCACGGAAAGCCATGTTGTCACGCAGGTAATCAAAACCAAACTCGTTGTTTGTTCCGTATAGGATGTCCGCTTGGTACGCTTCTTTTTTCTCTGGCGGAGCCATGTTTGCCACATTCACGCCAACAGTCATGCCAAGGAATTCAAATAATGGACGGTTTGTTTCCGCATCACGCTTCGCTAGGTAATCGTTCACCGTTATTACGTGAACACCTTTGCTTGGTAGCGCGTTTAGATAAGCTGGTAGGGTTGCGGTAAGTGTCTTACCTTCACCAGTACGCATCTCTGCAATTTGGCCAGCATTAAGAACCATGCCACCAATCAATTGCACGTCAAAGTGACGCATGCCGTAAACACGCTTCGACGCTTCACGTACCGTAGCGAATGCTTCAGGTAGAAGTTGATCTAACGATTCACCTTTATCTAAGCGCTCACGAAATTCAACCGTTTTTGCTTTTAGCTCATCGTCTGAAAGAGCTTCAAACGTTGGTTCGAAGTTATTAATTTCTTTTACAATTTTTCTAAGGCGGCGCAGTGTTCTGTCATTGCGACTGCCAATTACCTTTGTCAGCAGCTTAGTAATCATGTGCTTGGAATCTCTTCGTTCTCAGATCGTCCGCGATCTATTTTAAATGCCGTCAGTCTCTACTAGCTATAAACTAGTCTTTAGTTACTAACCAAGGATACTGAGATAAATCTAGTATCTTTGATATTGTACTTGAGAGTAGAGTTTTCAAGGCTTCCGTTAAAATTAATGCCCTCTAGTGTAAGTAATTTTCACACTAACGACCATTTATAACCCCATTTGTTTGATGTGCTTGGTACTTTTCTTTCTAATTGTTGATGGATTAGCCAGACTGTCGCCAAATACTAGGCAACTTTTAAATGCTGACGACACTGTATCTGGAAAATAGATACAAAAAAACCAGGTCAATGACCTGGTTTTCAAAATCTTATATTGTCGTAAACAACAATTACGCTAGAACCATTCCTGGCTCAGCAAACGCAACAGGAGAGCCAACTTCTTCTTCGAACGTTGCCCATTCCCACGCTTCTGCATCAGCAAGTACTGCGCGTAGCAATTGATTATTTAGACCGTGACCTGATTTGTATGCACGGAACTCACCGATAATAGCGTGTCCACACATGTAAAGGTCACCAATCGCATCTAGCACCTTGTGCGTTACGAACTCATTTTCGAAACGTAGACCTTCTTCATTAAGAATTCGGTATTCGTCTAGTACGATTGCGCAATCAAAGCTACCACCCAAACACAAGTTTTGTGATTGCAGGTATTCAATATCACGCATGAAGCCGAAGGTACGAGCACGAGAAATTTCTTTCACAAAGCCTTGTGAAGAAAAATCAAACAACAGGTGCTGTTCATCAGATTCAATTGCTGGATGGTTGAACTCGATTTCGAAGTCCATACGGAAGCCGTTAAATGGAACAAACTCTGCCCACTTATCGCCATCTTCAAAACGGATTGGCTTTTTGATTCGAATAAAACGTTTCGCTGCATTCAGTGTTTCTACACCCGCTTGCTGTAGCAAGTATACGAATGGGCTTGCGCTGCCATCCATAATTGGGATCTCAGGTGCATCGACTTCAACAATAATGTTGTCGATACCCATACCCGCTAGAGCTGCGTTAAGGTGTTCCACTGTAGAGATACGTACGCCTTCGTCATTAACAAGAGCAGTACATAACATAGTGTCACGAACTGATGCTGGATCAGCTGGAAAATCTACAGGTGGATTTACATCTGTACGACGATAAACAATACCTGTGTTTGCAGCTGCCGGGCGAAGAGTAAGTGTGACTTTACGACCAGAGTGGAGACCCACACCAGTTGTTTTCACAATTTCTTTCAGAGTACGTTGTCTGATCATCTGCTTGCCTCGTTATCAGTGCTACAAATCACGGTCAGTATTTACCGACCGCGAATTTTACCATTAATTCGACGATAGTCAAACTTTGGGTATTTGTTAATCAGCCTGACGTCGTAAGAATGCTGGAATATCTAAGTATCCACTCTCTTTCTCAGCTTTAGGTGCTGCACTTTGGCTAGCGCCTGTACCTGAAGAAACAGGTGACGTTGTTGGCTGCGGCTTAACTTGAGGTTTTACCTCAGTTTTTTCTTGCAATGGTTGTGCCACTTTATCTTCCACTTTTGGTGCAGTTTGAGCCGCGACCTGTGGTTGAGGAGTTGGTGCAACCTTAGCTTTACCACCAGCAACTAATGTAATGTCTGGTTTTTTCTCTGTGCCGATACCTGTTGCTACAACAGTTACACGGATTTCATCCGTCATATCAGGGTCTAGAGAAGTACCAATCACAACTGTTGCGTTATCAGATGCGAATGCCTTAACTGTATTACCTACTGTTTCGAATTCATCTAAGCGCATATCTAGGCCAGCAGTGATGTTCACAAGAACGCCACGAGCACCCGCTAGATCGATGTCTTCTAGTAGTGGGCTAGAAATTGCCGTTTCAGCAGCTTCTTCAGCACGGTCTTCACCTTTTGCGATACCGCTACCCATCATTGCATGACCCATCTCAGACATTACGGTGCGAACATCCGCGAAATCGACGTTAATCATACCTGGGCGAGTAATTAGCTCAGCGATACCTTGTACAGCGTTTTTAAGTACATCATTTGCACTTGCGAAAGCTTCTAGCAGAGTGACACCGCGGCCAAGTACTTTAAGTAGCTTTTCATTTGGAATCGTAATTAAAGAATCCACATGCTTAGAAAGCTCTTCGATACCTTGCTCAGCAAACGCTAAACGCTTTTTGCCTTCGAAGCTAAATGGCTTAGTTACCACAGCAACCGTTAGCACACCCAACTCTTTCGCAACTTCAGCAATAACTGGAGCAGCACCTGTACCCGTACCACCGCCCATACCAGCTGCGATAAATACCATATCGGCGCCAGTTAGAACTTCTTTAATTCTTTCTCGATCTTCGAGAGCTGCATCACGGCCTACTTGTGGATTTGCACCCGCACCCAAACCTTTAGTGATATCACCACCAATTTGGATCACGCTGCTCACGCTTGTTTTACGAAGTGCTTGTGCATCAGTGTTAACACTGATGAATTCTACGCCTTCGATTGATTCACGTACCATGTGCTCAACAGCGTTACCGCCACCGCCACCAACTCCAACGACTTTAATTACTGCATCGTCAGACATTTCCATCATCGGTTCAAACATGTGTTATCTCCGTTTTTTCCTGCAACTCAGGTTAAAACTCTTTTTGTATCCAATTACGCAATTTACCAAATAAACCAGACATAGAAGGTGCTGAACGCTTAGGTTCACTGTAATCACCCTCATCACTGATCTGACAATCTCTTGCGTAATGAAGTAAACCAACCGCCGTAGAATGATACGGCTCTTTAACATAATCAGTTAAGCCACTAACTTCTAATGGCTTACCAACTCGAACTTGATTGCGGAAAACACGTTCCGCACACTCTACCAATCCGTCAATTTGTGCCGCTCCACCAGTGAGAACGACGCCAGCTGCAAGGTGGTGTTTAATACCTTCATCTCGTAGCTGTAATTGAACCGTATCAATAGTTTGGTTAACGAGCCCCATAAGTTCAGTGTAACGTGGTTCAATCACTTCCGACAAAGTTTGTCTTTGCAAACTTCTCGATGGACGACCACCTACACTAGGAACGTTAACAGAATCATCCTTGCTTACGAGCTCACTCAGAGCGCAACCGTGGTTTACTTTAATCTCTTCAGCATCGCTCACTGGCGTACCGAAAGCGAAAGCAATATCACTGGTTACAGCATTTCCTGCGTAGGAAAAGACTTCAGTATGTCGCAGTGCGCCGCCAGTCCAAATGGAAATATCCATCGTACCAGCACCAATATCAACAACACACACTCCAAGCTCTCTCTCGTCGTCAGTAATTACCGCATTACTTGAGGCAAGTCCTGAAAACACGATGTGCTCTACAGTGAGACCACATCGTTCAACAGCTTTAATAATGTTTCTCGCCATGTCGCTATGGCAAGAAATTAGGTGAACACTGACTTCCATTCGAACACCAGATAAACCAAGTGGGTTCTTAATCCCTTCTTGATAATCAATGGTAAATTCTTGTGGGATCACGTGCAGAATTCTCTGCTCATCACCTATTTTAATTGATTTCGCGGTATGGATCGCTCGATCCATATCGTCTTGAGACACTTCTTCATCAGAGATAGTGCCCATGCCTTTTTCAATTCGGCTTGCGATATGTTTGCCCGATAGCGAGATAAACACATTGCTGATTTGGCATTCCGCCATCAACTCTGCTTGATCAATAGCTCGCTGAACCGACTTAACTACCGACTCTAGGTCGTTTACACCACCTTTATCCATACCTCTGGATGGGCTTTGCCCAGAACCAATGATATTGATTTGACCATCAGGCAATATTTCACCAACCAGAGCTGATATGGTCGCAGTGCCTATATCAAGACCAACGATTATGTTGTCATCTGCGGTCTTAGTCATCTGTACTCTCTTCTAACTCTTGCTCTGGAAACCAGCCTACAGCGGCTCCCGTATCATACCTGAGGTCGATGTAGCTCACTTGATTCGCTTTACTACCTAATTCGTTGTAAAGCGAAATGAAGCGCTCAACACGCTCATCTAAAAAATCTTTACCTAATTCTAAACGGATACCATTGTCTAGAATGATTTGCCAAGCGCGGCGCTCATTGAGAACGAGCGAGGTAACGGTTAACCCTAGGCTGTTAATCAAAGGCGTTATCTGTCGCCACTTTTCAATCACTTGTTGGCTAGTGCCATCTGGACCGTAAAGTTTAACTCTATCACCCTTCAAAAGGCCAATATCACCATTAAACACCTGACCATCTTCATTCAACAGCATATTGCCATTCCAGATAGCTGCTGCATGATACTCAGTCAAAAATACTTTTATTGTGTCTGGCCACTGCTTACGAATCGAGACAACAGAAACCCAAGGCAACGCTTCTAAACTGTGTTGCAACACGCCAATATCTTGAGACATGAATGTTCCAATATGCTCTAGCTCGCTAAAGGCATGTTGAACATCACCGGCTGTTACATAAGTTAAGTCGCCTTGCAGTACTATTTTAGAGAGAGGCAATCGCTGATCGTCCCACATCCAAGTCAGTGTGGTATAGAAAAGAAATCCAATGAATAGCAATACCATGACAAAAAAAGACCCGCCTAAGGCGTGTTTCTTGAGCGACGGTAAACTGAATAGGTGGCGGTTTTCGCTAAAAGTACTTTCTACCAAAGCCCGCATTCCCTGTCGTTGGTTCGCAATTCTATTCCCTATCTTCGTAATAGAGGTAAAAGCACTTACTTTAACCTATGAATTATACTGAGCAAAATTAAACTATCAAACGTTGATAATAAGATTTTTGGTCAATTTTAGGTCAATCGCAAGAAGTGAGCGATTAACCACAGTCTGTAGACAGTATTCTGTTACGCGTTCTGCATCTTATTAATGTCTAACTGTAACGATTCCAACTGCTTCGCAACTCGACCAACATCGCCCGCCCCCTGTGTTAAAACAAGGTCACCGCCTTGAATTACGTTGGCTAGAGCCGATGGCAGCGTGTTGATGTCTGCAACAAAGATTGGATCTATTTTACCACGCCCACGAATAGTTCGACTGAGTGAACGTCCATCTGCCCCTGCAATTGGTTTCTCACCTGCAGAATATACATCTAATAGAATAAGAACATCAACCTGCTCAAGAACATTCGCAAAATCATCATATAAATCGCGAGTACGGCTATAACGGTGTGGCTGGAAGATCATCACAAGACGCTTATCAGTCCAACCACTTCGTGCAGCTTGTATAGTAACGTCCACTTCAGTTGGGTGATGACCGTAATCATCGACCAACATTGCCACACCTTTACCCGTTTCATATTCACCTAGGTGATCAAAACGACGTCCAGTGCCTTCCGTTCCCGCCATCGCTTTTAGAATCGCTTCATCGCTGATGTCATCTTCGGTTGCAACGGCAATCGCAGCTGAAGCATTCAATGCATTGTGACGACCCGGAATGTTCAACGTGATATCTAGGTTAGCTTTGCCTTCACGAACGACCGTGAACTTACCCTGTTGGCCTTCTTGTACGTAGTTCTCAATGCGTATATCTGCATCTTCAGAGAAACCGTAAGTAATCACTTGGCGGCTAACTTGAGGAATAAGCTCACGTACCACAGGATCATCAACACACATCACAGCCTGACCGTAGAATGGCAGGTTATGTAAGAAATCAATAAACGTCTGCTTCAGCGTTTCAAAATCACCGCCGTAGGTATCCATATGATCCGCTTCAATGTTAGTCACAATACTAACCATTGGTTGCAGATGTAAGAATGATGCATCACTTTCATCGGCTTCAGCGATCAGGATACGGCTTGAACCTAAACGTGCGTTAGTGCCTGCACTTTTCACCAGGCCACCATTTACGAAGGTTGGATCTAGGCCTGCTTCAGAATAAATCTGTGTCACTAGCGCTGTGGTGGTGGTTTTACCGTGCGTACCTGCCACAGCAATGCCATGACGAAAACGCATCAGCTCAGCCAGCATTTCTGCACGACGAACAATTGGTGTACGCGCTTCACGAGCAGCAATAATTTCTGGGTTTTCTTCGTTGATAGCGGTTGAAACCACCACAACACTTGCATCGGCAACGTTACTTGCTTGGTGGCCAACGTAAACAGTCGCCCCCTTGCTAACTAAGCGTTCTGTCACTGGATTTTGAGCAATATCAGAACCCGTAATCTGGTAGCCTTCATTGAGCAAGACTTCAGCAATCCCGCTCATTCCTGCGCCACCAATACCAATGAAGTGGATAGATTTAACACGGCGCATCTCTGGCACCATTGCACGGATTTGCGCTAAGTCTTGGGTATGTTCAATTGTCATCAATTCAATCTCATTATTTTGCTAAAGCTTTAATCGCTTCAGCGACAGTCACATCAGCATCAAGCTTGGCGGCTTGACGAGCTTTTGTTGCCATCATTTTTAATTCATTTCTATCAAGCTGCGCGATAGTGTTCGCGAGCTTATCAGCCGTCAGTTGAGGCTGTTCAATCATTAACGCTGCGCCACATTCGACTAAATGATCGGCATTCAACGCTTGTTGTCTGTCTTTGTGCATAAACGGAACGAAAATAGAACCGACACCAGCAGCAGACACTTCAGATACGGTTAATGCACCAGAGCGACACACTAATAGATCTGCCCACTCATAAGCTTGCGCCACATCATCAATAAATTCAGTCACTTGAACATTATCTACAGAATGTGATTTGTATTGTTCAATAACTTGCTGTTGATTGTTCTTACCCGCTTGATGCACCACAGTGAAGCCTTCACCAAGCTGCGCCATCGTTACTGGCAAGGTATCGTTCAGGATTTTTGCGCCCTGGCTACCGCCCATAACCAAGATGCGGATGTCACCATCGCGCTCAGCCATGCGTTGCTCGGGGTCAGCTAAGGCAACAACATCTTCGCGTACCGGGTTACCCACCACTTCTGCGGTAGGAAACGCACCAGTAAAAGCTTGGAAAACCTTTTTAGCAATCTTAGACAGCCATTGGTTGGTTAAACCTGCCACTGCATTTTGTTCATGTAGAACCACTGGAATACCAGATAACCAAGCCGCGATACCACCCGGGCCACTGACGTAACCACCCATGCCAAGCACCACATCAGGTTGCCATGCTTTAATATGTCGTCTGGCTTGAAGTATGGCATTAATAATCTGGAACGGCGCTTTAATTAGCTTGCTAATGCCTTGACCTCTCAGGCCTTTCACCTTAATGAAGTCGATCTCAATACCATGCTTTGGCACCAGATCCGCTTCCATTCTGTCCGCAGTTCCTAACCAGCGAATTTCCCAACCTTGTTGCTGAAGCTTTTTCGCCACCGCTAACCCAGGGAAAACGTGACCGCCAGTACCACCAGCCATCACTAAAAGTTTTTTGTTTTGTTTCATAACGTTAGATTCTTATTCTACTAATTCGTTTTGATTGTCGGCTTGTTATTTTTGTTGCACTCGGCATTCATGATCGATACGCAGCAGCATAGAAACCGCTACTGACATCACGATAAGGCTTGAGCCACCGTAACTGATCAGCGGTAAGGTTAGCCCTTTGGTCGGAACAATACCTGAAGCGGCACCTACATTAACAAGCGTCTGAAAAGCAAACCAAATACCAATGCCAAACGCCAGATAACCGCTGAACACTTGGTCGTTTTCGAAGGCTTTTTTGCCAATAAAAATAGCTTTAAAAACCAAACTAAAGATCAACATCAATACCAAAGTTACGCCAACAAAACCCAACTCTTCTGCCAGTACAGCAAAAACAAAATCGGTGTGCGCTTCAGGTAGGTACTCGAGTTTTTGAATTGAATTACCAAGCCCTTGTCCCATCCAATCACCACGACCGAACGCCATCAATGATTGAGTTAGCTGATAACCACTACCAAACGGGTCACTCCAAGGTTCCCAGAATGAGGTAACACGTCGAACACGATAAGGCTCAATAACAATCAATCCCACAACGGCAGCAATACCTGCCACCATTAAGGCTATAAATTGTGACAGCTTAGCACCTGCGATAAATAACATGCCAAACAAGGTAACCAACATTACGACAACGGTACCCAAATCGGGCTGGCCAAGTAGCAACACCGCAAAGGCACCGAACACCATGATCGGTTTACCAAAACCACCGAAGAAGGTTTTTCTCACTTCATCCTGTTTACGAACCAAATAGCCCGCCATAAAGATAAACAGAGATAACTTAGCGACTTCAGCAGGTTGTAAGTTAAACAGCCCGAGAGGAATCCAACGTGAGGCACCGTTAACCGACTTACCGACGGCTAACACCACCACTAGCAAAAAGAAGGATAAGCCCAATAGGTACATACTGTATTGAAACCAGCGTTTCATCGGGATTTGTAATATTACGCTGGATACACCTAACGCTAACACCAGGAAAATGGCGTGGCGGAACATGAAGTGAAACGGCTGATCGGTTAAACGAGCACTGATTGGGAACGAAGCCGACGTTACCATTACCAAGCCCGTCAGCATCAGTCCAAGAGCAATCCATACCAACTGACGATCGTAGAGCGCCTCTGGTGTGGCACGGTTAAGCCATTGCCAAATAGATTGATTAATCTCTTTCACTCTTTGCACTGAATGTTAGTCCTTCAACACGTTAGGCATACTCATGAGCAAGTTCAGTGAACGCATCACCTCTCGCCATGAAGTTATTAAATTGATCGAAGCTTGCACATGCAGGAGACAACATCACCATGTCACCCGACACCAATTGTGCAGAGATACTCTCGATAATGTCACGCATGGTATCAAACGTCTTAGCCGATGGATGTAATGGCATAAATTGCGCAGCATCTTCACCGAAGCAACACAGTTGTACGCGGTCTAGTTGCGTCAACACGGGGTTAAGCTCGCTAAAGTCAGCACCTTTGCCCACACCTCCGACTAAGAGATACAAAGTACCTTGGTATTCTAATCCCGACAGAGCCGCTAATGTACTGGCTACGTTGGTCGCTTTCGAGTCGTTAACCCATTTAATTTCGCGTTTGTCAGCCACTACTTGGCAACGATGCGTCAAACCATTGTAGGCTTTCAAAGCTTCAAGACTTTTGCTGTAATCGATACCGACTTGCTTAAGCAGTGCTAAAGAGACTAAAGCATTCGCCACATTATGACGTCCAACCAATGTTAAATCTTGGCTAGGAAGTACAGGCTTGCCGTTGTCTATTAGCCATTCGGTACCATCAATCGTCGCTACACCAAACTCTTGGTCATCAAGTCCAAATGTCACCAATGACATCGTTTGATCAGGATAAGTCTCTTTGTCTTCGCGGTTTACGATCGCACACTGAGCGTTATTAAAAATTCTCAATTTAGCGTCACGGTAATCGGCCATGCCTTGATAGCGATCCATATGATCTTCTGACAGGTTCAAAAAGGCCGCTGCTGCAAGGTTTAGACTGGACGTTGTCTCTAGCTGAAAGCTTGAAAGCTCAAGGACATATAAATCGGCATCAAGCTCAAGAAGATCCAAGGCAGGAATACCGATGTTGCCACCAACGCCAACGTTAAGACCAGCAGCTTTAGCAAGCACACCCGTTAGATCGGTCACCGTACTCTTGCCATTGGAGCCTGTTATTGCCACGACGGGTTTGTCTACCGCCCAACCAAAAAGTTCAATATCGCCAACAACCGGAATACCCGCTTGAATAACATCTTGTATTTCAGGGGTCGCTAAGGCGATACCTGGGTTAGCAACCACTAAATCAGCTTCCGCTAACCATTGGCTATTCCAACTTCCAGAATGCAGCTCTACCGATTCAGGCAAAGATTCTTTTCCTGGTGGTAGCTCTCGCGTATCAATTACCTTCACATCCGTATGAGGTTGATATTTTACGAGATGTTTAACGACAGAGAGCCCGGTAATACCGAGCCCCACAACCACTACATTTTGAATATTTTGCCAATGTTCCATTTAAACAAGATGCTCTTAATAGTTTTAAAGAGCCTCCCATTAAGAGGCTCAGATAGGATTAACGAACTTTCAGCGTTGCTAAGCCAACCAGTACTAATACCATTGAGATGATCCAAAAACGCACGATGACACGTGGCTCCGGCCAACCTTTCAGTTCATAGTGGTGGTGAATTGGTGCCATGCGGAAAATACGCTGACCGCGCAATTTGTAAGAGCCCACCTGCAGTATCACTGACAAGGTCTCCATTACAAACACACCGCCCATGATAACCAATACCAACTCTTGGCGAACTAACACAGCGATCACACCCAGAGCACCACCAAGCGCTAGCGAGCCAACATCGCCCATGAATACTTGTGCAGGATAAGTGTTGAACCATAGAAAACCAAG
This sequence comes from Vibrio tasmaniensis, assembly GCF_024347635.1. Taxonomy (NCBI): domain Bacteria; kingdom Pseudomonadati; phylum Pseudomonadota; class Gammaproteobacteria; order Vibrionales; family Vibrionaceae; genus Vibrio; species Vibrio tasmaniensis. The sequence continues at coordinate 2,742,251 of NZ_AP025510.1, forward strand.
TCCAGCACCCACGATTGCAGTACATACTACAACCAATTCAGAAGTGTATGGGATGTATGGGATATGTAAGTATGCCGCGAAGTTAACGTTACCGGTCGCCCAAGCAATTACAGCAAAACCAGCCGCAACCATAACCGTTGGCATAATGGCCAAGCCGTCTAGGCCGTCTGTTAGGTTTACCGCGTTACTGGTTCCCACAATAACAAAGTAAGTTAGTACGATATACAGTAAACCAAGTTGTGGCATCACATCTTTAAAGAAAGGAACAACCAATTGAGTTGCTGCAGTATCGTGCCCGTGAGCATACAGAGCAAACGCCACGACTAACGCAATTGCTGATTGCCAGAAGTACTTCCAGCGAGCGATCAAACCATCGGTGTTCTTACGAACGACTTTACGGTAGTCATCAACAAAGCCAACCGCGCCATAACCAGCAAGTACAACTAATACCGCCCAAACATAAGGATTCGAGAGATCAGCCCACATCAATACCGTAATAATGATCGCAGCAAGGATCATCACACCGCCCATGGTTGGCGTGCCACGTTTGCTGAAATGAGATTCAGGGCCGTCATTACGAACAACTTGGCCAATTTGTAACATTTGCAGACGCTCAATTAAACGAGGTCCCATCCACAGCGACAGACATAAAGCCGTCAAAATACTCGCGATTGCACGAAACGATAGGTATTCGAACAAACGGAAAAAAGAAAGGTGTGGCTGTAGTAGCTCTGCAAGCCAAATTATCATGAAAAGTTCTCCTTTAAAGCAGCGGCTATTTTACTCATTCCTGCACTATTCGCGCCTTTTACCAATAAGGTATGTGACGCGTTTTCTGGCAAGCTTAAGTGCTGCTCTATGTGCGCGATCATCGCTTGATGCGTAGTAAAGTGGGTACCATTACAGACCTCACTAATCACCTTGGTATCATCACCGTAAGTAAGTACATGCTCAAAAGCGAATGGGGCAGCATATTCACCGACTTGACGGTGAAGTGCAAGGCTTTCATCGCCTAATTCAGCCATATTACCTAAAATTAACCAACGTTGACCTTTGAAGCTCGAGAGTAGCTTCGCTGCCGCCTTCATTGCTGGCACGCTGGCGTTGTAACTGTCATCTATCAGCTTAATATTCTGACTTAATTGTTGAACCTCAACTCGCCCTTTTACAGAGATCAGATTCGCTAAACCATTTTTCACCTCATCAAGCGTGGCGCCAAATTGGATGCTCAACGCCGCAGCTGCTAATGCATTCGCTACATTATGTTGACCGATGATACCAAGCTCAACAAACATGGATCCTTGAGGTGTTTGCATATCAAAGCACGCTTCACCTTGCTCATTGATGTGAATATTCTTGGCAAAGTAATCCGCCGAGTTGTCGCTTTCTGAAAATGTCAGCACTGTCTTATCGGCAAGTACTTCGTTCCAAAAATCACCACCGTTGCTTTCTAGATTAACAATAGCAGTATCACCAGCAGCAAGTCCTTGGAAGATTTCACCTTTAGCTTGCTTCACGCCATCAATAGACCCGAAACCTTCTAAGTGTGCCGCAGCTACGTTATTAACCAAAGCAACCTGTGGTTTGACTAGCTGCGTGGTGTAAGCGATCTCACCAATATGATTGGCGCCTAATTCGATCACAGCATAGTCGTCGCTAGATTCACTGCGTAACAAGGTTAGCGGTACACCAATATCATTATTGAAGTTACCCGCGGTAAACAGCACCTTGCCACGTTGTTGTAGAATACTTGCCACCATCTCTTTGACGGTCGTTTTGCCACAGCTTCCTGTGATAGCCATGGTTGGCACGTCACATTGTTTGTGGATCCAAGCACTTAACTGACCTAAAGCAAGTTTAGTGTCTTCAACAACCACCTGAGTAATATTTAGGTCAAGTTTCCGTTCGACTAATAACGCGCTCGCGTTTGCCTCAACGGCTTGATGGCAAAAGTCATGCGCATCAAAACGTTCGCCAACGAGAGCAACAAACAATGCGCCTTCTTCAACGGTGCGAGTATCGGTAGAAACCGCATTAATTACGGTATTGTTTGAGTTATCAGCCTCAATCAACTCACCGCTGACCGCTGAACAAATCTGCTCGAGTGATACATCAATCATTATGAAATACCTAAAAGTTGTAGCGCAGACTCTCGATCTGAGTAATGGATCGTTTCGTCTTTCAATACTTGGTAATCCTCATGGCCTTTACCAGCCAAAAGAATAATGTCATTACAGCCGGCCTGTTCTAGGGCAAACTTAACCGCTTGATAGCGATCGTGCTCGACGAATGCAGATTCTGGTTCGCTTAAGCCAGCTAGCATGTCTTTAACAATCAGTGCAGGATCTTCGCTGCGAGGGTTGTCATCTGAAATAATAATTTTGTCGGCGAACTGCTCTGCCGTTACCGCCATCATTGGGCGCTTACCTGTGTCACGATCACCACCACAGCCGAAGATAGCCCACAGCTTTCCAGAGCAGTGTACACGCAGTGCAGCCAATGCTTTTTCTAGCGCATCGGGCGTGTGCGCGTAATCGACAACGACTTTTGCTTTGTTCGGAGTTTGGAAAAGCTCCATACGGCCAATCACAGGTTGAAGTTGAGATGCGGTGTCGACCAAGGTTTGCTTGTCGATGCCCAATGAAAGCAAAGTCGCGAAAGCAACCAGTACGTTTGATGCGTTGAACTGACCAATCAATGGAACCGAAAGATCACCTTGCCCCCAGCGACCATCGAAAGAGAGCTTAATCCCAGTTTCTGCATAGGCGACATCAGATGCCCACACCGACTGTTGGTAATCAGACAACGGAAGCAATGAAACAGCTATTGCATTGGACAAATCTGCCATCCACGCTTTGCCGACTTCATCATCCACATTGATCACTGCATGTTTGCATTTGTGTTGAGTAAACAGGCTTTTCTTAGCCAATGCGTACTCTTCCATCGTGCCGTGGTAATCAAGGTGATCACGACTCAAGTTAGTGAACACACCAACCTCAAAATCCAACGCTTTTACTCGGCCTTGAACCAAACCATGAGAAGAGATTTCCATCGCGGTATAAACTGCACTTTCCTCAGCCAACTCGCTCAGTGTGCGTTGTATTTCAATCGCGCTACCTGTGGTATTAGCCGCTGTTTTTAGGTTATCTAAGAAGCCATTACCCGTGGTGCCCATTACCGCCGAACGCTGGCCGACCAAATCAAGCCACTGAACAATCAATTGGGTGATGGTGGTTTTGCCATTGGTGCCGGTAACACCAATCAACTTAGTCGCTTGAGAAGAATAAACTCGGCCAGCCAGTTCGGAGAGAATTGAATTTAGCTCAGATACATAAACAACAGGAACTGCATTTAACCACTCAACCAAGCCATGAGCTTTGTCATCACTCGCTTGTGCAATGACAGCTTTCGCACCTTGAGCGACGGCTTTGTCGATAAAGCGACGACCATCAATGGCATGTCCAACAATGGCAACAAAAATATCGCCTTCCTTGATGGTACGGCTATCCAACTCCAATTGCTCAACAGCAATCGCATCTAGCTCAAGTGAACTAAAGTCCCCCCAAGGAGAAAGTAAAGATGACAGCGTGAGGCTATTACTCATATTGAATCCTGATTGGCTCTATTCTTGAAACTTGTTTTCATCAGCAGGGACATTGAGTATTTGCAGTGCCCCCTTCATGATTTCAGAAAAAACGGGGGCAGCAACTGAACCGCCATAATAAAGGTCACCTTGCGGCTCATTGACTACGACAACCAGAGCTACTCTTGGATCGCTGACTGGAGCAAAACCCGACGTTATAGCAATATACTCATCACTATAGCCACCCGCAGCGGCTTTCCGAGATGTACCCGTTTTTGCCGCAACTCGATAACCCGGAACAGCGGCTCTGGTTGCAGTTCCGCCCTTTTGAGTCACGCCTTCTAACATTTGCAATACCATCTCTGCATTTTCACGTTTGATGATCTGCTTTGAGAAGTCTTGGTCGTTGCTTTTAATGATATGAATCGGTTCATACATGCCTTTGTTGGCTAACGTTGCATAAGCATGAGCCAACTGAAGCGGGGTCACAGATAAGCCATAACCAAACGATAGCGTCGCGATTTCGAACTTAGACCAACGGCGACGGTTAGGGAAAATACCACTCGTTTCACCCACGAGATTTAGCCCAGACATTTCTCCTAAACCAACCGAACTGTACATACCAAGTAACGCTTCAAGTGGCATATCAAGCGCTAATTTCGCCACGCCGATGTTACTTGATTTTTTAAGGATCAAGGCTAAATCAGCCTTGCCCACTTTAGAGGTATCACGTACTCGGCTACCTCCAATTTGCATGATGCCATTACCTGTATCAATAATAGATTTCGCATCAGCTGTACCATTTTCTAATGCGGCGAGCACCACAAAAGGTTTCACTGTTGAGCCGGGCTCCATAGCATCGGTCAGCACGCGGTTTCGCATTTTAAAGCTTTGTAAATCAGAGCGGTTGTTCGGGTTGTAAGACGGTGCATTGACCATGGCTAACACAGCGCCCGTTTTCACATCGAGTAATACTGCAGAGCCTGAGGTCGCTTTATGATCGGCCACCGCTTGCTTAATCGCTCGATAGGCTATCGCCTGCAGTCGTTGATCGATGGTGAGTTCTAGTGGTTTGCCTTCTTCGCGTTCTTCTAACGCAATGTTTTCGACAACGCGTCCGTAGCGGTCTTTACGAATAGTTCGCTTGCCTGCTTCGCCCGTAAGCCATTTATCGTAACTGCGTTCAACCCCTTCTAGGCCGTGCCCATCAATTCCGGTCACACCGATAAGGTGTGCACTGACTTCACCTGCAGGGTAGTAACGTCGAGATTCCGCTTTCAGGCCCACACCCACCAGCTTAAGTTCACGGATATACTTAGCCATCGCAGGGCTAACTTGTCTTTGTAGATAAATAAATCGACGGGATTTATTGCTATAGATCTTATCGATCATCGATTGTCGCTGTAGGCCAAGTACATCGGCTAACGCATACCAACGATCAATCTGGGCCATGCCATTTTTATCGAAAATCGTTTTTGGGTCGGCCCATACTGCTTCAACGGGAACACTCACAGCAAGCGGCTCGCCATTGCGGTCAGAGATAATACCGCGAGCAGAAGGAATAGCCTTAACACGCACTGAGCGAAGATCGCCCTGACGAATTAAGTTATCGGGTTCAATGATTTGGATGTAAGCCACACGGCCAACGAGTGCAGCAAAGGCTAGAAACACGAAAGCAATAACAACGTTGAAACGCCATTTAATAAGAATTGGATCCGAATCCTTTTCGCTCTTCACTCGCTCTTTCGTTGATTCATTAACGGTTTTTGCGGGTGTTTTTTCCTTTTTACCGGTCATTTCAGTGTGATCACAACTTCTTTGTCGGAGTCTGGACGTTTCATGTCTAGCTCTCTTTTTGCCGATGCTTGAACGCGGCTGTGTTCTGCTAGCGCCGTCTCTTCAAGCATTAAATTTCGCCACTCATCATCAAGTTGTTCCCGCTCCACCAATGCCATGTCTTTTTGCGTAATCGCCTGACGTGATACATGTGTCGTAAGAACGACCCCCATCGCACTCGCAAAGATGCAGATAAGAAGCCCCAGTGGGACTTTACCCACGGAGATCAAATCAAAAAAGATTATCTTGGCTAAGTTGGGTTTGGAGGTCTTCATTGACTATAGCTTTTCTGCGATTCGTAGTACTGAACTACGCGAACGAGTATTCTCATCCACTTCATCTTTAGAAGGCTTGATTGCTTTACCAATTGGTTTCAGATCGGCACTGCCTAGCGCTTTGATCTGCTCTTCTGTTAGTGGCAGGCCATGTGGTACTTGTGGACCTTGGCTCTCTTTACGGATAAAGCGCTTCACCATACGGTCTTCAAGCGAGTGGAAACTGATAACAGAGATACGACCTTGAGGAGCTAGAATGCTTGCCGCGCCTTTCAGTGCTGTATCGATCTCTTCTAGTTCACTGTTAATGTAGATACGGAATGCTTGGAAAGCACGTGTTGCTGGGTGTTTTTTCTCTTTGAAGCTTTTTGGAGCGACATCAGAGATAAGCTTAGCCAACTGGCCAGTGCGCGTTAGCGGTTCGTTCTCTTCATTCTCTTGATAAGCAATGATGCCTTTCGCGATACGACGAGCGTGTTTGTCTTCACCGAACTCACGAATAACCCATGTGATGTCATCAAGATCCGCTTCAACTAACCACTGAGAAACAGGAATCCCCGTTGTTGGGTCCATACGCATATCAAGCGGGCCATCTTTCATGAAGCTAAAGCCACGCTCAGCGTCATCCAACTGTGGTGAAGAAACACCTAGATCCAGTAAAACACCATCCACTTGACCGACTAAGTCATAACGCTCTGCATATTCAGCCATACCTGAGAACGGGCCATGAATAATCGTAAAACGAGGGTCATCAATCTTCTGAGCTTCTGCAATCGCTTGTGGATCGCGGTCGATACTAAAGAGTCTTCCATTCTCGCCCAGTTTAGACAGGATTGTACGGCTGTGACCACCACGGCCAAAAGTACCATCGATGTAGGTACCGTCAGGTTTGATCGCAAGTCCGTCAATAGATTCGTTAAGCAATACTGAAATATGTTTGAATGCTTCTGTCATAGTCTTCTCAGTGAATGGATTGAGCCATTAGTTCGGCAATAATTTGTTCTATTAGCGTTTTAGTTTACTGATTTCACGCCGTATCTCCACCATATTGTGTATAGGCTATGGGAATTTTTGACCTAAGCTCATATCAAGAGGATGGATTGTAAGGAAATCTAAATAATTAACGTCAATATAAAGCAAAAAACCCATCACTACCGTTAAGTAATGATGGGTTCTTTATATAGGTGGAGTTGACACATACGCCGGGTTCTGTTCCGCTTGCGCGGCGGTAACCATTCGTCTAGGCCTGCAATCGCTCACAGGCTCAAGCAATCTACCCGCCCCCATACGCGAGCAGCGCAATGCGAGGGCCTATTTGATCTTGCTCCGGGTGGAGTTTACCTTGCTACGAACTGTTGCCAGTCGCACGGTGCGCTCTTACCGCACCCTTTCAGCCTTACCTGTGCCTCTTCCGAAGAAATGAGGCCATCGGCGGTCTTCTCTCTGTTGCACTTGTCGTGGGCTCGCGCCCCCCAGACGTTATCTGGCACCCTGCTCTATGGAGCCCGGACGTTCCTCCCCTCTACCAGTCTCCCGAAGGACTTCAACGTCAGTTTCCCGAAGGACCTCAACGTCAGTCTCCCGAAGGACATCAGCAAAGCAGCGATTACCCGTTCAACTCCGAGGGCGGATTGTATAGAGATTAGTGTGCAGTGTCTAGCGAGATCACAAATATGCTGCAAACCTCTAATCGAATGCCTGATTTTCACACAATCTAGACAAAAAAGAGGAATGACGGTAATTCCATCATTCCTCACAAGCTTTTTCAATAAAGGTTATCTACTCTATAAAGAGGTTTCTACTCAACAAAGAGGTATCTAGTTGTCTAGATGCTCTAAGCCCCACTTATATAAAGCGTTCTTTTTCAAATTGTAGATTTCTGCCGTCATTGCCGCCGCTTTTTTAAGTGGCAGTTCTTTGGTTAGAATACCCAGCGTGCGCGTCGCTTCGTCTGGTAGATCGGTGCTCGCTTCTTCACGGTGACCGTGAATCAGCAATACCATCTCACCGCGTTTGCGGTTCGCGTCTTCTTCTATCCACTCAATAAGTTCACCAAGTGGCAGACCTTGGATGGTTTCGAAGGTTTTGGTTAGCTCACGCGCCAATACAACTTCACGGTCAGGGCCTAAGATCTCGAGCATGTCTTGTAGAGAATCAGTAATACGGTGCGGTGATTCGTAGAAAATACATGTGCGCTCTGCTTTTGCAATCTCTAAGAACTTATCTTTACGACCTTTGCTCTTTGGCGGTAAGAAGCCTTCAAAGCTAAAGCGATCAGACGGTAAACCTGAAGCACTCAATGCGGTAATCACAGCACAAGCACCAGGAAGTGGCACAACTCTCACACCCGCTTGACGACATTGTGAGACAAGATGGTAACCTGGGTCACTAATTAAAGGAGTACCCGCATCAGAGACTAATGCGATAGACTGACCTTCTAATAACCTTTCGACTAGAACTTGTGCTTTAGTTTGTTCATTATGATCATGTAAAGCGAACGTTCTGGTTGATATATTGAAGTGAGCAAGCAGCTTACCCGTGTGGCGTGTGTCTTCGGCTGCAATAACATCGACACTTGATAAAATTTCAATTGCTCTTTGAGTGATATCTCCCAAATTTCCGATTGGGGTTGGCACAATGTAGAGAGTTGGGCTCTCTGTGAGCAAGGTTTTGTTATCTGTCATTTGTTTACCATCACTTCAACGATTAATATAGATACAAATTTATACGGAATTTAAAGAACTCATGGCAACGATGAACCATAAGAGACTCAGTGTACCACGCTTACTCACTCCAATTGCATTAGCAATTACTTTGGCGGCTTGTTCTTCAGGCCCTCAAGCACCAACGCGTGTTGATATTACACTAGATCCAGCGCAATCAACTGAAAGTTACATGATGCAGGCGGATAGTAGCAAAGGAAGTCTACAAAACGACTGGTTAATTATGGCACTTAAGGCTTCTGTGCAAGCTGGAAAAACAGATCAAGCGACTCTGCTTATCAAACGCTTAGCCAAACAAGAACTGAGCGAAGTTCAACAAGCAGAATGGCAATTGGCTCGCGCTCAACTGCTGGTGAATAACTCGCAACCGCAGCAAGCGTACAGCCAGCTGAACTTTCAGCCTTGGTGGAAGCTTCCTAACGAGCAGTGGAAAGATTATCACGAGCTACGCGCCAACATTTCTGAAATGCAAAGCGAGTATTTCGAAGCAAGCCGTGAGTTAGTCCTTTATTCAGAGTACGTAGACGCTGATGACGAAAGCCAACAGCAGACTGCCGACCGTATTTGGCAGAACCTAAATAGCTACTCTCAATATGAGATTTTAGAGCTTAAGACTTCTCCTACAGAAGATGTTCTAGCCGGTTGGTTACAGCTCGCTATTTACATGAAGACGCTGAACTCTAACCTTCCAGACCTACAAACAACCCTGTCCGATTGGCTAGCTGAAAACCCTCGCCATCCTGCAGCAACATACACACCTCAGGCAATCACTGACATATTGGCGCTAGAGATCAGCAAACCAACTAGCACTGCGCTATTACTACCGCTAACGGGTAAGTACGGCAAGCAAGCACAGCTTGTACGTGATGGTTTCATCTTTGCGATGATGAATGACAAAGAACGCGAAGAAGATGCAACGCTGACCGTAATGGATACCAACGTACAAAGTGCCGCTGAAATTAAAGCGACACTGGAAGAGAATAACGTTGATTTCATCGTTGGACCTCTGATTAAGAGCAATATCACCAAGCTTCAACAAGCGCAGAAAAACCACGAAAACTCGATTCCAGCATTAGCTCTTAATATTCCAACTCAGCTAGAACCAGATACTAATATTTGTTATCTCGCTCTATCGCCAGAACAAGAAGTCGCTCAGGCTGCGAAACACCTTTTCGCACAAGGCTATAAGTACCCACTGATTCTTGCACCCAAAGGACGCTTAGGTGACCGCGTTAAGCAAGCGTTTAACGAAGAGTGGCAGAAATACAGCAACAACGACGTTGCAATCAGCTTTTTCTCTGACAAACGCCAACTGCAGCGTAATGTGAATCAGATATTCGGTTTACAAGAGAGCCAACAACGTATCGCTCAAATGGATGGGCTACTGAACCTAGACCTAGAAACAGAGCCACGCAGTCGTCGTGATATCGATTCTGTCTACATTGTGGCTAAGAATTCAGAGCTAACACTCATCAAACCCTTCATTGAAGTCGCAATTAACCCTGACGCTAGCCAACCAGCACTGTTTTCTAACTCACGCAGCAACAGCGGTGACAAGCAATATGAAGATCTAACGGGCGTGTTCTACAGCGATATCCCGCTATTGGTCGAGAACAAAAACGAGCTTAACAAAGCGCTTAATGACCTATGGCCTTCACACTCGAACAGCCAAAAACGTCTACAAGCGTTGGGAATGGATGCATACTACTTAATGGATGCACTACCACAGATGAAAGCCGTACAAGATTACAGTATTACAGGCGAAACCGGCGTATTAACCATCGACAACAACTGTGTTGTTCAACGTGAAATCAGCTGGGCAGAGCATGGGGCTTTTTAGCCGTAAGTTCCTATCCAAACCACCAATCACCCACAAACAAGTGGGTGATAAATACGAGGCTGTGGCAAAATCGTACCTGATTAACCACGGTTTATCGTTAATAGAAGAAAACTTCATAGCAAAATGTGGCGAGATTGATCTTATAATGCGCCATAACAATACCGTTGTGTTTGCTGAGGTAAAATACCGTAAGCAAACCCGCTACGGACATGCCGCTGAAATGGTGACAGCTAAAAAGTCACAAAAGCTACTCAAAACAGCCAACGTTTGGCTTATGCAGCAAGGCTTGTCGGTACACTCTACAGATTACAGGTTTGATATCATTGCCATCGAAGGGCCGAATGACACTATCGACTGGATTCAAAACGCGATTACCCAAGGATAAACATGCTAGACAGCATCAAAGAAAGTTTTACAGAAAGTATTCAAATCCAAATTGCGGCGGCAGAAGCTCTGCCAGACGCAATCACGCATGCCGCTCAAGCAATGGTTGCAACCCTGCTCAACGGAAACAAGATTCTTTGTTGTGGTAATGGTGGTTCGGCGTCGAACGCTCAGCAATTTGTATCTTGCCTACTTAATCGCTTTGAAACCGAGCGCCCTAGCCTTCCAGCAATGGCTCTCACTGCTGACAATACTACGTTAACGGCTGTCGCTAACGACTACCACTATGAAGAGATCTTCTCTAAGCAGGTACGTGCGTTTGGTCAAACAGGTGATATTTTACTGGCTATCTCTACCAGCGGTAACAGTAAAAACATCATCAAAGCGATGGAAGCGGCGGTAACACGTGATATGACAATCATCGCTTTTACCGGCAAAGATGGTGGTGAAATGGCGGGACTGCTTGGTGAGCACGATGTAGAAATTCGTATTCCCTCACACCGTACAGCACGTATCCACGAAGTACACATGGTGACACTACACTGCTTATGTGACCTAATCGATCAAGTACTCTTCCCAGCTCACGAAGAGTGATAGACGGAGCATCACGATGAAATCATTAACTTCTATGAAGCTACTTAAGCTGATTAGTGTTTCGCTACTTACACTGTCGTTATCTGGTTGTGCTGGTCTTTTCATTGCTGGTGCAGCAACTACTGCAAATCTAGTCACAGATACACGAACCACCAAAGAGATTTGGAGCGACAACAATATCGAATTTGAAGTTGCAGCTATGACCAATAAACCGCCATTTCGCGGCAATGTCAGTGTCACAGCAAGCTCTTACCGTGGTTCAGTAGTACTGATGGGGCAAGCAACGACAGATGCTGAACGTCGTGCTTTTGAAAGCCAAGCTAAAGCAGTAACGGGAGTTGAAAGCATACACAACCAGATCCGAGTGAAAGAACCATTGTCTGTTACTGCTATCAGCAAAGACAGTTGGATTACCACTAAAGTGAAGTCTGCCCTACTTGCTGAGTCTGAGCTTAACGGCATCAAAGTCAAAGTAATTACTGAAGATTCAGAAGTATTTCTGCTGGGATTGGTTTCTCGAGAACACGCTGATATCGCGACAGAAGTTGCGCGTAATATCTCTGGTGTGAAGCAGGTGATTCGAGCGTTTGAATATGGCGAAGAAGACGCTTCGGTAAACTAACATTCTCTGAATTTTCTTAGCTGCTTATTAGCTGGTTGCTGGTTGCTGGTTGCTGGTAAAGCCTAACGAAATGAATCAAAAGAATAAAATCAGAAAGCACAAAAAGAAAAAGCAGCGATAAATCGCTGCTTTTTTTGTATTTGGAGTTATTTAAAAAATAACGCTATTTGATAACACGAAGACTTGGGCGACCTTTCGCTGGACGAGATGGCTCAGGTTCTGAGTCAGACTCTTCAGCATCTACGTCTGCTGTTGCAACACTCAAAGATGGGCCTTTTTCTGGTTCTTCAAAAGGACTTTCTTCAATTCCTTCTTCAAACGCTTCCATGTAAGCCTCTTCAGGTTCAAACATGGTACCAGCACCATTCTCACGAGCATAAATAGCTTGCACTGCGTATAGTGGAACGATCACAGAGTGTGGACGACCACTAAAGCGAGCACTAAACGTCACAGCTTCGTTACCCAGTTCAAGTTGTCCAACCGCACGAGGCGCGATGTTCAGAATGATCTGACCATCTTGAACAAACTCTTCTGGAACTCTCACACCCGGCAATGTTGCTTCAACAACCAAGTGTGGAGTCAGTTCGTTATCAACCAGCCATTCATAAAATGCACGAAGCATGTATGGTCGGCGTGGAGTCATATTTGAAATATCCATAAACGCTTAGCGAACGAGTCGCATCTCACGCTCAGCTTCCGTTAGAGAAGCAAGGAATGAATCACGTTCGAATACGCGGTTCATGTAAATCTTAAGTTCTTTAGAACCAGGACCAATCAGTTCGATACCAAGCTCAGGTAAACGCCATAGTAGCGGAGCTAGGTAGCAATCAATTAGGCTAAACTCTTCGCTCATGAAGTATTCATACTCAGCGAAGATAGGAGCAAGAGTCAGTAGGTCGTTGCGTAATTTCACGCGAGCTGCTTCAGATTCTTCAGCGTTGCCTTTAACGATCTTCTCTGCAACTGAATACCAGTTACGCTCAATGCGGTACATCATTAGACGACTATTACCACGAGCAACCGGGTATACAGGCATCAATGGTGGATGAGGGAAACGCTCATCTAGGTATTCCATGATGATCTTTGAGTCATATAGAGCAAGCTCACGATCAACAAGAGTAGGTACTGATTTGTACGGGTTCAGTTCAACAAGCTCTGCTGGTAGATTTTTTTCATCAACCAACTCAACTTCAACACTTACGCCTTTTTCAGCAAGAACAATGCGCACCTGATGGCTATACATATCAGAAGCACTTGAGAAAAGAGTCATTACAGAACGTTTATTGGCAGCTACAGCCATGGAGCCCTCCAGTACACTTTAAATAAAAACAATGGAGGCCTAAAGCCTCCATTGAACATTAACATAATTTGGGAATTAGCACGGTATTATAGCATAATTAGTGCACATCACGCCAATACTCTTTCTTCAGCAAAATCACGATGATAGTGAAGATAACTAAGAAGGCCATTACCCACCAACCCATAGCATGACGCTCAAGTTGAACAGGGTCGCCCGAGTAAACCAAAAAGTTAACAAGGTCACGAACTGCTTCGTCGTATTCACCAGCACTTAATTCGCCAGAACCATCTGTTTCAGTACCAACAACAACCTTTACTTCCTCACCATCGACCATGTGAGTATCGTAGATTGGCGTTGGGATACCTTGTAGTTCTTCAAGAACATGCGGCATACCAACACTTGGGAAAACCATGTTGTTCACACCAAATGGGCGAGACGGATCTTCATAGAAAGTACGAAGGTACGTATATAGCCAATCTGCGCCACGAACACGAGCGACCAATGTTAGATCTGGTGGTGGAGCACCAAACCAACTAGCGGCTTGCTCAGAAGGCATAGCGTTAACCATCAAGCTACCAATTTTCACGTCAGGATCGAAGATCAGGTTTTCCTTCATTAGGTCTAAAGGAATCTCCAAATCATTCGCAACACGTTCATAACGTTGGTACTGCGTTGAGTGACAAGCGAAACAGTAGTTCATGAACATCTTAGCGCCATTTTGCAATGAAGCTTTGTCTGTTAAATCATTGTTTGCTTTGTCTAATGGTACGCCTGCACCCGCTGCCATCGCTAGTGACGGCAACATAGCAAATAAAATTACAATCCACTTTTTCATTTGAATGTCACCCTTTCTGGTAATGGTTTCGTCGCTTCATTTTTACTGTAGAACCACAGCAGAACGAAGAACATGAAATAACCTAAGCTAAAGATTTGAGCTAATAGCGTGTATGTAGGCGTTGCTGGAAGCGCACCAAGTACACCAAGCGCAATAAAGCTTATTGTGAATTGGATGATGTTAATCAAATGCAGTTTGCTACGGTAACGGTAAGAACGCACTTTACAACGGTCGAACCATGGCAGTAGGAATAGCACAACAATTGAAGCGCCCATTGCAACTACACCTAACAGCTTATCTGGAACAGCACGAAGTACAGCGTAGAACGGCGTGAAGTACCAAACTGGAGCAATATGCTCAGGTGTTTTCAGCGGGTTTGCAGCTTCAAAGTTAGGCGGCTCAAGGAAGTACCCACCCATTTCTGGGTTAAAGAACAGCACGTAACAGAACAAGAATAGGAAACCAGCAACACCAACCATATCTTTTACCGTCCCGTATGGGTGGAAAGGAATAGAGTCAATGATGTCGTATTTCTTAGTGTAATCCTTGTGGAATGGGAACTGAGTTTTGTAGTCGTCGCCCATTGTGCCTTTAGGAAGCTTAGTTTCGATACCGTCTGGGTTGTTCGAACCCACTTCGTGCAGCGCCAGTACGTGAAGTACGATAAGCAGCAGAAGTACAATTGGCAGAGCAATAACGTGCAGTGCGAAGAAACGGTTCAGCGTTGCACCAGAGATGATGTAGTCACCACGGATCCAAAGCGTTAGGTCATCACCTATAACAGGGATCGCACCAAACAGAGAAATGATTACCTGAGCACCCCAGTAAGACATTTGACCCCATGGTAGTAGGTAGCCCATGAAAGCCTCAGCCATAAGCACTAAGAAGATCAACATACCGAAGATCCAAAGTAACTCACGAGGCTTTTGGTAAGAACCGTAGATTAGACCACGGAACATATGCAGGTAGATCACAACGAAGAATGCCGATGCACCTGTTGAGTGCATGTAACGCAGTAGCCAACCGTATTCCACATCACGCATGATGTATTCAACAGAAGCAAATGCGCCCTCACCAGACGGTACATAGTTCATTGTCAGCCAAATACCCGTAAGGATTTGGTTAACCAGTACTAACATTGCTAAAGAACCAAAAAGGTACCAAAAGTTAAAGTTCTTAGGCATTGGGTATTCAGATAAATGCTTCTTGTAAGCATTCATCGCGGGTAGACGTTTCTCTACCCAATCAAGCAATCCTTGCATTACGCGTCTCCCTCGTCCACACCGATCATGATCTTAGTGTCACTCAAATACATATGCTTTGGTACAACAAGATTCAATGGAGCTGGTACGCCTTGGAATACTCGACCTGCCATATCAAACTTTGAACCATGGCAAGGACAGAAGAAACCAGACTTAACACCCTGAACTTGTTCTGCAAAAGAATCTGGCAGGTAAGTTGGAGAACAACCTAAGTGCGTACAGAAACCAACAGCAACGAAGAATTCCGGCTTAATTGAACGGAACTCGTTCTGTGCGTAGTCTGGTTGTTGTTCAGCTTCAGATTGAGGGTCACGAAGTTGACCACCGATCGCTTTTAGGTTCTCAAGTACCGATTCAGCACGGCGTACAACCCATACAGGTTTACCTTGCCACTCGACACGAACCATTTGTCCCGGTTCTAACTTACTGACTTCCACTTCCACCGGTGCGCCCGCAGCTTTCGCCTTGGCACTCGGATTCCATGATTTAATAAAAGGCACGGCTACAGCAGCTGCTCCTAAACCACCAACAACGGCTGTTGTTGCGGTTAAGAAACGCCTGCGACCGTTATTTAAAGGCGCGTTGCTCATCCAAACATTCTCCCATTTGCTCCTTATGGATTGAAATAATTCCGAATAAAGAGCATGGCTAACAAAATATGTATTTAGTTCTATTTATTGACGGCAAATGATAAATAAAACCCTACTTTTTGACAAGATAAAGCTACCTTTTTGTAACAATCATGAGGCAAAGCGCACATTGGGTTACAAAAGCTTTCAAAATATAAGAATTTGGAAATAAAACGAGGGAGGGAAAGCGTTTAGAGGGGGTATAAAAACAAAAAGCCCGGCATATAGCCGAGCTTTGAACCACAATTCCAGTCGTAAAACTGGGAGCGTGTACTTTTTCGTAAAGAAAAATTAACGCTTAGAGAATTGAGGTTTACGACGTGCTTTACGTAGACCAACTTTCTTACGTTCAACGCAACGAGCGTCACGCGTAACATAGCCAGCTGCACGTAGAGCAGGACGTAGAGTTTCATCGTATTCCATAAGAGCACGAGTGATACCGTGGCGGATTGCGCCAGCTTGACCTGAAATACCACCACCAGAAACAGTGATGTAAAGGTCAAGTTTCTCAGTTAGTTCAACTAGCTCAAGAGGTTGCTTAACAACCATACGAGAAGTTGGACGACCGAAGTAAACATCAAGGCTACGCTTGTTGATTACGATCTCACCAGAGCCTGGTTTGATGAAAACACGAGCTGCTGAGCTTTTGCGACGACCAGTGCCGTAGTATTGATTCTCTGCCATTGTCTTAATCCCCTTAGATGTCTAGTACTTGTGGCTGTTGAGCAACATGGTTGTGCTCAGTACCAGCGTACACTTTAAGCTTACGGTACATCGCGCGGCCTAGTGGACCACGTGGAAGCATACCTTTAACTGCTAGTTCTAGAACCATTTCTGGTTTCTTAGCAATTAGCTTTTCAAAAGTGATAGTTTTAAGACCACCTGGGAACTCAGAGTGACGGTAGTAAACCTTACCCTTAGCTTTGTTACCAGTTACAGCAACTTTCTCAGCGTTAACAACGATGATGTAATCACCAGTGTCTACGTGAGGAGTGTATTCTGCTTTGTGCTTGCCGCGTAGGCGAGAAGCGATTTCACTTGCTAGACGGCCAAGAGTTTTGCCTTCAGCGTCTACAACATACCAGTCGCGTTTTACAGTTTCTGGTTTAGCAACGAAAGTTTTCATGCTAATAATTACCTATTTAAAAAATTTACACTTAAGGAATACTCGCGTATTCCCACTGTCTAAGAGTTACCATTCATCACCCCTTCGAGTGTTGGAAAACTCTTGGCATAACGTGATTTTACTCATCGATAGAGGCCCGCAGTAACGGTAGGTCGCAGGATTATAGAGAAGAGCGAAGAAAAAATCACCTCTTTTTGAACAAAATCACGATTTTTTTAATTCTCTTTCTTATTCGAGATAATCAAAGCTAACTTAAGTGTTCTTTTGCCAAATATTCATGGCTCTGCATTTCAATTAAACGCGACTGACAACGTTTAAACTCAAACTCTAGCTGACCATGGGTGTACAATTTTTCCAACTCAACTTCCGCTGAAATTATCAATTTCACGTTACGCTCATAGAACTCATCGACTAACGCAATAAAACGCCTCGCCGCATCATCTGAAGTCGCGCCCATTTGCAACACATCAGCCAATAGAACTGTGTGATAAACCCGAGACAACTCAATATAGTCATTTTGGCTGCGAGCCGACTGACAAAGCTGAGCAAAAGTACCATGCAGCACACCATCACTCGCTTCGACCACATCTAATTGACGGTGATTAACCTCTATCTGCTTAAGCTTCTCTTTATCTTCACCAACAAGCTGCGCGTAATATGTTTCGAGGTTAATGTTCGCTTGGCTATCCAGTGGGTAATGGTAGATCTCAGCCTGCTCTAAGGTTCTCAGACGATAATCAATTCCGCTATCAACATTAAGAATATGACAGTTGTCTTGAATGAGCTTAATAGCGGGTAAGAAACGCGCTCGCTGTAACCCGTTGCGATACAGATCCGCAGGTGGAATATTAGAGGTCGCAACCAAGATAACGTTTCGAGCGAATAACTCTTGGAACAAGGTTCCTAAGATCATCGCATCCGTGATGTCTGAAACAAAGAATTCATCAAAACAGATAATATCCGCTTCTTCTTTCAACTTATCTGCGACTAGAGGCAACGGGTCGCTAACATTACCTAGTGCCCTTAGCTCATCATGGACTCGATACATAAAGCGGTGAAAGTGAACGCGCATTTTTTTTTTGGTCGGTAAGGCATCGTAGAACGTATCCATTAAATAGGTTTTACCGCGCCCGACGCCGCCCCAAAAATAGAGGCCTTTTGGTGGCTGTGGCAGTTCTGGCTTTTTGCCCATTAACTTCTGGAATCGAGTCAGTTGAGGAATAGGGGCATTCATGTAATCTTGGAATTGATGAAAGAGTTCATCTAAAGATTTAACGGCTTGCTCTTGTGCTGGATCTCTTTGAAATCCATGTTCTTTTATATCTTGTTCGTATTTTTTAATGGGATTCATGACGACATTTCCACAATGAAAGCGATATCAGACAGCAAATAAAAATGAGCCCAAACAGTATGAGACATGTCGCTATGCGGTGAATAATGCAGCATCAAACTGCTAACTAGCGCACACGCATTTCTCTTTATACTGCGGCTTTCTCATAGTACCATGGAGCTGTATCACGTGTAACTAAGCAGTAACAAACATGTTAAAAAACAATAATAAGGAGCTGTTATGCCTTGGATGTATGCCGTTGCCGGTTTACTAGTCGGAGTTATTTTAGGGGTCGCTATTTCTCGTCTCATGACACCTGAATACAAAAAACAAAAGAACGTACAGAAAGAATTAGATAGCGCAAAGTTTGCCCTGGAACAGCAGCGACAAGAGCTTGCTGACCACTTTGCGAAATCAGCAGAAATGTTGGACACCTTAGGTAAGGACTATACAAAGCTTTACCAACACATGGAAAAAACAAGCTCAGAGCTACTCCCTAACCTGCCAGAGCAAGACAACCCATTTGTGAAAACAGCCGCTGCTCATTCGGATAAGCCACAAGATAAGTCTTCAGTTAAAGAGTCGACGCTTGAAGAACAACCGAAAGATTACGCTAATGGCGCAACGGGTTTATTTACCGAGCAGAAGAAAGAAATCATGGATGCTCCCGATGTCGTTACAGCAAAAGCATCGTAAACATTTAACACTTCTGTGAACTTTACAAAGGTTTTTGAGTCATAACTTTCACTCAGGTCATTTGAAACTTCTCATACTTATTAAACGTATAAGAGGGTTAAGACCTTAACTAGAGAGGAGTTTATGATGAAAAAACCTTTGCTTGCTTTATCAGTACTGACTTTAAGCTTAAGTTCAATCATCACCCCCATTCAAGCTACAGCCGCACTTCCATTAAGTGTGGGTAATGAACAATTACCAAGCCTTGCTCCTATGCTTGAACAAGTAACCCCCGCTGTGGTTAGTATTGCCGTAGAAGGCAAACAGGTACAACGTCAGCAAATCCCTGAACAATTTCAATTCTTTTTTGGTCCAGAACAAACACGAGAACGCCCATTCCGCGGGCTAGGTTCTGGTGTGATCATTGATGCCAAGAAAGGCCATATTGTCACCAATTACCATGTCATCAATGGTGCCGACGATATCAAAGTAAAACTGCATGATGGTCGAGAGTACGATGCAGAGCTCATCGGCGGCGACCAGATGTCTGATATCGCGCTATTAAAACTCGAAACAGCCAAAAACCTGACCCAGATAAAAGTCGCAGATTCCGACAAATTGAGAGTCGGCGATTTCAGTGTGGCTATCGGCAACCCATTTGGGCTTGGTCAAACCGTAACATCCGGTATCGTTTCAGCGTTAGGACGTAGCGGTCTCAATCTAGAGAACTTCGAAAACTTCATTCAAACCGATGCCGCAATTAACAGTGGTAACTCTGGAGGTGCGTTAGTGAATCTTAACGGTGAACTGATTGGTATCAACACGGCCATCCTAGGACCTAACGGAGGTAATGTCGGTATCGGCTTTGCCATTCCATCCAATATGATGACAAACCTGACTGAACAGATTCTCGATTTCGGTGAAGTAAAACGTGGCATGCTTGGCGTTCAAGGTGGAGAGGTCACCTCTGAATTAGCGGAAGCGCTTGGTTACGAATCCAGTAAAGGTGCCTTTGTTAGCCAAATTGTACCCGACAGTGCAGCGGATAACGCCGGATTGAAAGCGGGCGATGTCATTATCTCCATTAACGGTAAGCGTATTGATACTTTTAGTGAATTAAGAGCCAAAGTAGCCACCTTAGGTGCAGGTAAACAGATCGAGTTAGGCGTGGTTCGTGACGGTAAGAATAAGACCTTTGATGTGACTCTAGGTGAATCCACCAATAGTAAGACACAAGCTGAAAAGCTCCATGAAGGACTTGCCGGTGCAGAGCTCACCAACACAACCGACAGCGATTCAGCGACAGGCGTCAAGGTATCAAGTGTCGCTCAAGGTTCACCAGCAGAAGCCTATCAGCTTCTTAAAGATGACATCATCATCGGGGTAAACCGCCAACCAGTTAAGAACCTTGCTGAATTTAGAAAGATTCTTGAGAAACAACCTGGCGTATTGGCACTTAATATCCAGCGAGACGATAGGACTATCTATCTAGTTATTCGATAGCCATACGTCAGCGTAATTACAGGGAGGCTCAGTAAGTTTGCTTTAAACTTACTCAGTCTCCCTTTTCTTTAGATCAATCAAAATGCTATGCTTCACTGATAATCAAGTCAGTCATCCATTGACGGATGCTTCATACCTTACTTGTTGAAGAGGGAAACATGCTGTCCTTTCTATTTCGTTCTATTTCCCTTGGACTCGTTTCAGCGGCGCTTATTCTTCTCGCATTCCCGAGTTTAAGGCCGGCGATTGTTGCAGACGTCACGAACCCTCAAGTCGATAATATTGGCTCCCTTCAGATCTCATTTAACCAAGCGGTGCGACGAGCTGCACCCGCTGTGGTCAATATTTATAGTCGTAAATACGCAGAAAGCGATCGCAACAAGCTACTCACTCAAGGATTAGGTTCAGGGGTGATTGTTAGTGAAAAAGGCTACATCATTACCAACTTCCATGTTGTTGCTCAAGCTGACCAAATAGTCGTGGCACTTCAAGACGGACGAGTAGCGGCCGCCCAGCTTGTCGGCTCAGACAAACGCACCGATATTGCGATACTCCGAGTCAGCGGTGACAACTTACCTGTTATTCCACTGAACCCGAATTACAAAGCAAATGTCGGCGACGTGGTGCTGGCTATCGGTAACCCATACAACCTAGGGCAAACGACAACCTTTGGTATTATCTCTGCAACAGGTCGTTCTTCGATCAGTGCAGATGGTCACCAAGCCTTTATCCAGACTGATGCTGCAATCAATGAAGGTAACTCAGGTGGTGCACTGGTTAACTCACAAGGTGAGCTCGTCGGTATCAATACAGCTTCTTTCCAGCAAGCTACCGACATGGAAACCTACGGGATCTCATTTGCAATCCCCTACTCACTTGCTAATAAAATCATGGAGAAGATCATCGCCGATGGTCGTGTCATTCGTGGTTATATTGGTATCGACGGACAAGACATCAATTCGGTGACATCACGCTTACTCGGTACTAAGAACATCGGTGGCATTGTTGTTTTAGGCATTGACCCGAATGGCCCTGCAGCCGATGCCGGCTTTGAAGCACAAGATATCATTATCAGCATCAACAACACCCAAATTAGCGGACGACAAAGCGTAATGGACATTGTTACTGACCTTCGACCAGGTACTGTCATTGATGTTGGTGTATTACGCAAAGGTGAAAACAAGACACTCAAGGTCACCATTACCGAAGACACGCGCCTGTAGTCTTTATTTAGTTTGATCGCTAATAGCTAGCAATTCAAACCGCCATGTACAGATACAAAAAGTACAGACACAAAAAACCCAGCTCTTAAGCTGGGTTTTCTTTTATTAATCAAAGCTTATGATAAAACTAAGCGTCACTAGGTTCATCGATATCGATGCGCGTCACACGCTGTAAACCTCTTGGGAGCAGACCACCACGACGACCACGCTCACCACGGAAGTTTTCAAGGTCCGCAGGTTTCAAGCCAAGTTTACGTTTGCCCGCGTAAATAGTCAGCGTTGCATTCTCTGGAATAGCCATCAGATGCAATACAAACTCTTCACGCTCTTTTGCTTTCGCAGAAGGGATGTTGATGATCTTGTTGCCTTTACCTTTGCTCAGCTGAGGTAGGTCTTTAATCGGGAACAACAACATACGTCCTTGGTTCGTAATCGCCAGAATCTGGTTACTGTCCAAGTCAGCAATCGGGCTTGGTAACATCACTTCAGAAGCTTGTGGCAAGTTAACCAACGCTTTACCGCTCTTATTCTTAGACAGTAAATCACTGCCCTTACAAACAAAGCCATAACCCGCATCAGAGCCGACTAACCATAATTGTTCATTCTCTCCCATCACCACTTGGCGAATAGAAGTACCTGGGCTAACGTTCAAGCGGCCTGTAATTGGCTCACCTTGGCTTCGCGCCGACGGTAGTGAATGTGACTCAAGGGAGTAGCTTCGGCCATCACTGCCAAGGAACACCGCTTGTTGGTTACTCTTACCCTTAGCGCTTGCTAAGAATTTATCACCAGATTTGTAGTTCAAGCCTTCAGCGTCAACTTCATGCCCTTTAGCATGACGAATCCAACCTTTTTCAGACAACACAACCGTGATTGGTTCGCTTGGTACTAAGTCGCGTTCTGTTAGCGCTTTCGCTTCAGCACGCTCAATCAGAGGTGAACGACGATCATCGCCGTATTTATCAGCATCTGCTTGGATTTCTTTCTTGATCAACGTATTCAAGCGACGCTCTGAACCGAGTAGTTTTTCAAGCTTTTCACGTTCAGCTTCAAGCTCTTCTTGCTCAGCTCGAATTTTAAACTCTTCTAACTTAGCTAAGTTACGAAGTTTAATATCAAGAATTGCATTGGCTTGAATTTCAGAAATGTTGAAACGGTTCATTAGAACAGGACATGGTTCGTCTTCTGTACGAATGATCTCAATCACTTCATCGATATTAAGATAAGCAGCAAGTAAGCCTTCTAAGATGTGCAAACGTGCCAGTACTTTATCTAAACGGTACTGCAAACGACGACGAACGGTCGAGCGACGGAACTCAATCCACTCTTTCAGAATTTGAACTAAGCCTTTAACTTGAGGACGATTGTCTAAACCAATCATGTTCAAGTTAACGCGGAAGTTTTTCTCTAGATCCGTCGACGCGAACAGGTGGCTCATCAGTTGGTCACAGTCGATACGGTTTGAACGAGGAACCACAACGATACGCGTTGGGTTCTCGTGATCCGATTCATCACGCAAGTCGTCAACCATTGGCAGCTTCTTAGCGCGCATCTGGTTAGCAATTTGCTCAAGTAATTTCGCACCTGACACTTGATGAGGTAAAGCCGTGATAACAATATCAGAGCCTTCCTTGTGCCAAACCGCGCGCATCTTGATGCTGCCACGTCCTGTACGGTAGATCTTTTCGATGTCCGACTTCGGCGAAATAATCTCAGCCTCTGTCGGGTAATCAGGGCCTTGAATGAAACCCATCACATCTGGAAGTTCAGCTTTCGGCGTATCAATCAAGTGAATCGCTGCGTTCGCCACTTCACGGACATTGTGAGGCGGGATGTCAGTCGCCATACCTACCGCGATACCAGTAATACCGTTAAGTAAGATGTGAGGCAGACGTGCAGGCAACATTTGAGGCTCTTTCATGGTGCCATCAAAGTTTGGTTGCCAATCAACGGTGCCTTGACCTAGTTCACCTAGCAGAACCTCAGCAAACTTAGATAATTTCGCTTCGGTATAACGCATCGCAGCGAACGATTTCGGGTCATCCGGTGCACCCCAGTTACCTTGACCATCTACCAATGGGTAGCGGTAAGAGAAGGGTTGCGCCATCAATACCATCGCTTCATAACAAGCAGAATCACCGTGTGGGTGATACTTACCTAATACGTCACCAACGGTACGTGCTGATTTTTTGTATTTCGATGCAGCTGATAAGCCCAGCTCAGACATCGCGTAGATAATACGACGCTGTACTGGCTTCAAGCCATCACCGATATACGGTAATGCACGATCCATGATCACGTACATTGAGTAATTTAAGTAGGCATCTTCGGTGAACTTGCGCATTGGCAGCTGTTCAACGCCATCATATGTAATTTCGTTAGACATCCATTATACCTCGGCCATATCACCGTTAGTCTGTAGCCATGTACGGCGATCATCTGCACGTTTTTTACCAAGCAGCATGTCCATCATCTCGTTGGTCGCTTCGTTGTCATCAATCGTTAATTGAACAAGACGACGAGTGTTCGGATCCATGGTGGTTTCACGTAACTGAAGTGGGTTCATTTCACCCAGACCTTTGAATCGTTGCACGTTGATCTTAGCTTTCTTCTGCGACAGTCGCTCAAGCACACCATCTTTCTCTGCGTCATCAAGTGCGTAGAACACTTCTTTACCGCAATCGATACGATACAGAGGGGGCATTGCCACATAGATATGACCCGCTTCAACCAATGCATGGAAATGGCGAGTAAATAGTGCACATAGTAGTGTCGCGATATGAAGACCATCCGAGTCCGCATCGGCAAGGATACAGATCTTACCGTAACGCAGGCCTGACAAGTCATCGTTATCAGGGTCGATACCCAGAGCAACCGAAATATCATGTACTTCTTGTGAAGCCAATACTTGGTCCGCTGACACTTCCCATGTATTTAGGATCTTACCGCGAAGTGGCATAACCGCTTGGAACTCACGATCACGTGCTTGTTTAGCAGAACCACCCGCCGAGTCCCCTTCCACGAAGAAGATTTCGGTACGACTTAAATCTTGAACCGAACAATCGGTTAGCTTACCCGGCAGTGCTGGGCCTGAAGCAATCTTCTTACGCACAACCTTTTTGCTTGCGCGCATGCGACGGTGAGCATTCGCAATACAAGCTTCAGCTAACTGTTCTGCCAGTTGTGGTTTTTCGTTCAACCACAAGCTAAAGGCATCTTTTACCACCCCAGACACAAACGCTGCGGTTTGACGAGAAGAAAGACGTTCTTTTGTTTGACCAGCAAATTGCGGATCTTGCATCTTCACCGATAATACGTACGAACAACGATCGAAAATATCGTCACCCGTTAACTTAACGCCACGCGGTAGAAGGTTACGAAATTCACAGAATTCACGCATTGCATCAAGCAGACCTTGTCGAAGGCCGTTTACGTGTGTACCACCTTGCTTAGTTGGTACTAAGTTCACGTAACTCTCGGTGATCATATCACCGCCTTCTGGCTGCCAAATAATCGCCCAGTTCGCCATTTCTGTTTCAGCAACGAATTCGCCAACATAAGGTTCCTCAGGCAGCAAGGTGTAACCTTTCACACCTTCTGCAAGGTAGTCTTTTAGACCATCTTCATAGAACCATTTATGTTCTTCACCGCCAACCTTGTCGACAAAGGTGATTTCTAAACCAGGGCAAAGTACAGCTTTAGCGCGCAAGTTATTGATAAGACGTAAAACAGAGAACTTAGAGCTATCGAAATATTTTGGATCTGGCCAAAAATGTACCGTCGTACCGGTATTGCGATGACCACAAGTACCTGTAACAGTAAGATCCGTTACGGCATGACCACCTTCAAGGGCAATTTCATGTACCTGACCGTCACGGCGAACCGTCACTTCAACACGTTTTGACAACGCGTTTACCACCGAGATACCTACCCCGTGCAAACCACCTGAAAACTTGTAGTTATTGTTCGAGAACTTACCGCCAGAGTGGAGCTTAGTTAAAATCAGCTCAACACCTGAGATCCCTTTTTCAGGGTGGATATCAACCGGCATACCACGGCCATCATCCGTCACTTCTAACGATTGGTCAGCATGCAACACGACTTTAATCTTCTTAGCGTGTCCCGCTAGTGCTTCATCAACCGAGTTATCAATGACTTCTTGGGCAAGGTGGTTTGGTCTTTCTGTCTCGGTATACATTCCCGGGCGGTGTCGCACGGGGTCGAGACCTTCAAGTACCTCGAGGTCTTTTGCATTATATTGTTCAGTCATAATACGGAGTTTACTCAAAAAGTTTGCGTCAGTTCGCTGGCTCTAGTTTGACTAAAGCGAAATCATTACTATGAACCGTCATAGTAGAGCGAACGAGCGAAGTATTGGGGAATATAGTCTGGAAGCTGAGTAATGATGTCAAGCTAGTTCAAAAACTAAGGCATCAAACTATGATATTTCACCACTGATAGATGAAATAACAGTCAAACAAGAGAAAATTACTTGATTAGTGAAACAGATTAAAGATTCAGGAAGGTGATGATTTGTTGGGGGTAGCGTTCAAAATTAACAAAGCTATGATCCCCCCCCTCTTCTACTGTCTGTACTGCACCTTGGTACTTCTCTACCGCTTGTCGGTAATCCAGAACTTCGTCTTCCGTTTGCTGAAGTAACCAGAAGTCACTCGGCTGATCAATAGCCGGAACCTCTAACGCCTTCAGTTCATTGATATGCTTTGTTTCCAGCACATATCGCTCATCTGTGTATGGATTAACTTGTTCACCTAAATAGTCAGCAAGAAGCTCATACGGCTTAACAGCTGGGTTCACAACCACGGCTTTAAAACCATAATGACTATTCAGCCATGTTGAAAGATAGCCACCCAATGAGCTACCAACCAACGCTATCTGATATTGCTCTTTATATTGCTCCACCAGTTGCTGCAAATAAATGGCAGCTTGCTGAGGAAAACATGGCAATTGAGGTGTCATCACCTTGATATCTGCACGATGCTCCGCGCAATAGTCAGCCATCACCGTTGCTTTGTGAGAACGCGATGAACTGTTGAACCCGTGAATATAGAGAAGCAGTGGAGGCTTAGCGGTTTGCTGTTCAGAATCAAGCATCAATAGCAACCTTCATTAATAACCAGCGGCTTCAAAGTCAGGTAAGAATTGTCCATGAGCTAAGCGGCGAACTTGCGTGCTTACTGATCCATCTTGATGCAACTCAATCTCTCTCCAACCAGGTGACAAAGTATCAACCGCAAAGTCATCTGAGTTAGGCTTGAATTGCACACAAGTCGACGGTGTTGCCATGACTTGTACACCATGGTGCTCTCGATTCATGTCTTGATGAACGTGACCACACAGTACCGCTTTCACATTGGTGTGCTGTTGAACCACTTCCCAGAATTGATCGGCGTCTTTCAGATTATGTTGGTCCAGCCATGCACTGCCAACCAATAGTGGATGGTGGTGCAGCAACACCAAGGTATTACGTTCGGGGAATTCGGCTAGCTTTTGTTCCAACAGATCAAGCTGTTGATCGCTAAGGCGACCATGAGGCACACCAACCACTTGCGAATCTAGCATCACCATCTGCCAATTATTACCTAGCAAGACATGCTCAACGCACTGTATTTGTGGTGATGGTAAAACACTGCCCATATTCGGTTTGAAGTCATGGTTCCCTGGCAACCAGTAACACGGCTTATCCAAAGGCTGAATTCCTGACTCAAATTTTTGGTACGACTCAGCACTGTGATCTTGAGAAATATCACCAGTTGCTAAAATCGCTTGATAGTCAAAGCCCTGACTAACAATGGCATCGACTACAGCACGAAAGCTATCTTGAGTGTTGATGCTTAATAAGCTGCCATTGCTCGGCGCAAATAAATGCGTGTCCGTTAGCTGTACAAGCTTAATACTGCTCTCATCAAATTTTGAAGTGTGTGATAATTCCAAAATAACAAATCCAGATACGTTACTGTTTAAGACTTTAAAAGTGTTTTTAAATCAGCTCAATTAAAAAGAAACTGGAGTTCGGCTGATACCTGTTTTTAAACAAAATGTTAACCACTCCCCAAGAAATTTGTTCAATTGAAATTTCTCATCTTTTTGCAGAAGTTTTGTGTTGGGATAGTCATATTTTGCTTTGACTCGCGAAAAATCCCCGCTAGCGCACACTTCTGCAACTCGAGCGTCGTGATATAGCCTGACAGACATTTTTGGCAAAGGAAACACTGGCATCTCGTCACTCTGACATATATCTATTAATGTGGTGTATTTTGTGACCTCATTCACTGTCAATTGATACACCATATTAACGGCTTGGTAACAGCGAACGTCACCAACCTCATGCCCAACCGGTAACAGAGCATTAAGTTTGGCATAGTTAGTCTCATAAACTCGCATCAATTCAGCCAGATCGACGTGATACGGTTTTTTGACTGCTATATTTGGCATGACGTTAATCTATCCACTCTGACTGTAATTCTTGGTAGTTCAATTGTAGCCACTGCAACGCAATGATCGTGGCGCCATTTTCAAACACACCGTCTTTTACTAACTGATAAGCGGCTTCGCGACTCATCACTTGTACGCGAATATCTTCACCTTCGTAATCCAATCCGTGAACCCCTTTTGCTGTCGTGGCATCAACACAGCCAACAAAGACGTCGAGCCTTTCTGAACAACCGCCGGATGAAGGATAATACGAAGTAATAGGCAATACAGATCCGACTTCAACCCCCGCTTCTTCCATCGCCTCACGACGAGCAACATCTTGTGGTGACTCATCGGTATCAATAATCCCAGCAACAACTTCGTATTGCCATGGGTTCTCATGCTCTAGAGCACCGACCCGGATCTGTTCGACGATCACGACTTCGTCACGTACAGGATCATAAGGTAGCAAAGCGGCAGCATGTCCACGCTCAAACATCTCACGCTCGATTGGTTGGCTCCAACCACCCTCAAACAGTCTATGTTTAAATGTGTATTTAACCATTTTGAAAAAACCACGAAACAGCGTCTCTTTTGAGACTATTTCCACATCTTGCGGAGTAAACTTATGTCGTTGATCATCATACTGTTGCATTTGATACCTCACTAAGTGATCTTATAGTTTACTCATTGTCCGAGTTAACTACCAAGGATAAGGTTCAACTTTTAATATAAAACTTATAATTAAAGTTAAGTTTTAAAAAATAAATATTGCACAAGTGGATAGTTAACTGTAAAAAAGTGCAAAGTTTCGAGTAAATTACCAACAAACTGGGTTAAACTCTTTTAAAGAAAATTCCAATAAAGGCAGGAATAGGAAAATGAAAAAACTGCTTCCACTATTTATCAGTGCAGCAATTGGCAGCCTGAGTTCGTCAGCTTTCGCTGATACGCTAGCTGAGGTTTACGACCAAGCAAAACAGAACGATCCACAACTTCTTCGTTCAGCAGCGAAGCGCGATGCCGCTTTTGAAGCAGTAACGTCAAGCCGTAGCTCTTTGCTACCACAAATCAACCTGAACGCGAACTATGATATCAATCGCGGTGAGCGTGACTACGACGCTACGGGTACTACTGATCTTGACAACAATCAATGGGGCGTAGGTGTCGGCTTCACGCAAGAGCTTTACAAACGCTCTTCTTGGATCACGCTAGATACAGCTGAGAAAACAGCTCGCCAAGCTGATTCTTCATACGCAGCAGAGCAACAAGCTTTGATCCTTCGTGTCGCTACCGCTTACTTCGAAGTACTTCGTGCTCAAGATAGCTTAGAGTTTGTTCGTGCAGAAAAAGCCGCAGTTGCTCGTCAACTGGAACAAACTAAGCAGCGCTTTGAAGTTGGCCTTTCAGCAATCACCGATGTACATGATGCGCAAGCTCAGTACGATGGTGTTTTGGCTGATGAAGTTTTAGCAGAGAACACTCTGATTAATAACTACGAAGGTCTACGTGAGATCACAGGTCAAGAGCACTCTAATCTAAACATCTTAGATACAGACCGTTTCTCAGCAAGCAAGTCTTCTGAATCTGCTGTTGCACTGGTTGAGCAAGCACAAGAGAAAAACCTGAAGCTATTGGCATCACGTATTGATCAAGACATCGCTAAAGACAACATCACACTAGCAAGTTCTGGTCACCTACCTAGCCTAACCTTAGACGGTAACTACTCTATTGCAGATCAGTCAAAAAGCTCTCAAGACTACGATCAAGATAATCTAAACGTCGGCTTAAACTTAGTTGTGCCTCTATACACAGGTGGTAGCACAACTTCTTTGACTAAACAGGCTGAATACAACTATGTTGCAGCAAGTGAAGATCTAGAAGCGACTTACCGTAGCGTTGTGAAAGACGTTCGTGCATTCAACAACAACATCAGTGCTTCAATTGGTGCGCTACGCGCTTACGAACAATCTGTTGTTTCTGCTCAATCGGCTCTAGAAGCTACAGAAGCAGGTTTTGATGTAGGTACTCGTACTATCGTTGACGTACTAGATTCAACTCGTCGCCTATACGATGCCAACAAAAACCTTTCAGATGCTCGTTACAACTACATCCTAAGTGTTCTTCAGCTTCGTCAAGCGGTTGGTACGCTAAGCGAACAAGACATTGTAGATGTAAACGCAGGCCTAAAAGTCGCAAGCAAGTAATGCTTAAATCCTAGTTAAATACTCTAACCAGAGTCTTTAATAAAGTGACTAGATTACCGTTACAAAAATGCCGCTCAATGAGCGGCATTTTTATTATCTATTGAAAGCTAATTCTCAGCCTAACCCAAAGGTTAAGCCCTGAGACGAGAAAGCTAGAAGACGAAGAGTTAGCCTCGACCACCTTGAATCGCTTTAATGATTTCAGTCGTAGAGCAACCATCTTCAAAGTTAAGTACTTTAACTTCACCACCAGCGGCAATCACTTCCGCACCACCAGCAATATCTTCAGGTTTGTAGTCACCACCTTTCACGAGAATGCTTGGAAGAACTTCAGAGATCAAACGTTGCGGTGTATCTTCAGAAAACGGAACAACCCAATCAACCGCACCTAAACCAGCTAGTACCGCCATACGACGATCAGTTGGGTTCACAGGACGACCTGGACCTTTTAAGCGTTTCACTGATTCATCCGTATTCACAGCAACGATCAAACGATCACCTAACTCAGCAGCATGGTTCATGTAAGAGACATGTCCCGCATGCAGGATATCAAAGCAGCCATTAGTCATAACGACTTTCTCGCCTTTCGCACGAGCACGTTTCACCGCTTCAACTAGGGCAGCTTCAGAGATCACACCGTAATCAGTATCTTGGCTACCATGAATCGCTTCCGCTAACTCAATCGTAGACAACGTCGATGTACCTAGCTTGCCGACTACCACGCCAGCTGCAGCATTTGCTAATGCACACGCCTCATCAAGTGGCTTACCTGCAGCAACTGAAGCTGCTAATACTGAAATAACCGTATCACCAGCACCAGTAACGTCATACACTTCTTTCGCTTGGGTCGGTAAGTGGAATGGTTCTACGCCTTTGCGGAGCAATGTCATGCCATGCTCACTGCGAGTCACTAGCAAGGCTTCAAAATCAAACTCTTCGATTAACGCTAGCCCTTTTTCGATCATTTCATCTTCAGACTTAACCTTACCGGCAACCAGCTCAAACTCCGCCATGTTTGGCGTAAGTAATGTCGCCCCACGGTAGCGTTCAAAATCTGCACCTTTAGGATCAATAAACACCGGAACGTTCGCTGCGCGCGCTTTTTGAATAAAGCTCTGCACATGCTCCAAAGCACCTTTCGCATAGTCAGATAAGATTACCGAGCGTACATTAGGAAGCGCTTGCTCCATGCGAGATAAAACAAGTTCAGGATCCGTGTTCTCAAATTTGTCTTCAAAATCAAGACGGATTAACTGCTGTCCACGGCTCATGACACGCAACTTTGTGATGGTCGGGTAATCTTCTAACTCAACAAAATCACACTTAACCTTTAATGCACCCAAGGTATTTTTCAACACCTCAGCAGGCTCATCTTTTCCAGTTAAACCAACGATATGAGCATGACCACCAAGCGAGGCAATATTCATTGCTACGTTGGCAGCACCACCAGGACGCTCTTCGTTATTTTCTACTTTAACAACGGGCACAGGTGCTTCTGGTGAAATACGGCCAGTAGGGCCATACCAGTAACGGTCAAGCATTACATCACCGACAACAAGAACGCCTGATTGGCTGTAGTCAGGTAGAATTGGTTTCATTGTGGATCTCCAAAAATCGAATCTGGCTAGAGTCTAGCACACTGATTACAGTGGCTAAACCATAGAAAAATGAGTGAAAGCCTAACTCGATAGATACTCTAGCAGCTAAGAAGTAGCTAATAAGCAACTAAGAAGTCGATAAGCGATCACTAAATGATAATGACGTAACCGTTAAGAAATAGTTCCGTTACGCTTCCATCCATTGCTTCCATGCCTGAACAACATGTTCCCTTTCCATTTTAAATTTATCAATCGCCACATCCGCATCAAGGTTTAATAGATTGCGGTGATGGATTTCATCTCTTAATGTTGTATAGGCATGAGTTAATGCCATGCCTTGCTGTTCGTCCATAATCCCTTGTGACAACAGGCTTTCAAAGATTCGTACATTGTCACACCAACGAGTCAACTTAGGTTTTTCATTGCTGTATCGAAGTACTAAATACTGCGCCAAAAACTCAATGTCTGTAATACCACCCGCATCTTGTTTCAGCATGAATCTCTCCGCTTTTTTTCCACCGAGGTGCCCGCGCATTTTTTCACGCATATCGACAACGGATTTTTTAAGTACAGCCTCATCTCGTGATAAGCATAGAACTTCATGTCGTGTTTGATTAAACGCAGATGCCAATAAGTCATCGCCATAAATCATACGAGCACGAGTCAAAGCTTGGTGCTCCCAAGTCCACGCATCATTGTGCTGATACTCGTCAAAAGCTTCGGTTGGACTCACCAATAGACCAGAGACACCGGAAGGGCGTAAGCGAGTGTCGACCTCGTACAAAATACCAGAAGCAGTTCTGGTCGAGAATATATGAATAATGCGCTGCGCCAATCTCAGATAAAATTGGCGTCCGTCGATCTCTTTTTTACCATCAGTATAGATGTGTACTGGGCAATCGTGCATGAACACGATATCGAGATCGGAGTTATAGCCAAGCTCCCAACCGCCGACTTTACCGTAACCAACCACGGCGAAACCGCGGCCTTCACGCTCTTTAACGTGGGTGGGTTCCCCAAATTTAGCTGTTACTTGTAACCAAGCTTGATTGATGCCGGCCTCAACAATCGCTTCTGCTAAGTAGGTTAGATGGTCGCTGACCTTCATAACAGGCAAAACGCCCGCAATATCAGCGGCTGCAATTCTCAAGATACAAGTCTGCTTAAACTGACGCAGCCCCTCCATCTGTTGCTCCATATCATCTTCAGGAATACGGGCTAGATAATCACGTAACTCGGTCTTGTAAGACTCTAAAGGCACGGGGTTATAGAGTTGCTGCGGATCAATAAGTTCATCTAACAGAATTGGGTAACGACCCAACTGCTCCGAGATCATCGGGCTCGCTGTACATAAGCGAACGAGTTGAGTGAGGGCAGCGGGGTGCTCATCCAATAGCTCAAGATACGTGGTGCGTGTAACGATTTTTTGCAACAGATGCAGCACTCGAGACAAACCAAATTCAGCATCCTTGGCGGTATAGAGCGCTTGAAACACTTTGGGCATTAATCGATTGAGTACTTCACGTCCACGAGGGCCAAGGGTTTTCTTAGCCAAATCAGCTTTGAATTGGATAATGGTTTTCGCCGCTTGCTGCGGGTTAGCAATCGCGATGTCATGCTCTAGAACCTGCTCAATCACATCTTGCTTATGAGCCATATCCCACAACTCACTAAAGTGACTCGCGATTGGGTTAGCATCATCTTCATCAACCCCAATTAGGTCTTCGAATACGGTGTGAACATTCGCCATATGAGCACGTGTCGCATCAATCAAACCATCCCAATCTGCAAACTGCATGGCGACAGCAAGTTGCAACTGTTCGAAATCGCCATCAGGTAAGGTTTGAGTTTGCTTGTCTGCCATCGCTTGTAATAGGTTCTCAAGGCGGCGTAAAAACAGGTATGCCTCACGTAAGTGACCGACTTCTTCTGCTTCTAATAAATGAAGAGATTCAATCGCACTTAGCGTCTCCAACAAACCTCGACCACGAAGGCTCGGTTCACGTCCACCACGAATCAGTTGAAAGACTTGAGCAATAAACTCGACTTCACGAATACCACCAGAGCCAAGCTTAATGTTGTTTGATAAGCCACGACGTCGCACTTCGCTACTGATCATCGACTTCATTCGACGCAAAGATTGAATGGCACTGAAATCAATATAACGACGAAAAACAAACGGACGCAGCATCTGACGGAGCTCTTGGTATTCAGGGTACATTTCGCTGCCCATCACTCGCGCTTTAACCATTGCGTAGCGTTCCCAGTCACGGCCTTGTTCTTGGTAATAGTCTTCAAGAGCAGCATAGCTCATAACCAAAGGACCGCTCTCCCCGAATGGACGCAGGCGCATGTCGACTCGATAACAGAATCCGTCAAAGGTTTGCTGATCAAGCGCCTTGATAATACGTTGCCCCAAACGCGTGAAGAACTGCGCGTTAGCGATACTTCTTCTTGCTCCTTGGGTTTCGCCATTTTCTGGGTAGGTGAAAATCAGATCGATATCGGAAGAGAAATTCAGCTCACCGCCACCTAGTTTGCCCATGCCGATGATCAACATAGGCTGCGCTTCACCTTGCTCGTTACAAGGAGTGCCCCACTCTTTACAACAAATATCGTACTGCCATTGATAGGTCTCGAAGATCATCGCCTCTGCCAGCATCGACAAATGACTTAAGCTCTGTTCTAGATCCCATGAGCCCATAAAGTCACGCCAAGCAATGTAGGTCATCTCTCGATTACGAAATTTGCGCAGTACACGTTGGCCGCTCATCTCATCAGCACAACCCGAAAGTAACTCGGCCAAACGCTCGCGATACCCTTCCGCACGTTCTTCGCATGCCAACATCTCAGGTAAGTCACCACATAAAACCGTGTCACGCTGCAGGCAATCGCCAATAAAACAGCTTAAACCGAGTACACGTTTAAGATCTTCAGTCAGTGGCTCAGACCAAGTATTGATGGCTTCACTTTGATGCTCTAATAATTGCTCAAAAGCAGACTGGGAATGAGTGATGAGTTGAGAAGGCAATGGCATGTTTCTTCCTTGTTTAAGCTGCGCGCCGAACAATCGATTTATCGATTCAGTTCTTAAATAACGAGTTTTCATAACTAATGATTAGTTATACCAAAGTTCTGCCAATAAAAAACGCCCACATTAGCAATGTGGACGTTTTATCAGTGAACTTATCAAGTTGAGCTTTTATCTCTAATAACCAGTCTCCGAGGCCAAGCCTCTAGCCTCTAGCCTCTAGCCTCTACGAATAGGCCTTTAGATCTTACAAACTAGAGCTCAAGACCGAGAACTGGGAATTAAACCTTAAACTGCTTAATCTTACCGTCTAGCTCTTGCGCGTTGCTTTCCATGATCTCAGAAGTCTCGAGAAGCTCACCCACCACCACGACGGAAGCTTCAACAAGCTCACGAACATTGGTTAGGTTGATACTCATCTCTTCAGCAACAGTGCTCTGTTGACCCGCAGCTGTAGCTATCTGGAAGTTCATATCATTGATTTGGTTTACCTGGCTTACGATGCCATCAAGCTCAGAACCAGCGTTAGTCACTAGGTCTACGCCTTCAGCGGCTTCAACAACACTCTTTTCCATCAGCTCTACTGCCGAGTTAGCACTGCTTTGTAGGTGGCTGATCATATCTTGAATTTCTACGGTCGCTTGTTGAGTGCGTTGCGCAAGGTTACGAACCTCATCGGCAACCACCGCAAAACCACGTCCCGCTTCACCGGCACGCGCGGCTTCAATCGCTGCGTTCAACGCTAATAGGTTGGTTTGCTCTGAAATACCTTGGATAGTACCAACGACACTGCCAATCGAGTCTACGCGTTCTTCTACTTGGTTTACCGCTGCTGCAGAGGCTGCGATGTCCGAAGACAACTCACTCATCTTAGAAACAGAACCTTGAACGAACTTCTGACCGGTCAGAGCTTGACCTGATGCTTGCTCAGTAAGAGAAGAAGCACTTTGCGCATGCTCGGCCACGGTTTGCACGGTAGACGTCATCTCGCTCATCGCTGTCGCTAGCTGATCAATCTCGTTGAACTCTTCTTGAGCGGAGTCTTTGGTTTCTGACATGCTGATGGTCATCACTTCCGTCAGAGCAAACAACTCATCAGAAGAGGCCACCTGAGTTTTGATCATGTCATTCAACTGGACTCGCGTTTTTTCGAGTTCTCGTGCCACATCACCGTATTCATCTTTACAATCCATATGAATAGGCACTGATAGGTTCTTATCGGCCATGGTTTTAATGGCGTCATTGAGGTATTGAGTTTGGCGAAGCATAACGCGCGCCGCGGCTAATAGAAGAACCACAAACACAATGATCATCACGGCTGTTTGCCAAGCCACTTGAACTAAGTAAGTCTCGTAATGCTGCTGTGCAACTTGCGCATTGTTGGTAACTGCAAGTAATGAATCGTAAAACGCACTTGCGTCCCATAGCTGCTTCGAAATAATCAAGATAGTGCTGAAAACCATCAGCATGATCATTTTAGGAACGAGACGGATGTCTGAGATAATCCTTTCCCACGGCTTGAATGACAGTTTAGTCATTGTCAGTTCTCCATTAACTCTTATATATTGATGGCTTCTATATCCGCGAGATGGCTATGTCAGTCAAAGTTCGCGATTTATTTTGAGCCTCGTATGAATGTTAAATAGTATCAAAGACGCCACTAAGCCGATGAGCTTATTATCACTGATTCTCTCTTTCTTAGCGTTATTTGTGATCTCAGGCCTATTGTTTGCACCGATTGATAAAGAATCGAAACAAGTTCTTATCGGCCTAGACTTTATAATCTGTAGTGTTTTTCTTTTTCAGCTCACTATTGATCTATTCAGATCACAGAATAAGAAAGAATATCTAAAAGTACACTGGATCGATTTCTTGGCAAGCATCCCTATGGTCGAGCCACTTCGATTCGCTCGCATTTTTCAGATCTTGCGCGTGATTCTCGTTCTTCGGTCAGGAAAACGTGTTTTCAGAGAGCTGTTTCGCAATCGAAAAGAAACCACACTCGCCTCAATTATTTTGCTATTGGTTATTCTCCTGACCATAGGTGCAGGAACAATACTGTTGCTAGAGCACAAGGATCCCAATGCCAACATTACCACTGGCCAAGATGCTTTATGGTGGGCTTTCGTAACGATTAGTACCGTGGGGTACGGCGATCATTATCCAGTAACGAGTTCAGGCAAGTTGGTCGCTTCTCTGGTGATCATTTGTGGGGTGGGGGTTTTTGGTATGATTTCAGGGTTGATTACTTCTTTGATCACTTCCCCAACTCGCCATGACAATCAACGAGCAGAAGACAAAGAGAAGCACCTTGAGAAGATCATCGAGCAACAACAGCAAATTATCGAACGACTAGAAAAGCTGGAACAACAAACAAAAAAATAGGGCCGAAGCCCTATTTTCAATTTGATGTTGTTATGAAACTCAGTCTTGCCAATACGGCTCAACTTCTACGCTTATTTGGCGTGTCTGTTCCATCGCGTGCAGAATAGATACCTCTTGACGAGCTAACCAACGCTCAAGCTGAACCTTCTCATCGCCTTCTAACTTCTCCGTCAAAGGCTCTAGTGTTTTAAGTGCCAGCAAATCATCAATACCTTGCACCATATCAGCCCATGGCAAGCGGAAACTGTTTCGTTCATCGTCATCATACAAACTCGCGAAACCGACACCAGAATATAGATTTCGCATCAAACGGTATTGCTGCTCAATATACGCTTGGCTGGTCATTACGCGTTCCGGTGGAAAAGCTTCCATCAAGTCGGCCCATGTACGATCGAGTTGCTGCACGGAAAACCATTCGATACCACGAGACATTTGCTCACGCGCTTTTTCATCTAAGAATGGCTGCCAACCACGAGATAAGATCCAGCGACTCAGATCTAGCAACAAACCAGTATAACGAGCAGAGCTCAACAAGGTCAGCAGCTCTTCGCGATCGGGAAGTTGCTCTTGCATCTCTTTAAGTTCAGCGACCAAGAACTTACGCGCATCCAGTTTTCGCAGCACGTGGCCTTTATCTTCGAGCAAGTCTTCGAAATGGTCATAGCTTTTCAGCCAGTCGAGCTCTTGCTCAAGCCACTTAAGCTCTTGGCGTAAAATAGCACTCGCACGTCTTGGGACAATACCGCCATAAATAGTGAAGGTTTGACGAATGAAACTCAGCGAGTGACTGATTTCATGTAACGCTTCAATTGATTGGCGCTCAGTAAAGATCTGCTCGTGATAATGCCAATGAGCGAGAGCATGCTCTAAAGATTGAATGAAACACGATTCAACGGTATCACTTTTGTCAGTATCAACTAAAGTCAAAGGAGTGACTTCATCTCCTTGATAACCTTGAGCAAGGCGGTAACCCTTAGCCGCTTTGCTTAGGTTACCTAAACGCATGCCGCCTTGTTCACAGAATTGACGAGACAGGGTAAACAGAGCATCCGTTTGACCCGATTTAAGCTCTAGTTCGACTTCGCAAATAGGCTCTTGCAGTTCGCCTGCTTCAACAAAACCTTGATCGAATGCGACCTCGACTTGACTGCCATCAGGCATACCAATCAACCATTGCTCACGAGTGAAGTTGGTAGAAAATAGAGGAGTCAGCTCCGCTTGCAATATTTCGATGTCTTTACCTGCTGGCCAGATATCCTCTGGATGCAGAGCTAGCTTAGGTTCGTTGCTGTCGTGTTCTGCATTGTATTCAGGCCTTTGATGCAAGCCAGCAACCACACGACCAGCCGTCTTTACGGTTTGTACAAATACGTCATCAAAGCGTCGAATGCGCAAGCCAGTATCGTGCTTGCGTAGCCAGTTATCGGGGGTGTCAAAGTAGATGTTACCTAGCTCACGACAACTGTGCTGAAGTACTTTAGTTTCAGCAATTTTATTGCGTAAAGTCTCTGAAAAATCAGGAGAAACAAAAAACTTCAGTTCTATCTCGGTTTCCATAGTTATACCTTTCTGTGAAGATAGGGACAGGATATTGCCAATTTGAAAAGTCAGCAAGTCAGAAATATCGCCCTTATGATGATCTAAAACAGTTTTAATGAGACATTGATTAGGTTAACATGCGCGACTTTGTAGCCATCGCTTAACATTTCACCATGAATATGGTGTATGTTGTTTTAAGGTTATTATTTATTAGGTTGGATGACCATGCCAGTAAATACAATTATGGGGTTATTTGCAAAGTCCCCAATTAAACCTTTGCAGCGTCACGTAGTATGCGTGAACGAATGTTGTTCTCACCTAGTTAATTTCTTTGAAGTTTCTTCAAAAGGTGACTGGGAAAAAGCATCAGAAATTCGAGCTCAAATTTCTCACCTTGAGAAAGAAGCTGACGTACTAAAACGTGAAATTCGCCTTAAACTTCCTCGCGGTTTGTTTATGCCAGTTGATCGCACCGATATGTTGGAGCTATTAACTCAACAAGACAAACTCGCAAACCTAGCGAAAGACATTGCTGGCCGTGTATATGGTCGTCAACTTGTCATTCCTGCTCCTATGCAAGAAAACTTCATCGCTTACGTTAAACGTTGTCTAGATGCAGCGAACCAAGCACAAAACGTAATCAATGAATTAGACGAATTACTTGAAACTGGCTTTAAAGGCCGTGAAGTAACACTCGTTGCTGAAATGATTCATCAATTAGATGTAATTGAAGATGACACGGATGCGATGCAGATCGAACTACGCCAACAACTAATGGCGATTGAAGAAGGTCTGAATCCAGTTGATATCATGTTCTTATACAAAATTCTTGAATGGGTTGGTGGTATTGCAGATCAAGCACAGCGTGTAGGCGCTCGTCTTGAAGTAATGCTTTCTCGATCTTAAATCATACGTTAACTATATAACGAAGAGCATTTTTTGAACAAACCACTTATGCGCTGAGTATTTCTCTCGCTGAGCGGTTTTTTGCGTCTAAATTTGTTCCGCTTGTTATCAAACAACTAGGTATTACGATGGATATCCTTGCTAACTACGGCACTGTCCTGATTATTGTTGCAGCAGCTTTCGGTTTCTTGATGGCTATTGGTATTGGTGCAAATGACGTTGCGAACGCAATGGGCACTTCAGTAGGCTCTAAAGCTCTAACCGTTAAACAAGCGATCATTATCGCAATGATCTTTGAATTCGCAGGTGCTTACCTTGCGGGCGGCGAAGTAACAGACACGATCCGTAAAGGTGTTATCGAAACATCTCTGTTTGCAGATCAACCTGACGTACTTGTGTACGGTATGATGTCTGCACTACTCGCTGCTGGCACATGGCTACTTCTAGCTTCATACATGGGCTGGCCAGTATCAACGACTCACTCAATCATCGGTGCAATCATCGGTTTTGCTTGTGTGTCTGTGGGTACTGAAGCTGTAGATTGGAACAGTGTTCAAGGCATTGTGGGAAGTTGGATTGTCACGCCGTTGATTTCCGGTATCTTCGCCTATCTCATATTTGTCAGTGCCCAACGACTGATATTCGATACAGAAAACCCGCTATTCAATGCGAAGCGTTTTGTACCGGTATACATGTTCATTACGACAATGGTCATTGCACTTGTAACGATCAAGAAAGGTCTTAAGCACGTTGGCCTTCACCTTAGCGGTACTGAAGCATGGTTATGGGCTGCAGGTGTTTCTGCTGTCGTCATGGTTGGCGGTTACTTATACATTCAGAAGAAGTTTGCTAACCGCGAAGAAGACCACGGTTTTACTGGCGTAGAAGGTATCTTCAGCGTACTAATGGTTATCACGGCTTGTGCAATGGCATTCGCACACGGTTCAAACGATGTTGCCAACGCGATTGGTCCACTATCAGCGGTTGTTTCAACGGTTGAGCACATGGGCGAAATCTCAGGCAAGAGCACTATCGCATGGTGGATTCTTCCACTAGGTGGTATTGGTATCGTTGTTGGTCTTGCAACAATGGGCCATAAAGTAATGGCAACTGTTGGTACTGGTATTACAGAACTAACACCTAGCCGTGGCTTTGCTGCACAACTTGCAACAGCATGTACGGTTGTACTTGCTTCAGGTACTGGCCTTCCGATTTCAACCACGCAAACATTGGTTGGTGCGGTTTTGGGTGTAGGTTTTGCTCGTGGTATCGCAGCTCTAAACCTAGGCGTTGTGCGTAACATCGTAGCTTCTTGGATTGTGACGTTACCTGCAGGTGCTCTACTTGCTGTTGTATTCTTCTACGCAATTCAGGCTATGTTTACTATGTAATAGCCCTGACGTTAGTTATTATTAGCGTCAGAAAACGGTGAGCTTCAGTAAAGATATGTAAATACCATGTCATTATTGACTCAAACGCACAGAAAGGGAGGCTTTGCCTCCCTTCTTTGTTGCACCATATAAAAAAACTAAATATTATTTGCTGATTGAGGCTGACTCATACGCCTACCCAATTTGAATCGTTAAAGGATTTACTGTGAAAAAACTGATTAGCTTAGTTTTGTTCGCAATGCTTGCGGCTCCAGCTGCCTTTGCTCAAGACCGTTATATTGCTGACAAACTATTTACTTATATGCACTCTGGCCCAAACAATACTTTCCGTATCATAGGTAGTATTGATGCCGGTGAGAAAATCACCTACCTGCAAACTAACAAGAGCACGGGTTACACTCAGGTTCAAGATAGCCGAGGACGCAAAGGTTGGGTTGAGAGTAAGTTCGTAAGCACAAAAGAAAGTATGGCACTGCGCATGCCTAAGCTAGAGAAAGAACTCTCTGAAGTAAAAGGCAAACTGGCGAATGCTCGCCAAAGTGCTGATAGCGAAAAAGCAGGTCTCGCAAGCTCTCTAGACTCTCGTAACAAGCAGATTGCTGAACTAGAGCAGAACTACAGTGAGATTAGCCAACAGCTAACGAGCTCTCAAACAGAGAACCGTGAACTCCGTGCTAAGCTAGATACTCAAAAAGATGACTTACTATTGAAGTACTTCATGTACGGTGGTGGTGTTGCTGGTATTGGTCTACTTCTTGGCCTTGTTCTGCCACACATCATGCCTCGTCGCAGAAAGTCACCAAACGGCTGGGCGTAAGCCTCGCATTTGGTACAGTAGATTCAGTATCGAATACCAAAAAGGAGCACCGAGGTGCTCCTTTTTATTTGTCTTCATCTAGAGCCCTTTAGAACTCATTAGCCTTTCCACTCGTATAAAGCTGGGATTTCTATCTTCTGCTGATTGAATTCAATGATTACCGATTGTGGCTTAATCTCAAGCAACTGAATACCCCGCTCGATCCACTCCCCTTGAGCGACTTCGTGGCCATTCACTTTGACCCAACGCTTAGTTTCACTACTCGAGTACATATGAGTTTGTAGGTCTAACTTAGGTAATACACCCGACAGTCTATTACCATGTGTTTCTAAACCTATGATCTGAGAATCCATACTCCCCACAGGTCTAGAATCCATCGGTTCGGGTGAGACCGGTTGCTCTCCCATCATTGATTCAAGTTTCAATGCTAAATCGGGTGGTAACTCGGTGAGGTCTAACCCTTTCAGTAAATCACGGTCCGATTGTAGAATACCATTATCATTATTCGTTCCAGGTTGAACTAATGGTTCGACAGATGACGGTTCAAAATTCGTTGCTGCTTGATTACTATTATCTACATTTGCCACGATCGCTTTTGAGCCACTAGCGATATCATCGATGTCGGTGCCCATATTTACATGAATTTCTTGGCGCGGTAGTGCTTTCAAAAGTTGGCTTACCGGTGCCGAGCGAACAGAGAATAATACTTCATCGTCTGCATCCACTAACACAGCATCCACACTGGCTATGTCAGCACCAGCAATTTGAGGATCAAGGTCTGATTGAAACTTTGATTCTGACAGAGCGACTTCGGTAACTTGGACTTGGCTAGCCGAATTTATCTGCTGTTGAGTATACGACTGATAAGCCAGAAGGCCGCTCACCAACAAAGAAGGCACTAAGACAAGGAGTAGCCCCATTGCTAACGATGAACCTCGTTTGCTGCTAATCCCTCTAGCAGAACTAGGCTCGTGATGATTTTGGTAGCCTTTGAAGCTAGGTTTATTATTAGAAGACTGTTTAAGCTGGTGCATAATACGTGACATTAGCTTTCGCCTCCTTCTAGCGACATCAACTGAGGCGAGTCGAGTTGAGCTAATCTCTGCAGTCTTGCTAAGGTGCGCTTACCTGCAATGCCATCAACAGACATACCCTGCCAAGTTTGAAACGCTTCGATTTTCATTTTCAATTCATAGTCAAAGACATCACTGCCCGATACGTCTTCACCCAAGACTTCAGAAAGCAATAGATCAAGTAAAGCAACCGCCTCACCTTGATAGCCCTCTTTTAAGGTCTCTCTTAGCGGCTGTTTCCAAATCGCGACATAATCACCTTGCCAAATTTGCGTTAAGGTACGCTTAGGCATCACCAATAGCTTTTCGTTGACGAGGAGCTCAACAGATTCCTCAGACGCGCCATAAAGTACAGCAAACACAGGTTCTTGCGCTAATTCCAGATTAAGAACCACGGGAACTCCAAGCTCTATCAAATATTCTAAATTGGCTTGATGTTGCTCACATACAAATACACTTTGTTGTTCACTCAAACATAGCCAATCACGAAGCGAGGATTCATATCCCCAAAGCGTGTAAAGATCCCTAATTGCAAGCGTTTGGTTATTTCCTTGCTTCAAGTGCTTCTGAACATCTTGTGGTAGTGCAAATTTCGAAGCCTTGAGCTCTTGAGCCGATATAGGTGTATCAACCAGTGTCGGAGTTTCAGCCACAAATGAGCGTTGAGTATGCGCCGCGACTTCCGTTTTAACTTCACTGGAAGTATCCGCAGTCACCCATGAACTAATATAGGCAGGGGCGAAGTTAAAGGTCGCGATTGCAAGGCCGACACTTAATGTGGCAATCCCCGCGTATTGGAGTAATTTTGGGGCTACATGAGTAGCACGAGTTTTCTCGACGTGATACACATCAGCCTGAAAGGCCATGATCTGCTGACAAGCTCGGTTAACCGTTTCATTACTCGGTGATTTATCACCATCATGGAAAGCCAATTGCAGCGCTTTATCACACACCAAGTTAATGAGCCTCGGAATACCATGGGTATATTGGGCGATAAGCTTGATTGAACGATTCGAAAACAACATCTGCTCACCACCCGCAGTTTCCAAACGAAACGCGATGTACTGACCAGCTTCTTCGATATTAAGAGGCAGTAAGTG
The DNA here is from genome assembly GCF_024347635.1 of Vibrio tasmaniensis. Lineage (NCBI taxonomy): Bacteria > Pseudomonadati > Pseudomonadota > Gammaproteobacteria > Vibrionales > Vibrionaceae > Vibrio > Vibrio tasmaniensis. The sequence goes on from NZ_AP025510.1 coordinate 2,786,473, forward strand.
ATAGCGACCTGTAATCCGCTGCGCAAGTTGACGTAACTGTGTGGTTTGTAAGTGTTGCTGTAATTCAGGTTGGCCAACCAACAGCACCTTTAACAGCTTACGACTGTCGGTTTCCAAGTTTGTTAGAAGGCGTAACTGCTCCAACACATCGGCAGCAAGATGTTGGGCTTCATCGATCACCAATAGGGTTTGAATGCCTTCAGCATGGCTATCAAGTAGAAAATAATGAATGGCCTGACTCAGCTGTTTCAACGATGCTTGTTCAGGGTACTCAACCTCAAACTCATCACAAATCGCTTCCAGTAAATCAGTATTGGAAAACGTAGGGTTAAGTATAAGGCCAGCTTGAGTCTGATTATCGAGTGATGACAACATCGCTTTGGCGACCGTTGTTTTTCCTGTACCGACTTCACCAGTAAGCATCGCGAAGCCCCCTCCTTCGCCTAATCCGGCTTGTAGGTTCTGCATCGCTTCTTGGTGACGCTGACTCAAAAACAAATAGCGAGAATTTGGTACAATCGAAAATGGCATCTCAACGAAGCCAAAATATTCCTTATACATGTGCTGCCCTATAATTACGATTAATGGAAAGTACCATTGCTTGCAGTAAAGTCCAGCAGTGATAAAACATTTCGAGGTGATAAGTTGCAAATATTCGATAGCCTACCAAAAGACAATGGGCTACAACGCTATCTTGTCGGTGGAGCGGTACGCGATAAACTGCTCAATATTGATAGCTATGATAGAGATTGGGTAGTGGTAGGAAGTACCCCTCAAGAAATGGAAAGCCTTGGATTTACTGCTGTCGGGAAAGATTTCCCTGTATTCTTACACCCAAAAACCAAAGAAGAGCACGCACTGGCTCGTACCGAGAGAAAGTCCGGTTCTGGCTATACGGGTTTCGAATGTTACTTTGCACCAGATGTGAGTTTGGAAGAAGATCTCATGCGCCGAGATCTGACCATCAACGCCATTGCTCAAGACGATAAAGGCCAACTTTACGATCCGTACCATGGCCAGAAAGATCTCTCAGATCGTATTCTAAGACACGTTTCGGATGCTTTTGTTGAAGATCCTCTGCGTGTGCTGCGTGTCGCTCGCTTTGCTGCCAAGCTTCACCATCTCAACTTTACGGTTGCGCCAGAAACCATGGTGATGATGAGTGAGATAGTGCAATCCGGTGAACTGGCACATCTTACGGCAGAACGAGTTTGGCAAGAGTGGTACAAGTCTCTTAGCACGCCACACCCAGAAGTATTCCTTTCTGTGTTGAAAGAGTGCGGAGCACTAGCGGTTGTTTTGCCAGAAATTGACGCTCTATTTGGTGTCCCTCAGCCTGAAAAATGGCACCCTGAGATCGACACGGGCATTCACACCCTGATGGTTGCTCAGCAAGCTGCGCGATTAAGCTCATCATTACCCGTGCGTTTTGCCGCTCAAGTGCATGATTTAGGTAAAGGCATCACGCCAGAAAGCGAATGGCCAAGCCACAAAATGCATTGCCATACAGGCTTAAAAATCATTAAGAAGCTGTGTGAAAGAGTTAGAGTGCCCAATGAATTCAGAGATCTCGCACTGTTAGTTTGCGAGCAGCATTCTAATATCCATCGAGCAGGCGAGCTCAAGCCAACCACCTTTCTCAAGGTTCTGAATAAGTTTGATGTTTGGCGTAAACCAGACAGGCTCAACGACATACTGCTTTGCTGCCAAGCCGATCATGCTGGTCGTAAAGGATTAGAAGATCAGCCTTACCCTCAGAAAGCGCGTTTTGAAGTGGCTTACCAAGCAGCGCTTCAAGTCGAAGTTAAAGCGATTATTGCCGATGGTTTTCAAGGCAAAGATATTCGAGAAGAACAAGAGAAACGCAGAGCTATCGCGATTGAAAACGCCCTATTAGAACTCGCTGATAATTAATCGCAATAGCGCTGATTCTCCGGTATAAAAAAACCCGCTACTAGGCGGGTTTTTCCGTTTCAATCTGTAGGACGAAATATTTGTTTTCGTAGGTCGTAAACTTAAATCGAGTGCTACTGCATCATCAAGAAAGCAAACAGGCCAAAACCTAGAATCAGACGGTAGATAACAAACGGGGTCATACCCATACGTGAGATAAGCTTCAAGAAGAAGTGAATACAAATATAAGCACTGATGAAAGACACCACGATACCCGTTAGCAAGGTACCAACATGGATTGGGTCACCACTTGTCACCAACTTCAAGCCTAAGTAACCACCAGCTAAGGTGATGATTGGGATAGACATCAAGAAAGAGAATCGAGCCGCGGCTTCTCGTGTAAAACCAAGGTAAAGCGCTGCGGTAATCGTCGCGCCAGAACGAGAAGTACCAGGGATGATCGCCATTGCTTGAGCAAGACCAATAAACAGCGCTTTTTTCCAACCCGCTTGGTATTCGTCATCTCGTAGGCTTGAGTTCTTATCCACCCACCATAGCAACAGACCAAAGATAATCGTGGTCGTCGCAATCACCCATGCACTGCGCAAGTAAAGCTCAACAATATCTTTCATCAGCAAACCAAAGATACACGCAGGAATCGTTGCGAGAATGATCATCCACGCCAACTTAGCTTCTTTACTGCGATCGCCTTTAAACACCGACCCAAAGAATGCACTCAAAAGAGAGACCACTTCTTTACGGAAATAGATAACGACGGCTGCCAAAGTACCGACATGGACAGCCACATCAAAGGCCAAGCCTTGATCTTCCCAACCTAATACGGCAGAAGGAAGGATTAGGTGTGCAGAACTGGAAATAGGCAAAAACTCAGTAAAGCCTTGCACCAACGCCAACATAAACGCTTCAAAATAACTCATTACTTACCTTAAAAATTATAGTGTTATATCTACGACAGAGAGCATGTCTAATTGCTGCATCTTCTGCCATATTTCACTGACGGTTCGTCCATCTTGCGGGATCACTCTCGCAGGACAAAGATCATAAAGAGGTTGTGTTACAAAAGGATATTTATAGATATCACTGCGTGGTAATTCTGGATCGCTCTCTGATACCACCTCTCCAAACAGCACAATATCAAGATCGAGTTTTCGATCTTGAAGCTTATGGGCATCTTGAGAGCGCCCCCACTTGAACTCAATTTGACGCAGTTGTTGTGAAAATTCAGTCAATGAGAGTGATGTGTCGATCTCTACCACAAAATTGTAAAACGGATGACTGTTAAACCCAACAGGCTCACAGTGATAGATCTTCGAGCATTTGAGGTTAGTCCCTAACGATTGAAGCTCTGTCCATGCCACCCTTGCATGCTTGTCGCGGTCTATGTTCGTGCCAACACCAACATAGGCTACTGTCATGCTTGACCTCTTTCGATGATCACACCCACAGCTTTTGCTTGTGGTACTGCGCCAGGCTTCGCTAGACGGATCTTGATCCAAGGCACTGAGAACTGAGTCATAATTAGTTCAGCGACTTCTTCTGCCACACGTTCAACCAGTAGGAATCGGCCATTCGCTATGTGGTCAAGCACGGCAGTGCTGACTGTCGAGTAATCCAAAGCATCGACTACATCATCACTCTTACCTGCTGGGCGATTGTCATGAGCCATTTCAATATCAAGCACAAGCTTTTGTTTAATCTCTTGTTCCCAATCGTAAACACCGATCGTTGTAATTACTTCTAGCTGTTCAATGAAAACTTTATCCAGAGCCATGACTTGTCCTTTTAGAGGTCGGATACCCATATCGGGGAAAAAAACGTATTATTTGCGTAATTCCAGATATGATATCAATTACTATTAGATTGAGCATTATTTTCCCATCGTTAAGCTTATAACTGTTTAAGGAAAAACATGACCCCATTGGCACTCATCATGATTATTGCTGCCTATTTACTAGGTTCAATCTCTAGTGCGGTCTTGATATGCCGAGTCTTAAGACTTCCTGATCCAAGAACGGTAGGATCCAATAACCCCGGAGCCACTAATGTACTTCGCGTGGGTGGTAAAGGTGCCGCTGCTGCCGTTCTTCTTTGTGACATGCTTAAAGGCACCATTCCTGTCTGGCTTGGCTACTACCTCAAAATCGATCCTATCATCTTAGGTGTTGTGGCAATTGCAGCCTGTCTTGGCCATATGTACCCTATATTCTTCCACTTTAAAGGTGGCAAAGGCGTCGCAACAGCACTCGGAGCCATCGCCCCAATTGGATTCGATCTAACGGGCATGATCATGGCAACTTGGTTGGTTGTGGCGTTTTTGTTTCGTTACTCTTCTTTAGCAGCACTGGTTACTGTGTTACTTGCGCCTTTCTACGCTTGGTTAGTTAAACCTCAATACACACTGCCTGTGGCCATGTTGTGTTGTTTGATCGTCCTACGTCACCATCAGAATATTCGTCGCCTACTCGATGGCAGTGAACCAAAACTCGGGCAAAAAAAATCGGCTTAAACTGTCATGTCTAAGCCGAACCATTTTTAAACCGAGATAAATTTAAACCGACACAAGTCTCAATCGATCAATACTATTCAGTCTTTAAGAGCTTACAGCAGATGTTTATCTAAAAACGTCTTCAGCATTGTGTTCACAAACTCTGGTTGCTCTAACGAGCTAATATGACCAGCACCAGGAATCACCACTAACTCACTGCCCGTAATGCAATCATGCATTAGGTATGATTCAAGTGCCGGACGTGGCTTGTCTTCTTGCCCTACTGCAATCAAAACTGGCAGTGCAAAGTTCTCTACCGCTTCAATCATATCGCGACGTCCAAACACCATTCGGCCGATTCGTGCCACTTCTTCCGCTTCATCACCCTGAAGTTCAGACAAATGCTGAGTAAAACCTTCCACTAAAGCTGGTGAGTTAGTTTGAGCATCATTAGCAAAGAACAATGGAACAACCGCTTCTACAATCGGCTGAGGAACCATTTTGGTTTGAGTAATGGTGTCTAACATGCTGAAGTATTTAGCATGAGCAACTTCTGGCTCTAAACCAACAAAGGTATCCATCAGTACCAAAGACTTGATTCGTGCAGGAGCTAACTCCGCCAACTCTGTTCCCCACATACCGCCAACCGATAAGCCAACCACAGAGAATTCTTCGATTTCTAAATGATCAAGCAGAGCCAAAACGTGCTGAGCGTAATCTTTCAAGTTACGCATCGAAGCTGGTGCAGCTTGTGACTCACCATGAGACCAAAGCTCTGGAACAATACAGCGATACTGAGTTTTTAATGCATCGATCTGCGGCTGCCACATTGCACTGTCCCAAAGGTAGCTATGGCCTAATACAACAACAGGGCCTTGACCTTCATCTAAGTACGCCATCGATTGATTGTCTACTGTGAACTTGTTCATTTTCTTCCCTAATCTCTATCTACGAATATTGTTGAGCTTATGAAACGGCGATATATAAAAACGGCCGCAAGAGGCGACCGTTAATCGAAACACACTGGTTTATTCTACGCTTAGCTTTTGTTGAACGACTGTTTCTCGTTGAGCGGTGCGACTAGTTAAGCAATTGGCTCAAGCTGGTCAATTGGCCAACGCGGCGTGGCATGAACAGACAAGTCAGCCGTTTCACCATTTTTAAGGCGTTGCATACCAGCGTAAGCAATCATCGCACCGTTATCAGTACAGAACTCAGTTCGTGGGTAGTAAACCTCACCACCGATTTTCTTCGCCAGCGCTTCAAGCTCAATACGCAGCTGTTTATTGGCACTCACACCGCCAGCAATCACTATACGTTTCATGCCTGTTTCCGCCAAGGCACGCTTACATTTAATTACCAAGGTCGCACAAACAGCTTCTTGGAAAGCGTAAGCGATATCAGCACGTGTCTGATCGTCGTTGTCATTCGCACGAATGGTGTTCGCAGCAAATGTTTTTAGACCAGAAAAGCTCATATCGAGTCCTGGACGATCGGTCATTGGACGCGGGAACTTAAAACGACCTGGTGTGCCTTTTTCTGCTAAACGAGAAAGCAATGGACCACCAGGGTAATCTAAACCCATCAACTTCGCGGTTTTATCAAACGCTTCGCCGGCAGCATCATCAATCGACTCACCAAGGATTCGATACTCACCGATGCCTTTCACTTCGACCATCATGGTATGTCCGCCAGAAACCAGCAGAGCAACAAATGGGAATGGTGGCGGGTTATCTTCTAGCATAGGAGCAAGAAGGTGACCTTCCATGTGGTGAACAGGTACAGCTGGTACACCCCAAGCATAAGCGATACTGCGACCAATGGTTGCACCAACCAGCAGAGCGCCGACTAAGCCGGGTCCTGCAGTGTAAGCCACACCATCAATGTCTTTTGACGTTAGATTCGCTTCAGCCAATGCCGCTTTAATCAGTGGGATGGTCTTTTTTACGTGGTCACGCGATGCCAACTCAGGAACCACACCACCATAATCGGCGTGCAGCTTCACTTGGCTGTATAATTGATGAGAAAGCAGGCCTTGCTCATCATCATAAATCGCAATTCCTGTCTCATCACAAGAGGTTTCAATACCAATAATGCGCATAATTTTCTCGGCACGCTTTCGTCTAAAATGGGAAATTAGCGCAATATTACCCTGCCTAAGCTCTTCAAACAAATATTGTACAGACTATAATCGACAAAGTGCTTTACAAAGCCACTGTGATCGGATTAAAATTCCGCACCATTTTTGATCAAGCTGGTTAATGGCCAAACGCGAATAGAGAGTTAGCTCGATGGGTAACTTCTCTGATTTGGTACTGAGTGACCAGCGATAATGAATAACCCCTGAGGTGAAAGGCATATGCCAATAGTTAAAGTACGTGAAAACGAACCGTTCGACGTTGCACTACGTCGTTTCAAGCGCTCTTGTGAAAAAGCAGGTATCCTTTCTGAAGTGCGTCGTCGTGAGCATTACGAAAAGCCAACTACAGTTCGCAAACGCGCTAAAGCAGCAGCTCAAAAGCGTCACGCTAAGAAGCTAGCTCGCGAAAACGCACGTCGCGTTCGCCTGTACTAATAACTTAATCCATAAGGACTGAGTTATGGCTCTTATTGAACAACTCAAAGAAGAGCAAAAATTAGCGATGAAAGCCAAGGACAAACCGCGCCTTGGCACTATCCGCTTAGCTCTTTCAGCAATTAAGCAACGTGAAGTTGACGAACGGATCACTCTGAACGACGACGACATAATTGCTATATTAGTTAAAATGGTTAAGCAACGTCGCGATTCTGTTGCTCAATATGAATCAGCAAATCGTCAAGATCTTGCTGACGTGGAAAAAGCAGAAATTACTGTACTTGAAGGCTTTATGCCTCAACCGTTAACTGAAGAAGAAGTTGTTGCACTACTTGATAGCGCAATCGCGGAAGCTCAACCAGCGGGCATGCAAGACATGGGTAAAGTAATGGCTATCTTGAAACCACAAATTCAAGGGCGTGCAGATATGGGAAAAGTTAGTGGTTTAGTTCGTTCTAAACTCGCTTAATCCCAAATCAAATTGCAACAAGCCGTGCAATCCTTCGGAACGCACGGCTTGTTTGTATCTGTAACCTATTCAAACTATTATTATCCACACTCTAAGTTAGTGCATTTTTCTAAGGTTTTATGGCAGGACACATCCCGCGTAGTTTCATCGATGATCTCCTAGCGCGTCTCGACATTGTCGATATTGTGGACGCACGTGTGAAACTTAAGAAAAAAGGCAAAAACTATGGTGCTTGTTGTCCATTTCACAACGAGAAGACCCCTTCTTTTAGCGTAAGCCAAGAAAAACAGTTTTATCACTGCTTTGGTTGTGGCGTGCATGGCAATGCCATCGACTTCATTATGGAGTTCGAACGTCTCGACTTTGTTGAAGCCATTGAAGAGCTTGCCTCATTTTTAGGCCTTGATGTTCCTAGAGAACAGCGCAGTGGTGAAATATCCACGGCACCAAGAGCCAACAGCGAACAAAAACGTAACCTCTACGATTTGATGGGCGGCATCAGTAATTTTTACCGCTCTCAACTAAAAATCTCAGCTAACAAGCCTGCAATTGATTACCTAAAGAATCGTGGACTGTCTGGTGAAATCGTACAGAAGTTTGGCATTGGCTACGTCGCTGATGAATGGGACTTGGTTCGTAAGAATTTTGGGCAACAAAAAGAAGCCCAAGACATGCTCGTTACTGGCGGCATGTTGATAGAAAACGATAAAGGCAACCGATACGACCGATTCCGTGGACGTGTCATGTTCCCGATTCGCGATCGTCGTGGTCGAGTGATTGGTTTTGGTGGTCGTGTCTTAGAAGACGGTACACCGAAATACCTGAACTCACCAGAAACGCCTATCTTCCATAAAGGTAAAGAGCTTTACGGCCTTTATGAAGTGCTGCAAGCCTACCGTGAACCGCCGCAAATACTTGTGGTTGAAGGTTACATGGATGTCGTGGCATTGGCGCAGTACGGTGTTGATTACTCAGTGGCATCATTGGGCACCTCGACAACCGGTGACCACGTTCAAATGTTGTTCCGCCAAACCAGCACAGTGGTTTGTTGTTACGATGGTGACCGAGCAGGTAAAGAAGCCGCGTGGCGCGCACTCGAAAATGCGCTTGAATACCTGAAAACAGGTAACACGCTCAAGTTTCTATTTTTACCCGACGGCGAAGACCCAGATAGCTATATAAGAGAGAATGGCCAAGAGGCCTTCGAACAACTGGTACAGAATGCGACACCGCTTTCTACTTACTTGTTCGATAATCTTATTGAGATACACAAGTTGAACTTGGGAACAACGGAAGGGAAGTCGGCACTGCGAGCACACGCAAGCGCCTTGATTAACAAAATCCCTGACAGTTACTTCCAAGAACTGCTCGAAAAATTATTGGATGAGCGTACTGGTTTTGATAACCAACTGAGACGAGCTCGTGTTCATACTAAGAACCCGACACCTCAGCCGCATAAAGAACTGAAACGCACTCCAATGCGAGAAGTTATCGCTTTGCTTATCCAAAATCCGAGCTATGCTGATATGGTACCGGATTTATCAAGTGTCAAAGGCTTACAGTTGCCTGGACTAAGTTTATTCGTCGAAGTACTTGATAAATGCCACGCGCATCCCCATATCAACACAGGCCAATTATTAGAGCATTGGCGACACAATAAACATGAGGCTCTTCTGTCTCGTCTCGCGAGCTGGGAAATCCCCCTCGACGAAGACAATCAAGAAGACATATTTTTAGACTCACTGGACAACATACTTGCCCAGTGCGTTGAAAAACAAATTGAAAACCTGCAGGCCAAAGCAAGAAGCGTCGGTTTATCAGCCGAAGAAAAAAGGGAGCTACTAGCTTTAATGCTAGATCTAAAAGCGTAACCCTGTTTGATTAGTCAGCATTTAATAAATTTGTTAACATAATTGGTTTGCATTTGAGAATGCAACGTCCTTCACCAGACCTGAAGTTGGATATCATCTATGGATCAAAATCCGCAGTCACAGCTTAAATTACTTGTTATTAAAGGCAAGGAACAAGGCTATCTGACCTACGCCGAAGTAAACGACCACCTACCTGCAGAAATCGTGGATTCTGAACAGGTAGAAGACATCATTCAAATGATCAACGACATGGGTATCAAGGTAGTAGAAACTGCACCTGACGCTGATGATCTAGCTCTTAATGATGACGATGCCAATATAGATGAAGATGCAGCTGAAGCTGCTGCTGCTGCGCTTTCAAGCGTAGAAAGCGAGATTGGCCGTACTACTGACCCAGTTCGCATGTACATGCGTGAAATGGGCACGGTTGAGCTACTGACTCGTGAAGGCGAGATCGACATTGCGAAACGCATTGAAGATGGTATCAATACCGTTCAACTATCTGTTGCTGAATACCCAGGTACAATTCCATACATCTTGGAACAGTTTGACCGCGTACTCGCTGAAGAGATTCGTTTAACAGACCTAATCAATGGCTTTGTTGACCCAGACGACGATGGCACAGCTGCGCCAACGGCGACTCACATCGGTTCAGAACTTGCTAAAACTGATCTAGAAGACGAAGACAAAGAAGAAGCAGAAGACGACGAGGAAGAAGAAGAGGAAGATACAGGTATTGATCCTGAGCTTGCTCTTGAGAAGTTCACAGCACTTCGCACTAGCTACCAAAACCGTCAACTAGCAATCAATGAATACGGCCACGAAAGCCCGAAAGCGACACTTGCAACGACAATGATGCAAGACGTATTCAAAGAGTTCCGTCTAACGCCAAAACAGTTTGATTACCTAGTAAACGAACTGCGTACTTCGATGGATCGCGTACGTACTCAAGAACGCCTAATCATGCGTCAAACGGTTGAGTACGGCAAAATGCCGAAGAAATCTTTCATTGCTCTATTTACTGGCAATGAATCTAGCGAAGCATGGTTGGACGAAGTTCTTGCTTCAGACAAACCATACGCTGAAAAGATCAAACGTAACGAACACGACATCCGTCGCTCTATCCAAAAGCTGGATATCATCGAACGTGAAACGTCTCTTACTGTTCAAAGCATCAAAGATATCAGCCGTCGTATGTCTATCGGTGAAGCGAAAGCTCGTCGTGCGAAGAAAGAGATGGTTGAAGCGAACTTACGTCTAGTAATCTCGATTGCTAAGAAGTACACAAACCGTGGTCTACAATTCCTGGATCTAATCCAAGAAGGTAACATCGGTCTGATGAAAGCAGTAGATAAGTTTGAATACCGTCGTGGTTACAAGTTCTCTACTTACGCTACGTGGTGGATCCGTCAAGCAATCACTCGTTCGATTGCCGACCAAGCTCGTACTATCCGTATTCCGGTTCACATGATCGAAACGATCAACAAACTAAACCGTATCTCTCGTCAAATGCTACAAGAGATGGGTCGTGAACCGCTTCCGGAAGAGTTGGCTGAGCGCATGCAAATGCCTGAAGACAAGATCCGTAAAGTACTAAAAATCGCTAAAGAGCCTATCTCAATGGAGACACCAATCGGTGACGACGAAGATTCGCACCTAGGTGATTTCATCGAGGATACAACGCTAGAACTGCCTTTAGATTCTGCAACGGCAACCAGCCTACGCGGTGCAACTAAAGACGTTCTTGCAGGCCTAACTCCTCGTGAAGCGAAAGTACTGCGTATGCGTTTTGGTATCGATATGAACACTGACCACACTCTAGAAGAAGTGGGTAAGCAGTTCGACGTTACTCGTGAGCGTATCCGTCAGATCGAAGCAAAAGCACTGCGTAAACTTCGTCACCCAAGCCGCTCAGAAACTCTGCGTAGCTTCCTAGACGAGTAATCACACGCTTTAGTGTGGTTAGCTTTTAAGCATAAAATAGAAAAGGTGAGCGTTGGCTCACCTTTTTTGTGCCTGTATGATTTAAGTGGCTAAGATGTAAGCGGAATTGCCCCTCATAGTATCTAGACACCACTGAATGCTTCCCCTATAATCTATGCCCTACGGCCCCTTAGCTCAGTGGTTAGAGCGCACGACTCATAATCGTTCGGTCCCCAGTTCAAATCTGGGAGGGGCCACCAAATTAGAAAAGCCAGAACAGTTCACGCTGCTCTGGCTTTTTGCTTTTCTGAAGCTGTACAACTCAACAGCTATATTTCCTACAAATAGCGAATCGTCCCACACCCAATTCCAGTTTCCTCTCTGTGACTAAATATACTTTTCTTTTATGAAAAAATCGGCAATATGAGAGTACGCAAATAATTCAATAGTTCAGGGAAGACTCATGAAAGACGAAACGCTATCGATTCACTTCGGCTACGACACTGATCCAACAACCAAATCGGTTGCCACACCTATTTACCAAACCGTTGCTTATGAATTCGATGACGCACAACACGGTGCCGACCTGTTCAACCTTGCGGTACCCGGTAATATCTACACTCGCATAATGAACCCAACCAATGATGTACTAGAAAAGCGCATGGCGGCCTTAGAGGGTGGCATTGCAGGCTTAGTGGTGAGTGCGGGCAGCGCGGCGATCAACTACGCGATTCAAACGTTGGCACAAATCGGTGACAACATCGTTTCAACACCTCAGCTTTACGGCGGTACTTACACCCTATTTGCTCATATGCTACCAAACCAAGGGATCGAAGTTCGCTTTGCTAAAGACGATAAACCAGAAAGCTTAGCGGCACTGATCGATGAAAAGACCAAGGCGGTTTATTGTGAAAGTATCGGTAACCCAGCAGGCAATATTATCGACTTAGAACGTGTTGCTGAGCTTGCTCACGCACAAGGTGTACCTGTGATTGTCGATAACACGGTGGCGACACCAGTGTTGTGTAAACCTATCGATTTTGGTGCCGATATTGTGGTGCACTCGCTAACCAAATACGTTGGTGGTCACGGAACGACGTTGGGTGGTGTTATTGTCGATTCAGGCAAATTCCCATGGGCAGAGCACAAAAATCGCTTCCCCGTGTTTAACCAACCAGAGCCTTCATATCATGGTGTTGTTTATACCGAAGCTTTTGGTGATGCTGCATTTATTGGTCGCGCTCGAACCGTTCCACTACGTAATACAGGAGCAGCTTTATCGCCAATGAATGCCTTCATGTTAATGCAAGGCTTAGAGACGTTGTCGCTACGTATGGAGCGACACACAGAGAACGCATTAAAAGTAGCTGAGTACCTTCAGCAACATGAGAAAGTGAGTTGGGTGAGCTACGCTGGTTTACCTACGTCTGAGTTCTATCCGTTGGCTGAGAAATACATGCAAGGTAAGCCGTCTGCCATTTTATCTTTTGGCTTGAAAGATGGTTATGAGGCCGGTGTTCGTTTCTATGATGCGCTGCAAATCTTCAAACGCTTGGTGAACATCGGCGATGCAAAATCTCTCGCTTGTCACCCGGCTTCTACAACACACCGTCAATTAAGCGAAGCGGAACAAAAACAAGCAGGTGTATCACCAGAGATGATTCGCCTCTCAGTAGGTATTGAGCACATTGACGATATCTTGGCTGACCTAGAGCAAGCACTTAGCGCTTAATAACGCTACCGCTAGCTCTGATAGTTAACTAACAGACACAAAAAAGCCCATCACAGGATGGGCTTCTTATTATCTAATTTTCTTAGATAGGCTAGCGATTATTCAACCGTTACCGCTTTCGCAAGGTTACGAGGTTGGTCAACGTCGGTACCCTTGATTAGCGCTACGTGGTAAGACAACAGCTGCATCGGTACTGTGTAGTAGATAGGTGCTGTTACTTCACTTACGTGAGGCATCTTGATGATCTTCATGTTCTCATCGCTTTCAAAGCCTGCATCTTCATCTGCGAATACGTAAAGTAGACCGCCACGAGCACGTACTTCTTCAACGTTTGATTTCAGCTTTTCTAACAAGTCGTTGCTTGGTGCAATAACCACAACAGGCATATCTGCATCGATAAGAGCCAAAGGACCGTGCTTAAGCTCACCAGCCGCGTATGCTTCTGCGTGGATGTAAGAGATCTCTTTCAGTTTAAGAGACGCTTCCATTGCGATTGGGTAGAACTCACCACGACCCAAGAACAGTGTGTGGTGCTTATCTGCAAAATCAGGTGCTAGCGCTTCGATCTCTTTATCAAACGCTAATGCTTTCTCGATATCAGCAGGCAGTTGATGCAGTGCTTGAACGATCTCTGCTTCTTTCTCTTCATTGATACGACCTTGTAGACGACCAATTGACGTTACCATCATCAGCATTGCAGCTAGTTGAGTTGTAAAAGCTTTGGTAGAAGCAACACCGATTTCAGTTCCTGCGCGAGTCATGAAGGCAAAATCAGATTCACGAACCAGCGAAGAACCCGCTACGTTACAGATTGTCATTGCTGACATGTAACCTTTTTCTTTTGCAAGACGAAGTGCAGCAAGCGTATCAGCCGTTTCACCAGATTGAGACAGAGTCACCAATAGGCTGTTCGGGCGAACAACGAAATCACGGTAACGGAATTCAGAAGCAATCTCTACATCACAGCTTACGCCTGATAGAGATTCAAACCAGTAACGAGCTGCCATGCCTGAGTTGTAAGACGTACCACATGCGATGATCTGCACGTGTTCAACCTTGCTTAGGATCTCTTCAGCCTTAACACCGATTGCATTAGTGATTACAGAAGTGTCAGAGATACGACCTTCCATCGTGTTGATTAATGCTGTTGGCTGCTCAAAGATTTCTTTCTGCATGAAGTGACGGTATTGGCCTTTATCACCGGCATCGTGCTCTGCGTTTGACTCAACGATGTCACGCTCAACACGCTCGCCCGCTACATCAAATACCGTTACATCACGACGAGTAACCTCAGCAACATCACCTTCTTCTAGGTACATGAAACGACGAGTTACGCTTAATAGCGCTAGTTGGTCAGAAGCTAGGAAGTTCTCACCGACACCAAAACCGATAACAATCGGGCTACCAGAGCGAGCCACAACAATACGGCTAGGATCTTTACGATCAACCGCCACTGTGCCGTATGCACCGTCTAGTTGTTTTGCTGTTTTCTGTAGCGCTTCAACCAAAGAAGCTGAGGTGCGAAGTTCCCACTCAACTAAGTGAGCAATAACTTCGGTATCTGTTTGTGAAGTAAACACGTAGCCACGCTCTTGCAGCAGAGCGCGCAGTGCTTCGTGGTTTTCGATAATGCCATTGTGTACAACGGCAATATCGCCAGACATGTGTGGGTGTGCGTTTGCTTCAGAAGGCTCACCGTGTGTAGCCCAACGTGTATGAGCGATACCTGTACCGCCAATGACATATTGTTGATCAACTGCGTCTGCTAGCTCTTGGACTTTACCAAGGCGGCGTACACGAGTTAGGTTAGACTCACTATCAACGACAGCGACACCCGCTGAATCGTAGCCTCGGTATTCTAGGCGGCGAAGGCCTTCTACTAAAATTTCGGCTACATCACGCTGTGCTACTGCACCAACAATTCCACACATAGTTTTACTCCATCAATTTCGTTTTATTCCTATTGGCAGCAAGCAAAGGCCAGATCTTTATTAAGATCAATTATAGGAAGGTAAATGCATAATACTTAAATTTGTTTTTACGCTGGATCAGTCAGGATCACTCGAACATCATGTGATTCGATACTTGCTTTGGATTCTTCGCCTAAGTCTGTATCGGTAATTAAGATGTCAATGTGTTCCCATGCCAGCTCTAAGTTCGGGATCTTTCGTCCCACTTTTTCCGACTCAACCATCACGATCACTTCTCGTGACACTTCAGCCATTACTTTGCTTAAGCCAACCAATTCATTGAACGTGGTTGTTCCTCTATCAAGGTCGATACCATCAGCCCCGATAAATAGTTGATCAAAATCGTAAGCACGAAGTACTGACTCTGCGACTTTGCCTTGAAAAGAATCCGAATGGGTATCCCAAGTGCCGCCGGTCATTAGCAGTGTGGGTTCGCTTTCCAACTCATTAAGTGCATTAGCAACGTGCAATGAGTTGGTCATAACAACCAAACCACGCTTACTATTGAGCTGCTGAATTAGCGCCCCTGTCGTGCTACCGCTATCGATCACAATGCGATTATGGTCGCGAATTAAATCTGCAGCGGCTTTCGCTAATGAAACCTTTCGAGTCGAAACTTGTGGACCCAGTTCTTCGTTGACAACCTCTTTAGGTAACGAAATCGCACCACCATAACGGCGCAAAAGCTGACCGTTTTTCTCTAAAGACGCCAAGTCCTTTCTAATCGTGACCTCTGAGGTTTCGAACTTAGCGGATAATTCATCAACACTAACCTCCCCTTTTTCATTCACTAGGTTAGAAATTGCATGTCTTCTGAGCTGAGTGTTTCGTTTTGACATTTAAAAAAGGCCATAAAGTTTCGATTTGAAACATATTATAGTTACAACGAAACTATTTAGTCCATTTATTTTGATCCAAAAAATTAATAAATAGCGATGAAACCTTGTCCTAAGACAATTGTTAAGCAGTGATATTGAAGTCATTAGGTGGTAGAATCCGCACCCGAAAAGAAAAAAAATTACAAAACTGACTGTTATTTTTTTGCAACTTACCGCCTATATAGTGGGGTGAGTCACAGAAAACCGATATTGAATCAAAATCTTTTGGTCATAAAATGACTAAAATTGATGAAAGACTTACAACTCTGAAGGACATATTGGAAATCCCGCGCTTTTACACAACAGGCACAAAATGTTGATGTAGCGGACCAATCTTCAGAACTTAAATAAATTTCAAATTGTAACAATACTTACCGGAGAGTACCTTCCATGAAAAAGACCAAAATCGTATGTACGATTGGCCCTAAAACTGAATCTGTAGAGAAGCTAACTGAACTAGTAGATGCTGGCATGAACGTTATGCGTCTTAACTTCTCTCACGGTGATTTCGCAGAGCACGGCACTCGTATCGCGAACTTCCGTAAAGTAATGGAAAACAATGGTGAGCAACTTGCGATCCTTCTAGATACTAAAGGTCCAGAAATCCGTACTATCAAACTTGAAGATGGTAACGACGTAGATCTAGTAGCTGGTCAAGAGTTCACTTTCACAACTGACGCAACAGTTGTTGGTAACAAAGACGTAGTAGCTGTAACTTACCTAGGTTTCGCTAAAGACCTATCAGCAGGTAACACTATCCTTGTTGATGACGGCCTAATCGAAATGGAAGTTATCGCAACAACAGAAACTGAAGTTAAGTGTAAAGTTCTTAACAACGGTGCTCTAGGCGAAAACAAAGGTGTTAACCTTCCTGGCGTTTCTGTTCAACTTCCTGCTCTTTCTGAGAAAGACAAAGCTGACCTTAAGTTTGGTTGTGAGCAAGGCGTTGATTTCGTTGCAGCTTCTTTCATCCGTAAAGAAGACGATGTTAAAGAAATCCGTGAGCTTCTAAACGCTAACGGTGGCGAAAACATCCACATCATTTCTAAGATTGAAAACCAAGAAGGTGTAGATAACTTCGATTCAATCCTTGAAGCTTCTGACGGCATCATGGTTGCTCGTGGTGACCTAGGTGTTGAAATCCCAGCTGAAGAAGTAATCTTCGCTCAGAAGATGATGATCGAGAAGTGTAACCGCGCACGTAAGATGGTTATCACTGCAACTCAAATGCTTGACTCTATGATCAGCAACCCACGTCCAACTCGTGCTGAAGCGGGTGACGTTGCGAACGCAATCATGGATGGTACTGATGCAGTAATGCTTTCTGGTGAAACGGCTAAAGGTAAGTACCCAGTTGAAGCTGTTACTATCATGGCTCAAATCGCGAACCGCACTGATTCAGCTCTTAAAGCTGAGCTAGGTTCTCGTCTAGACAGCCCACGTCTACGCATCACTGAAGCAGTATGTAAAGGCGCTGTAGACACAGCAGAGAAGCTAGCGGCTCCTCTAATCGTTGTTGCAACTGAAGGCGGTAAGTCTGCACGTTCAGTACGTAAGTACTTCCCAACTGCAAACATCCTTGCTTTAACAACTAACGAAAAGACAGCTGCACAGCTAGTTCTTACTAAAGGTGTTAAACCAGTTCTTGTTGACTCTATCGAGAACACAGACACGTTCTACATCAACGGTAAAGAAATCGCTCTACAATCTGGCCTAGGTAACAAAGGCGACATCGTAGTTATGGTTTCTGGTGCTCTAGTAGCTTCTGGTACTACAAACACAGCATCTGTTCACGTTCTATAAGAATGAACCGATTCACATAATATATAAAAGAGGGCTTCGGCCCTCTTTTTTTATGAAACAAAATCTTGCCTAACTTTTCAGTACGCTGTATTATCAACCTCATTAGAACTACGTACTGTTAAACCCCAATCAACTCTTATTAAGAAACGGATTAGCAGACTAGAAATCGAATATACATGAGGTTTGTAATGTCTAGTCCTACGCTTACTGACAAAGTATCAAAGATGATTCGCCAAGATATCCTTAATGGTGAGTTAACCCCAGGCCAAAAACTCGTTGTAGCTGATCTTAAAGCACGATACAACGTGGGTGCATCTCCAATTCGCGAAGCCTTAGTGCAATTATCTTGGAGTAAATACGTAAAGCTAGAGCCACAAAAAGGCTGCTGGGTATCTCCTGTATCGAAGAAAGAACTCAACGACCTATATGAAAGCCTTCGTGTTGTCTCTTCTGTACTGCTTAAAAAGGCGATTTCAGCAGGTGATGAAAGCTGGGAGCTTGAAGTATTAACCTCTTACCACAAGCTATCACGCATACAATATGTATCAGAAGAGTTTGATTGTATTGAGTGGGAAGAGCGTCACCAGCAGTTCCATGCCGCTTTACTTGAAGGCGCAGATTCAGAGAACATGTTTAAGTTCTTTGATGATCTTATCAATCAAGTAAAACGCTACCGCTTCCTAGCTATGTCAGCAAAAAGCGCGTCTGATGATCTGTTCAATATTGATGAGCATGAAATGATCATGAAGCTGGTGCTTGCTAAAAATGTCGATCAAGCGACAGAACTATTGGATCAACACCTGTTAAGTTCAATGAAACGAATTGAAGAAGTTATCGAAGCCGCATAATGCCAAGATAGATTCTAACCACATAAAAACGGAGCCTAATAGCTCCGTTTTTTATTTCCAGAATTACGACTGAACTACCACCCGAAAAACTCTTTGTGATGAGTATTGAGCAGCACAACCATAGGTAAAAAATACAGTGCACTCAGCTGAAAGCCAAGAATGACTAACGTTCCTATGGTTAACCTCACTAAAAAATCGACAAACATACCACGCCTCTTTTCAATCAGACTGTATGATCCCTAAACCCTTGCTTCAGATAACCTAATTAACTCATCCCTTTCAAGCCTTTGATAGGGTTAATAACCCGTTGAATTAAGTTAACGGTGCCATCCTTTACATCTAGCAAACACTCTATTAATTGCATCTTTTACCATGAGATGCGCCGAAGCAAGACTGTTTGATTATTGTTCAGTTTAGCTCAAATAACCGCGAGCATTAGACTTTAGCTAGTCATATAAACTTTGTGATTTAAGTCTCTCAAAAATGAGATTTACAATAAATACGGATGTACACCATGAGGGGAATCAAGCACAGTAAATAACAGAGCACTCTATAAAAAGCGCAATAGCGCCCTAAGGGAGGGTTACAAAGAAATGAATGGCAATAAGAAAGTGTGGACAAGCGATGCATACTTCCAGAAAGCAAAACGGCCCAAATGAAGGGCCGTTCGTATTAATAAAATTGCTTTCGCTCTCTAACGATTAAATGAGCTGTGTTAACTTAAAAGCAGCTTTCAATGTTTCTTCGCTAGGCTTTCAACGCCCGTTCACCACGAGCAATACCAACAACACCACTTCGAGCCACTTCAAGAACTTCCGTCACTTCAGACAAAGCCTGAATGAAAGCATCAAGCTTCTCGCTAGTACCCGCCATTTGCACTGTGTATTGCGAAGCCGTCACATCAACGATCTGACCACGGAAAATATCCGCAGTACGCTTCACTTCTGCACGAGCAAACCCGCTAGCGCGTACTTTTACCATCAGAAGTTCACGCTCGATATGCTCAAGTTCAGACACTTCTTGAACCTTAAGTACGTCGATCAATTTGTGTAACTGCTTCTGAATCTGCTCAAGTTGCATTTCGCTTGAGTTAGTAGTGACATTCAGACGAGACAGCGTTGGATCATCTGTAGGAGATACATTCAAAGACTCAATGTTGTAGCCACGCTGAGAAAACAAGCCAACCACTCGAGAAAGTGCACCTGGTTGGTTTTCCATTAATAGTGAAAGGATGTGTCTCATATTATGTTCTCTCCGTTTTGCTTAGCCACATGTTATCCATACCCTCGCCTTTGATCTGCATTGGGTATACGTGCTCGGTGTCATCCACACTGATATCGACAAATACCAAACGGTCTTTCATCGCTAGTGCTTTTTCCAAACCTGATTCCAGTTCATCCGGAGATGAAATACGCATGCCAACGTGGCCATAAGCCTCAGCGATAGCAGCAAAATCAGGAACAGAGTCCATATATGAATTAGAGTAACGACCTTGATAAACAATGTCTTGCCACTGTTTTACCATGCCTAAGAAACGGTTGTTAAGGTTAATAATCTTAACTGGAATATTGTATTGCAGCGCAGTCGATAGCTCTTGGATATTCATTTGAATACTGCCATCACCAGTAACAATCACAACTTCTTCATCAGGTTTCGCAAACTTAACGCCCATGCCAGCAGGTAGGCCAAAGCCCATCGTACCTAGACCACCAGAGTTAATCCAACGGCGTGGCTTGTCAAACGGGTAGTACAAAGCAGCAAACATTTGGTGTTGACCGACATCAGAAGCAACATAGGCATCACCATTGGTTACTTTATGCAATGTTTCAATAACTTGTTGTGGCTTAATACGGCCAGACGTTTTGTCATACGCTAGGCAGTCACGTTCTTGCCACTGTTTAATTTCACTCCACCAGCTTTCCATCGCTTCTGCATCGTTAGTTCCACCTTGCTCAACGAGCAAGTTCACCATGCTCTCTAGAACTTTTTCCGCTGAACCTACAATCGGTAGATCCACTTTTACGTTCTTAGAGATCGAAGATGGATCGATATCAATGTGCATGATCTTCGCATCAGGGCAGTACTTATCTAGGTTATTGGTCGTTCGATCATCGAAGCGTACGCCAATACCAAAGATCAAGTCCGCATTGTGCATCGCCATATTGGCTTCATACAAACCATGCATGCCCAACATACCCAAAGAGTTCTTATGAGTACCAGGGAAAGCGCCAAGCCCCATTAGGGTGCTTACCACGGGTAAATTCAGTGCCTCTGCTAATTTTAACAGCGGCTTATCTGCCTCAGAAATAACCGCACCACCACCGACATAAAGTACCGGTTTCTTCGCTTCAAGAAGGGCTTTTAGCGCCTTTTTTATCTGACCTTTATGACCCGTAACCGTTGGGTTATATGAACGCATTTTGATCGTTTCTGGGTATTCATAAGGAAGCTTGATTTGTGGGTTTAAGATGTCTTTTGGCAGATCAATAACCACAGGACCTGGACGTCCTGTCGTTGAAATATAGAATGCTTTTTTAACGACTTCAGGGATATCTTCCGCTTTCTTAACGAGGAAGCTGTGTTTAACGATCGGGCGTGATACACCAACGATGTCACACTCTTGGAAGGCGTCGTTACCAATAAGGTTATTTGGTACGTTACCAGAAATAACAATCATTGGGATTGAGTCCATGTAGGCTGTTGCAATACCAGTAACGGTATTGGTCGCACCTGGACCAGAACACACAAGTACTACACCCGGCTTGCCGGTAGAACGAGTATAGCCATCTGCCATGTGGGTAGCGGCTTGTTCGTGTCGTACTAATACGTGTTTAATTTCCGCAGTTTTAGCATGCAGCGCATCGTAGATATCAAGTACAGAACCACCTGGGTAACCAAAGATTTGTTCTACACCCTCTTCAATTAGAGACTGCACCACCATCTCAGCGCCGGATAACATTTCAGCGCCGGATGACATGGCTGTTTCAGGTTTTGTTGTCATATTGCTCTCCTCACCAGTTTCCAATCACATTTGGTGAACATGTTGGGCTGGTTTTTCATAGTCTAGGGCTTATTCGTAGCCTAATTCGAAATACTTCCACTTTTTCGGCTATGGCTGTCTGTAGTGATAACAACAAACAGTAATACGAAACAACTTTAACGCTTTATTATCATCTGGTCTAACACCTGTTATTCGGTAACTGTGCCAAAAAACCAACTATTAGCTCAAAGCATCAAATAAAACCCAAACCAACCGACAAGGCTAGGTTTAAACACTACCTATCAAACAAAAAAAAGCACTTAATATTTCAATGGATCACTATTCATCGATAAAAAACGAGCTTGCTGGTGTGCGCTTTCGCACATTGTGCTGTTTCATTAGATACAAAAAATCCCCCTAAAAATGCAATCACATTCGTAGGGGGATTTTTAAACAACTGAAAATTTATCTAAACAGAAAACTACTTATCTTTAGGCTTTTCGTTGTACATTTCTTCGATTTCGTCTTGATACTTATCGTTAATAACCTTACGACGCAATTTCTGGGTTGGTGTTAGCTCACCATCATCCATAGAAAACGCTTTTGGCAGCAACTTGAACTTCTTCACTTGTTCAAACTTCGCTAGCTCTTGTTGTAAGTCATTCACACGTTTCTCTAGCATCTCTACTATTTGGTGATTTTTAACAAGCTCAACACGGTCGTGATACTTGATATTGAGCTCTTTGGCATACTCTTCTAGCGAGTCATAGCAAGGAACAATCAGTGCAGAAACGAATTTGCGCGTATCAGCGATAACAGCAATCTGCTCGATAAAGTGATCTTTACCAATTGCGCCTTCAACCACTTGCGGTGCAATGTACTTACCGCCAGAGGTCTTCATTAATTCTTTGATGCGATCAGTAATGAACAGATTACCATTTTCATCAAAATGACCCGCATCACCGGTTTTTAGGAAACCATGCTCGTCAAATGTCTTAGCTGTCTCTTCAGGCATCTTGTAGTAGCCACGCATCACCATTGAGCCACGAACAAGAATCTCATCCTTAGCGCCAATTTTCACTTCAGCACCCGGCATCGACATACCGATCGAGTCAGGGTTAAAACAACGGTCATCCCAACACGATACTGTTGCCGTAGTTTCTGTCATGCCGTAGCCCAGTTTTACATTGATACCAATAGCATGGAAAAAGCGACCAATGGTTTCATCAAGCTTCGCGCCACCACATGGCATGAAGTTGATGTTACCGCCTAGCAGAGCTCGCAGTTTAGAGAGCACAAGCTTGTCGGCAAGCGCATGGCTCTTCTTCAGCATAAATGATGGTGTACGACCTTCTTGATGACAAACAGAAAGCTTCGCGCCCATGTTCACAGCCCAAGTAAAAAGTACTTTACGAATAAACGGTGCTTTCGATACTTTCTCGTGAATCGCTGAGAAAATCTTCTCGTAGAAGCGAGGAACAGCAGACATAACCGTTGGTTTAACATCACTCAGTGCGTCACGAACTTGCATGGTGTCTTGCAGATAGCAGTTGGTTGCGCCTTTATAGAGGACATAGAAAGTCCAAGCGCGCTCAAATACATGTGATAGAGGTAAGAAACACAATGAGACGTCGTCTTTGCTTAAGCTTAGGCGCTCATCATGGCCTTTTAGTTGATAGCCAACGTTCGTGTAATCAAGCATTACACCTTTAGGCTGACCTGTAGTACCAGAGGTATAGATAAGGGTCAGTAAGTCGTCCATACATGCTTCGGCTAGACGAACATCAAGTTCAGCTTGCTGCTCTTCAACACCACGAGCCATGAACTCTTTCCAAGATACAGCAAAGCTGTGTCCTTGCAGATCGATGTCATCAGACATAGCGACGATGATTTCAAGCTGCTCACACTCTTCGAAGATGTTAACAGCGGCATCAAACTGAGGTTGCTCACCAACAAATAAGATCTTCACATCTGCATTTTGGATAATGTAAGAAGACTGCGCTGCTGTGTTCGTTGGATAAATCGGTACAGTAACAAGACGAGCTTGCAAAGATGCAAAATCTGCTACGGTCCATTGAGGCATATTGTTCGAGAAGATACCGATCTTATCTTGAACTCTCAACCCTTGAGCCAATAGCGCTAATGAAAGCGTATCGATTTGTTGTCCAAACTGCTGCCAGCTAATACCTTGCCATACATTGCCTACTTTGTGCTTCAAAGCTGTACGGTTGCCGCCTTGGGCAATTTGGTCACGAAGTCTTTTTACGATATGAAAATCTAAATTGGCCATCTCTTTACCTTTGGCTTACACCTGTAAGCTTTTTTGAGCGCACAAGTGTACCTCTGATCATGGAAAAGGCAACTGATGAAGCTCAAAGTTATAAGTAATAGTACGTCTCACGCTAAGTTTTCTATCAACAAAAATAGCAGGTACAAAAAAGCCCTAAGCCAGACTCCTAGCTTAGGGCTTATAAATCATAGGAATTAGTGTCTAGTTAAGCGCCACTACTTCGCCACAGATCATCATTAACTGATCTCGTAACCAGATGTGTCCTTTGTCCTTTTCACTTGATTCGTGCCAGCTTAGGAAGCCAGAAATCGCCGCATTATCGAATGGGAAATCTAGAATTTGAAGCTGCTCTTTATTTGCTGCATGTTCTACCATCCAACGAGGAGCGATTGTTACTAATTCCGATTGGCCTACAACGTAAAGAACGTTGCTCAAGCTCGTACCTTCGTAGAAAGGCGTGCAATCTAGGTCACGGTAAGCTTGCTCTGAGAAGCTACGTTGACCATGGATGCGAGACAGTTTAGCGTGCTTTTCGTTAAGCAACTCTGCCGCTGAAACTTCACCGTTGATACGTGGATGAGAAGCAGAAGCTACCACAACCAATTCATCTTGGAAGATTTCAGTGCTTGAGAAACCTTGTTCATCAAAACGCGAGTAATCAATAACGAAGTCAATTTCTTGGTAACGCATGCGCTCAGAAAGTTGGCGGTCAAATTCGGCATCCATATGCAGATTAACGCTAGGTGCTTGGTCGTTGATTGTCGACATAATCTTAGGAGCAAAACGCATGTCACAAGGGCTGCAAATTGCAAGTTTGAACAGACGAGAAGACGACTCTGGAGAGAACACTGAACTTGGCAATTCGTTGCGTACTAACTGCAGCGCTTGGCGGATTGGACCAAACAACTGACGAGCACGTTGAGTCGGTTGAATACCACGACCTTGACGCATGAATAGTTCGTCGTTGAACATTACTTTCAAACGAGCAACAGCGTTACTTACAGCAGGCTGAGACATGCCCAGATTATGAGCTGCACGTGTAATATTTTGCTCTTGCATAACTGCATCAAATACAGTCAAAAGATTTAAGTCGACTCCACGAAGTGTGCTTTCCATTCTGTAGCTTGCAATTGCACTCATTGCGTCTTTTTTCTCTAACATTCAAGTTGCCTCTTGTCGGTTCGACAGGGTTAAATTGGTAATGGTGTGGGAATAGATAACCACTAATTCTTATATTTATCAGACCGATGTTTTTCGGATTGCCATTACTATTAACCAATACATCTCGAGCTACCAACAAGATTGATAAAGAATAATTTTATTTTACCTTAATGATTAAACAACACATAAAAATCAGTTGCTTACATAGTTATAAAAAAACATAAAATGCATCACTTATGAGTTTCCTTTCGACTTATTTAGCTGTCCTATCATTTTGGTTACATTTGTTACAGATTATTGAACCCATGAATCGTTCAGCTGGTCAATTCAGACATAACACTTATGGATTACGTGAGTGATGCATAACTGGGAAAATCTACCTTATCCCAAAGTTGCTTTCTTAAGTCATCTTGGTTGGACCAGTTACCCGCCAAAATCCACCCAACAAGTGCGCTTGCCACGTCGGGATAAGTGACCATTTCAGCCTGTTTTTCACCGAGCCAACTACGCAATATAGCCGCGTCTAAAAAACTCATGGTTTGAGCCAACCCGAGCGCTTCAAGCGTCGCCACATTACTCTGTTGTTCGAACTGCCCCTCAAGAGGCTTGAGAAGCAATTTTTTACCCAAAGTTAAGGCTTCAGATGGCAATTCAAAACCGCCATTAGCCACCACACCAGAGCACTGATTGAGATCGAATTGGAAGCCGGCATGACTCAGTGGTTTGAACTCAATATTTTCGACTTGGCTATGCTCAATAACATTCGGGTGATAACAGACAAAGTTGTGCGAAATAAACTTCATCAACAGCTCCGAGATCGCATCAAGATCCTCAAATGGTAAATAGACCAAAGTGAAGTCTTGTGTTGCTTTAGCTCGCTCATCACACGCAGGCGCGTGAACGATTGGGGTATGAACGATAGGCGGCAGTATCGGTTGGTCAAAGTGATACCAATGCAAACCAATAGAGTGCTCAGTTGGGGCGAAATGTTGAATCACGGAATGTTCAATCCAGTTGCCCCCTTCTTTAGGCACATCGTAACGGAACGCATTTTGGTGGCTTATTCCAATACACGGGACACCTTGCCTTTTCGCAGCCCAAGCGGTTACCGGTTCAAAGTCATTAATCACTAAATCATAAGGCGTAAGATCGAGCTGGTTAATTTCACGGAGAAATCGCCAGATGTTATTCTTGATGAATGTCTTGCCGTATTTAACCTGCCCTTGCTCACTGTAAAAGGTTAAGCCGCTGCGGATCTGATAGTGACCAAACGCTTCCATCGAGAAGTACTTGCTCTCATCTCGCCCAGAGAACAAAAAGTCGACATCGATATTTTGCTGACGAAAAGCCACAGCCATTGCTCGAGCGATGTGACCATTTCCTGTGCCTTGTACTCCATATAAGATTTTCATGCATGTTCCTTTGTGTTTACCACTTAAGCCCGGCAGTGGTTGTTGCCAACAAAATAATTACGGGATGAAGCTGATAGCAAGGCTGGTACAAGCGATGCCCAAGGCCGCGCCAATCAGTACATCCGTTAAAAAGTGCACACCAAGTAGGATTCGAGAGCCAGCAATCGCTGCCGCCCAAATCAGGCTAAAAAGATATAAGCTCGGATAGAAATGTCCGATTAGAGTCGCCATAACAAAAGCCGCAGCGGAGTGCCCAGAAGGCAGGCTGTATTTATCAGATGGCACAATATGGGAATAAAGAAATGAAGAGAATTCAGCAGGTCTGCGACGCTTGAGGGTATTTTTAGCCAGCCAGTAGATAGGAAGTTCGATAGCAAAGGCAGTTAAGCCTACCAAGAGAAAGTCTCGACCGATGTTACTGTCAGCCAGTAATGCAACCAAAGCAATCAAAACGTAAAGGTGTCCATCTCCAGTATGAGACACCGCCTTACTGAGTGTCGCCTGTTGTCCGCAATAACGGTTGTTTAAACAGAAAACAGAAAATGCCACATCCCAGCGGACAATAGGTTCGATAGTACGCATACAATCTCCTTAACAATCCTTATTCAGTTAAGGCTCAAGTTATGCCCCTGAAATGACAGTTAAGTGACGTTTTTAATGAACTAAAATGAATTTTGAGGCGAATTGACCGCTTTCGCTAAGTAAGCTGATAGGAGCCTAGAAGCTGCCGATAAAAATAAAGCGACCTAAGGCCGCTTTATTCTTCTACGTTTTTACTTCTTTATATAAGCAAGCAAACGCTACTTCTATCGTGTTAATGGTTATAGCGTTAGATAATGATAATAGCGCTCGCTAATGATAATGGCGCTAAAGGTTATAGCACTAAAAATTATAGAGCTAATGGCTCATGCTTTTTCACCAACCCAAAGTCCGCCAATATCGCGTAAGCGGCAGGGATCATAAACAACACCAGTAAGGTTGAAGCAAATATGCCAAACACAATTGAAATAACCAATGGTTGGATAACCTGAGCCTGCAAGCTGGTTTCCGTCAACAGCGGTAGCAAGCCTGCGGCGGTAGTCATTGATGTCAAAAATACCGCACGGAAACGCTCGCGACTGGCTTTCACAACAGAATCATGCACGCTATCCCCCTCGTCGACGTGATGACGAATATATTGCACCAACAAGATGGAATCATTGACCACGATGCCCGCAAGCGACACAAAGCCCATCATGCTCGGCATACTTAACGCGTGCCCTAACAGCCAATGACCAACCACTACCCCAATGAAGGCCAGTGGAATCGCTAACATGACGACCACAGGTTCCAAGTAGCTTCGGAACTGATAACTCAGAATCGCAAACACACCGAATAAGCCCAACAAGAAACCTTTACCCATCGAGGCTCCGGTCTTCGCCGCATCTTTGGCTTCACCTTCAAAATCAAAGCGTAAGCCTGGGTACTTCTGAATAAGCTTGGCCGCTTCATCCTTTTGGAACTGAGCCAAAATCGCTGACGAGCTCGCCTTCTTATTATCAATATCACCAAAGATACTGATGGTTCTTAAGCCATCGATGCGCTGGATTCGTACGTAGTTACGTTGAAAATCTAACGTTGCCAATGTCGCTAGCGGGATCTGACTGCCATCTGCAGTGATGATTGGGAAGTTAGCCAACTGCTGTATGTCGCCCGCTTGTTCTTTATCAAGGCGCACCTCTATCGAAATGTTCTCAACCCCAATTTGAATCTCATCCGCAGTCTGACCAAAGAAGGCCGCACGTAATTGGGAAGCGATCATCTGCCCGTTCACATTGTAGGTTTCCGCACCTGGGCGAAGTTTAACTAAGATCTCTTCCTTACCCATGCGCATGTCATCAAGCACGCCGTGCACACCATCAAACTGGTTGAGGTACTCCTGAATATCTAAAGAAGCCGATTTCAATGCAGCAAGATCATCATGTTTGGCGCGGATCTCAATCGCACGACCGCCCGGCCCCATGGTGGGTTGCTTGAAAACTAACGAAATAGGATCAGCCAAATCACCGATGTCCTCCCGCCATGCATCAATAAAATCATCGATAACCGTGTTGCGGCTCTCTGCACCACGCAAATCTAAGCGTACGGTGGCTAAGTGTGGGCCTGATTCATTGGCGTCTGCGTTGGCATTGAATTGGCTGGTGATGTGTTCCACCAAGGTATTGCCCCCTTCAACCTCTTCACTCCACTGCTCATTCAAACGTTCAGCAGACGCGACTATTTTATCGACCACTCTCTCGGTTTGAGACAATGATGCGCCCGGCGGAAGAATAATACGCGCCTCGGCAATATCTCCATCCAACTCAGGGAAAGGTTGGAACTTAACAACACCACCAGCAATCAGGGAGATAGATAACAGCAATAAGGTCATCACTCCGCCCATAAAGGCATAGCGGAACGTCACCACCTTCTCGACCATGTTCATCAAAGTTGTATTGCGAAAGTTCTCAAATTTCTCTAACAACACGACTTTGAAGCGCAGCGCTGGCTTGTCGTTTTTCTCTTTATGCAAAGAGTGAGACAGGTGATTAGGTAGAATCAAGAAGGCTTCAATCAAGCTCAACGAAAGCACCAGAATCAATACTTGAGGAACGGCCTTAAGCACCGCGCCCATCTCTCCATCGAGGAACAACAAGCTACCGAAAATACACACCGTAGTTAAGAAAGAAGATAAGACTCCGGGAAGCACTTTCTTAACACCGTTGTACACCGCATCATCAACGTTTTGCCCCCGATCTAAATGGGACGCTATCGATTCGGCAATCACGATGGCGTCATCCATCATGATACCAATCGCCATCAACAGTCCTACCAGCGACATGATGTTGATAGATAGGCCAAGGTTCGCCATTAAGAATAAGCCACCAAGGAAGGCTACGGGCAAACCTGCCGCAACCCAGAATGAATATCGCAAACTGAAGAACAGCCACATGGTTGCGAACACCAACACAATACCTTGCCAGCCATTACGCACCATCATGGTCAAGCGATCCCACAATACAGAGGAGAGATCGTTGGTCATTTGTAGCGTCACACCATCAGGGGCAATCGCGCTTTGATCTTCAACGAATCGGGTGACGTTTTCTTTGATTCGTAGCGCATCATCTTCTTTGTTTTTGCTGATCTTCAATAGCGCAGACGGCTTACCATCAAACAGAACCTTCTGTTCATCCAGTTCAAAGCGGTCGGTGATCTTGGCAATATCTCTCAAACGGATCACCGACCCATTCGGCGCAGAGCCAACCACGATACTTTCTAATTCAACCGGCGTGATGCGTCTTTCATCAAAACGAATCAGGAAGTTTTTGTCTGGCGTCTCAACGTTACCACTCGGCAGCTTTACATTCTGACGACCAATTTGGTCTGCGATATCACCGACACTCAAACCCAACTGGCGAATGGCTTGCGTATCAAGTTCGACTCGATATTGGTGATCGGAAAAACCACTGACTTCGACTAGAGAAACATCGTAATCGAGCTTCATGGTACGTTTGAGGTCTTCCGCGTAGGCTTTGAGTTCAGGCCACGAGGTTTCGGCTGTAATCGCGATATCAACAACCGGTTCATTCCAATCCAGTTCTTGGACAACTGGCGATTCAATCTCGCTCGGGAAATCATTGATCGAGTTGATCTGAGTTTGTACGTCCACCAGCATTCGGCCGATGTCTGCTTTCTCATTAAGCTTCAGAATAAGACGAGCACTGCCTTCTATCGCCTCACACTGAGTTTCCTCAATATTGGCTAGGCCATCGACGGCATCTTCCATTCGCACACACAAGCTCTCTTCCACTTCTTGTGGTGATGCGCCGGGATAAACGATGGCCGCCATAATGTAAGGCGGATCATAAGCGGGGAAGGTTTCACGCTTGATGGTTGATAATGAGCTGATACCCATGATCAATAACCCAAGCATCAACAAGTTGGCAGCTGTTGGGTGCCTAGAAAAGAACTTGATCATGACGCACTCTCCTGAGTATCCGATTCAAGCTTAACCTCTGTAGAGTTCGACTCTTTCAGTAACATGCCTTCGATAGCTGGCAGAACATCATTGAGAACCAATTTATCTCCCGTTTGTAGCTCGCCACTCACAACCACTTGGTTGTCTCTACGATAAAGCACTTCAACATTCACCACTTGCAAGCGCTGATTGTCATCCATCAGGTAAACCTTGTCACCGTGCAGTGCTCGCTCTGGAACCACCCAACTCAGATTCGCGACACCTTCAATCTCCGCTTTAACAAACATACCATTGACCAAAGGCGTTGCGCTGTCTGGTTGCAGTTGTGAGTAGTCTTGAGCGATTTCAAGAATGATCCCTGCTGTTGCTTGGTTCTCATCAACGGTTTCGCTGATTCTCGCCACCTTTGCAGGCCAATTGAGGTTAAGGCTGCCACTGTTAAGTTGAATACTTGCTTTGATCGGCGCTTCATAAGGGTTTGATATGCCTGCGGCATCACGAGGGAATTGAATAAAGCTTGAGGCTAAAGTTTGCATATCGTGAATAGAGAGTTGCGCCTCAACTTCCATAACTTTAATCCCGTGAGCAACAAACATCTCTTGCTGAAGATTAACCACTTGGTTTTGTTCAATATCGACCTGAGCTATTCGCATCGCTCTAGGTAAAGTGATGGTCGTTTTATCCAAAGAGCGTTGCGCCTCTTTTACTTTAGAGACATTCACCTTAATCACTGCTTCCGCAACACGCTTTTCATCTGGCATCAATGCAATTTGGTTATCAATATCCAATACAAGCTTTTGTTGAGACAACGCACTTTGCTGCTGCAAGTCAACATCGGATTGAGAGGTGAGCCCTTTCTTGCGCAGATCTTGTTTACGTTGCAGTTCTTTATTGCTGATCACTAAGCGGTTCTTTTCGATCTTTAAGGTCTGCTTAAGGTTATCTTCTTCTTGGTTTAACTTAGCTAATGAGGTCTGGCTTGATTTAAGATCCGCTTCAGCTTGTACCAACTTCAACTCGTAATCCAAGGGATCGATCTTAAGTACCTCAGTACCCGCTGGAATTATCTGCCCTTTTTCTAGGTCAGGATGTCGATAAACAATCTGCCCTGTCACCTCGGCGATGGCTTTCCATTCAACTTTAGGTACTACTTTGCCAAAGCCCACAGCCAATGGCGCGATCATTTGTTGTTCTAAACTGACTGTTTCAACTAGACGAGCCCTATCTCCCGCAGGCTTAGTCGGTAGATCCGGCTTTAAGCTAATCGCAGTCAAAAGGCCGATGACACCAACCGCAAGTGCTGGAAAGAAGAGTAGTTTTTTATTTATTTTCATTATCTTTTGTCCTGCACTGCAGAAGGGCTTGGTGCGTTGATAAAGCCTTCGGTCATCAATTGAATGTTGTGTTCGATTAAACGGTTAAGAAATTCTTCATTAATCTCAATACCATGGATTGCTAATAGAGGGGGCGGAGCAATGAAGGGAAACACCATCAAGCTTATATACGAAACTCGACACAATTTTGGATCCATGTTCTGTTTTAAGATGCCTTGTTCAACCAGCTTTTCAAAAATGACATCTTGTGCTGGCTTGGCGACATCGAGAAAAACCTTTTCGAGCAACTCTCTCTGCACTTCAGAGGGAGGCATATTCATCACTTGAGCAATCAAGCGAGGAAACTTGGGGACCTTGACCATCTCTTTATAATAAGTCCGCATTAAATCAAGAAAGTTCTCATGGCTGCTTTCTTCAACCAATCTCTGCATTTGCAATTGCATGGGTCGTAGCGTTTCACGCAGCATCGCCTCAAATAATCCAGCCTTACTGCCAAAGTAATAACGGATCATCGCAATGTTCACACCCGCACGATCAGCAATCAGGCGTGTCGAGACCTTGTCGTATGACTGAACGACAAACAGATCACGAGCATGCTCAATCAATAGTTGTCGAACATCTAAGTTCTGTTGAGGTCGCCCCGCTTTTCGTGCTGTCATGGCATCAACCTATCTCTATAATTAATCATTCGATTAATTATAGAGATAAACAGGCATAACAGTAGAAGATTAATTACTCACTATTTAATCAATTGATTAATTACTTTAGTCACGCTTGTGATTTTTTTGGTGAATCGTTCCATTAAAAATATTTACTACAAAGTTTTAACCTACACATCAGCCAAACGATAAACTAACCCGCCAATACAAAACCACCAATCAGTCGATTTAGCCAACTAAGATATAAAAAACAGCACAAACCAAACCAAAACACTGCCAATGTACGCTGATATTGGATTTTCTTGTTTGACGCTCAGAATAAATTACGGTAAATATGGTGTTAACAGTTTATTTACGGATATTTGTGTAATGATTTTTTCTTCTTCTCTACTGCTGAAACTTCTCCTTATCGTGAACCAATCGCGCGGGTAAGTTGTGGGTCAAGAACTACACAAATATTAAAACCCGCACTGAGCGGGTTTTTTTGTAACTGGCACTTTTAAAAGAACATCATTCTTAATAATAATTTGGATAGCAATCGATTCATTATCGATATAAGGAAGCACCCATGAACGATCAAGTAATAATTTTTGATACTACCTTACGTGACGGCGAGCAAGCATTGGCTGCAAGCCTTACGGTAAAAGAGAAGTTACAGATCGCTTATGCTCTTGAGAGACTGGGTGTCGATGTTATCGAAGCTGGCTTCCCTATTTCTTCGCCAGGTGATTTTGAATCCGTACAAACCATCGCTAAACACATCAAAGGCAGCCGTATTTGTGCGCTTTCTCGTGCCGTAGCGAAAGATATCGACGCCGCTGCAGAAGCACTTAAAGTGGCTGACCAGTTCCGTATTCATACCTTCATTTCTACATCAACGGTTCACGTACAAGACAAATTACGCCGCAGCTACGACGATGTTGTCGAGATGGCAGTAAAAGCCGTCAAACATGCGCGTAACTACACCGATGATGTGGAGTTCTCTTGTGAAGATGCTGGTCGTACACCCATCGACAACCTATGTCGTATGGTTGAAGCCGCGATTAACGCAGGCGCTAAAACCATCAATATCCCAGACACCGTGGGCTACACAGTACCGAATGAGTTTGGTGGCATTATCCAAACGCTATTCGATCGCGTACCCAACATCGATCAAGCGATCATCTCTGTTCACTGTCACGATGACTTAGGTATGTCGGTTGCTAACTCAATTGCTGCAGTGCAAGCGGGTGCTCGTCAAATTGAAGGCACAATCAATGGTATTGGTGAGCGTGCGGGTAACTGTTCATTAGAAGAAATAGCAATGATCATCAAAACTCGCCAAGAGCTTTTGGGTGTTCATACTGGCTTGGATCATAAAGAGATTCACCGTACCAGTAAGTTGGTTAGCCAGCTTTGCCACATGCCAATTCAAGACAACAAAGCAATCGTCGGTGCCAACGCATTCAGCCACTCTTCAGGTATCCACCAAGACGGCATGCTTAAGAACAAAAACACTTACGAGATCATGACACCTGAGTCGATTGGTTTGAAAAACAAAGCATTGAACCTAACAAGCCGCAGTGGCCGAGCGGCTGTTAAGAGCCACATGGACGCTATGGGTTATAAAGATAATGAGTACAACCTAGATTCATTGTACGAAGACTTCTTGAAGCTTGCTGACCGTAAAGGACAAGTCTTCGATTACGACCTAGAAGCATTAATGCACTTCGCGAATCTACGTGACGAAGATGACTTCTATAAACTTAACTACCTAAGCGTACAATCTGGTAGTGTTATGTCTACCACCAGCATCAAGCTGCAATGTGGTGATGAAGAGAAATGCGAAGCGGCTGTCGGCAATGGCCCTGTTGATGCTTTATACCAATGTATTTACCGCTTAACAGGCTACGAAATCGCGTTAGATAAATTCGACCTTACTGCGAAAGGTGAAGGCGAAGATGGCTTAGGTCAAGCGGACATCATTGCTAACTATAAAGGCCGTAAGTACCACGGTACGGGCGTTTCAACGGATATCGTTGAAGCTTCTGGTCAAGCGTTGCTACACGTTATCAATAGCATTCAACGCGCAGACACTATTGCTGAAATGAAGCAGCAAAAATTCACGACAGTTTAATACCCCAATAACAGAGCCCTAGAGCCGATGTTGTTGGCTTTAGGGACAAAATTTAAAACGAGCCAAACAGCTCAGTAACAAGAATTAAAGGATTAACATGACAGATAAATCATACAAAATTGCCGTACTACCTGGTGATGGCATTGGCCCAGAAGTAATGCAACAAGCACACAAAGTGCTAGACGCGATTGAAAAGAAACACGCAATTAGCTTTTCTCGCGAAGAGTATGATGTTGGTGGTATCGCAATTGATAACCACGGCTGTCCACTTCCAGAAACAACAGTTGCAGGCTGTGAAGAATCTGACGCGGTACTTTTTGGTTCTGTTGGCGGTCCTAAATGGGAACACCTTCCACCAAACGACCAACCAGAACGTGGTGCCCTACTTCCGCTACGTAAACACTTCCAACTATTCTGTAATCTACGTCCTGCGCAAATTC
Organism: Vibrio tasmaniensis; assembly: GCF_024347635.1. Taxonomy (NCBI): domain Bacteria; kingdom Pseudomonadati; phylum Pseudomonadota; class Gammaproteobacteria; order Vibrionales; family Vibrionaceae; genus Vibrio; species Vibrio tasmaniensis. The sequence continues at coordinate 2,821,330 of NZ_AP025510.1, forward strand.
ACAAGGGTTTAGAGTCTTTCTCTCCTTTACGTGCTGACATCTCAGGTAACGGTTTCGACATCGTTGTTGTTCGTGAACTAACGGGCGGTATCTACTTCGGTCAACCAAAAGGCCGTGAAGGCGAAGGCGCAACTGAAAAAGCGTTTGATACTGAGGTGTACCACCGTTACGAAATCGAACGCATTGCGAAGATTGCGTTTGAATCTGCTCGTCTACGTAACAAAAACGTGTACTCAATCGATAAAGCGAACGTTCTACAAAGCTCTATCCTATGGCGTGAAGTGGTTGAAGAAGTCGCGAAAGACTACCCAGATGTGAAACTAAGCCACATGTACATCGATAACGCGACCATGCAGCTAATCAAAGATCCATCTCAATTTGACGTGATGCTTTGTTCTAACATCTTCGGTGACATCATCTCTGATGAGTGTGCAATGATCACTGGCTCTATGGGCATGCTTCCTTCTGCAAGCTTGAACGAAAGCAACTTCGGCTTATACGAACCAGCGGGCGGCAGTGCTCCAGATATCGCAGGTAAGAACATCGCTAACCCAGTCGCGCAAATTCTTTCTTCAGCGTTAATGCTTCGTTACAGCCTAGGCGAAGAAGCCGCAGCGCAAGACATCGAAACAGCGGTATCTAAAGCACTTTCTGCAGGCGAGCTAACTGCTGACCTAGCAGGCAAAAACCAAGCGCTGACTACCTCAGAAATGGGTGACAAGATCGCTGAGTACATCTTAGCTTCATAAGCTAGATGCTTAGATTAGAAGCAAGTACATAAGAATAATATCAAGCCAAGTCAGCTTAAATAGCATGACTTGGCTAGAAACAAACACTGGGACTGATGCTCCCAAGGAAGAAAAGCTATGTCGACAAACCAGCAAGCAAAAACCTTATACGAAAAAGTTTATGACGCTCACGTTGCGGTTGCAGCGAAGGGCGAAACGCCAATTCTTTATATCGATCGCCACTTAGTCCATGAAGTAACCTCGCCACAAGCCTTTGATGGCCTGCGTGAAAAAGGTCGTAAAGTTCGCCAAGTAGGCAAAACTTTTGCAACCATGGATCACAACGTATCGACCCAAACCAAAGACATCAACGCCTCTGGTGAGATGGCTCGTATCCAAATGGAAACGCTATCGAAAAACTGTGAAGAGTTTGGTGTCACGCTTTACGACTTAAACCACAAATACCAAGGTATTGTTCACGTAATGGGCCCTGAGCTAGGTATTACTCTGCCGGGCATGACCATCGTATGTGGTGACTCACACACGGCAACACATGGTGCATTTGGTTCATTAGCATTCGGTATCGGTACTTCAGAAGTTGAGCATGTTCTAGCAACTCAAACGCTAAAACAAGCTCGTGCTAAAACCATGAAGATCGAAGTAAAAGGCAAAGTCGATGAAGGCATTACAGCAAAAGATATCGTACTCGCGATCATCGGCAAGACAACAGCCGCTGGCGGTACAGGCTACGTAGTTGAATTCTGTGGTGAGGCAATTACTGACCTTACAATGGAAGGTCGTATGACGGTATGTAACATGGCAATCGAGCTTGGCGCTAAAGCCGGCCTAATTGCTCCAGATGCAACGACATATGAATACATTAAAGGTCGAAAGTTCTCTCCACAAGGTGAAGACTTAGAAGCAGCAATCCAATACTGGGATACGTTAAAAACCGATGCTGATGCAGAGTTCGATGCGGTTGTTACACTAGAAGCAGCAGACATCAAACCACAAGTTACTTGGGGCACTAACCCAGGTCAGGTTATCTCGGTAGACACACCAATCCCTGCACCAGAAAGCTTCGCAGATCCTGTTGAAAAAGCTTCAGCAGAAAAGGCTCTGGCGTACATGGGCCTTGAAGCGGGTAAATCTCTATCGGATTACAACGTTGATAAAGTCTTCGTAGGTTCTTGTACTAACTCGCGTATCGAAGACATGCGTGCAGCTGCAGCAGTAGCGAAAGGCCGCCAAGTAGCGGAACATGTTCAAGCATTGATCGTTCCGGGTTCTGAGCAAGTAAAAGCACAAGCGGAAGCGGAAGGTCTAGATAAGATCTTCATCGAAGCAGGCTTTGAATGGCGCCTACCGGGTTGCTCTATGTGTCTTGCCATGAACAACGACCGTCTAGGTCCACAAGAACGCTGTGCTTCTACATCAAACCGTAACTTTGAAGGTCGCCAAGGCCGTGATGGTCGTACGCACCTAGTTAGCCCTGCAATGGCAGCCGCAGCGGCTATCGCTGGTCACTTTGTCGATATTCGTGAACTTTAATTAGAGGATTTAACATGTCAGGTTTTCAACAACACACCGGATTAGTCGTTCCTCTAGATACGGCCAACATCGATACTGATGCGATCATTCCAAAGCAGTTTCTACAGAAAGTGAACCGTATCGGTTTTGGTAAGCACTTGTTCCACGACTGGCGCTTCCTTGATGATGCAGGCCAACAGCCAAACCCTGAGTTTGTAATGAACGCACCACGCTATAAAGGTGCTTCAATTCTACTGTCTCGTGAAAACTTTGGTTGTGGTTCATCTCGTGAACACGCACCTTGGGCGCTTGCAGATTACGGTATTCAAGTGATGATCGCGCCAAGCTTTGCAGACATTTTCTACGGTAACTCGATCAATAACCAGATGGTGCCGGTTCGTCTTACAGAGCAGGAAGTTGATGAAATCTTCCAGTTCGTTGAAGCAAACGAAGGCGCAGAAATTACAGTTGATCTTGAAGCACTAAAAGTCAGTGCGAACGGTAAAGAATACTCGTTTGAAATTGATGAGTTCCGTCGTCACTGCTTGCTGAATGGCTTAGACAACATCGGCCTTACACTTCAACATGCCGATAAGATTTCTGAGTTTGAAGCTAAGATTCCTAGCTTCCTGAAATAAAGAAATCTTGAAGTAAAATCACACAGTTTTGTGTGCACATAAAAGGTTGGCTTAGCGCCAACCTTTTTTTATTTGGTTCAGTCTTTTATTTAGCTCAACGTCTTTATTAAACTCAGCCCTTTATTTAGATCAGTTCCGCTATTTAACTGAAGAGCAATGAAAGAAAATGGTAAGCCATAAGGTCTTAGTAGTCAGTCATCAGGAGAATGCCATGAAACAACTACTTTTTATTGTCAGCCTACTTTTCTCAACCTTAGCTTGGTCTGCGCCTAAATCTGATCTTTGGCCATACTGGAACCAAAGCAATGAAACCAACCAAGAACAGGTATCTCATCAAGATTGGCAGCAATTCCTCGATAGCTATTTAGTCAAGCAAGGCCAACACACTCTAGTGCGTTATCAAGTTGTGAGCACTGCAGACAAGGCAAAGCTCAAGCAGTACATCCAGAGACTAGAGCAGTTGAATCCACTCGACTATTCAAAAGCGGAACAGTATGCCTACTGGGTTAATCTATATAACGCCGTGACTGTCGATCTAATTCTCGATGCTTACCCAATAAAATCCATCACAAAGCTCGGCGGACTGTTTAGTTTTGGACCGTGGGGAGATGATGCAGTGAAGGTAAATGGGAAGTCGCTGACACTCAATGACATTGAACATCGAATCTTAAGACCGATTTGGCAAGATCCGCGCACACATTACGCGGTGAACTGTGCGAGTTTAGGTTGCCCTAACTTACAGTCTGAAGCTTTTACCCCTGACAATACTGAATCCTTGTTAGAACAAGCAGCCTCTGAGTTTGTTAATAGTGACAAAGGCATGATAGTTGAAAACAACAAGCTTCAACTATCATCGATTTACGAATGGTTTGCTGTAGATTTTGGTACGGAGAAACAACTCATTCAACACTTAGACCAATATCGAACAGAAGCAGTAACCAATACTCAAAATATCAGTTATGACTACGACTGGTCGCTTAACCAAGCAAACTAACTCGAACGCTAGAGCTCATCACTAGAGCTAAACAAAAAAGAGGCTAGCGGTTTTTATTAACCACTAGCCTCTTTTTTATCTATTGAACCGGATTCCTACGATTAAAAGCTTGAGCCCGGTTGCAGCAAGAATTCAACCTCTTCGGGAGTCGAAGTCCTACCTAACACCTCATTACGGTGCGGATAGCGGCCAAAACGCTCAATAATCACTTTATGCTTGAACTCAAAATCTAGATTGTTTTCTAATCCTGTCTGGGAAAAAAGCATCACAGCCTGTTCATGCATCAGCAAAGACTCACTGTGCATATAAGGCATATACAGGAAGCTTTTTTGTTGCTCGTTAAGCTGGTGATCAAAACCACCCGCTACCGCCTCTTGGGCTAGAACCAACGCCATTGGGTCAGCCGAAAAAGCTGTCGGACTGTTTCTGCCAATATTTCGAGAAAACTGATCAAGCACGATAATTTCAGCCAATCGTCCTTGTGCGTTTTGTCGCCATTCAAATAGCTCACCTTGAGCCGCTGCCTTGTGCACCTCAGCAAATCGAGACTCTATCAAAACATCAATTTCTTCGCCGCCAGTAAACCAGTCTTTTGGCGTCAATTCATCGAACCAAAACTCTAGAACATCCTGATACGTTACCGTCATATAATTCCCTTTAATAAAAACCGAGTAATTTTGTTATTACTCGATTTAATGTTCGATTACTTAAAACCTTTGACCTTCTTTATCAAGTCATAAGCATTTTGAATTTCTTGCGACTTTTCTTTCGCGACATTCATCATTTCTGGAGGTAAGCCCTTCGCCATCAACTTATCAGGGTGGTGTTCATTCATCAGCTTACGGTAGGCTTTCTTCACCTCTTTACCATCGGCACTTTCACTCACTCCTAACACCTTAAAAGCATCTGCCAACTGGTTTTGCTGTGAAGCTTGTTGCCACCCCGATGACTGTCCGTGATCTTGATGCCCACCAAAGCTTCCACCTTGCTGTTGAAAACGAAATGCGGCTTCTTGCATCTGTAAACGGCGCTCTAGCTGTTCCGCAGAAAACCCAAGACCTTGCGCTATCTTATGCAAAACCTGACGCTCACTTGGGTGCAAGCTTCCATCGGCAAATGCTGCGGACACTTGTAGCTCAAGAAAAAACTGCAGAAGATCAAAACGACCGCCCGATGAGATTTTCACACGCTCAAGCACATCGCTTAACGGGAAGTCACTTTCTTTGCCATCACGAAACGCATCTTGAGCCGCTTTACGTTGCTCGCCATGCAGGTTCATACGCTCCATCATTGTAGAAGCGAGCTGAATTTCTTCCGGAGTTACCTGCCCCTTGGCTTTAGCAACATGTTCCATAACCGCAAAAGCCGCTTTAAAGAACTCATTCTGCCTTTCTGCTTGGCTTGGTCCGCGACCAAAACCAGAACTATTGAAGCCCGATTGGTTCAGTCGGCGAGCTTTATCAAACTGGTGCCCTAAAAATAGGCCAAAAACTAAACCGAGCGGCCCCCCAAATAAAAAACCAAAAAAAGCGCCCAAAATTTTGCCAAATATTTGCATTATGTGTTCTCTATCTATGAATTTTATCTGAGTAATGCTGTCTGATGATGCTGAATGCTAATATTTCCTTTATCATAAGGAAAATGCTTTATTAATTGGATTGATACTAGATCAACCCTTCATCTAGTGACACAGGATAGTTCAACTTCATGCACTCTTTTTCCCGCACCTTGTTAGCCGCGTCTGTAAGTACGGCATTATACGTGTCGACAACTCAAGCTGAAACAATCACCGATAGTAGTGTGCAGGAAATGCCCTCTATCGGTCAATGCTTGATCAAACCCTCGAAAGATCCTATCGACCAATGCAGGGTTCAACCCGCATCAGAAAACGATACACAGCTGCCTGCTCATGTTGAGTCCGATCGTTTAGAAGCAATCAATGGCGACAAGGCGATATACTCTGGTGATGTAAGAGTCACGCAAGGAATCAAAATCATTCTTGCTGACAATGTAACGCTTCACCAACAAGAAAATATCGTTGTAGCTGAAGGCAACGTAAACTTTAGTGATGGTCAAATTAAGTCAGTTTCCGAAAGAGCAACCAACAACCTGACTACCGATGAAATGACGCTCGAAAATACCAATTATGAATTCCTCTGTGAGCAAGGTAGAGGAGAGGCTGTTTATATCGCGAATACAGGTAAAGCTGTCTATGAAATCGAAGATGGCTCAATCACCTCTTGTCCTATCGGTGACAATGCATGGCGATTAAGAGCGTCAAGTATCGATGTCGACCAAAATGAAGAAGAAGCTACGTTCTACAACCCAAGGTTTGAAATTCAGAGCGTTCCTGTTTTTTATCTGCCGTACTTAACCGTTCCGATTGGTGATACGCGTAAAACAGGCTTCTTATATCCAACGGTATCATATGGTTCAAGTGATGGTTTTGAATTTGAGATCCCAGTGTATTGGAACTTGGCACCAGAGTACGATCTGAAAACCACCTTTAAACACATGAAAGAACGTGGTACTCAGCTTAACAGTGAGTTCAGATATTTAAGTGATTTTGGTTCTGGGATAATTAAGTCTGAATACTTATCGGATGACAAAAAATACCAAGAGAAAGGCGATCGTTGGGGGACTCAACTAGCGCACACCGGAATATTCCAAGAATCTTGGTTGTTTGAAATTGATTACTCAAAAGTCAGCGACATCAGTTATTTCACAGATATCAACGGAAGCGGCATAGGCAATCGTGAAGATGGTCAACTGCTTCAAGAGGGGCAGGCAACCTACCGTTCTCACAACTGGGATGCATCTGTACTTGTCCGAGACTTCCAAGTCCTAACTGATTCAAAAAACAACCTTCCATACCGCCTACTTCCTCAGTTGGAATATAACTACTATGCCCCTGAGGTAATGGAGTATTTAGATTTCGACTTGGTCAGCCATGTATCTCTGTTTGATACAGATGCAAAAGGGAAACCATCGGCAACTCGTATTCACGTTGAGCCGGGAATTACAATTCCAGTAGGCAACACTTGGGGTACTTGGACCACAGAAGCTCGATTGCTTGGGACTTACTACCAACAAGATCTTGATGGTGTAGATACGACAACGGGAACAAAAAAAACAAACCCCAATTACGGCCTTGAAGAGAAAGTATCCCGTGTAATACCTGAATTTCGAAGCCATGCTGGCATCGTTTTAGAGAGAGATACCAAGGTCATTGGCGACTACACTCAAACTTTAGAGCCCCAAGTTCAATACTTGTACGTACCAAAAGAAGATCAAGACAACATCGGCCTTTACGATACGACACTTCTGCAGACTGATTACTATGGTCTCTTTAGAAGCCGTAAGTACAGTAGTGTAGACCATATCGCTGCAGCTAACCAAGTCAGCTATGGTGCATCATCTCGTTTCTTTGATGATGAATATAAAGAGCGTCTCAATGTGTCTTTTGGACAGATCTTCTATATCGACAAAGACACGAAACAAAATTTACAACTCGATACTAAAAATAAGAATTCGAACTACTCGTCTTGGGCAGTAGAGGTCGACTTTAACTATGACGACTATCTATTTTATCATGGCGGTGTACAGTACGATATCGACACGTCAGCGATGCAACTAGCTAACAGCACCATTGAGTACCGTTTTTCTGGTGGTTATATCCAAACCAACTACCGCTACGTAACCAAAGAGTATATCGAAGACACTGTTGATTTTAATGTTGGATCGATTACTAAAGATGGTATATCTCAGGCAGGATTACTCGGTTCTTATAAGATTTCGCGAAAATGGAGTGCTAGCGCTCAGTATTTCTATGATTTAACGACCGAAGAGAACCTTGAGTGGTTAGCGAAACTCAATTACAAATCAGATTGTTGGTATATCGGCTTCACCTACAGTAATCAATTACGTAGATGGGAAGGCGATTACATCAACACGTCGAATGCAACGCCAGTGTACGAGAAAAACTTTGGTTTTAACTTCGGTATTATTGGCTTTGGAACCAATATAGGCTCTGATTCAAGCGAAGTAAGTGAAACGAGTTCAAGTAACGCACTTAGCTATGGTCGCCCATTCTTCTTAAACAACTAATTTTCTTTATTGATAAACAATCAGTAAATACAAAGGATTACACATGACATTGTGGAAACACACATTAATAGCTATCGCAGCAGCTTGCACTGTATCAACGAGCTACGCAGCACCGGTTGAGCTCGATAGCGTAAAAGTGATCGTTAACGAAGGCGTTATCTTACAAAGTGACATCGACGCTTCAATGAAGACACTGCGTGCAAACGCTAAAAAAAGTGGCCAAACATTACCGTCACAAGATGTATTGAATGAGCAAGTTCTAGAAAAGCTGATCATTGATACTATTCAAACTCAAGAAGCGGAACGTATCGGTGTTCGTATTGATGATGCTCGACTTGATCAAGCAATCGAAGACATTGCGAAAGACAACAACCAGACAGTCGCTCAGCTGACAGCGTCCGTTGCTGAAGAAGGCCTGAGCTACAATGCATTTCGTGAACAAGTAAGAAAAGAGATTGCAGCAAGTGAAGCTCGCAATGCCTTGGTTCGCCGTCGTATTAATATCCTTCCTGCAGAGGTCGATAACCTAACGGATATCCTAGCGCAAGAAACCAATGCGACTGTTCAATACAAAATTGGCCACATTCAACTTCGATTCAATGATGACCAAACCAAAGAAGAATTAGAAGCACAAGCGACAGATTTAGTGGAAGAACTAAACAACGGCAAAGACTTCAGCACTATGGCTTATACTTACTCTAAAGGCCCTAAAGCACTGCAAGGTGGTGATTGGGGTTGGATGCGTAAAGAAGAGATGCCTACGATTTTTGCAGACCAAATCAAAATGCAGAATAAAGGCAGCATCATCGGTCCATTCCGAAGCGGTGTTGGCTTCCATATTCTAAAAATTGAAGACGTAAAAGGTTTAGAAACCGTTGCCGTTACCGAAGTTAATGCACGTCATATCTTGATTAAACCGACGGTTATCTTGAGTGATGACGGTGCCAAAGAGCAGCTTGAAGAAATCACGCGTCGCGTAAACGCGGGTGAAGCTAGCTTTGGTGAACTTGCGCAGCAATACAGCCAAGACCCAGGCTCAGCCGTTCAAGATGGTGAACTAGGTTACCAAACTCCTGATTTATATGTGCCTGAATTCAAGCACCAAGTAGAAACACTACCTGAAGGTAAAATCAGTGCACCATTCAAAACGGTTCATGGCTGGCATATTGTTGAAGTGCTTGATCGCAGAGAAGTAGACCGTACAGACTCAGCTTTGAAGAATAAAGCATACCAAATTCTATTTAACCGTAAGTTCAATGAAGAAGCTGGCGCTTGGCTGCAAGAAGTAAGAGCGAGTGCTTTTGTTGAAATGGTTGAGGATGACCAAGATGACAACTAAACGCCTTGTCATTACGGCAGGTGAACCTGCGGGAATTGGGCCAGATTTAACTCTCGCCTTATCCCAAGAAAGCTGGCCACATCAGCTCGTAGTTTGTGCGGACAAAACCCTACTAGCAGAACGAGCTAAAATGTTAGGGATCGAGGTTGAGCTGTTGGATTACGATTCAACCGCACCCAAACAACCTCAACGCTCTGGAACATTGGTTGTGAAACATGTTCCACTCGCTGAAGTCGCCGTTGCGGGTCAACTTAATGAAGCGAACGGCCACTACGTATTAAATACATTAGAAACCGCAGCAATTGGCTGTATGAATGATGAATTTGATGCTATTGTCACCGGCCCTGTTCACAAGGGTGTAATTAACCGAGCTGGCGTTGCTTTTAGTGGCCATACCGAGTTCTTTGCAGAGAAGTCCAATACTCCACTTGTCGTGATGATGTTGGCAACAGAAGGGCTGCGTGTTGCTCTCGTAACAACGCACATCCCGCTAGCTTATGTATCTCAAGCAGTGACTGAAGACAGATTAGAGCAAATCATTGCTATTCTGCATAAAGATTTGGTCGAAAAATTTGCTATAGAGAAACCGACTATTTACGTGTGTGGATTGAACCCACATGCGGGTGAAGATGGTTGTTTGGGTCGTGAAGAGATAGAAACTATCACCCCTACGCTAGAAAAAATTCGCCACAAAGATGGTATTAATTTAGTTGGCCCATTGCCAGCAGACACCATCTTTAATGAAAAATATTTGCAAGATGCAGATGCTGTTTTAGGTATGTATCACGACCAAGTACTCCCGGTATTGAAATACAAAGGGTTTGGTCGCTCAGTGAACATCACGCTTGGCTTGCCGTTTATTCGCACATCAGTCGATCACGGTACCGCCTTAGACTTGGCAGGGAAAGGCCAAGCCGATACAGGGAGCTTTAGAACAGCGCTCACGCACGCCATTGAATTAGTAGAGAAAAAGCAATGAGAAATGATGTCCACTTAGGGCACAAAGCGCGTAAACGTTTTGGTCAAAACTTCCTTAACGATCCATACATTATTGATGGAATCGTATCGAGTATTAACCCACTACCAGGCCAGAACTTAGTAGAAATCGGCCCTGGTCTTGGTGCGATTACTGAGCCTGTTGGCAAGCTTGTCGACAAGTTCACAGTAATTGAACTGGATAGAGATCTTGCTGAACGTCTACGTAATCACCCTGATCTTGCTGAAAAGTTAACGATCTATGAAGGCGATGCAATGAAGTTCGATTTCGAACAACTTGTTAAGCCAAACAACAAGCTACGTATCTTCGGTAACTTGCCATACAACATCTCTACACCATTGATGTTCCACCTTTTTGAGTTCCATAAAGACGTGCAAGACATGCACTTTATGCTTCAAAAAGAAGTCGTTAACCGATTAGCAGCAGGCCCTGGCACTAAAGCTTACGGTCGTCTAACGGTTATGGCTCAATATTACTGTAAAGTCACTCCGGTGTTAGAAGTGCCACCAACAGCATTTGTTCCGCCACCGAAAGTAGACTCAGCAGTTGTTCGCCTTCAGCCTTATGAAGTACTGCCTTACCCGGCAAAAGATCTTAAGTGGTTAGATCGCGTATGCCGCGAAGGCTTTAACCAACGTCGTAAAACAGTACGTAACTGCTACAAGAGCCTAATCGACAAGGAAGTGCTTGAAGAGCTAGGGGTAAACCCTGGCATGCGCCCTGAGAACCTAACGCTCGAACAGTTTGTCGATATGGCGAACTGGTTGCACGACAGTCACAACGCTGACAAATAATCGTAAAAGGCTCCTACACTTCGGTGAGGAGCCTATTTTTTATGTAATACTTAAAGCATACCAACAACAAAAGGTGCGAATATGGATATATCTACGCCTTGTATCAAATGCCAGGTTCATTCTAAATATATTGAAGAACAATCTGAGCCATCTAAAAATCGCTACGTTTTCGCTTACATCATTACCATCAAAAACCTAAGTAAAACAACGGTGCAACTTATGTCTCGCCGCTGGTTGATTACCGACTCTAACGGTAAACAACTCACCATAGAAGGTGATGGCGTGGTTGGACAGCAGCCGGTGATTGAAGCCAATGACGAATACACATATACCAGTGGTACCGTCATCGAAACCCCTGTGGGCGTTATGCAAGGACACTATGTGATGACCGATCATAAAGGCATTGATTTCATAACAGAAGTCGACCCATTTAGACTGGCTATCCCCAATATTCTTAACTAATACACATCTCTACCACTTACAGGAAAATGCTGTGTCGAATTATATTGTCGGAGACATCCAAGGATGCTTCGACGAACTTCAGTTACTGCTTGAAACCATCAACTTTGATAAACAACAAGATACTTTATGGGTCGCCGGAGACTTGGTTGCTCGTGGCCCTAAATCTTTAGAGACGTTACGTTTTGTTCGTAACCTTGGCAGTTCAGCGAAGGTGGTATTGGGTAACCATGATTTACATCTACTTGCGGTATCCTTAGGCCTCTTTTCAGCCAAGCCAAAAGATAAGACTCAACCAATTCTTGACGCTGAAGACCGTGACCAATTGCTGGAATGGTTAAGACAACAACCCTTGATGCAAGAGCACCCAGAGTTTGTCATGACACATGCAGGCATCTCACCTCAATGGGACTTAGAACAAGCACGTACAGAGAGTCGAGAGATAGCGTCATTACTGAAATCGGACCGTTGGCAGTGGCTTATCGAGAACATGTACAGCAACACACCAGATCTCTGGAGCAACGAGTTGCAAGGCATAGAGCGCTATCGTTATGCGATCAATAGCCTGACAAGAATGCGCTTCTGTTTTGAAGATAGCCGACTCGACATGGCATGTAAGCTACCACCGAATGAAATTACCGATGAACCACTAGTGCCATGGTTTGACCTTCCGCAACGCATAAAGCTCGATAAAACCGTTGTTTTTGGACACTGGGCTGCGCTTGAAGGCTATAACGGAAAAGATGTAATTGGACTTGATACTGGATGCGTGTGGGGAGGAGAATTGACGATACTTCGCTGGGAAGATAAAAAGTTTTTCACTCAAGATGCGCTATAGAGATACGAGATACGAGATACGAGATACGAGATACGAGATACGAGATACGAGATACGAGATACGAGATACGAGATACGAGATACGAGAAGTTTGCGTTACTGTTACAGTAACGCAAACGTTTTTAATTTTAGAGCTTAACGCTCGAGAACCACAAACTCCATGTTGTGTTTATTCTTCTCATCGGCTTGATAAGTTTCACTAAAGCTCTGCTTCCAACCTTCTCCCCAACTAGGGAACTGTGTATCGCCATCAACTTCGAGGTCGATATAAGTCAGATAGAGCTTGTTCGCTTTAGGTAAGCAGCTTTCATAGATCGAACCGCCACCGATGATCATCACTTCATCAACATCGCTTACTAGCTCTAATGCTTGATCAATTGACGTTACCGTTGTCACACCTTCGATTTCTAAACTCTCGTCGCGGCTGATTACGACATTTAATCGGCCAGGTAAAGGGCGACCAATCGAATCATAGGTCTTACGCCCCATCACTACCGGCTTACCCATCGTTGAGCGTTTAAACCATGCGAAATCTGCAGGTAAATGCCATGGCATCTGATTATCTTTACCAATTACACGGTTGTTTGCCATTGCCGCTATCATACTGATGATCATAAATAGAAAGTCCTGTCCTTACCCGAAAATAAAATTGAAGCTAGACGATAGGTCTACGACGGTAGAATAACAGCCCAGGCACCGCCAAGCCAACCGCTAGCCCTGCGATAATGAACATCGATTTTAAGAAATTCTCCATCAACATGGCGAGCAACTCTGGGTTATACCCTGCTCGGTTGATTTCTACCATAGCAATCATAGCTTTGAACGCGAAGACTCCTGGAACCATCGGAATCAAAGCGGCGACAGTAAATACCTTTGGGTGCGCCAACAGTTTATGTGACCAATGAACCCCAATCATCCCGACAATGGTCGCCGCGAAGAACGTCGCCCATTCTATGGGAATGCCGAAATGCATCATTAAGTAACGGCTACCGTGGCCAATTGAGCCTCCAAGCGCACAATAGATCAACGCACGTTGTGGTACGTTAAAAACCAATGCAAAGCCGACGGCAGGTATGGCAGCAAAAAACATATCGTTCAGAAGGCCTACCAATAATTCAAAGATAGTCATTAGTTTGCCCACCCCCACACGTCTGAAAGGCTCATCGCTGCAACAATGCCTAAGCTTGTTGCCAACGTTAATAAACTGGCCATGGTGAAGCGTGCTAGCCCCATATTAATATGGCCTTTAAGCATATCTGCAACAGAGTTAATTAAAGGGAAACCGGGTACAAGCATCAGCACAGAAGAAGCCATGACGATAGTGGGTTGACCACCGATGTTATAAAGAACCGCTTGCGCTGAAATAGTTGTCGTAACAAACGCTGTGATAGCAAAGTTTAATAAGGGGTTAAAATGGCGATGACCAATTTCTTGTCTGACGATCATACCGCAAGCTGAAGCAATAAAAGTCATCATGAAGACTTGCCAGTCTCCGCCCGCAAGATGGCTGAAAGAGGCGCACGACAACCCTATCATCACAACTACTAACCAACGGTTGTAGCGCTCGGGGCTGATGTTTTGAATCTTTTTATACGCCAAATCATAATCGAGAATTCCCTTCTCCATCATGATGCAAATGCGTTGAATGTCGGTGATAACCTGCATGTTAATGCCACGATCAGCACAGCTTCGAGTAGTCGTTATGCAATGATCATCCATTACTGTTGTCACGACCAACGCATTGGCTGACAGTGCAACTTCAACCTCATTCACCCCACAAGCAATACCGATGCGGCGCATAATATCACCGACCAATGTGCTCTCGGCGCCGTGTGCCAATAACATTTGTCCTGACTGAGCGACTAACCTTGAGATCGCTCTTTGTTCTGATGCCATGATTTCCTTCCCATAGGCGTAAAGTATCTAGAGATAAATTCTGCATTAAAATTCGACAAGACATAATGATTTAGATACAAAAAAACCGCAATTTTCATTGCGGTTTAGTAAAACTATCAGTGTGCTTTAGAAGAAGCGACCAAAGTAATTATAAGAAACTCTGAGGATTAGTCACGAACATAGATAACATGACCGTCATCTTCTTCGTCATCCCAGTCATCCCAATCGTCGTCATCTTCTGTAACGACATTCTTACCGGCCATCGCATCTTTATGGTAGTCATCCCACATAAAGTTAACTTTTTCTTCTTCTTCAATTGCTTCAACTTCACGAGGTAGATTCTCCATGAACTCACCCAGTTTAAAGCAAAGATCTTTCGTGCCGATCTTGTTTACAGCAGAGATCTTGAAGTACTCGCCTTCCCAACCTAAAGCTTCGACGATTTCTTGAATCTTTTCGTCTGCTTCTTCTTCAGGCATTAGATCAACTTTATTGAATACTAACCAGCGAGGTTTCTGTGCTACTTTTTCGCTGTATTGCTCAAGCTCGTCAATGATCGTCAATGCATTCTGAATAGGATCAGAACCATCAATCGGCAAAATATCGATCATATGCAGAAGAACACGACAACGCTCAAGGTGCTTCAAGAAACGAATACCAAGACCAGCGCCATCAGCGGCACCTTCGATTAGTCCTGGGATGTCAGCAACAACGAAGCTCTTTTCAGGGACAACACTTACCACACCTAAGCTAGGGATTAGCGTCGTAAACGGGTAATCAGCAACTTTCGGTTTCGCAGCAGATACTGAGCGAATAAAAGTAGATTTACCAGCGTTTGGCAAGCCAAGCATACCAACATCCGCTAACAGAAGAAGCTCTAAACGCAGTTCGCGAACTTCACCTTTAGTACCCATTGTCTTTTGACGAGGAGCACGGTTAACCGACGACTTAAAACGCGTATTACCAAGACCGTGCCAACCACCTTTACCAACCATTACTTTTTTGCCATGTTCAGCAACTTCAGCAACGATTTCGTTAGTGTGGATGTCAACAGCACGAGTACCTACAGGTACTTTCATGGTCATATCTTTACCACGTTTACCAGTACAGTTACCACCGCGGCCATTTTCGCCACGCTCTGCATTGTAAAAACGTTGGAAACGGTAATCGATCAGCGTGTTTAAGTTTTCATCCGCTTGAATGTAAACATCACCACCATCACCGCCATCACCGCCGTCAGGACCACCTTTAGCGACGAATTTTTCGCGCCAAAAGCTTACTGTACCATTACCGCCATCACCGGCTTCTATTTTTACTGATGCTTCATCAACGAATTTCATTTTTTAACTCCGCACTTACGTTGCGTTACCACTCATCAAGGAGTGATATAAATTCTAGCAGATCCGTGTTTAGATCGATCACCTAAGATCTAGATCGATCTGCAACCAAGGAACAAATAAGGAGAGGTTCTTTGCTTTCTGTTTCTTAAAAAACAAACGGCTTCTTGAAACTAAACGGTTTCTCAAACACCAAACTGCTTCACAAAACTAAAGCCAGAGCGTCTACTTTTTTATTCTCGCTATAAATAAAAAACCCTGCCGAATCGGCAGGGCTTTTGAATTCAGCTTGAAAGCTAGTATAAATAATCTAATAAAAGATTAAATTACTCAGCTTCGATGCTTACAAACTTACGGTTTTTAGGACCTTTTACTGCAAATTTCACTTTACCTTCAGTAAGAGCGAAAAGAGTATGGTCTTTACCGATGCCAACGTTTGTGCCAGCGTGGAACTTAGTACCACGTTGACGAACGATGATGTTACCTGCAAGAACAGATTCACCACCAAAACGCTTAACACCAAGACGTTTGCTTTCTGAATCGCGGCCGTTATTAGTAGAACCGCCAGCTTTTTTATGTGCCATTGTTAAACTCTCCTAATACTTAAGCGTTAATGCCAGTGATTTTCACTTCTGTGAACCACTGACGGTGACCAGCTTGCTTACGCGAGTGCTTACGACGACGGAATTTAACGATTTTTACTTTATCGCCACGACCGTGTTGTACTACTTCTGCAGTAACCTTGCCACCTTCAACAAGAGGTGCACCAACAGCGATTTCTTCGCCGTTAGCAACAAGAAGAACTTTATCAAATTCTACAGTTGCACCAGTTTCAACGTCTAATTTCTCTAAACGAAGTGTTTGACCTTCGCTTACTCGGTGTTGTTTGCCACCAGATTGGAAAACAGCGTACATATTTTACTCCGCTTTTTCCGCACAGCCTATGGTTGTTAATTCTACAACTCGGGTGTGCGCTAAACTAATCAATAGGGCGCAGATTCTACGGGAATCATGCCGCTATGACAAGCCATATTTTTAAAATATTGGCGAAAACATGTTCGCCAAAGAAAAGTGCGGCAATGATGCCTTTAAGTGATGTATTAATCAACGTTTTTTAGTGTATTATTCAACAATTAAATACAACGTATAAGCCTTACAGGGTCTAACTTCAGCCGGATGAACAATGGATTTTAAAGCTATCCAAACGCTTACTGCCAATGATATGGCAAAAGTGAATGAAACAATTCAAGCCCAACTTAATTCTGACGTAAGTTTAATCAACCAGCTTGGTTTTTATATCGTTAGCGGTGGTGGTAAACGCCTACGCCCTTTGCTTGCTCTTTTATCAGCTCGTGCACTTGGTTATCAAGGTGAAGCTCATATCACCTCAGCCGCCTTTATTGAGTTTATCCACACAGCAACATTGCTCCATGATGATGTTGTCGACGAATCGGACATGAGACGCGGCAAGGCTACAGCGAATGCTGCTTTTGGTAATGCCGCTAGCGTTTTGGTTGGTGATTTTATTTACACCCGCTCGTTCCAGATGATGACCACGCTAGGATCTTTAAGGATCCTTGAGCTAATGAGCGAATCAGTAAACGTGATTGCCGAGGGTGAAGTTCAACAACTGATGAACTGTAATAACCCAGACACCACAGAAGAAAGCTACATGCAGGTGATCTATTCAAAGACCGCTCGCTTGTTTGAAGCCGCAACGCAAATCGGCGCGATTCTTACAGAGTCTTCACCTGAAATCGAAACTGCGATGCAAAACTACGGTAAGTACCTAGGAACCGCATTCCAGCTTATTGATGATGTGATGGACTACACTGCTGATGGTAAAGATATGGGTAAAAATGTTGGTGATGACCTAGCAGAAGGCAAACCGACGTTACCGTTGCTTTACGCAATGCGTAATGGCTCGCCAGACCAAGCAAGTATGATTCGTGAAGCGATTGAAAAAGCCAATGGTATGGAACGTCTCGACGACATTATGTCTGTAATGAAAGAGACAGGCTCGTTAGAGTACACAACCAATAAAGCCTATGAAGAAGCTGATAAAGCGATAGCTGAGCTTTCTATTCTTCCTGATTCAGAATATAAGCAGGCTTTAACTACGCTAGCTCACCTTGCAGTAAAACGTAGTAAGTAAATAGAAGCTAAGTAGACAGCTAAATAATAAAAAAGAGCCGCTTGGCTCTTTTTTTGATCCGATAAATATTATTCTGGGTTCTAATATCGACTCGATTCTAATGATAAAGGTAATTGCGCCTCGATCTCTTCAAGTTCTTCCAACGGAACCGCATATTGCTTATGACTGCTGTAAGACTCAAACAAAGCGAACTGCTCTTGTTCATCGATAACCAATATCTTGCCCAAACGACCTAGATAGTTAACATTCATTCCCTTTTGTACTCTAGTCATAATCCGATACCCTAATTCTTCGTGGTTAGAAAAAGATTACGAGCGGGTTGAATGCAAGGATCAAAAAAGCCGATCACAATGATCGGCTTTCGTTAACTGTCTTTATAGCAGAGTTTAGTTATCTATCGCTTATTTAGCGAATTCAACACCAATCTCAATATCGCCATTTAGCGTTTCTAGCATGCTGTCTAGTGCGTTGCGTTCGAAGTCGCTCAGTTCACCATAGCTAAGGATCGCTTCAGCGCCCTCTTTGCCAAGTTTAACTGGTTGTGCGAAGAATGGTGCGTGCTCGCCTTCACCTTCAACGTATGCACACTCAATCACGTTCTCTTCGCCTTGCAGTGCTTTAACTAGTGCAAGACCGAAGCGACAAGCCGCTTGACCCATAGATAGAGTCGCACTACCGCCACCCGCTTTAGCTTCTACTACTTCAGTACCCGCATTTTGGATGCGAGTTGTTAGCGCTGCGATTTCTTCATCAGTAAACTCAACACCTTCAACTTGAGAAAGAAGAGGAAGGATAGTTACACCAGAGTGACCGCCGATAACAGGAACACGAACATCGCCTGGATCTTTATCTTTCAGCTCAGCAACGAACGTTTCAGAACGAATGACATCAAGAGTTGTAATACCGAATAAACGTCGCTTGTCGTAAACACCCGCTTTCTTTAGTACTTCAGCAGCAATTGGCACAGTTGTGTTTACTGGGTTCGTGATGATACCAACACAAGCCGTAGGACAAGTAACTGCGATTTTCTCAGCAAGAGACTTAACAATGCCAGCATTCACGTTGAAAAGATCCGCACGATCCATACCGGGTTTACGAGCAACACCTGCAGAAATAAGTACAACATCCGCACCTTCCAGTGCCGGCGTTGGATCTTCACCCGCGTAGCCCTTAATCGAAACAGGCGTTGGGATATGGCTAAGATCGGCAGCAACACCCGGAGTTACCGGAGCGATGTCGTAAAGTGCAAGATCTGAACCAGCAGGCAGACGATTCTTTAATAGTAGGGCTAGGGCTTGACCGATGCCACCAGCGGCACCAATAACAGCTACTTTCATTGTTATTCTCCTTGAGAGATTTCTCTTATAGATTCTTTGTAGGGTAGTTCTTGAGCTAAATTAAGGCTAAAAAGCTAAATTATCGTTAAAAAACTATATTAATCACAAAATGATTACAATCAATTAACGCTAGCTTTGCGACTTCGCGCAAGTCAATAAAACCGTGCTACACAGCAAGTTCGCATTATGGCGATAATCTTTTGAAATGACAAAACAACTCGTCTTAAATAACACATTATCCTATTAAATTTTTACAGTGATATAACTAACAAATTACCGTGATATTTTGGCTAGGATTGAATATGTATGCGAGAATATGCAAACATCTTTGTTAATGAATAAGAATGACATATGCGCAATACAGAAAAACAAGACAACTTAGTTCGAGCTTTTAAATCGCTACTAAAAGAAGAACGTTTTGGTTCGCAAGGCGAGATTGTCGATGCCCTGAAGCATGAAGGCTTTGAAAGTATCAACCAATCTAAAGTTTCGCGTATGTTAACTAAGTTTGGCGCCGTACGAACACGCAATGCAAAAATGGAGATGGTTTACTGTCTTCCTGCTGAACTTGGTGTTCCGACAGTTTCTAGCTCTCTAAGAGAATTGGTCTTAGATATTGACCACAACAATGCGTTGGTTGTGATACACACTGGCCCTGGTGCCGCGCAGCTTATTGCTCGCTTATTAGATTCATTAGGTAAGTCAGAAGGCATACTGGGGGTAGTTGCTGGAGATGATACTATCTTCATTACTCCAACCTTATCAGTTACCACTAAGCAACTGTTCGATTCTGTATGCGAACTGTTTGAATACGCAGGATAATTGCTCACAGTTTCATAACTATCAGCCATTACTATTGGATCACAAACACCTATTTAGTTCGTGATCCAAATCACATCCTAAGATATCTATCCCGCCTCTCCCAAAAACCACTAACTCATTGATTTTAAAAAACTCAATAGCAAATCAAACACGAGATCCAACCGTCATTTGTTAGATTTTTTCGCTATATCTTTTAACATTTGAGTAATTTTCTGCCAATTTTTGATATTATTCAGCCACTTTTTCATCACATGGATTGAAAAAGGTGCCGTTTCCAAATAGGAAACTCCAGAAACGACTACACTTGTTTCAGGGTTAATAATGAATAAAGGAAGGGAAATTCATGGCATTTACCAAACTGATTAAAGTTGGGGCTATTGCAGCAGCTGTAATGGGCGCTGGCGCAGTTAACGCTCAAGAGTTCATCACAATTGGTACTGGTTCAGTAACGGGTGTTTATTACCCGACTGGTGGTGCAATTTGTAAGCTAGTGAACAAAGGCCGTAAAGACCACAACATTCGTTGTTCTGTCGAGTCTACTGGCGGTTCAATCTACAACGTTAATACCATCCGTGCTGGTGAACTAGATTTCGGTGTTGTTCAATCGGACTGGCAATACCACGGCTACAACGGTACAAGTAAGTTCAAAGACCAAGGCGAATACAAGAAACTTCGTGCTATGTTCTCTCTACATACAGAACCGTTCAACATCATCGCTCGCACCGATGCTGGTATTAACAATGTTTCTGACCTAGTTGGTAAACGTGTCAACATTGGTAACCCAGGTTCTGGTGACCGTGCAACTATGGGTGTTGTAATGGACTCAATGGGTTGGACTAACGACAGCTTCAAGCTTGCTTCTGAACTAAAAGGTTCTGAGCGCTCACAAGCACTTTGTGATAACAAGATTGATGCATTCATCTACATGGTTGGTCACCCGAACGGATCAATTAAAGAAGCGACAACATCTTGTGATGCAAAACTGGTTTCTGCAACCGGTCCACAGATCGACAAAATCGTCGCTGAAAACCCATACTACGCATACAGCACAGTACCTGCTGGTATGTACCGCGGTACAGATGCTGACGTAAACAGCTTCGGTGTTGCAGCAACTATGGTAACAACTTCAGACGTTTCAGATGAAGTCGCTTACAACGTTGCTAAAGCAGTATTTGAAAACTTCGCAACATTCAAACGCCTGCACCCTGCATTTGCTAACCTGAAAAAAGAAGACATGGTTAAAGCGGGTATCTCAATCCCTCTTCACCCAGGCGCAGCAAAATACTACAAAGAAGTAGGTCTTCTAAAGTAACTCTACTTTAAGCCTACTACACCAATAAGGAGGCTAGTCCTCCTTATTGGCTTTTCACGTTTTATAAAAATAACTTAAGTGAAAAGAACAACCCTTTAAGTTTCTCCAATTTGGAGGACTTACCTTCGTATCAAGCCTAAGACAAAGACGAACAAAGAACGCATTTCTCTATCGATTCACTACACTAGATAGGATAGAAATCACGTTTAGTTGTTCGTAATAAAAGGCAGACCATCAATAATAAGGATAAAGTACATGACGCAGACAACATCACCGTCTCCAGATGTGCAAGAAATGGTGGCACAATCAGATACTGGTGCGCGTAGCCCTCGTGGTATCCAAGGCCGTATTTTATGGTTTGTGCCTCTATGTTGGTCACTGTTCCAACTTTGGTATGCATCTCCGCTGCCATTCATTTTTAACTTCGCAATTTTAAACGACACTGAAGCTCGAGCAATTCACCTTACGTTTGCTATTTTCTTAGCCTTTACCGCTTATCCAGCCATGAAAAATTCGCCTAGGGATCGTATCCCAGCAATCGATTGGGTATTAGCGCTTGTAGGTAGCTTTTCAGCTTCTTATATCTATATTTTCTATACTCAACTCGCTGAACGCTCGGGTGCACCGACAACATTCGATATTGTTGCGGCCGTATTCGGTATGGTTCTACTGCTTGAAGCAACACGACGCGCTTTAGGTCCACCTCTTATGGTTGTGGCAGCAGTCTTCCTACTTTACACCTTTGGCGGTCCACACATGCCAGACGTTATTGCCCACAAAGGCGCGAGCCTGAACAAGGCAATGTCGCATCTGTGGTTAACAACAGAAGGTGTGTTCGGTGTTGCTCTTGGCGTATCAACGTCATTCGTATTCTTGTTTGTACTGTTTGGTGCAATGCTAGAACGAGCAGGCGCCGGTGCTTACTTTATCAAGGTCGCATTCTCACTACTAGGCCACATGAAAGGCGGCCCAGCGAAAGCGGCCGTTGTCGCGTCAGGTCTATCGGGCCTAGTTTCCGGTTCATCTATCGCTAACGTAGTCACCACAGGTACCTTTACTATTCCGCTAATGAAGCGTGTCGGTTTCCCGGGTACAAAAGCGGGTGCGGTAGAAGTCGCAGCTTCAACCAATGGTCAATTAACACCACCGATCATGGGTGCAGCAGCATTCTTGATGGTTGAGTATGTGGGCATCTCTTACGTAGAAGTAATCAAAGCAGCACTACTGCCCGCTCTGATCTCTTACATCGCCCTGATTTACATTGTTCACTTAGAGGCATGTAAAGCAGGTATGACGGGCTTACCTCGTCGTCACACACCAACTATCGTACAAAGCCTACTCTCTTTCACTGGTACTATCTTAGGCCTATGTGTCATCAGTGCTGCGGTTTACTACGGTGTCGGCTGGACGAAAGACGTCTTTGGCGCAGCAGCCACACCAATTGTGACTGTTGCTCTATTAGTCTCTTATGTCGCTCTGGTTCGAGTTTCAGCAAAATACGCAGCTGAAGGTGGCATGGAAATCGACGAGAACCTAACAGAAGTTCCGGATCCGGGCCCAACGATTAAGTCTGGCCTTCACTTCCTACTGCCTATCGTAGTTCTAGTTTGGTGTTTAACGGTTGAACGTTTCTCTCCAGGTCTGTCGGCATTCTGGGCGACCGTGTTCATGATTTTCATTTTGATCACTCAGCGCCCTTTAATGACTCTGATGAACAAATCAGACGATCTTGCAGAACAAACAAAAGCAGGCTTCATTGATCTAGCAGAGAGCTTAGTTTCAGGCGCACGTAACATGATCGGTATCGGTGTAGCGACAGCTGCAGCAGGTACGGTTGTCGGCGTGGTAACGCTGACAGGTATCGGCCTTGTAATGACCGATTTTGTTGAGTTCATCTCGGGCGGTAGCATCATTCTAATGTTGTTATTCACTGCGGTAATCAGCTTGATCTTAGGTATGGGCTTGCCAACAACGGCGAACTACATCGTTGTATCAACATTGATGGCACCAGTAATTGTTACCTTAGGTGCAGCGCACGGCTTGATCATTCCACTGATTGCGGTTCACTTATTCGTGTTCTACTTCGGTATTCTTGCGGACGATACACCTCCGGTAGGTTTGGCTGCATTTGCGGCCGCCGCGATTGCGAAATCAGACCCGATTCGCACTGGTATTCAAGGTTTTACCTACGATATCCGGACTGCGATATTACCGTTCATGTTCATCTTCAATACCCAACTACTGTTGATGGGCATTGATTCTTGGTGGCACTTAGCACTGACTATTTTCTCTTCTGTGACTGCGGTACTTATCTTTGCAGCAGCGACACAAGGTTGGTGGTTCACTAAGAACAAGTGGTGGGAAACGTTGCTACTGTTGATTCTGACCTTCTCTTTCTTCCGTCCAGGTTTCTGGTGGGACATGATTTATCCAGAGAAAGTTCTTTCACCTGGAGTTGAGATCGCTCAAATCACAGAAAATCTATCTGTGGGACAATCACTTGAATTGAGAGTCGGTGGCGAAAACTTAGAAGGTAACTATTCTGAGAAAACAGTTCGCCTTCCGTTTGAAGATTCTGCGACAACAAGTGAAGACCGCATTGCTTCAATGGGCTTAATGCTGACACAAGCTGACGACAAGATGATTGTTGATATGGTTGAGTTTGGTAGCCCTGCAGAAGCCGCTGGCATTGACTTTGACTGGGAAATTAAATCCGTTATCCAAGATGCAGAACGACCAATGAAAGAGTGGGTATTCTTACCTGCCCTGTTAATTTTGATTGGTTTAGCGATGAACCAAAGAAGGCGTGCTCGTAAGGATGAGATTAGCGCGTAATGGATAGAGCCAAATAGCGCTCTACTCTATTTGGCTTTTTTACTACATGGAAAAGATAATTACAGCGCTTAGTATGTACTCGGCGCAGCTCAAAAAGAGACGAATACATGTATAGACAAATCCTTGTTCCCGTTGATCTGAACGACAAAGGCTTTTCTGATAAAGCAGTCGAGCTAGCGGTATGGCACGCGAAACACAGTAATGCTGTGATCCACATTCTTAACGTATTACCGGGCATCCACATGTCGATGGTAGCGTCTTACTTCCCGAAAGATGCAGCAAACCAAATGAAGCTTGATGTTAAAAATCAGCTGAAAGAATTTGCCGATAAGCATATCGACGATGATGTAATCTATAAGGTTCACGTTGCCGAAGGTAAGACCTACACAACGATTC
This sequence comes from Vibrio tasmaniensis, assembly GCF_024347635.1. NCBI lineage: Bacteria > Pseudomonadati > Pseudomonadota > Gammaproteobacteria > Vibrionales > Vibrionaceae > Vibrio > Vibrio tasmaniensis. The sequence goes on from NZ_AP025510.1 coordinate 2,845,843, forward strand.
TTGATTGCGCAGAGAAACTAGGGGCAGACCTTATCGTGATGCCTAGTCATAAGCGTTCGAAAATCGACAAGGTTGTACTTGGTTCTGTTGCAAGCAAAGTGGTACAGAACTCACCAATCAATGTATTAGTGGTCAAGCCGCAAGGCTAAATCACTTAGTTGACACAATGTTCTAAAAAGGTTGGCCTAAAAGCCAACCTTTTTTATTTCAACTTGGTCAAGTGCAGGCTGCTGAATACAGCCTCAATTAACCCACGAGATTTTGTGGCTTACCAGCAACAAACCCTGCAATGTTATCCATCAGGATATCTGAGAGTTTTTGAATGGAACTGTCACTACCCCAAGCCACATGTGGTGTCAGCAGTAAATTAGGTAAGTGGCTGTTAGCCAATAGTGGATTAGAATTATCTGCAGGTTCTTGTGTAAACACATCCATACCCGCACCAGCAATCTCATTACTTTTCAAAGCTTCAACTAAGGCCTTCTCATCGACAAGTCCACCACGGCCAGCATTAATTAATACCGCACTTGATTTCATCATGATTAGCTCTCGCTCTGAAATCAGGTTTCGGGTCGCATCAGTTAATGGACAATGTAAGCTGATCGCATCCGCTTGCTGCAACACAGTATCAAAAGGCAAAAAGCCTTCGCGACAGGTGTCTGCCCCTTTACGCTCCGAAAAAATGACGTTCATGCCGATCGCTTTAGCCAATATCGCAGTCGCTTGCCCTAAGCTACCACTCCCTATTAAGCCCAATGTACTGCCTGCAACATCTTGAATCGGATGAGTAAAGAAGCAGAATTGTTTGTCCTTTTGCCACTCGCCCGCCTCGATATCTTGATGGTAACCAACGAGATTACGCTTTAACGTAAACAGCATTGCAATCACATGCTCTGGCACCGATTGAGTCGCGTAGCCCTGTACGTTAGCCACCGCGATGTTGTTGCTCTTACAATATTCGACATCGACATTATTCACACCTGTCGCAGAAACCGCGATCAGCTTAAGCTGTTGTGCTTGAGCTAAATTCGATTCGTTGAGCACCACCTTATTGGTAATAACCACATCAGCGCCTTCAATTCGTTCAAACACTTGCTCCGGCGAAGTAAAATCATACTCAACCCACTGATGTTCAAAGCTGAGAGGTTTTAAATGGATTTGAGATGGGATGGTGGCTCTGTCGAGAAAGACCACTTTCAACTTCGGCATTGTACGTCCTTGCATTGGTATTGATTTAACCATTCTAAGCTTTTAGCTTACTGTAGTCTGGAAGCTCTGGCGCAATTTCAAAGTGCTGCTCGATTTGTGGCGATGCTTGAGGGTAAAAATCACAAGGGACAAAGGCTTTGAACAGTTGGTTATTCTCTGGATGATAGAAGCTCAGTTCACACGCATGTAAAGCTAGCCGATCGCTATACTCAAAAGCTTCCGGCGTTGCGTAAAACTCATCGCCCACGATTGGATTCCCTATTTCCATACAATGCACACGCAACTGATGAGAGCGTCCTGTGATAGGCAGTAACTTCAATAAGGTCGTTTGAGCCTCTTGTTGCTCCACTACATAGCGAGTCAGAGATGGTTTACCATCGTCGAAACACACTTTCTGCTTCGGGCGATTCGGCCAGTCGCAAATAAGAGGAAGATCAATCAAACCTTCAGCTTGTTCCACTGAACCCCATACTCGCGCGTAATAGAGTTTGTGTGTCAGTCGATATTGAAATTGCTTCTTCAAATGACGCTCAGCTTGTTTGTGTTTAGCGAGCAACATCAAACCCGATGTCGACATATCCAGTCGATGTACAACCTGAATGTCCGCAAATTCGACAACCAACCGACTCCACATGCTGTCGTAGTGCTCAGGCAATCTACCCGGAACAGAAAGCAGCCCTGCAGGCTTGTTCACCACAAGAATATCGTCATCTTGATATACAATATCAGTCCACGGTTCACGTGGTGGTGTGTACTGCTCTAACGCCATTGAAGCCTCTTAATTGCTCAGGGAATTTTGATTTTCCACTTTATTTCGAGATTGCTTTATCTAGATAAGAATACAATCGAGCGCTAAGCTTTAACCAGCCACAGTTTAACCTAGCTTCAGATAAAAATAAGGCCTTCATGATGAAGGCCTTATATCGTTAAAGCATTTAGCTAATTCAAAACTAGTTGTGAGAAACCACAATCAAACGTAGCGAATCGAGCTGAACCTGAGCTTTGCTGATGTAACCGGTCAGTTCATTGATTTGAGCTTCGATAACCTCTAGCTCTTCATCACGAATGTTAGGGTTCACCGCTTTAAGCGCTTGTAGGCGTTCTAACTCACCGTTCAAGTTAGTTTGCATATCTTTCTGAGCTTGCTGACGAACTTCTTCAACCTTCGGCAGTACATGCGTCTCACCGGCTTCTATTAGCTTGTGAATCTCACCTTGTACCGAGTTCACTAGTTTGCTCGCTAGGTGACGGTTTACAGGGCTTAATTGACGGTTAAAGCTGTCGAACTCAACCTGAGCAGATAAGTCATTACCACGACCATCCATCATCAAACGAATCGGTGTCTTAGGTAAGAACTGGCTAATGCCACTGCGTTTAGGTGCTTGCGCATCCACAAGGTAAACCAGCTCAAGCAGGATAGTACCAACAGGTAGCGCTTTGTTTTTCAATAGCGATACTGCTGATGCACCGACACCTTCACTCAATAGCAGATCAATACCGCCCTGAATCATTGGGTGTTCCCAGCTAATGAAGTTCATGTCTTCACGAGAAAGCGCTGTTTCACGGTCAAACGTGATCGTTGCACCTTCATAAGGTAAGCCTGGATAGCTTGGCACCATCATATGTTCAGAAGGTGTCACGACTAACGCATTTTCACCCTTGTCATCTTGGTTCAGACCAATGGTGTCAAATAGGCTTAGAGCAAACGACACTAGGTTAGTATCACCATCGGTAGAAGCAATTTTATCTGCAATCTCATGGGCTTTATCGCCACCATTTGAATGCATTTCTAGTAGGCGATCTCGGCCTTTTTCTAGATCCGATTTCAGGCTTTGATTGAGCTTCGCTGACTCTTCAATCACTTCATCAAGCTGCTCGGTGTTACCAGAAGCCAGCATTTCGATCAGTACATCAGAATACTTATCGTAAACTGTGCGACCAGTAGGGCACGTCTCTGCGAATGCATTCAGGCCTTCATCGAACCAACGCGCTAGAATCGCTTGTGATGTGCCTTTTAAGTAAGGAACATGAATGTCGATATCACGCAGCTGACCGATACGGTCCAAACGACCAATACGTTGCTCAAGTAAGTCTGGGTTGAACGGAAGATCAAACATCACTAATTGGTTAGCGAACTGGAAGTTACGACCTTCAGAACCGATTTCGCTACAGATAAGCACCTGAGCGCCGCCCTCTTCTTGAGCAAAGTAAGCCGCAGCTTTATCACGCTCTAGAATCGACATGCCTTCGTGGAATACCGTTGCACGCACACCTTCACGCTCACGCAGTGCTTGCTCCAGTTGCAGAGCCGTACTCGCACGAGATGCGATCACTAGGATCTTTTCGCTGCGCTTATCTTGGATCTTTTCAATCAACCAGTTCACACGTGAATCGAACTGCCACCAGCTTGAGTCTTCACCTTCAAACTCTTGGAAGATCTCTTCTGGGTACAACATCTTTATCGCTCGAGCTTCTGGTGCCATCTTGCCACCGATCATGCCCGATACACGCATCGAGGTTGTGTACTGCGTTGGAATGTCCATCGGCAGTAGGTTTACATTACGCTTAGGGAAGCCTTTGATTGCAGCACGTGTGTTTCTGAAAAGAACACGACCTGTACCATGGCGATCCATAAGGTTATCAATCAGTTCTTGGCGAGCTAAGGCTTGCTCTTCTTCGCTGCTATCGCCCTCGATAACGCGGAATAGAGGCTCAACATCTTGCTCAGACAGAAGTTCTGTAATTTGGTTCTTCGCGCTGTTTTCAAGCTTCACGCCAGAGAACAATGCCGTTACTGCATCAGCAACAGGGGCATATTGGTCTTCTTCTTCAACAAATGCTTCGTAATCGTAGAAGCGATCAGGATCAAGCAGACGCAGACGTGCAAAGTGGCTCTCACGACCAAGCTGTTCAGGGGTCGCTGTCAGTAGCAGGACGCCAGATGTGTTTTCAGCTAAGCCTTCAACCACTTGGTATTCACGGCTCGGCTTGTCTTGGCTCCACTCAAGGTGGTGCGCTTCATCGACAACCAATAGATCCCACTCACCTTCAAGTGCTTGCTCGTAGCGCTTGCGGCTCTTGCGTAGGAAATCAAGTGAACACAGAACGTATTGCTGTGTATCGAATGGGTTATCTGATTCTGCGAAAGATTCTATGCAACGCTCTTCATCAAAGATAGAGAAGTGCAGGTTGAAACGGCGCATCATCTCTACTAACCACTGGTGTTGTAGAGTTTCAGGAACCACAATCAGAATACGTTCAGCACGGCCAGACAACACCTGTTGGTGGATGATCATGCCCGCTTCGATGGTTTTACCTAGGCCAACTTCATCAGCCAGTAAAACGCGCGGAGCGTGACGACGGCCCACTTCATGAGCAATGTACAGCTGATGAGGAATTAAGCCAGCACGCATGCCACACAAGCCGCGCATTGGGCTCTTGTGTTGTTGGTATTGATTGCTTAGCGCGCGGTAACGCAGCACAAAGTTATCCATACGGTCGATTTGACCTGCGTACAGCTTATCTTGTGGCTTGTTAAAGCGGATCTGGTTACTTAAAAAGATTTCACGCAGAGTCACCTCTGTCTCTTGAGTATCTTCACGAGTACCCAAATAAGTCAGTAGCCCTTTATCTTCGATAACTTCTTCAACAGATAAAGACCAACCTTCTTGGCATTCGATGACATCGCCTACATTGAACGCCACTCGGGTTACGGGAGCATCTGTGCGTGCATAGACGCGATTTTCTTCTGACGCAGCAAACATTACTGTTACTGTGCGAGCATCCATTGCTACAACGGTACCTAAACCTAAATCGCTCTCCGTATCGCTTATCCAGCGTTGCCCCAAAGCAAATGTCATGAATCGACTACCTCAATCTTATAGTTGGAATTTGGTCTTTCTAACTGCAATTTCAAACAAGAACGTTATTGCTCTTGAACTAAAAATATAGCCAAAAATGCCTAGTTTGCAGCCACTTTTTAAGTGCGCACTTAATAATAAATATCTTGAGAAAATGGTGCAGAAAAAGGTCGCTAATCTTACTCGATGCTGTGATTTAGGTCACGCCTAAAGGAGACGATTTCATACTTTTTTTCTGTTTTCATAAGTGCAATCAAACTGTCAAAAAATCATGGTTATTCTATGGAGAACAGAATGCAGCTCTCAAATGAAGTTTAAGTGAGTTGTTGACTATCACTAGAATCAGATACTAACCTTTATGTGAGCTTAATCTACGTTCAATGAATGCAAGGCAAGCCGCACGTCGGCAAGGAGATGCTATGGGCGAGACCAACCGGAAGCTATTTGTTTTAGACACCAATATCCTACTTCACGAACCCTTCGCTATATTTTCTTTCCAAGAGCACGATGTCGTTATCCCAATGACAGTGCTAGAAGAACTCGACAGAATCAAAGACAGCAAAAGAGATGTTGCTCGAGATGCGAGAATTGCGATTCGAACTCTCGAAGACTTATTCAGGGAAGCCACACCAGACCAAATATCTGAAGGCATCCCTTTTTCTAAAGACATAAACGCATCTGGCAGTATTTCAATACTCGCTGACTACGAACTTCAAGAAAGCATCAAAGCCTTCGCCGATGACAAAGCTGGCGATAACCGAATCCTCAACGCAGTCCTCTATCTTCAAAATAAACGCGCGCCACGCGAAGTGGTTCTTATCACCAAAGACATCAACATGCGTTTACGAGCCAAAGGCGCCGGTGTCCGTTTTGTTGAAGACTATCAAACCGACCAATTGATTGATGATATCCAATACCTCACCAAAGGCTTCCAACAACTGGAAGGCTCATTTTGGGATGGTATCGATAATGTCGAGAGCAGAAGTTTAGGCGGAAAGACGCTGCACACCTTAGCAAGAGCGCCGTTCGAGCCAACCTTTCTCAACCAGTATGTGATTGACGAAGAAAGTGACTTTGCCGCTCGAGTCGAAGAGATTGAAACTGAAAGCATTACACTAAGAGACCTCAGTCGCGAAAGACTAATGAATCGCAGAGCATGGGACATCACACCCAAAAACGTATACCAAGGTATGGCGATCGATGCCCTGCTCGACCCTGATATTGATCTGGTGATTCTCACTGGCGCTGCTGGTAGTGGTAAGACACTGTTAGCCATGGCTGCTGCACTTGAACAAACGATTGAACGTAAACAGTTCGATAAGATCATCGTAACCCGAAACACACCTGATATAGGTGAGTCGATAGGGTTTCTTCCGGGTACAGAGGAAGAGAAGATGTTGCCTTGGTTAGCTGCAGTGACTGATACACTGGAAGCGCTGCACAAGAACGATCACTGCACAGAAGGCTCGATGAAGTACATCTGTGATAAAGCCAATATCCAGTTCAAATCGATTAACTTTATGCGTGGCCGTTCAATTCAGAATGCATTTGTGCTTTTGGATGAGTGTCAGAACCTGACCGCTTCACAAATCAAAACCATCATCACCCGTTGTGGTGAAGGGACCAAAATTGTCTGCTCAGGTAACCTAGCGCAGATAGATTCTTCTTACTTAACCCCTGTGACTTCAGGCTTAACCTACATGGTTGAGCGTTTTAAAAACTTCGAAGGCAGTGCCAACATCCACCTCAATGGTGTGGTGCGTAGCCGACTGGCTGAGTTCGCGGAAGAGAACATGTAGACTCTGCGCGCTCACAGAACCAGTAACCCATAAGCAAAGAACAAAAAGCAAAAAGCGCCTCACAATAGAGTAATGCCGATCGTTTAAGAAGACTTGAACGATCTTGCAGTTAGCAGATAATCCCCATCAACAACGTTGATGGGGATTTTTTATGCTTGAACAAGAATTAGCAATGGCACACGAGACCATTGAAGATGCCGACAATTATGAATCTGTCGTCGACGCCATTCAGATTGAGTGGATAGAACAAGCTCTTCTTGAAACCAATAAAGCGAGCATAAGACGACGCCGACTTCCCGCTCAGCAAGCTGTCTGGTTAGTTATTTGGATGGGGCTGCAACGCAACATGTCTATCAAAGAGGTATGCAGTTCATTAGACATTGCACTTCAGCCTAAACCTGAAGATAGCTGGTCTCGTGTTGCACCCAGTGTCCTAACTGATTCACGCCGACGTCTAGATGAGAGTCCGTTAGCGGCTCTGTTTCACACAACGGTAAAGGCTTGGAACGGAGATATCCTTCAACAAGACAAAGACTTAGAGCTTAATGTTCTTGCTGTCGATGGAACAACATTTCGGTGTCAGGATTCCCCAGAGAACGCTGAACAATTTGGGTTCATCTCCAAAAAATTGAAACCTTACCCTCAACTTCGTTTAGTCGCTTTGATGTCAACAGAAACTCGAATGATTATGGGGGCGGCTTTTGATGGTTGTCATGTCGGTGAAACGACCTTAGCTAAGCGCCTATTCAATGACATCCCCGCACACTCATTGACCTTATTTGATCGTTGTTATTTCTCGGCAGACCTTTTGCTGTCCTGGCAAGAGAGTGCGGAAAATGCGCACTGGTTAATGCCTGCAAAACGTAAACTACGCTATGAAGTGTTGGAGAAATATGCGGAGAACGACATGCTTATCTCAATGCCTATCTCTCCTCAAGCTCAACGGCAGAATCCGAATTTACCCGCACGTTGGGAAGCCAGATTAGTCCTATATCAAGAGCCAAAAGGTGAGATAAAAGGTTTTATTACTTCACTTACAGACCCTAGTAAATACTCGCTAGAAAGCCTGCTGCGTATTTATTGGCAACGCTGGGAGATAGAAGAAGGTTATGGTGAAATTAAACAGACTCAACTGCAAAGTCACGTCACTTTACGAAGTCGTTTTTCTGCCGGTGTGAAGCAAGAGCTTTGGGGCGTATTACTTGCCTATAACTTAGTGCGATTAGAGATGGTTAAGATAGCTTCAGAAGCCGGGGTTCGAGCGACTAGGGTCAGTTTTACCGCCGCAATTAACCTTATTGATGCGCAATTACGTTGGTTAGCTTTAAGTCCAGACGGAACTCTACCTGTAAAACTGAAAAGGATGAGAGAAAGTTTGAGTCACTTCATTCTTCCAGATAAAAGAAAGGACCGAACGTTTCCACGTTCAGTCCTCTTTGTCCCAGCCAAATATCCGTTCAGATTCAAGCAGTAATGCTTATCCGAACGGCATTACCTCACAATAGAGGCGCTTTTCAATTTATCTTTATAGTGATTTTTCAGAGGCTAATCTGCTTTACTCAGTACCACCGACGGTTAGCGAGTCTAGCTTCAATGTTGGCTGACCAACACCCACTGGCACACTTTGACCAGCCTTACCACACACACCAACACCACGGTCAATGCTTAGGTCATTACCGACCATAGACACCTGCTGCATTGCTTCGATACCAGAACCGATCAACGTCGCGCCCTTCACTGGGTGAGTGATCTTGCCGTTTTCAATCATGTACGCTTCAGAAGCTGAGAACACAAACTTACCTGATGTGATATCAACCTGACCGCCACCGAAGTTCGGTGCGTAGATGCCTTTCTCAACCGTTGCAATGATCTCTTCCGGTGTGTGTTGGCCCGGCAGCATGTATGTATTCGTCATACGTGGCATTGGAAGATGCGCGTAAGACTCACGACGACCATTACCTGTCGGAGCAACACCCATTAGACGAGCATTCAGCTTGTCTTGCATGTAACCTTTTAGGATGCCATTTTCGATTAGCGTATTGTACTGACCGTTAACACCTTCATCATCCACATTCAATGAACCACGAAGATCCGTTAATGTACCGTCATCAACAATCGTACATAGGCTTGATGTAACTTGCTCGCCGATCTTGCCAGAAAATACTGAAGACTCTTTACGGTTGAAATCACCTTCTAAACCGTGGCCTACCGCTTCATGCAGTAGAACGCCCGGCCAACCAGAACCAAGAACCACAGGCATTGCACCAGCAGGCGCAGCAACCGCTTCAAGGTTAACTAATGCCTGGCGAATCGCTTCATCAGCGAATTGGTAAGCAACTTGAGAACCGTTGGCATCACTTAAGAAGAAATCGTAACCAAAACGACCACCGCCACCGGCACTGCCACGTTCACGACGATCGCCTTTCTGTGCCAGTACGCTGATAGATAAACGAACAAGCGGGCGAATATCACCAGCGAAAGTACCATCAGTTGCCGCAACAAGCATCTGTTCATGTACACCACTTAGGCTTACCGATACTTCAGTCACCATAGGCTCTTTAGTACGAATGTAAGCATCAAGCGCTTTAAGTAATTCTGTCTTTTGCTGTTTTTCCCAGCTTGCTAGCGGGTTAACTGCATCATAGTAAGCTTGGTTAGAGTTACGCTTGAAAGCTTGTACCTTACCGTTTTGGCCTTGCTTAGCGATACCGCGAGCCGCGATTGCACTCTGTTTAAGGCCATCCAATTGGATTTGGTCAGAGTAAGCAAAACCGGTTTTTTCACCAGAGACCGCTCGTACACCAAGACCACAATCGATATTGAAAGAGCCGTCTTTAATAATACTGTCTTCTAGCACTAAAGATTCGTGCCAGCTTGACTGAAAGTAGATATCAGCATAATCAATTTGGCGGGTAGCAATGCTCGCCAATGTATCTGCGATGTTTTGCTCCGTCAGCCCTGTTGGGTTCAGTAGCGCTTCTTCAATTTGATTGATGCTCATAAATGGCTCTTATTTGTAATTAAAATTGATTGGTAAATCGAGAATGCTGCGCAATTGGCATATTTTGCCTGATTGATTCGCAACTGGATGTGTCTATCTCAACCACCATACTTTTAGGATCTTGGTCTAGCTGTGCAACCACTCGTCCCCATGGATCAACCACCATTGAGTGTCCCCATGTTTCTCTTTGGCAAGGGTGATTTCCGCCTTGCCCTACCGCGATAATCCACGATTGCGTTTCGATCGCGCGGCATCTTAATAATGCTTCCCAGTGAGCTTGCCCTGTTACTGCGGTAAAAGCTGCCGGTACCACTATGATTTGTGCACCTTGCTTGCGTAACTCTGAATACAAGTGCGGAAAGCGCACATCATAACAAATACTCAAACCTAAGCGACCAAAAGGCGTTTCCGTTGTTACCACTCGGTCACCGGGCGTGAAAATATCCGATTCTCGATAGCACTTATGTGCATCAGCAACATCCACATCAAACATGTGTAACTTATCGTAATGGGCCACTAGACAACCAAAATCATCAATCACCAAGGTTGTGGTAGTCACGCCTTTAGCTGTGCTTATCGGCATACTGCCAATAACAATCCAAATTCGGTAAAGCTTTGCTAGCTCAGAGACTTTCTTTTGCAGTGGGCCATCATTTAGAGGCTCAGCATACTGGTGATAGTCGGCTTTACTGCCAAAGACTAACGCGTTTTCAGGGCACACAACCCACTTAGCCCCCAACTCTTTGCACTTTGCTACTTCTTGAGCAAGATAATCAAAGTTCAAGTCAGGGCGAGGGCCTGATGTCATTTGAATCAACCCAACACAATCCATGTGTATCGCTCCTCCATTCATTATGATTCAGAAATCAGCATTTCACCGTATATTAGCTGATTAGGATACTAAGGTCTTTTCGGCTAATTTAAGGTTCATTTGGCTAATTTAAGGCTTATTCGGCCAATTTAAGGCTTATTCGGCCAATTTTCTGAGTTTTTCTGGTAGCTGGAATTCTCCAGAACTGCGAGAAAGTTCGCTCACTGTCGGTGAATCCAACGGCCCTTTCACCGAATAATTAACTTGGGTGAAGACTTCAACAACCGGTGAAATAACCGTCGTCACCGCTAACACGTATAGCGCCGTTTGAGGCGTTACCGCAAAGGCCGTTAATACTGGAATCCCGGAGGTGATATCTGGGGTAAAGTTCACTTCAGCATCGACCTGGCGCGTGTTGAGGTTGGCGATACCTTTTATTTTCATCTCACCGGCGACTGCGTCCATATTGAGATCATTGGTCAGGAAGATACCATTTTGAATCTCGCCTGTACCTGTGATGCTGTTGAATGCCATGCCATTATCAAATACGTCCGAGAAATCGAGCTGCATCTTCCGGATAATCGAATCTAGGCTAAATAGCCCCAGCAATCGAGCTGCCCCACTCACATCCGAGATAATACCTTTACCAAACTTGGTTTTTACGTTGCCATCAAGGGTATCCATTTTGATCCCCCAAGGCGAGCCATCCCAATTCAATTGACCTTCTAACTCAAAGGGCGCTTTTTGAATCCCGGAAGTAATACCGAAGCGTTCCATTAACTCGCTGTTGTTTTCACCTTCAACATCAAGAGTTAGCGATGAATGACTCTTATCGCCTTGCAACTCCCACCAGCCACTGATATCCGCTTTGTTGCCGCCGCTTCGAACCTGGATCTTATTCCACTCAATTCGATTTTCCTTCCTCGTCATTTCAACATCGACCTTGCCAACCTTGTACCCTTGTAGCCAGAAGTCGTTCAGGGTCAGCGTCAAATTCGGCATCGCATCATGGATCTTTCTATCCAACTCAGAGATCAATGGTGCTTCTTGCGCCTTACGTTGTAGGAGTTGCTCTTGGTTTTCCTTGTCACTCCATTCAGGAACAAACAGATGCAGGCGATCCAATGAAACCGTCAAATCATAAGGAGGCAAGTAATTGATATCCCCTTCTAGCTCTTGACTAGAGACTTCCATTTGCCACGCCTTTTTGTTCTTTCGAGCGCTAAAGTCGACATCATTCCAAGAAATACCACCTAAAATCAGTTCCTTACTTTCAAAGGTGATGCGACTAGGGGCTGGGATAGTTGGCGTGTTCATCTGACTAAGGGCAGCATCCGATGGTTGCACAGGCTCCATGACCACTGACAGCCAGTCATCGGCATTGAACTTGTCAGTACGAATCAAGGCATGATGGCCGACCACGGGACTAATTTTGTAGCCACCACGACCAAGGACTAAATTGGTCGCCGTTAATTCAGGAACATCGCCGGAAATATCAATCTCAGCTTGGTATTTAGTGCTCGGCAATTGCAGACGCGCGGTAATCGATTCTTGATTGCCCGAGGCTTGTAGCCTTGCCGAACCACTTTCTAATGACTTTTTGGCTAATGGGTATGGGTAATCACTCGCTAAGTATTTGAGGTCTGACTGTAAGTCGAGTTGGTAAGTAAAACCAATATCATTAAGCTGAATATCGATCTGGCTTTGCCATTGTGCATGACCCGACAAACGGCTTAACCACTGCTCTCCGACATAAGGTTTTAGAGGATTGACGTCCCAATCACCTAACACATCAAGATCCACTGCATAGCCAGGTCCATCATTAAGACCTTTAAAATCAACCGAGATGCCTTGATCAAGTAAATCGGCTGCAAGACCACTTGCTGTCACGATATCATTATCAAATTCAATACGACCAGTGGTGTTCTCTAGCACCATTGGTGGAGCTTCAATCTCAACATGGTTACCACTCAGATCTGCATATCCCCACGCTCTAGGTTCTTGTTCAGAATCAAACGGAATATTAAGCTGGAACTCAGAAGAGACATCACCACTCACTTTAAGTGCGGTTAACGCAGCACCCACAGAATCTACGAGTGGCGAAGCAGTCATGTAATTTCGAACTGCATTACCAGACGCCGTTGCTTTAGCTTCAATTTCGATATGACCACCTTCCCCTAAATAAGGAATACGACCAGTAATTCGATCTGCCGTCACATCCATCAGTTGAGCTGAGCGAGAGTCTAAATACATCGCATCATCTTCAAACAACAGATCAAGTTGAAGGTCGGTTATCAAGGGCCACGCGGTATCGAAGCTGAACTTAGCATCTTCTAACCGAGCCCAAACTTGGAAAACACCATCATGATTGGTATACGGGTATTGAGCTAATTCACCATGCCACAGTAATTTAACAGTGTCGGCTTTGCCCGCTTGAATCGCCGTAGAAAGGTAATCGGTTAAGTCTTGGCCAAGTGCCAATGTCGGTAAATAGCGCCATGTTTCACCGACGTTGTAAGCGTCTGCTTCGCCATAAAAAGAAAGGTAAGGGCTAGCGTCATTTGGAAAGTCCAAGCGAAATGCGCCTAGTACTTGTAAATCTGGCGTGGCTGCGGTGATTTTATCCGACCAAAGCTTCCAACCGTTTTCATCCTGCTGCCAAACAATGTCAACCTGACCTTGTTTGATATTTAGAGGGGCTTGGAAAACATCGCCATAAGGAAATACATCATCAATAACATGTAAGCTGGCTTTCGCTTCAGATGCAGAACCAAAAACACTGCCAGACACTTGGCTAAAGCCTGGAACTAACTCCCATTGCTCGATAGCCATATCAGAAAAACTCGCAGAATAACGCAAGCTTTCGATGCCTGAACCCATGGAGACGCGAATGTCAGAAACCAAACCGCCTGGAGCCAACGAGCTCATCATTTGCGTGGATTGTTCGGAATCTGGTAACAGCTTAATCAACGGAGTAATGGCTGCAATGTCCAACTCAGAAACGTTGAGCTGCCACGGGCCTTTATTCCACTTAAGTGCGACATCGAGTTCTGGCCAAGGCCTGTCATCCGTTCTTAGATTTAGTGAGTGACCATTTACCTGCCATCCACCATCAATTGGTGATAATTTAAAAACACCCGACTCAAGCATCAAGTCATGTTGACCATCTTCATTCCAAGTCAGTTCTGAAGGTAATACCTCAACATAAGCGCTAACTGGCTTGCTATTTCGTAGCGTTAGCCAGCTATTCAAGCTCACCGTGCCCGTCTCAATGCCGGATTCTGCCTGCATATAACGAGTTAACCAAGGCATTACTGAGATACTATCCGCGCTGACATAAAACTCGCCCGTCATATCAGTTAAAGAACCACCATCAACAAAGTTAGCACTTACTGACAAAGAGTTGAGATTAGCGTCTTTAATACTTACTACACCCTCCGCAAGGTGATGTTTACCTGAGTTTTGCCATTTTAAAGTTTCGATATCAAGCTGACGTTCTTCACCAGAGATAGTGCGATATAGAAGAGAAGAATCTTTAGCGGTCACATCCACCAAAGTTTTTAGAAGTAAATTGTCCAGCTCCTGTATGACTCGCTTGGAAGAGCCGGGGTCTTTAGGTTCATCTTTACCGTTTTGCCCGGCAAATAGATCAATTGAGCGGATGTCGAGATACATTTGATTCATGACTAAGTCGGCCACAACCGGACGCATCTGCACGACCGATTGAATCAAGTCAAACTCAACTTCAACACGCTCAACAGAGAAAGCCACATCTTCTGCGTTGGGAAGGCTAGCCTTAACACCTTGCAGAGCAATAGAGGGGTGAGTGTTACGCCAAAAACCACCCACATCTTGAATAGAAAAATCAAAACCGGAATGTTGGTTTACCCAAAGCTCAATTTCAGATTGATACTTATTTAAATTGGGTAAGGCTACACGCAGTGTAGTGACAGCAATGGCTAGTGTTACTAAGAGAGTAACCACTAGCCATAGACATGTACGCAGAATCAGAGTAACGCTTGAACTCACAAAATATCCATTACATCATAACAACATCAAACTGCTCTTGTATGTACAGAGGTTCAGCCTGGATTTTAACTTGCTTACCAATAAAGACTTCAAGCTCAGCAAGCGCATGAGATTCATCACCTTCTAACGCCTCGGCAACGGCAGCCGCCGCATAAACAACAAACTTATCGGCGTCATACGCGCGATTCACTCGTGTGATCTCTCGAAGAATTTCATAACAAACGGTTTCAACTGTCTTCACACTGCCGCGACCTTCACAAGCAGGGCAGCTAGAACACAAAATATGCTCAATACTTTCACGAGTACGTTTACGAGTCATCTCAACTAAGCCAAGCTGTGTGAAGCCATTAATATTGGTTTTCACTCGGTCTTTGTCTAATGCAGCCTCTAAAGAGGTGAGTACTCGCTTACGGTGTTCTTCAGACAGCATATCAATAAAATCGATAATGATGATGCCGCCTAAATTACGAAGGCGAAGCTGACGAGCAATAGCTTGTGTCGCTTCGACGTTAGTATTGAAAATCGTCTCTTCTAGATTACGACGACCAACAAAGGCGCCAGTATTGATATCAACAGTGGTCATCGCTTCTGTTTGGTCGATAATCAGATACCCACCAGACTTCAATTCGACTTTGCGATCCAATGAACGTTGAATTTCGTTCTCGGTATCGTACATATCAAAGATAGGCTTATCACCTTCATACAACTCAAGCTTGTCTGTTAGCTCAGGCACGTATTCAGAAGTAAACTCTTTTAGGTTTTCATATTCTAGACGAGAATCGACCTGAATCTTGCTCAGCTCAGTACCGACAAAGTCACGTAAGATACGTTGGCTTAAGCACAACTCACCATACAAGCGAGTACGAGCTTTGTGCTTACCACGACGTTCTAACACCTTTAACCATAATCGCTTCAAGAATGCGGCATCTTGCGCCAACTCATTTGAATCTGCGCCTTCTGCTGCCGTGCGGATGATGAAGCCACCGTGCTCGTCACAGTAACGAGACACGACTTTTTTTAGGCGGTTGCGTTCTGACTCACTATCAATTCTCTGAGAAACACCAACGTGGCTTGCGCCCGGCATGAATACCAGATAACGAGATGGTAAAGTAATGTCAGTGGTTAGACGGGCACCTTTGGTACCAAGAGGATCTTTGACCACTTGAACGACAATATCTTGCCCTTGGCGAACAAGCTCTGAAATATCACGAACCTGAAATTGCTTCTTTTCATTCTCAGCAACACATTCAGTGTGGGGGACAATATCAGAGGCGTGCAAAAAAGCTGCTTTATCAAGGCCAATATCCACAAATGCCGCCTGCATTCCAGGCAAAACACGGCTTACACGTCCTTTGTAGATATTTCCTACGATCCCGCGTCGAGCATCTCGTTCGACATGGATCTCTTGAAGAGCTCCCCCTTCAATCATGGCCACACGAGTCTCACTCGGGGTCACGTTCAGCAACAATTCAGCACTCATGGTGCACCTCAGATTAGTAATTATAAGAATTCTTGCAGTAGCTGGTCCGTTTCAAATAAAGGTAAGCCGACAACGGCGTAATAACTACCTTCGATTCGGGTAACAAAGCGTCCGCCCAAACCTTGGATCCCATAGCTACCAGCTTTATCGCATGGCTCCCCTGTTTGCCAGTATTGTTCTATTTCTTTTTCACTGAGGGGTTTAAACCATACGTCGGTAATAATGATTTCTGTCTTTTGTTTTTCTTCCGATACAACAGAAACTGCCGTCATCACTTGGTGACGATCATTCGCTAACTGAGTAAGCATACGCTTAGAGTCAGCAAGGTCTATTGGCTTCTCGAGCACTTGCCCTTGGCTTACGACGACCGTGTCAGAGCCCAGAACCACTGTTTCAGAATCAAGAGAACTAGCAACTACAGTATCAGAACCAGAAGCAACATGCTGTTTTTCAGAAGGGTTATCTTTCAATAAAGACAACGCAGCTAAGGCTTTATCTAAAGATAGTCGCTTAACGTACTCTTCGGCGGTTTCTTGAGCGTGTTTACACTCTTCGACATCAGTTACAAGGACAGAAAACTCATAACCGAGTTGAGATAACAATTCTTTGCGGCGTGGAGAGCCGGATGCCAAAACTAAATGTTTCTTTTCCATCGTCACTCTACCTTACATGCCAATGGCGACGTACACGTCTCATTAATAAAAACATCCAAGGCCAAAGTATACAGTTTATCAATGCGCTCCATAGCGATAACGGATTGAAAACGACATCTTGGATCAAATATTCACCAAAGAATATCAGCACTTCAAACAACACTGTTAAGGCTGCAATGATTATCGCTTGCTGCCATAGCGCCATATTTCGAATCACGAGGAAGTTCATTGCAATAATGTACATTACTATTGCCATCATCATGCCTCTAATACCGAGAGTCGAACCGATCAAAAGGTCCCACAATAAGCCCAGTACTAGAGCACTACCAACGTTAACTCTGTAAGGTAACGCTAAAACCCAATAGCAGGTAACCAGTAATAACCAAGATGGCCTGAATAGGTCTAAACTACCCGGCCAAGGGATCGTTTGTAGAATAAGTGCTATCAAAAATGAGCAGCCAATGACTACTTTGCTTCTTAAAACGCTATTGGCCATTTTCACCTTCTAACAATGCTTGTTCGATACTGGATTGTTCTGCTTGCATCTGTTTATTTTCATCAGGCCACACAAGCAACAAGTATCTGAGCTTATCAAACTCAACTACAGGTTCTGCTTTAATAACGGCGAACTCACGCTTCGGATCATAATCAACGGCAGTCACATAAGCGACTGGATAACCCTCTGGATATACACCACCAAGTCCAGATGTCACCAGCAGATCTTCTTCTTGGATATCTGTACTGGTTGGAATGTGCTCTAACTGGATCTCATCAATCATGCCATTACCAGAAGCAATAACACGTATATCGTTACGAATAACCTGAACAGGA
This sequence comes from Vibrio tasmaniensis, assembly GCF_024347635.1. Classification (NCBI taxonomy): domain Bacteria; kingdom Pseudomonadati; phylum Pseudomonadota; class Gammaproteobacteria; order Vibrionales; family Vibrionaceae; genus Vibrio; species Vibrio tasmaniensis. Next base: position 2,863,516 of record NZ_AP025510.1, read on the forward strand.
ATTGCGTTATTTGCATCAGTCAGTAGCAAAACACGACTATTATGAGCAGCAACAAAAGTGACTTGACCAACAATGCCTTTTTCATTGATCACAGGCTGACCTTCGTACACTCCATCAATCTGACCTTTGTCGATCACGACTTGGTGACGGTAGGGTGAAGTATCCACCGCCATAACCTCTGTGACGACCTTCTTCTCATCACGAATAAACGGAGAGCCTAATAGCTTGCGAAGGCGCTTGTTTTCTTCTTGATATTGCTCAAGCAGAATCAACTCGCTCTTCAGTCGCAAGACTTCTCGTTTAATATTATGGTTGGATTCAATGAGCCCTTTACGAGTACTAAAACGGTCGTATACGCCATCAAACATGGTGCGAGGCAAATTAGCGGCATACTGAATTGGCGCAACCATACTGTTTAATAGATAGCGGACATTTGAGAATGCATCTAAACGACTATCAGCCAGCATAAGGCTGGCTGATAATGTTACAGCAAAAAACAGGCGCAATTGTAGAGAGGGACCTCTACCAAAAATTGGCTTCATTCTATATTTGGTCCTAGAGCGACATTTGATCCTATAGACAAGGTGTTAGGCTCTTTACATAAAACTAGATAAGAAAAGAGCCTAACACTAGATACTATTCTTCGCTGAAAAGATCACCGCCGTGCATGTCGATCATCTCTAGAGCTTTACCACCGCCTAGAGCAACACACGTTAATGGCTCTTCCGCCACAACAACAGGGATACCCGTTTCTTCAGTTAGCAGACGATCAAGGTCTTTAAGCAGTGCACCACCACCTGTCAGTACCATACCGTTTTCTGAGATATCAGAAGCAAGCTCTGGTGGACACTGTTCAAGTGCAACCATGACTGCAGATACGATGCCAGATAAAGGTTCTTGAAGCGCTTCAAGGATTTCATTTGAGTTCAGACTAAAGCTACGAGGAACACCTTCAGCAAGGTTACGACCACGTACTTCAATCTCATCGACTTCATCGCCTGGGTAAGCAGAACCGATTTCGTGTTTGATCTTTTCGGCTGTTGCTTCACCGATCAAGCTGCCGTAGTTACGACGAACGTAGTTGATGATAGCTTCATCAAAACGGTCACCACCGATACGTACAGAAGACGAGTAAACCACACCGTTTAGTGAGATAACGGCAACTTCAGTCGTACCACCACCGATATCAACCACCATTGAACCTGTTGGCTCAGATACACGTAGGCCAGCACCAATCGCAGCAGCCATAGGCTCATCGATTAGGTAAACCTCACGAGCACCAGCACCCAGTGCTGATTCACGGATTGCACGGCGCTCAACTTGCGTTGAACCACAAGGAACACAAACCAATACGCGAGGGCTTGGTTTAAGCACACTGTTATCATGCACTTGCTTAATGAAGTGCTGAAGCATTTTTTCCGTTACGTAAAAGTCAGCAATTACGCCGTCTTTCATTGGACGGATTGCTGAGATATTACCAGGCGTACGGCCAAGCATTTGCTTAGCAGCGTGACCAACCGCAGCGACACTCTTTGCAGAACCCGCACGATCTTGGCGGATAGCTACAACTGAAGGCTCATCAAGAACAATGCCTTGGCCTTTTACATATATAAGGGTATTGGCAGTACCTAAATCAATCGATAGGTCGTTTGAAAACATGCCACGAAGTTTTTTAAACATATTCTTCGCTCATCCTGCAAGAATTAGAAGACAAAAATTGCACTAAATGTACCAATGCCTTGCTGTCACGGCAAGGCATTGAAGTATAAACATGGACTGAAACCCACAATTTCTTACAGATTCCTAACTTAACAGCCAAAAAATCATATTATTACTGACCTATTAAGCCATTTTCACCTCGGTAGATCACACGGTCGTTCCCACGATGGATACCAAAGGTGACGACTGTTGATGGGTTTTCTTCATCAATACCGTCTTGGTCCCAATCAAACATTAGCCAAGGCATATTATTGTTTATGGAGTCAAGCTGCTGCCAAATTTGCACTTGTTCCCTAGTTACAGCATTAGGGGCTTGCTGTGCTGTAAAATTGTCCGACACACCATCATTCACATCAGCAGTTCCCGTTAATGTCGCCGTAGTCGCTCCCCCAACAGGCCATATAACCGTAGGGTTTCCATCCATTTCAGCATCGATATCAGTGAAACTATCAAATACATTGTTAATAAAAGCACCGTTTGTCCAATACTGAACTTGAAGAGGAACGGTAATCGAACTACCTTCAACCCCACCTACATCACTCAAATTTACACGACCAAAAACCACATTGGGTTGGCTATCAGGCAGTCGTTGTGCTGTCATGCCAGAAGGATCGGTTGGTTGTGTTTTGAATTGCACAGGATCAGACAGTGTTGCTGTAAAAACATTCAAAGAGACATCTCGAATTGGCCCACCATCAAAATTAAAAGGACCATCAGGCGAAAAGTCAGCCTGCTTCTGCCATGATATATCGTTGTTATTGATCGCCCCTCGACTACCTCGATAAGTTAAATTCAAGCGATTACCGTTGAGTAAACGCCCTTCATCTAACTCAAAAAAAGCTCGCTGAATAGGGTTGAAACTTCCGTAATTATGAGTTTCATTCCCCAACTTACTATAAGCCGCAACATTAATGGAGACATTGTCAAACTCTTGATTCATGTAAGTAAAAGCTTGCCCAGCAGGATTTTCCCACTCATTATTCAACGTATTAAAGTAATCAGGATAAAAGCGGCCAATGACTTGGCGATCTTTTTGTACATCACGACCAAGATAGACCGCGCTACTTATAAACTCGATAGAACCAACTTCACTCCAAGTATGAGCTAGAGTATTTAGTACCTGGTTAGTGCTAAATGAAGGAATGACACTAGGTGTCACTGCCCCTGGTTTGGGATTTAATAATGGATCTGGATAAACCACCTTAAAATCTAAATCTAAGGGACCACTATCAAGTGAATAATTACTTGTCACTGGGTAGGCGCATTCATCAGCGATGCCTAATACTGAATCTGGATGAATAATTGGTTTATAGTCAACAATGAAGTCAGTTCCTGCAGGTATAAAACCATCCCCTGTCGCCCCACTGGCAGGGTTAAATGAAGCTCCCGAACGAACATCACATATTGCTATTTTCCAAGGACGAGCCTTCAAGGTAATTTGACCTTTCAACGCACCGCCATCGCTAGGGCAGTTCGCGATTGTCGGGGGTTGAGTTGAACACCTAAAGCTCTTATCTTCAAGTGTGACAACTAACTCGCCTGAGTTATCAAATTGAATAGCAACATCCTCAACCATCCCTTTAGAGAAGTTAAAATCGCCACTGCCAAGGCTACCACCGCCACCACTTCCGGGCTTTTGAAGCACGTACCCAAGATCGTTCACATCTAACTTTTCCGCATAATTCATCACAATAGGCGTTGGTGATGCATTATTACTACAAGCTAAGACTCGAACATCAATATCTTCTGCTTTTCCGGCAATGACCTCTAGCGGTTGATTATTCCATGTAGAATTAGCACTCGGCTTAATATCAAACCGATAAGGTACAAAGCTAATGTCTTTTTGATCTTGGATAGTCGTTCCATTAACTGATGCAGTCGCAAGCACATCACCGTATTTATTACCACTTCGACCATCAATATTAAAAACAAACCTCTTGTTTTGGCTATCAAAAGACCCGCTACTAAAAGTTACCTCAGGTGCACTTATAGATACAGTATCCCCATTGACATCGCTCATTGGTTGACTGTTTTCATCATAAGGCACGACATACACTTCAGCCTTATCATCACAAGTTAAGTGATAGTTGTTTGGTTTGATCTCTATATATTTTATCGTTGGACTAGGAGGCGTGTAACACCCTGCTATTGACTTAGCCCTTATAAAACTAGTATCTGACGACCTAAATGAAACTCTAGGAGCGGTAATTGCTCCGGTCATTTGAAAACGAGCGACACCATTAATATCGAAACCAGCACTGATAGCCTCTGGCGATACATACACATTCGCATTCAAACGGATATCAGAACCACCTAAAGGCCAAAAAGATGAAAAACGGCCATGACCAACAAGCGTAAAGTCATTGTGATCATAGTTAGAATCACTCTGCTCATCTATTCCTGCATTAATGTATATACGACTTTTATGAGACAAATTTATATGGTTGTAGTGAATAACAACTGGACCATCACCTTTCACCTTAATGTAAGAATCGTTATGATTAAAATTGATGGTGTCAATCCAATACTCTCCAGCGGGAAAAACAACTGTGCTCGTATTTGCGCTAAAAGATAATGAAGTATAATTAAATTGAGTCGCCTCAGTCGTCTGATTATTGCCAGCCGCTATCAACACACCGCCCGAAGGGTTAAAAGCAGTAGTATCCGGAACACCTAACGGAAATAAATTCTTAGCCGAACTCACCGTACAACTTCCGCCACTATTCTGCCCGTCTTTATAAACACAAGCCCCAAGACCAGAAACTCTAGAAGAAGTAAAACCTAATGCTTCTGATTTGGATATTTGATCGAGATAGATATTATTTCCAGTACCATTTCCTGAAGATATATCCAGTTGTCCATCCCATGGAGTCCATTCTCCGGGATTTGCACCTGGCAAATAACGGTTTGATTGCAACATTTCAGGAAAGTAATCACATTTTTGAATAGGGGGCTTTGGCCTGACTTCTTCAAATGCAAAGAACCCAACTCTTTCATATGTCTGATGCGAGCGATTTGAAGCGTCTTCTTCTAGCATAAATGTAAAATAATCCGGATTCGATAGTTCACATAACCTCAACCACCCTCCATCCGATCCACTTCGAGTTTGCTTTTGAATAATCACACCAAAGTCTTGGAACGACTGGCCATGGAACACCTGATTATCAATACAAGACTGCGCTAATGAAGCGCTTTGATTGTATGAACTACTGGGTTTATTAAAAACAAAACGAACACCATCTGAAGTTTGCCCAGAAAACTCAGGTGCCGCCATATACCCTACAGTTCTGCGTCTATAGCTTGTAGGAGTAGGTACATTTTGCCGGCCAAATTCTAAGGCCAGCCGAAAATTCGAGGTTCCAACATTTTTATGTGCAGTAGTTACCCAAAAATCCTTACCGCTATCGGGCTGAACTTGAGAAAAGACAATAGGAGCCGCAGAGAAACGTTGAGAGTAAGTTTCCCGTTTCCAACCCTCCCCATTTGTATTTCCTGCCGTTTGGAAGTGATTCAGCTCAACTTTACTTACACGTATTATTTTCCCTGGCTGAGATTCATCTAATATTACGTCCCCAACCTCTGCTGCAAAATAATAGATCGGATCCATTAAGTTAGGATCAGAGCTTAAAGGGAAGCGTTGTTTAACTTCGACCCGATCTTTAGTCACAGATGTGACGAACATTGCCGATGGATTATCATTTAGATTATAAGAAGACATTAATATAACGACAGGCGTCGTTTTAAAATCTTCATCAAAATCAAAGCTACAGGAATACCCATTACAAGAGCTAGCGTCTACCTCTCCAAATTCAAATAACGGTTTAGAACGTGGTACCAAGGGCTGGCAATCTTTTTCCGATATGCAGTATTGGGAACTACTAGTGAAACTATCACCAATCAGTGTAATGGTAACAAATGGGTCGAATTTATCAGCGCCAGTGGCATAAGATAAATCAAAGTTATTAATAACTTTTTTCTGAGTACCATCTACTGAGTAGGTTAATTTTCCACTTATCCATCTAGCGTTATAATTAGAAGTACGCTCAAACTTAACCTGAAATTGTCGAAGGACGTCATCATCTTCATAATCTTCGTCAAAGATTTGCTGATAATAATCATCAAAATCATCATCATCTGTCCATAACGGGAAATATTGGCTATTCGCTAATCGAATTCGATTCGACCCGTCAGACTCAAGAGAAAAAGTGATACAAAAACCATTGCGAGCATCTACAGAAGAGCCATTAGCTAGACAAGTGGAAGCATACGAAAACGATGATATGCCGAGAGAAAACAACAAAGCCAATGATAAAAATAGTACTCTCATTATCTCACCCACACATCTTGACTACGTTGCATTAAATTCACACCCGTTCCGCACATTGCGACCGCTCTTACTGTGTATAACTGAGAACTATCGACAAGTTGACCACCTGTTGGTGAGCACGTTATTTGAACATCAGCACATCCAATCGTCGTTGCGAAATTCATAGTAGAACCATCTAAATTAGTACACGCTGCAGCCACATCAAATGAAACCGTTGTGTTGGCTCTAGGTGGATATATCTGCATTAAGGCTCGCTCTATTGCCGAATGAGCTAAAAGATGGGCTTGAGTACCAATCACATCTTTTGTATGGGCGTCATGATTGGACCACTCTATGCGATTTAAGGTTGTCGCAAGAAAGCCCATCACCACCAAGACAAAGATAACGACAATATACAGGCTTCCGACTTGTCTTTTTTTAAGGAACATTGATCACCTGTATGTCTTGCTGGAAGTTGGTCAGTTCATCCCCGACTTGGTTTCTAAATTCAAACTCAAGATGGACGACACCATTACGCTGAACATTTGCGGGTTGATAGTCTAAAACCCCAGCCACTCCCGTGTCCGAAATTGGGATTAATGCGCCATTTCCTTCACTTCTCCATACTCGGCCATTCACAATACAATAGCTGACGCGGCCATTAGGGTTGTAAATATAGTGTCGATTTGAAACTGAATTGCCCACAAGGTTTCCAGACTCATTAGCAAGCAAGAACGTATTATTCGTTGCAATTACAGCGGCTAAGGGGAAATCATTATTGGTCGGTGTCGCTTCTGTAGGATTTATCACTAGAGATAACGGGGCTAGAACAGCAGCCGTCAGTGCATTATTACCTGTGACAAATTGAATATCATCGCCCGATATAGCGTAAATTCCAGAGGTAACGATAGGGAAAAATGAAACACAGCGAGCTCCCGGGACAACAGCGTTTTGATTTAACATATTAGGTACAGCATGACGTACTTCACGGGTGATTTTTTCTATCACAAACTTTGCTTGAGTTTGCAAACGCTGCCTATCTACGGTGTCCGCATAGCCACGCGCACCTAACTCAACAAACCCAGCAATACCTACAACTAAAATACTACCAACAATCATGGTGATAATCATTTCAATAAGAGTGAAACCTTGCCTTCTCATTAGTAATTACCTCGATAGGCATCGAGCACAATAGGAGGCTGATTTAAGGCTGTAATCCTAAGGTTTATTCTTTTGAGTCGATCAACAGTTTGGTACGTCACATCAATATCTAGTCGGTAGTTGCTGTAAGTTGTAGCACCATTCTCGCCCAATAATAGGTTAAGGTCTTGACACCCGTTAGCTGCACCAGGCTCCCAACACCCATCATAGTCATCGACATCATTGTATAGAGCAATATCAGCCTCTTCTGGACCAAAGTTAGCCTGTTGTGTGCAAGTGGCTTGAGCTGTTCCAGCAGCAGCCCCTTCACCACATCTCACCTCCCCGCCATCAAAGTCGCTATTCTCATCGAACCCTCGAGCAAGAATCATCGACATAACACTCTGCCCTAACGCGGCTGAACGGGTTTGATAATGAGGGTCGCCAGAGCGGCTAATCTGAGGCGCTAAAAAGTTTATGATGGTCATCATGGCAAGCCCCATAACCACGATCACAACGACACTTTCAATTAATGTGAAACCACGTTCTTTTGCAGGTGATTTATGAATGGTGTTCATGAGCACACCCCATTTTCGACATAACCTTGCGAGTTAATTTCCACACGGCAGGTGTTCACATTTGAAGTAATCGTAATCACCACACCTGCTGCAACGTTAACGACAACGCCTGTAGGTGTTTCACCCGTTGTAGGGTTGCCTAATAAATCAAAGTTAACTAGAGATAGAGGAATGGCTGGAGTGGTATTAGATGCAGCCGTTAAAGTGATCCCATTAAGCATAACCCAATCACTACTCGCTTGGCTTCGCGCGGTACAGCTCACTTCGGAACCGATACAATTGCCAACGATAGCGAGAATAAAATTGCTCTCTCCAACGACGGACCCAAGGTCCACATTGGACTGCATACGATTCACTTGAACTTGGCGGACAACAGAAGTTACTTGCTCTTGAGCGGCAAAGGCAGCAAAACTATCCCTTCCGGAAAGACGGCTAGCAGCGTAGGCAGAGACAATCGCGATCAACAAGATCACAATGATTAACTCGACTAAAGTAAAACCTTGTTGCTGAAAACCGCGGTTTATGCATGTTTTATAGAATCGATTCACCGACATCCAATCCGCTAAATATTTGATAGTTTGAAGATTAAGTGTAACTCAGGGAAAGGAAGTTGTCTTTGTTACTGACCTGTATTTCAGATAGAAAAAAGGCCAGCAATGCTGGCCTATACATTCGTTAACTTGATTATTTACTGAGCACCACAAGCTGTGCCATTAGCACCAGCTTGCAACGCGACTGTTGCAGGGGTATTTGCATCCGTAGCGGCAGTATAACGAACACACTGAGCGGTAAACCCAGTAAAACCTAGGTCGATCCATAAGTTAGTTTGAGTTGTAGCTGTTTTTTCCGATTGTAGAACAACGAATTCATTAGATAAGTCTAAGGCTTGAACGATACCTCCAAGGTTAGCTGTATCATCGCTAACTGCCGTTGGGTAGCCAAAGTGATGAGCGATACCATCAATTACCGTTCCAGGTGCGCCTGCATTAGTCCATGCTGTATAAGTTGTACCTTCAATACCACCAATAGCAGCACGTCCATAAGTTATTCCCATAGCGCCCGCAACTGCACCACGCAACCCTTCCAAAGAAGCGGTACGAGCATCATCTTGTAAGTTAAGAAAACGAGGTGCTGCAGTAACTGCAAGAATACCTAGAATAACAATTACCACCACTAGTTCTATTAGGGTGAAACCGCTTTGTTTTTTCATAGTCTTTTCTCTCTATGTATATTTAAACGCAGGTTTACTGCAGTGTTACGGTCACACGACCAGTTCTAATCTCGTAAACGAATTGATGCTGAGTACCGCCTTCCAATTGAATGTAAGTGCAGTAGTCATTGCTATTATCCGCTTGCGCTGAATATTTGTAATTCGAACCATTAGCCACATTGGTTAATGTTCCAACTTTAGGAGGATTCTGAAGTAGATTTTCCATTAAATCGACACACGAAGCATCAGTCACATCATTAGACGGAGCTGAAGCTGAATTTGTGTTTATAGACCATGGGTAGCCATCTCTAAAATTAGTGCTTCCATTGCTACTTGTTGATCTGGTTAGCCAAAAATCAACACCATCGTAATTTACAGTATTGTATGTTTCAACACCAATTCTTTCTGATGGACGAGCTTCTGCTTCCCATTGCGCTCTTGCTGAAAGTACGCCTGTCGCAAAACCACCCGCGACACCTTCAATACTGGCTTTCTTGGCTTCGTCTGTCACATCCAAGAAACGGGGTAAAGCTGCAACAGCTAATAAACCCACAACAACAATCACTATGACTAACTCGACTAGGGAGAAACCCTTTTGATTTTTAAGCACTTTCTACCTACTCATCTAATTGCTAATGCGCATTATACATTTGACCATGCATAAAACCATAAAAACAGCGCCAATACGTTCACAAGGCCAATATATTGACTTTGACACTAAATCTTTCTTTTTTAAGTAATATATCTATCTGATACTTATCACTATAATGATAACGGCAATGAAAGTGTATGTTATCACTTTTGTCTTCAATATTTGGAGAACTTAGACCTAAAATACGCCCCTTTGGATACAATTGCTCCAACCAATAACCGCAATTTCGAGCCGAGTCTTGAATTGGCATAACCCACCCCGTTCTGCTGTAAGTCTTTGGCTGTTTCGCATCATTCTTTTGCTCCACACCAGATAACAAATACTGCTGTTTGAACAAATTCGCTTGCTCAAGAATTCGCTTGCTCGCAACGATTAATGCCGTGTTCGTTGCTTCTTCTTCTACTGTTTTCCATACAGAAAGCAATCCCATCACGAGAAAAAGAATAACCGCAACCCAAATAACAAAACGTGAGCGCTGTAGGTTATTCAGCATCCCCTAACCTTTGATTGCATCCAGCATTCCCCACATTGGCAAGAAAATACCCAGAGCTAAAACCAGCACCATTCCCGCAACGATGGTCAACAGAATAGGTTCAATTCTAGCGGTTAACGTTTTTAGATCGTAATCAACCTCTCGGTCGTAAAAATCCGCGACTTCGAGCAACAATTCATCAATACGACCCGTTTCTTCACCCACAGAAATCATTTGTATCACGAGTGGTGTGAAAATTTCGCTGTTAATCGCGGTAGAAGAAACGGTACTTCCCGCTTCTATTGCCGATTTCATACCTTGAACACGAAGTTCTAAAAAACGATTGTCCAAAGCTTCAGCCGATAGCGATAACGATTGGTTAAGCGGTACACCTGCTTTTAGCATCAAAGCAAAAGTACGTGAGAAGCGCGACAATAGAGCTCGATTGACCACCCCACCAATCACTGGCATTTTTAAACGCAGCTGATCCCACTTCTCCCACCCCTTATCAGTCTTAACCCATGCTTTAAAAGCAAAAACAAGACCAAAGATTACTCCGAGCATTAACCCCCAGTAATTAACAAAGAACTCAGACATCCCCATTAAGATACGGGTTGGTAGCGGCAAGTCGACGCCAAAACGCGCGAACATACTCGAAAACTGAGGAATCACGAATATATTCAAGACAAACATAGCGATGGTAATAAAAGTAATCACGAACGTTGGGTAACGCATTGCCGTTTTGATTCGCTTTCGAGTTTCAACCTCTTGTTCGTAGTATCCAGCCAGTTGTAACAATGCCTGGTCTAAACGACCGGTATTTTCACCAACACTGATCATCGATACAAACAATGAACTAAATACCTTAGGGTGCATTTGCATCGATGCCGCTAACCCACGACCATTTGTAAGTTCAGCGACCACTTCTTCAAGTGCTACTTTCAATTGCTTATTTTCACAATGTTGAGTTAACCCTTTCATCGATCTTAATAGCGGAACGCCCGCCTTAGTTAAACTATATAGCTGTCGACAAAACAGAACCAATACCTCTAAAGGCACATTCGGAGAGAACAGGCTAGATACATCCATATCCAGGATTGAACCGCCACTTTTTCCAAGTTTAATCGAAGTTGGAATGATCCCTTTACTCATCAAGCTGTCAGCAGCAAGATCTTCGTTATTCGCATCCAACTGGCCTGTCACTTGACTGCCATCAGAACTGCGACCTACATAACGATAAGTTGGCATATCACTCTACCCCTACAGATAAATTGGATCAGTGGCACCAGAAGCATCGCCTTCGCCAAGGTTCATTACCTCATCAAAACTCACAACACCCTGCATGGCCAATTCCATCGCAGAAGCTAACAGCGGTTTGTAGTTTTCAGACTGCCTTGCCGTTTGAGCAAAACCAACGGCATCATTGGCTCTAAGCGCATCCATCATAGGTTGATCGAGCTCCAACATTTCAAACACACCAATACGCCCACTGTAGCCAGTCAAATTACAATTTTGACAACCACGTCCTTTCATAAATGGCGTACCTAGCTGGTTTGGGAAACGGACACTCAACCATTGCTTACGCGCTTCATCCAGCTCATCATCAACCTTGCAATCAGTACATACCTTACGAACTAACCGCTGCGCGACCACGGCTCGAACAGCACTTGCTACCAGATAACCCGGAGCCCCCATGTCCATCATACGCAATGCGCTATCTACTGCATCGTTGGTATGCAGAGTACTTAACACTAAGTGACCGGTAAGTGCCGCTCTCAAACCAATTTCAACGGTTTCGTGATCTCGCATCTCACCAATAAGAATGATATCCGGGTCCTGACGTAGGAAGGTTCTCAAAATCGTTGAGAAGTTGAGATTAATCTTAGGGTTTACCTGAACCTGATTCACACGAGGAAGACGGTATTCTACAGGGTCTTCAGCGGTAATGATCTTTTTACCCGGTTCGTTTAATTCACTTAACGCACCGTATAGAGTGGTTGTTTTACCTGAGCCCGTAGGCCCGGTGACGAGGATCATGCCATGTGGGCGGCGTAATTGATGACGAAGACGAACGAGCAAATCACTCGGAATGCCTGACAACTCCAATTTACGTAGACCAGCCGATTGATTAAGCAAACGCATAACCACTGACTCACCGTGCTGTACTGGCATAGTCGACATACGAATATCGACCGATTGACCTTTAACGCGAATATTAAAGCGACCATCTTGAGGCAGTCGTTTCTCTGAAATGTCAAGGTTAGCCATCAGCTTCAAACGCAAAACCAATGCAGAAGCAATATTCACTTCATTCAACAACGTTTCATGCAGAACACCATCAATACGCTGACGCAAACGTAATACGTTTGAATCTGGTTCAATATGAATATCAGACGCACCAACTTGAATAGCATCTTCAAACAGCGAGTTTACTAGCTTAACAACCGTAACTTCGTCGCTGTCTTCTTCAGCGATATCAAAATCAAAGGCTTCATTAACTTTATGCTCAGCATGAAGCTGCTCAGCAAATGAGGCAATCTCTTTGGTTCTTCGGTAATAACGGTCGAAACCATCAACTAATTGTCTCTCTTGTGCGACGACAAATTCGAGTGCGTAGTCGCCTAGTTGACTCAGCAAAGATTCTTGGGCAAACAGATCGGCAGGATCACTCATTGCAACACGTAATGTGTCACCTTGACGCCCAATGACCAAAGCACGAAGGCGGCGAGCATGAACCTCAGGTAAAAGCTGCACAGCTTCGACGTCAACGTTAGCTCGGCTAATATCAATAAGAGGAATAGCAAGCTGTTGCGACAAGAAACTGAGCATTTGCTGCTCTGATAAAAAGCCAAGCTCGATCAGTGCATCACCAAGCTTACGGCCTGTCCTTTTTTGAGCGGCCAGAGCTTGTTCAACTTGTTCCTCAGTAATGATGCCCTCTTCTACGAGCAAATCACCGAGCCTTTTTCTTAATCTAATTTGCATCGCTACTCTCCTCTAAAGCATTGATTATCTTTAAACGGTCACGAACAAAGCCTTGCGACTGAGATGAGATCCCAACTCTAACCAATGCTCCTTGGTATGATTGCTTTGCAGCCATAAAATCAAGCTGACGTTCTTGCTGAATTGCTAAACCTAACCACCAGCGAGCATTCTCTGAATCGACCTCAGTCAATTTTTGGTAGCTCTCTAACGCAATACCTTCTTGTTGAGACTTTTGACTTAATGCAGCACGCATTGCTAAGTAGTCTTGAGTTGGACTCGGCGGTAAGTGTATTAATGGACTCAAAGCAGCTTCCGCTTGATTGGCTTTCACAAGTAGCTTCGATAAACCTAGGCGCAGTTTTTCACTGTTGATATTGAGTTTGATACCCGACTGAAATAGCTCATACGCTTTGCGAGTATCACCTTTACCAAAATAGAGAATGGCTAGTTTCTGACGGACATCTTCATTTCTTGGATCATAACGGAGCGCTTCGTTATAACCTTTCAACGCACCAGAAAGGTCGTTGGCATCAAGAGCTTTCTGAGCTCGGCCTTGAGCATTAATAGAAAGTTGTTCAGGCGTTAATTCCACCTGCTCAATCAACATTCCATTGCTTTCTGAATCGCTAGACATTTCAGGTTGATTAGATACTGGTGTGGCATCTTTTTTAGCCACGCTAGCAACAAGCATTGGCTTTGCTACTTTTTCTTTAGGTAAACTTTGAGCTTTAGGTGCGCTTTGAGCTTTAGGTGCGCTTTGAGATTTAGGTATGGCTTGAGATTCAGGATTTACTTTAGGCTTTGTAACTGACTGAGTTGATGCAATGACTGAATCCGATTTAGCTTGAGCACTTTTTAGTATTGCCGTGTTGTGAGCCGAAAGGTTCGCTGAATCTAGCGTCACTAACTTCTTAGTCGGCGAGGACACAGGTTGAGTAACGGCCGCTTCAGACATACCTTCCGAACTGTCAATAAAAGAAACTTGTCTATCTCGAGTTGATATTGAGTTATCGACAGCTGGGCCTTGTGATATAGCCCAGCCCCCCAGGGCCAAGCTAAGCGTAAAGCCTGCGACTACCCAAACCAATGGAGAGCGTGTTTTTACTTTAGGTACCACCGCAGCTTCAATCGATGCTGTTGACTCTTTTTTTGCCAATTCAGACAAGGCGTTATTAATGACGCTCATAATTAGTTCCAACCCCACAGCATTGGCGTTTTAAATTTAGGTTTACACACATCGTATGTTTCATGCATTGCAGCAAAGAGATGTTGGTTTTCTATATTTTTTTTATCTTCACTAAAAGCAAGCAACAAAGCTTTATGACACAATTGGTTGATCAACCTTGGGATACCCAAAGAAGATCGCCATATTGCTTTTTTATGGCTCAGGCTAAAGGGAGCATATTTGCCACCAGATTTAGCGATCCGGTTATCAATGTAAGCGACCGTTTCATCGAGAGTAAGCGGTCTCAGTGTCGAACTAAATGTGATTCTTTGACGAAATTGCCTTAGATGATAAGCCTCTAATCGAGCATCCAATTCCGGCTGCCCTAATAGAACAATTTGCAGCAGCTTTTTATCTTCGGTTTCTAAGTTACCAAACAACCTTAAGGTCTCTAGAGCTTCATCTGACAACGCCTGAGCCTCATCAAGAAGCGCAACCACTCGTAAACCTGAGTTGTGCAATTCAATAAGCTTGTGTTGAATGTTATCCACTAAGGTGGCTTCATTATTGGTAATCAAACCAAGCTCTTTAGCCACAGCTTGTCGTAAGTCAGCCCCAGATAGCACTGGGTTAGGCAGGTAGATTAAAGCCGTACAATCATTAAGATGATTGACCAACATTCGGCACACCATGGTTTTTCCCGTGCCGACCTCCCCTGTAACCTTAACTACCCCCTCGCCCATTTCTAACGCAGAAATGACCGTTTGAATCGCCTCAAAGTGAGGGGCTAAACCATAAAAAAAATCGGTATTCGGCGTTAACGTAAATGGTAGCTGTTCAAAATCAAAATGAGCTTGATACATAACATGACCTAGCTTAGTAATTCACTACCAATCTGCATTGATAAAGTGAGTGGTTACTATTCATCAGGGAACCATTCTTGTAAAAGATCTCGAGAACGCTCCATTTCTGATTGCCAAGTATTTACACCTACAACCGTTGGCTTTAATAGAATAACGAGTTCAGTTTTTTGAGTGAGTTGACTGGTATTACGGAACAAATGACCGAGTGCAGGGATATCACCAAGAAATGGAACTTTTGAAGTCATGTCACTGGTGTTTGATTTCATCAATCCGCCAATAACAACCACATCACCATCTTGCGCTCGAATCACGGAGTCAGACTCACGAATAGAGCTTTTAGCCAACGGCAGCGTCACAACACCAGTTGTTGAGCCAAGATTAAGCTCTTTTACTTCCTCTTCCACTTCAATCACTGCAGGATGAACGTGTAGGAACACATTTCCCTTATCATCAATCTGCGGTGTCACATCCAACGAAATACCAGAGAAGAACGGAGTTAGCTCAACTTCAGGGGCAACATTCGCGTTATCACCACTACCGACCGAGCTTGATAAATTAGTCACGAAATATTTATCTATACCCACTTTTATAACCGCTTTCTGGTTATTAGCTGCTGTCACTCTTGGGCTAGATAACACATTCAAGTCACCCTGTGTATCCATAAAACTCAATACCGCTTCAAAGCTGCCACCAGAAACAACGAGGTTAGATTGACCACCTAAAGCGGTACCGATTTGGTCCATGCCTGGTAGTTTACCAGGGATGATCGTACCCGCTGCATTTTTAACGATAGAACCCATACCGAGCGTGTAGTTAGTGCCGTTCGACGAAAACATCTTGGTCCAGTTAATGCCTTGTTGATAGCCGTCACTGAGCGTCACTTCCATGATTTTGGCTTCCAAGATAACTTGGCGCTGCAGACGTTTCTGAGAAATACCAAGGAACTCACGAACCTCTCGGATTTCATCGGGGTAAGCACGTACCGTAATCACACTCGCTTGTGGCGTAACCACAACGCTTTGCCCATCACCAGAACCAATTAAGTGAGCGACTGCCGCTTCAAGCTGCGGCCAAAAATCACTTTCAGATATCGTTTCAATCTCCGTACCACCGCTAGATGTGGAGCTAGACGAATTTGAGTTCGAGTTCGATGAGTTTGAATTCGAGTTAGACGAATTAGAATTAGAACCAGATGAGTTCGAGTTAGAATCTGAAGTAGAAATGGTTCCAGTAGTAATCGTCGTTAATGAACGACCTGAGCGCTTTACTTGCAAGTAATCGACAGGAATCGTGACTGTGCGTAAACCAGCCGGATAAATTTGAATCACTTTGCCACGCTTTTCAATATCGTAGCCATACATATCCTGAGCAACAGCCAACACTTCATCTAAGGTCACATCTGTTAGATTTAGAGTAAGTTTTCCTGCAACACTTGGATGAATCGCGGCACTATACTCAGTACCTTTTACTAGACTTGCAAAAAAGGTTCTCGCTTCAACGTCTTTTGCCTGAATACGAAAGCGCTTAACCGTTTCCATGTTCGAAGACATAGAGTCCGAACTTAGCTGAGGCATAAGGTCATCTTGCACTGACGAAGGTAAGTCATGAAGTGCTTTGCTATTCGCTTCATTAATAGATTCGTTTAAAGACTCTTTTATCTCAACAGGGTCTCTATGCCCCATCGAACAGCCGACTAAAGATGACACTAGAATTGCTACTACAAGTTTACGCATGTCTTCACTCTAACCTTAATTATTCTTAACATCTAAAGAGAACATCTCTAATTTCCACTGCTTAGAGCTTCTCTGCAGAGTGACGTACTCTGGATCTATGTTCTTAACTCGGTACCCTCTGATCGTTTCTCCTTGTTCGAGAATCTGACCATTCATAATCGCATAACAAGGTGTATCGCCCTTGCAAACAATGCTCTCTAGGGACGGTAAACGATATTGAACTGGCGCCTTTTTAGCTGACGCTGACTTCTGCTGGGGTGAAAGCCAACCTAATGGCGCAGTTGGATCTTGTTCTGCCCATACCACGGAGCTACCAAACAGCAAAGATAACACTAGAGTTCTAACCACCGATAAACTCCTGTCTGGTACCTAAGGTGTAAACCTCGAACACAAGTCGAGCTTTGGGATATTCTTCTACTGAATACTCAAACGTGCGCCAATAATAGCTCACAGGAAATGACTCAAGTGCTTGAAGATAAATTGAAATATCGAAGTAGCTACCCGTCAACTCCATTCTAACAGGGTGGAGAAAGTAATTTGAGTTGTCATCACTTTCTTGATTGTCCGAAATGGCTTCTGGTTCTAACGATTCTAAAGATTCAAGCTTTAGTCCACTACCTGCATTCAGAACGCTCTCTAATAACTGCGCCATTTGAGAAGGCGTAACCAACCTATCAACGATTTCAGCGAGCTCAAATGATAGCTCTTGGCTCTCAACCAATAGTTTTTTTAACTCAAGATCAATTTCTTTATCTGGGTCTTTGTTCAACTTGGCTTGTAGAACAAGTAATTCACCTTGTTGTTTCTGATTTGACTGCGTAAGGCTCATCGACTTCATATTCTTTTCTTGTAAATCAAGATAGGCAGGTTCAATCAATAAGGTAAATAAAAGCATGGACAGACCCACTAGACCACACACGAAAAGTAGCCATTTTTCTCTCAGGCTTAATACAAGAAACTTATCGCTAAGCTGATTCCACAGTTGCATTATTTACTCTCCCTATGAGTACTTAACTCAAACGTCACTACATCTTGCTCATTACGACCTATCTTAATCTTTTCAAAGGTACGTCCGACTAAATTAAGTTCATTCTTAAATTGACCAACCCAATTTGGAACTACACTTGCATCACGGGCAAAACCATTAAGCTCTAAGGTATCGTGAGTCATGTATATGTGCGAAAGCGAGATGTCATTTCGGCCTAATTGAGCGAAGGAGTTCATGACGCCAGAATACCCGACTTGCTGAGATTCATCGAATTGACTGACCGCCTTCAACGCCTCTTTATTAGCTTGTATCTCACTAGTGAGACGAGCAACCGCAGCTACCTTGTTTGGAGACGGTTTATGTTGAATTAACTGACTGTTTAATTGGTTAACTTCTTGGTTAAGCTGATTCAAGTCATATTGTAAAGCTGCTAGCTCTTCATCCAAACTCGATGCTTGATACTGCATTACACAATAACTGCCAAGCAACAAGGTACACACCAGCCCCCAAGCCATGACCACATTCACTAGAGTGAAATATTCTTTTTTAGGCTTAAGGTGCTCAGGGTAGAGGTTAACGTTAAAAATATTCTTTTCAGCCGCGAGCGTAACTAGCCATTTCTCTGAATTTTCGCGTTCACCTTCAACAAGCAAAGAAACGGTCGAACTCAATGTGCTATTTAACACGCTCTGCAATTCAGCTTCATCTTCCTCATCACAGCATATTTTTAACTGATGAAGTTGGGTGCCTTTAATTTGAGAAGAAAGGTAATCAATCGATCGTTGGAGTTCTAAAGCTAGACCATCCAACTGCAATGCACTTGATGCGCTACCAGTTAATGGGGGGACAACACTGCGGATTGTTCTTTGAAAGCAAACCGTGTTTTCAACAAATGCACCAAGCTTAAAATGTGAGTTGGGGCTGCGTTGTAAAAGAATGAAATTAGAGAGCTCACCCGCACTGTAGCCCCAAACTTCATCTTCGGGAGCAATACCTTTAAGATCAACTTGTGCTGAATTAGTAATGCTTACAAGCTTATCCAATAGCTTTTTAGGCAAAACATACACTTGTAGCTTATTCGAGGTCGGTAGCGCTACCGCACTCGCTGTAATATCAGTCACCCTTTCAGAGATCAGATCTTTCAATAGAAAAGGCAATGCAACCGACCATTCACTCTGTGGAATGTCCGGTTTATCAATTTGATAGGTTTGGTAGTAGTTCGCACAGACAATTAGCTGAAGGCTATCACTAGTAAGTGACTCACTGCTCAACAATTTTTTCAGCGCACTTTCCCAGTCACCGTTAACCACAGGAAAACTGGTGACTTGAGGTTCTGACTCAGCCGATGAAATATAAACGGTATCATTGCCCAAAAGGACAACTTGAGAACTACCGTTACTATTCGTTGGCTTTATTTTGTCTAAAATCGCTTTAAAATTCATGCTTAACTATTACTCTTACGCCATCGATTTCTTCGACCGACTTTTACAACGGATTCAGCTTTCACTGTCTTCTCCCCTTGAGTAGGCAAGGGGATTATTTGTTGTTCTTCGTCGAAATATCTTCCTTGATAACCGTTAATGCCTAACTCTATCAAGGTATTCTTTTCTTGTTTTGTCTCAACTCCGACCGCGATCACTTCAGTTGGAGAATCACCGCATGCTCCAATCAGACTTCGAACAAACAGTTGGTTTTCATGCCTTTGATCGATTTTCTTTACCAAACTTCGATGAAGCTTAATATAGTTAACCTTCAAATCCTTTATATAATGAGTACTAACAATGGTTCGCCCAGCTTGGCCAACCACCACTTTACACCCTAACCCTCGTAACATTTTCGCCACTGGTCGCATATAATCAAGGTGAGTAATTAGATGGCCTTCTGAAAACTCAAAAGCAAGCTGAGAACGATGCTGAGCAGAGAGCTGTAACAACTCACTTCTGAACCATTTAAAATGTGATTTATTTGCAAACGGAGTGACACTCAAGTTCACAGAATAATTGACAGGCTGTGTTGATACTTTCAGCGACTTAAACAAAACCTTCAAAACCGATTGATCCATTTGAGCTTGATAACCGACTTGTTCTACCGCAGACATAAAGCGAGATGATTTCAATAAACCTTTGTCTGGATCTTGAATTCTAATAAATATTTCTTTATGCAATTCATTAGCTTGACCTGAATCCGGCATAAGATAACACCGCTGAGCAAAGATTACTAAATTTTCAGGTAGCAAGGCTTTATCAAGTAATGTTCTCCAGCGAACACTGCCTCTATCTATCTCACTTTTATTTTCTTTTGGGTAACGGCTCCAGTTATTAATGCGCTCTAACTGAGCGCTCTTTAACGCTGTTTCCGTTTCATCCATGATTTGGCTATGACGTTCACCTTCGACATACATTGTCACGCCAATATGGCACCAGTTATCTGATTCCAAAGGATCCGGTGGAGTCAATTTATCTAATTGCCTTAAACATTGAGCAGCCAACGTCGCAATATCCTTTGTTCCTTGATGCGGAATAAACACGGCAAAGTCTGCTTCGTAATAGCGAGAAAAAATAACATCGGGATAACGCTGAACAATATTCGACAATACTTCACCAACTTCAATAATAAATCCGTCGGTGATCTGCTTGTCATTGGCATCTCGAACTTGTTCCCACTCGTCGATACGTATCAGTAAAACGCCTCCACGAGCGCCACTTTCATGCAGTACAGATTCAAGTTTGTTATCAAATAGTACTCGGTTGGCTGTACCAGTGAGCTTATCTAGAAAAGTATGGGTGCGAATAAAAGTATCAAAGCGACTTCGCTCTTGGCGTGCATCTTTCAACTCTTCAATCAGTACATCAAGCGCTTCACTTGCCGTATATGGCCATTCTCGCTCGTCCCCTTTTGAATGAGCCTCTACCTGCCCAGCAAGGATCATTCTCCCTCGCTCTTCCAAAATCTCTGATCCCATTAACTGTTCTTTTAACCAACGAACACCACGAGCCAAACAGAAAAGGATCAATGCCACCGCCAAAGTAATCGACCACATAGCTTCAATCGAATAGTTGTAACCAATATAAGGAGGGAGTGCTTTAAATTCGATTTGATAGCCTTCATTTCGGTCTAAAATGAAGCTTCTTTCATAGAGACGGTTTGGATCAATTTGTGGGGAGGTATCTTTAAATCGGTAAACGATACCGGTCTTGTTTGAAAGCTTCATCTCAACGATATTGCTTGCCTGCAACATCTTAGGCATCCAACGTTGCATTGAATACGCAGCATCTGGATCTTCCATCTCTTTATCTACGACGTCGACAATACCAACCAAATAATGGTCTAAATATTCCTGTCCAATACGCTTAAAGGAAAGTGTGCCACCAATAAAAAGAATGAACATCGCACTGATCACTATCACGGTGACAAATGCGACCAATCGAGTGCTCAATTTTAGTGTCGGGGTATATCTCATGAATAACGAAATCCTTTTCAACTCACATTATACCGTATTGCTACTTATACTATAAATTGACGTTGTAAATAAAGCGTTAAGAATTGTAGGTAACAAAAAGCCGCGATGAACGCGGCTTCTTCCAATTTAATACTGTTTTTATAATATATTAAAAACAGAGTTTAAAATGGGATGTCATCATCAAAATCCATCGGCGGCTCATTATATTGAGGTTGAGCCTGCTGAGGAGCTTGTTGAGGTGCTTTTGGCTGCTGTTGAGCAGGCGCACTGTATTGTTGTTGCTGCTGTTGTTGTGGCTGCTGTGGCTGACCCCAACCACCTTGCTGTTGGTTGTTACCCATACCACCTTGAGCAGGAGCACCGCCTTGAGCACGGCCACCAAGCATTTGCATTACACCATTGAAGCCTTGAACAACAACTTCTGTCGTGTAGCGGTCTTGACCGCTTTGATCTTGCCATTTACGAGTTTGAAGTTGACCTTCAATGTAAACTTGAGAACCTTTACGTAGGTACTCACCAGCAACTTCCGCCAGCTTGCCAAACAGAGCAACACGGTGCCATTCTGTTTTTTCACGCTGTTCGCCAGTTGCTTTATCACGCCATGACTCTGACGTTGCAATGGTAATGTTCGCTACTGCGCCGCCATTTGGCATGTAACGAATTTCAGGGTCATTACCTAGGTTACCCACTAATATAACTTTGTTAACTCCACGGCTAGCCATGATTTGCTCCGTCTAAATTCATAGTCTCTGGAAATTTTAGCGCACAAGAATAGCATGCTTTTATGCAGTGATAAATCGCATTCCTATTCTCTCCTTACCACAAAGATTAAAAACGTAACAAATCATGATATTCAGAGCGATGTTGCTTTTTTCTCCACTTACAAACCACTCATTTACTTTTTGAATTGATATTCAACGCAAGTCATAACGAGAATGCTAGAGAAGTCAAAGTGTGCATGGCAACGTGAAATCTCATTAAATATAAACAGGACGTTTCTATGAGAAAATCTCGATACGCTCGCACTTTACACTTTCTGTGCATCGACCCGAACGACACCTACCTACATGTTAAAGAGATAGAAAAACACTTATCCATAATTCTCTATAAAATGACACCAGGTGAATTGATGCTAGTTGATAGGAAGCAGAGCAATCGTATCCTGCTTGTTGATTACAAAGAGGTAAAACAGCTACTGGCTATTTGTCCTAACCTAACCGTAATGTGGAAGAATCATGAGATCATCTTATTCAATGTTCCTCTACAACTTCCTACCTCTGAGCTGCTGACCTACGGGGTGTTAAAAGGACTCTTTTACAACACAGATCAAAAAGATAAAATTGCTCGTGGTCTTCAAGAAGTCATCGATGGTGATAATTGGCTACCTAGGAAGGTGACTAATCAACTTCTGTTTTATTATCGTAATATGGTCAATACCAACACAACCCCAACCAATGTCGATTTAACTATTCGTGAGATCCAAGTTATTCGCTGTCTTCAATCGGGATCGTCAAATACCCAAATAGCCGATGATCTTTTTATTAGTGAATTTACGGTCAAGTCTCATCTCTATCAAATATTTCGTAAATTAGCGGTAAAGAATAGAGTTCAAGCTATTGCATGGGCAAACCAAAACTTGCTTGCATAACCGCTCCGCCTCTAATCTGACAATAATTTTGAGGGAAGCTCGAGTAATCATAGGTATTGTTGCTGAATTTTCGACATAACATATGCTAGAGTTGCCCTCAGAAATATCAACAAATCAGTTGAATCAATAATTATTACAGATAAAGGGTCTTATCATGATCAAAAAGTGCCTTTTCCCGGCAGCTGGCTACGGTACACGCTTCCTACCAGCAACGAAGTCAATGCCTAAAGAGATGATGCCTGTTGTGAACAAACCTCTGATTGAATACGGCGTTGAAGAAGCCATCGAAGCGGGTATGGATGGTATGTGCATTGTTACTGGCCGTGGTAAGCACTCATTGATGGATCACTTTGATAAGAACTACGAACTTGAACACCAAATTAGCGGTACCAATAAAGAAGATTTGCTGATTAACATCCGCGAGACCATTGAAGCGGCAAACTTCACTTACATTCGTCAACGTGAAATGAAAGGCCTAGGTCATGCGATCTTGACGGGGCGCGAGCTTGTGGGTGATGAACCATTCGCAGTTGTACTTGCCGATGACCTTTGTGTTAATGAGCAGCAAGGCGTACTGGCTCAGATGGTTGCGCTATACAAACAGTTTCGTTGTTCAATTGTTGCAGTACAAGAAGTTCCAGAAAAAGAGACTCACAAGTACGGCGTAATATCTGGTGATATGATCAAAGATGACCTGTTCCGTGTTGACGATATGGTTGAGAAGCCAGAACCAGGCACTGCACCAAGTAATTTAGCGATCATTGGCCGTTACATTCTGACTCCAGACATTTTTGAACTGATCGAACAGACAGAACCAGGTAAAGGCGGCGAGATCCAAATCACTGATGCTCTGCTAAAACAAGCAAAAGCAGGCTGTGTATTGGCTTACAAATTTAAAGGCCAACGTTTTGACTGCGGTAGCGTTGAAGGCTATATCGAAGCAACGAACTACTGCTTTGAAAACCTATACAAGAAAGACCAAAAGCAAATCGAATTAGGCAAGCACTCGACAAAGAAAGAAGCATAACGACAGGTTAATAACCAACGTTTTAATTTGTAGAAAGGGTGGCTCTTTGAGTCACCCTTTTTTGTTTACTGTTTTTTTATCCAGTAAAACTTTGCACAAATCTCACTCTATGTAATACTTTAGCCACTTAAAATTACATGGTCTGTTGAGATGGATAAAATAGAAATTAGAGGCGCTCGTACGCATAACCTCAAAGACATTAACCTAACCATACCTCGAGATAAGCTGACGGTTATCACCGGTTTGTCAGGTTCAGGGAAGTCGTCACTTGCGTTTGATACCCTCTACGCAGAAGGTCAACGTCGTTATGTTGAATCTTTGTCGGCCTATGCTCGTCAATTTCTATCTCTCATGGAAAAACCCGATGTCGACCACAT
This sequence comes from Vibrio tasmaniensis, assembly GCF_024347635.1. Taxonomy (NCBI): domain Bacteria; kingdom Pseudomonadati; phylum Pseudomonadota; class Gammaproteobacteria; order Vibrionales; family Vibrionaceae; genus Vibrio; species Vibrio tasmaniensis. Next base: position 2,887,839 of record NZ_AP025510.1, read on the forward strand.
CGAGGGTTTATCTCCTGCCATCTCCATCGAACAAAAATCGACCTCTCACAATCCTCGTTCAACTGTTGGCACCATCACTGAAGTCTATGATTACTTAAGACTACTTTATGCTCGTGTCGGTGAACCACGATGTCCTGCTCACAACACTCCTCTTGCAGCACAAACTATCAGCCAAATGGTCGATAAAGTATTAGAACTTCCTGCTGGTTCAAAGATGATGTTGTTGGCACCGATCGTCAAAGAACGTAAAGGTGAGCATGTTAAAACGCTTGAGAATCTAGCTGCTCAAGGTTTTATCCGCGCTCGAATTGACGGAGAAACTTGTGACCTATCCGACCCACCAACATTGGAGCTGCACAAGAAGCACACCATCGAGGTGGTCGTTGATCGATTCAAGGTTCGTCCAGATCTTCAACAACGTTTGGCTGAATCATTCGAGACAACATTAGAACTATCTGGCGGCATCGCTGTTGTCGGTTGGATGGATGATAAAGAACAAGAAGAGATCGTGTTCTCTGCAAACTTCGCTTGTCCTATATGTGGTTACAGCATGCAGGAACTTGAGCCGCGCCTATTCTCATTTAACAACCCTGCTGGTGCATGTGGTACTTGTGATGGGCTTGGAGTTCAACAATATTTTGATCCAAGTCGAGTGATTTTAGATGAAAACCTAAGCATTGCAGAAGGTGCGATAAAAGGCTGGGATCAGAAAAACTATTACTATTTTCAGATGCTGACATCGCTATCAGACCATTATGGTTTTGACCTTTATGCGCCATTTAATTCTTTACCAAAGAAAACTCAAGAGATCATTCTTAAAGGCTCAGGGCGTACTGAAGTGGAATTCAAGTACATCAATGACCGGGGTGATATTCGAGTCAAACGTCACCCATTTGAAGGTATTTTAAATACGCTGGAACGCCGTTACCGCGATACTGAATCTAGCGCGGTGCGTGAAGATCTTGCCAAGTACATATCAACGAAGTCGTGTTCTAGCTGTGATGGCACTCGTTTAAGATTAGAAGCTCGAAATGTCTTCATTGGCGATACCACACTGCCAGAAATCGTTCAGCTCAGCATTGCTGATGCACTAGAGTTTTTCCAAAACTTATCGCTCAGCGGTCAGCGTGGTCAGATCGCTGATAAAGTAATGAAAGAGATCAATGATCGTCTGCATTTCTTGGTGAACGTTGGTTTGAATTACCTGAACCTATCACGCAGTGCAGAAACACTGTCTGGTGGTGAAGCGCAAAGGATTCGTCTCGCAAGTCAAATTGGTGCTGGTTTAGTGGGTGTTATGTATGTACTCGATGAACCATCAATTGGCCTCCACCAGCGCGATAATGAACGTCTACTGCAAACTTTGGTTCACCTAAGAGACTTAGGAAATACCGTTCTTGTCGTTGAACATGATGAAGACGCAATCCGTTGTGCTGACCATGTTATCGATATCGGTCCTGGAGCTGGTGTTCATGGCGGTCACGTGGTCGCCGAAGGCACCATGCAAGACATCATCGAAAACCCGAATTCTTTAACAGGGCAATACCTGAGTGGCGCTAAAGAAATTGCAGTGCCAAAACAAAGAACGCCTATCGACAAGAAAAAGGTCGTCGAGATCGTGGGCGCAACGGGGAACAACCTAAAGAATGTCACTGCGACGATCCCTGTAGGCTTGTTCAGCTGTATTACAGGTGTTTCGGGGTCAGGTAAATCTACACTAATCAATGACACCTTCTTTAAAGTCGCCCACACTCAATTAAACGGTGCAACCACTGCAGTTCCGGCGCAGCACAAAAAGATAAAAGGCTTAGAGCATTTCGACAAAGTGATCGATATTGACCAAAGCCCTATCGGTCGCACCCCTAGATCAAACCCAGCAACCTACACTGGGATTTTCACTCCTATCCGTGAGTTATTTGCGGGTACACAAGAGTCGCGATCTCGAGGCTATAAACCAGGGCGATTCAGTTTTAACGTTCGTGGTGGTCGCTGTGAAGCGTGTCAAGGTGATGGCGTAATCAAGGTAGAGATGCACTTTTTGCCCGATGTGTATGTGCCATGTGATGTGTGTAAAGGTAAACGCTATAACCGTGAAACTTTAGAAGTTCGCTACAAGGGTAAAACCATTGACGAAGTTCTAGAGATGACCGTAGAAGATGCTCGAGAATACTTCAACCCTGTTCCTGTAATCGCTCGTAAGCTGCAAACATTGATGGATGTTGGTCTTTCCTACATTCGCCTCGGACAAGCAGCGACAACTTTATCTGGTGGTGAAGCACAACGCGTTAAATTAGCGCGTGAATTGTCTAAACGAGACACGGGAAAAACCTTATACATTCTAGATGAACCAACTACTGGCCTTCATTTCCATGATATTCAACAGCTACTCACGGTTCTACACAGGCTGCGTGATCACGGTAATACAGTAGTGGTGATTGAACACAACCTAGATGTCGTCAAAACCGCAGATTGGATACTAGATTTAGGCCCTGAAGGTGGTCAAAGTGGTGGTGAGATTGTTGCAGAGGGTACACCTGAAGATGTGGCGTTAGTCGAAGGTTCACACACTGCTCGCTTCCTTAAGCCTATGTTAAATTTGAAGTAGGTGTAAAATAGCGCCCTGCGGGCAGACAGAAAAATGTTAAAGTAACAGAGCTTGTTTCAGAAGGAACAAGCTCTGTTTTTATAAGGTTAGGGATTTATGGCAACAATACACACTAGCGGTACCCAACTAGAAAATCAGGTAACTCAGCTACCACTCAATAAAGCATTTCTGGCTTCTTTAGCTGTTGTATTCTTGTTAGCCATGCATTTTTTCATGCCGAATCCTGGAGGCTCGGGCCTAGCTTTATCCTTTAACCCTATGACTTGGTTAGCACTAAGCTTTACGTTAGCGATTGGCTTTTATCAGCTAGCGACTAACCGAGAACTCAAATATTCCAAGCTAACCGTTGGTTTACTGATTAGCTGCGTAATACTTACGCTACCCACGCTCTACAGTAACGCCTTTCCTCAAGCCGTATCTGGTCGACTACTGGGATTATGGGCGGGCTTCGCTTTATTCGTCGTACTTCAGCAATTTAAGTTCAGCAATAAGCACAAGCAGCGCATGTTGTGGTTCATTGTGCTTGCTGTTGTCATACAGGCACTATTTGGCTATGTGCAATATTTCCTATTAGAACCAGGCAACCTATTTGGCTACAACACTGCTGTAAACCGACCATATGGGATATTCCAACAACCTAATGTAATGGCAAGCTTTCTTGCTACTGGTTTTGTGCTGTCAGCTTATCTTTTAGCAAGGCAACCAACTAAATATAATCACCAAATTAGCGAGTCGCTTCTACTTTATTTAACACCAGCCTTAACCGTACCTTTGCTGATCATCATCGCATCACGTACCGGATGGTTGGCTGCCGTCATTGGGTTTGTATGCATTCTGCCTTATCTATACAAGTTCTCAACCAAGAAACGCTTCTACGGGTGGTGTGCATCAGTGCTCGTCGGTATCGTCGTCGCTTTTTCGGTTATCAGCCTTAGTGCAACTGATAGCCTCGCAAGTAAAAGAACCAACTTAGAAAGTCCACGAGCTTATACCTTCCCACAAGCGCTCGATATGATGATCGAAAAACCATTTACCGGTTATGGCTACGGAAAGTTCGAATCCGAATACACGCTATACACAGCCCGCCAACATCAACTTAACTCAAATTATCATCCCGGCCTTCCTGCAATGGATCACCCACACAATGAGTTCCTGTTTTGGGGGGTTGAAGGCGGAATAGTACCAATCATCGGGATCTTGATTGCTGCAGTGTTGGTGATGTCACGCATAGCAAGCTCAGCGAAAGGAACACGTCTAGCACTGTTCGCGCTATTTATTCCTATACTCTTACACTCTCAGCTCGAGTATCCTTTTTACCACTCGGCGATTCACTGGATAACCTTTATCATTTTGATTTACTGGGTCGATCAACGGGCTTCTCGCCACTATCAGCAGCCGTTTAGTATCGTCAGTAAAACCCTACTCAGAGTGTCGAGCTTAATCGTTCCTATCTTAGTGAGTTTTTACATGCTGAGTGCCTTACACACCAATTATGTACTCACTAAATTTGAAATGTCTAAGCCGAAAAACCCGGACATTCTTAAGCAGGTAACGAACCCCGTAGTATGGAAAGATCGCTATGATTGGGACGTGTACAGTACCTTTCTAAATATCGGCCTCTACAAAGCCGATTCTAGCCTGATCCAGCCTTATATAGAGTGGTCGTTAGAGATCATAAAGAGTAAGCCAAGGCCTGCTTTCTACAGCAACCTGATTCTCGCGTATCAAGGCTTGGGCGATCACAGCAAAGCAGAACAAATTCGCAGTGAAGCGAGCTTCTTGTTCCCAAATCGAGACTTTTCAAAGGTTCAGTATAAGAAAGTATCACAAGAAGAAGATAACCTGTCGTCTGCTGAGTGATGTTTAGCTCTCGGAACTAAAGCACCATTTCTGACCTTTCGGTTAGGCACAAAAAAGCGCACGATCTCTCGTGCGCTTTTCTTTTAAACTTCAGTTTATTACCGTTATTTTAAAACGTCTTGTAACGCTTTTAAGCACAAAGCGACATTCTCTTTTCGAGCGCCATAACCCATTAAACCAATACGCCAAGCCTTCCCAGCTAAAGAGCCAAGGCCTGCACCGATTTCAAGATTATATTCTTCTAACAGCTGCGTTCTTATTTTGGCTTCATCAATCCCTTCAGGGAAGTAAAGCGCATTCAATTGAGGTAGGCGACTCTCTTCATCTACCACAAACTTTAATCCTAGTGCTTCTACTCCTTCTTTAAGCTCTTGGTGCATCGCATGGTGACGTGACCACGCATTATCCAGGCCTTCATTCTTCAATAAAACCAACGACTCATGCAGAGCATATAGGCTGTTCACAGGCGCAGTATGGTGATAGCTACGCTTACCTTCTCCACTCCAATAACCTAATACCAAGCTCTGATCCAAGAACCAGCTTTGTACGGGAGCTTGACGTGCTTTCATTTTATCGACAGCACGTTGAGAGAACGTCACGGGAGATAAACCAGGTACACAAGACAGACACTTCTGACTGCCTGAATAAACCGCATCGAGTTGCCATTCATCAACCAACAATGGCACACCACCTAATGATGTCACCGCATCCACAATCGACAATGCATCAAACTGACGAGCAACTGCTGAAATCGCTTGAGCATCCGATAACGATCCAGTAGAGGTCTCTGCATGCACAAATGCGACAGCAACAGCATCAGGGTTTTCTGCCAATGCCTTTTCTACCTTTTCAACGGAAACAGACTTGCCCCACTCATCATCAACAAGGATCGCTTCACCCCCACAGCGCACAACATTTTCTCGCATACGTTCACCAAAAGCACCATTGCGACAAACAATCACCTTCTCACCTGGCTCAATCATGTTAACAAAACAGGTTTCCATACCTGCACTCCCTGGTGCAGAAACGGCAATCGTAAATTCGTTTTCCGTCTGAAAAGCGTATTTGAGAAGCTGTTTAAGCTCATCCATCATCGCAATAAATAGCGGGTCTAGGTGGCCAATGGTTGGACGGCTTAAGGCCTGTAAAACTTGAGGAGAAATGTCTGAAGGCCCCGGCCCCATTAACGTTCGGTGTGGCGGATAAAAGCTATCAATAGCAGTAGTGAGTGTTAAATTAGACATGTACATCCCTTACGTTAATGTTGTGAACAATCCACCCTAAAGCAAATTGATTATCTCAGCAATTAGCCATAAGTATAGAGGTCACACCAGTGTCACATAATTGTTAAAATTATTTTTCAATTATCTCAAGTTACGGATTGACATTATTACCGCAAACACGTTCAATGAAATGGCTATCTAGCAGAAGAGGAGCACTGCCCAGGCAGGTGTTTTGTGGAACCGCATTTCCAACACAAAACATTTATGGGGAGCAGTGCCGAGATAATAAAAGGATGCAGGACCTTTATTATCGGTTGAGCGGGCTGAATCCCGTCAACTGTCACCATTTCTATATGGTGAAGAGCTTCTGAGGTTACTATTCTAATAATTCCTCTCTATTTGCTCTAAAACTCTCTTCGAACAACATCGGACGTTGGATTACCCAACCGTAATTTTATTTTAGGAAATCGTGGGAGATATATAGTGAGTGCATCTAATGTAGCTGGTTCTTTTAATGTCGCTAAGTTTGGTGGAACAAGTGTTGCCAACTTTGAAGCAATGAGCCGTTGTGCTGCCATTATTGAAAATAACTCGAATACGAAACTGGTCGTGAGCAGCGCGTGCTCTGGCGTGACTAACCTGCTCGTTGAACTCGCGAATGGTGTTCAAGATAAAACTCGTCGCCAAGAACTAGTGACACAGTTAACCGACATTCATAATACGATTCTTGCTCAGTTAGCCGATCCAAGCGGTATCGAGAAAGAGGTCCATAGCATTCTCGATGACATTGCGAGTGCAGCCGAAGCGGCATCATTCCAAACCAGTACTAAACTCACCGATCACCTAGTGGCATGTGGCGAACTGATGTCAACACATATCCTCGCTCAAATCATTCGCGAGCGTGGCACACCCGCTGTCCGTTTTGATATCAGAGAAGTGATGCGCACCAACAATGACTTCGGCAAAGCAGAGCCACAGTTAAAAGATATTGCAGCCTTAGCGCAACAGAAATTGATACCACTATGCCAACAGCAAGTTGTCGTTACCCAAGGCTTTATCGGTGCCGATAACGAAGGTAACACCACAACATTAGGTCGTGGCGGCAGTGATTACTCAGCGGCACTGATTGCAGAATCTGTACAAGCGATTGGTTTAGAAATCTGGACTGATGTTCCGGGCATCTACACCACGGATCCACGTATCGCATCGAAAGCATCTCCTATCCCAGAGATCAGCTTCAGCGAAGCATCGGAAATGGCAAACTTTGGCGCGAAGATATTACACCCTTCGACTCTAGTCCCGGCACTACGCCATCAAATCCCGGTATTTGTCGGCTCATCAAAAGCACCAGAGCTCGGTGGCACATGGATTCGTCAACAAGTTGAAAGCTCCCCTCTGTTCAGAGCGCTTGCCCTACGCTGCAACCAAACCATGGTTACGCTACGCAGCGCCAATATGTTCCATGCTTATGGCTTCCTAGCAAAAGTGTTCGAGATCCTCGCTAAGCATAAGATCTCTGTCGATCTTATCACTACCTCAGAGATCAGTGTCTCACTGACACTCGATCAAACAGATACCTCTGGTGGTGCCCCTGAGTTACCAGAAGCCGCTCGCATTGAGCTTGAAGAACTGTGTTCCGTGGATATTGAACACGACCTATGCCTTGTTGCTCTTATTGGTAATAACATGAGTGAAAGCAAAGGCTATGCGAAACAGGTATTCGGCACTCTTGAAGACTTCAACCTACGCATGATTTGCTACGGCGCAAGCCCACACAACTTGTGCTTCTTACTAGATGAATCAGTGTCTAAGCTAGCGATTCAAAAGCTTCACCAAGAGCTGTTTGAATAAAAAGACGGTTGATAGATTAGTTTAAAAATCACCAAGCTACAGATACAAAAAGGGTTGCTATTAAGCAACCCTTTCTCTTTTTTACTTTACGAATCAAAACTCGTCATAGCCTAAAAGCTAGTTAATGTTTGGACCTAACCACCTCTCAGCTTCCAACATGTCCCAGCCCTTACGATCAGCATAGCTATCCACTTGATCTTGTTGAATCTGTGCAATTGCAAAGTATCTAGCATCAGGATGTGAGAAATACATACCAGACACTGAAGCACCAGGCCACATTGCGTAGCTCGTGGTTAATGACATGTCGATCGCTTTTTCAACGTCCATCAACTCCCACAACGTACCTTTTTCAGTATGTTCAGGACAGGCAGGGTAACCCGGAGCAGGACGAATACCTTGGTACTTCTCGCGAATCAAATCGTCATTAGACAAGTCCTCATCCGGCGAGTAGCCCCAAATGTCCTTTCTCACTTCTTTATGCAGGTATTCAGCGAACGCTTCAGCCAATCGGTCAGCAACCGCCTGAATCATAATCGCGTTGTAGTCATCACCGTTGGCTTTGTATTCATCAGCAAGCTCTCGCTCACCGATACCACCAGTCACCGCAAAGCCACCAATCCAGTCTGCTTTACCGCTATCTTTCGGCGCAATGTAATCAGACAAACAGTAGTTAAAACCTTTTGGCTTCTCTGTTTGCTGACGAAGGTTGTGCAAAACCTTTAACACTTCAGTGCGAGATTCATCGGTATACACTTCAATATCATCACCAACACTGTTGGCAGGGAACATCGCACACATCCCACGAGCTTCAAGTAACTTCTCTTTCTGTACTCGATCCAATAAATCATTCGCATCCTTGAATAAGCGTTTCGCTTCCTCGCCCACTTCTTCATGCTCAAGAATTGCAGGGTACTTTCCGACTAGCGACCATGTCATAAAGAATGGAGTCCAGTCGATGTACTGACGTAAAGTCGCGACATCAAAATCATTGAAGATGTGCACTCCCGGCTTAGCAGGTACCGGTGGCGTATAAGCTCTCCAATCAATCGCTACTTTATTAGCACGAGCGCGTTCAAGCGTAACAGGCTTAGTTCGTGGTTTTTTACGATTGTGCTGATCTCGCACACGGTCGTAATCAATATCCAACTTCTCAACAAAGGCGGGCTTCAATTCGTTAGATAGCAATGAAGTACACACACCCACCGCACGTGAAGCATTGTTTACGTAGACCACAGGTTCAGAGTAGTTCTGTTCAATCTTAACGGCTGTATGCGCTTTAGATGTCGTTGCTCCACCGATCAGAAGAGGCAGCTTAAAGCCTTGTCTTTCCATCTCTTTAGCCACATGCACCATTTCATCAAGAGAAGGGGTGATCAAACCCGAAAGCCCAATGATATCGACGTTCTCTTCTTTAGCGACCTTAAGGATTTTCTCACATGAAACCATCACGCCTAAATCGATAATTTCGTAGTTATTACACTGCAAGACAACGCCCACAATGTTTTTACCGATATCGTGAACATCGCCTTTTACGGTCGCAAGTAAGATTTTTCCGTTAGTCGCACCAACGTCTTTGGTTGCATTAATAAATGGTTCTAGATGGGCTACCGCTTGCTTCATAACACGTGCAGATTTAACTACTTGAGGAAGGAACATCTTACCTTCACCAAAGAGGTCACCAACCACGTTCATGCCATCCATTAATGGGCCTTCAATCACCTCAATAGGGCGAGAAGCATTAACACGAGCTTCTTCTGTATCCTCAACAATAAAGTCGGTAATACCTTTCACTAAAGAGTGTTCTAAGCGCTTTTCTACTGGCCAAGTACGCCACTCTAAAGCAGATTTATCTTCAACTTTCCCCACTGCACGCTCTAGATACTCAGTCGCAATATCGAGCAAGCGCTCAGTAGAATCATCTCGGCGGTTTAGAACCACATCTTCAACGGCTTCACGTAAATCCTCTGGGACATTATCGTAAATCTCTAATTGCCCAGCATTTACGATGCCCATATCCATACCGTTTTTAAAACAGTGATATAGGAATACTGCGTGGATTGCCTCACGAACGTAGTTATTACCTCGGAATGAGAACGAAACATTCGATACACCACCAGAGATCATTGCATGGGGTAAGTCTCGTTTGATGTCTCCTACTGCTTCAATGAAATCGACCGCATAGTTGTTATGTTCATCAATACCCGTCGCAACCGCAAAAATGTTCGGGTCAAAAATAATGTCTTCTGGTGGGAAACCTACTTCATCAACCAAAATATTGTAGGCATTAGTACAAATCTCAACCTTACGCTCTCGAGTATCAGCTTGGCCAACTTCATCGAACGCCATCACGATAACGGCTGCACCATATCGGCGAACCAGTTTAGCTTGTTCGACAAACTTCTCTTTCCCTTCCTTCAATGAGATAGAGTTAACGATGCCTTTACCCTGAATACATTTCAGACCCGCTTCTATAACTTCCCATTTTGAAGAGTCGACCATGACTGGCACTTTCGAGATTTCAGGCTCAGATGCACATAGATTAAGGAATTTAACCATACACGCCTCAGCGTCTAGCATTCCTTCATCCATGTTGATATCGATGATTTGAGCACCGTTCTCAACTTGCTCTCGAGCCACACTTAAAGCTTCATCATAGAGTTCTTCTTTGATAAGACGTTTAAAGCGAGCAGAGCCGGTAACGTTAGTTCGCTCACCCACGTTAACAAACAGAGATTCCTTGGAAATCGTCAATGGCTCTAAGCCAGAGAGGCGACAAGAGACGGGTAAATCTGGTAGCTGGCGCGGTGTTACGCCTTCAACAGCTTCTGCCATTTGGCGTATATGTTCTGGCGTCGTACCACAACAACCACCAATTAGGTTCAAGAAACCACTTTCAGCCCATTCCTTAACGTGTTCAGCCATATCTTCTGGAGAAAGGTCATACTCACCAAATGCGTTAGGTAAACCCGCGTTAGGGTGAGCGGAAACATTACATTCGGAGATACGAGACATCTCACCAACGTATTCGCGCAGTTCATCGGGGCCTAATGCACAGTTCAAACCAAATGAGATTGGTTTTACATGACGAAGGGCGTTGTAGAATGCTTCCGTCGTTTGTCCGGAAAGCGTTCGACCAGATGCATCGGTGATAGTACCGGAGATCATAACGGGTAAAGTGATACCCATTTCTTCAAAGACCGATTCAACGGCAAAAGAGCACGCCTTCGCGTTGAGTGTATCGAAGATAGTCTCGATAAGAATAAGGTCTGACCCGCCTTTGATAAGAGCACGAGTCGATTCAGAATAAGCCACAACAAGTTCGTCAAAACTCACATTACGATAGCCCGGATCATTAACATCTGGGGAGAGAGAACAAGTTCGGTTAGTTGGACCTAAAACACCCGCCACAAAACGAGGTTTATCAGGAGTCTTCGCTGTCCATTCATCTGCCGCTTCACGAGCCAGTTTAGCAGCAGCATAGTTAATTTCTTCGCTAAGACTTTCCATATCGTAGTCGGCCATAGCAATGGTTGTTGCATTAAAGGTATTGGTTTCGAGGATATCTGCACCCGCTTCCAAATACTCCGTGTGGATACCTTTGATAAGCTTAGGCTGTGTAAGTACCAAAAGGTCATTGTTACCTTTTAAGTCACTATGCCAATCAGCAAAGCGCTCACCACGATAGTCCTGCTCTTCCAATTTATAATCCTGAATCATGGTACCCATGCCACCATCAATCAGTAAAATTCGTTGCTTTAACAGAGCCTCAATCTTTTGCCTTACATTACTTCCCACGGTACAGCCTCATTCCTTTAATTATCCCTCCATCCTATCACACATTAAAAAGGAGTCTAGACGTCTAAAAAAGGAAATTGATTACTAAGCTATGACAAAAAGTGTTTGCTATTTAAGCATGAGACAACGAAAATTAATTTTCATACTTTGTTACATATTGGAATCCCAATGTCGGTCTATTACACCTTATGCTTCTTGTCCGCTGCAGCCATGCTTATTGCTTTCGTGAATACCAAAATTGGTAAAATGCAGACAACCATCGCCATAACAGCAGGCTCAATGATGCTATCTCTATTGATTATCATTGCAGGACAAAACAATTGGTTCCAATTGGCAGACATCGCCTCAGAGACAGTAGCCAGTATCAACTTTGAAGATTTCCTCCTGAAAGGAATACTAGGTTTCTTACTCTTTGCTGGCGGCTTGGGGATCAAGTTACCAAACTTAAAAGATCAGAAGTGGGAAATAACTGTGCTCGCTCTTGGCGCTACACTATTTTCGACATTCTTTATTGGCTTTGTACTTTATGGCTTCTGTCAGCTTATCGGTATTCAATTTGACCTAATTTATTGCTTACTGTTTGGTTCACTAATCTCTCCAACCGATCCAATAGCTGTATTAGCAATAGTGAAGAAGCTCGATGCTCCTAGACGAATCTCTACTCAAATCGAGGGGGAGTCTCTATTTAACGATGGTTTTGGTTTAGTTATCTTCGTAACCCTATTTACTATCGCATTCGGTACAGAAGCTCCGACTGTAGGTAGCGTGACCATGTTATTCGTCCAAGAGGCTATTGGCGGTATCGTCTACGGATTTGTTCTAGGTTTGATATTCCACTATCTAATCAGCAACACAGATGACCACTCGATGGAGTTGCTATTAACCATCGGTATTCCTACAGCTGGTTATGCTTTTGCAGAGGTTCTGCATGTATCTGGACCATTAGCAATGGTGGTATCTGGTATCATGATAGGCAACTGGACACGCTTCATCGGATTTTCTAAGGAAAGTGAGGATCACCTAGACCATTTCTGGGAATTAATAGATGAGTTCTTAAATGGCGTACTATTCTTATTGATTGGTATGTCTATGCTGCTATTCAAGTTCCACCAAGAAGATTGGATTTTGATGGCGTTCGCAGTCCCTCTAGTATTGAGTGCACGCTATCTAAGTGTTTTCTTGTCTTATATTGGATTTAAACGCTTTAGAACTTACAACCCATGGTCGACTAAGATTCTAACTTGGGGTGGTCTACGCGGAGGCTTAGCTCTAGCTATGGCACTTTCAATCCCTTCAGGTATCTGGGTGATTGAAGACAAAGCAATAGATGTTAAAGAGATAATCCTCGTTATGACCTATGCTGTTGTTGTGTTCTCTATTCTGGTTCAAGGATCAACAATCACTCCAATGATAGAAAAAGCGAAACAAGCTGAGAAAGAGCTAGATTAACATCTAAATAGATCAACTAAGGCCGCCTACTGTAGGTGGCCTTTTTTATGGTTCATCGCGGCTTTCCGGGGAAAGCCGCTTTTATCTTTAAGAAGAAGTAGTCTGTATCTCGATATCCATACCCCATTCGCTTGATTAACTTTATCTTGTTGTTTATCCCTTCAAGTGTGCAGGTGTTTAATGGATAACTTGCCGATGCGATAATACCGTGAAGATAGGAGCTCAGTTTTCGTGCGAACTCTTTCAATGGCTTAATTCCACTCTCTTGTACCTGTTCATACCACGCATCCCAGAGCCCCTTAGCGTGCCTTTCTGACTCACAATACCAAAGCTCTTTGAGTTGGGCTCCGAGTATATAAGTGGTCATCAAGTCCTTATTGATATTCAATATTTCAGTCAGATAGCTATCTTGTCGTGCATTTAAGTTACCTCTGTTTTTCAACAGTACCCAGCGTGAGCGCTTGACCCATTGCCTCGCTTTTTTATCTTGCTTGAGTTTGTTGGCTTGGTCGACTCTGACTCTATCCATCACCTCTCGACCGAACTTAGCGACAACATGGAACAAATCGTAAACGATTTTTGCATTCGGACAGTGCGCTTGAACTTCAAGGTCAAAAGCCGTATTCATGTCCATCGCGACCGCCTCGATATTGTTGCCATGCTTGCCTAACTGCTCGAAGAACGGTCGTATGTCCTTGCGGCTACGGCCTAACCCTACCCAAATGACTTGGTGAGTCTTAGCGTCAGCGATGACTGTGGCATATCGATGTCCTTTAAAGATGGCGAACTCGTCCATGACGAGTTGCCTTAGTCCCTCCCATTTCACTGGCGGTACCACTTCTCTAAGTCGGCGTTTATCTATCTCTTTAATGGTATGCCAATGAACGTTCGTTAACTGGGAGATATGCTTAATGGGAAGAAGAGGTAGTAGCTGCTCTATATAGCTTTTTAGGCGCTTCGTTATACGAGCATAAGGCTCCAACCAAGGTAGAGACTCTGTTTTTATGCCGCAGTCACGACACTTAATTCTTCGTGTTTGAACAGAAAGTTCAACAGGAACCCCGAGCAACATGGCCTCTTTCACATGACGCCATTGATACTCGTGGATAGCTTCGGCTTCAAGACCACAAAGGCACTTAGCCTCAGAGTTAGGTTTAAGAGTAAGGGTAATAAGTGTTGCTGTCTGGTGAGACTTTACTATTTGAAAGCCTTCCCAGAATGAAGATAGGAAAGTATGATTCTGCATGGAAACGGTAGTTTGTGTATGATTTTTGTTTGGCGACTAAACCATATCACTTACTACCGTTTTTGTTTTCAATTCCCGCTAATCCGCGATGAACCTTTTTTATACCTAATGAAAGTCAGATCCACCGATTTCCTTACTGGAACACAAACTGAAGGAGCATAGAGCTTACCTCGGGTAGTTGATGCACTATTATTGGAGTACTCAAAAAACTTAATGTAGGGTGAACATTAAATTTGGCCAGAACTATTTCAGGAAGTTAAGCCACGCAGATAATTCATTCTTATGCGCACTCGCCAGTCTACCTAATAAACCACCCTCAAGTTTTATAAGCATAAATCGAAAAGCTTTCACCTGAAAGCTGAAATAACGAGACTTAACATCTCGTTGCTATAGCGTTATACCAATTAAAGTAAAAATATGATCTAATTAAGGCCGTCGAACTCTTACAGAAAATCGCCATGGATAGCCTTAATAATACTGATTTTAAAAAGCTAGCAAGCCAACAAAAAACCATTCAAATGAAGGTTCGCTTGCTAGCACTTGCCCACTTCAAAGAAGGTCACTCGCGCACTCAAATTGCCAAATACCTTAAAGTCAGTCGAACTAGTGTAAACAAATGGGTTCAAGTATTTCTTGAAGAAGGATTGGAAGGGCTTCAAGAAAAACCTCGCACAGGCAGACCTGCATACCTCAATGCAGAACAACGAAAACAACTCAGTGCATTCATTAAGAAAGAAGCAGAGTCCCCTTCAGGCGGGCGCCTTGTCGGGAGCGATATACATGACTACATCGTGAAAAACTTTGATAAATACTACCACCCTAATTCTATCTATTATCTCCTCGACCACATGGGCTTCTCTTGGATAACTTCTCGCTCCAAACACCCTAAACAATCACAGCAAATCCAAGACGATTTTAAAAAAATTCAAAATAGAAACGATCCTTAAGATCCCCGGCCATATTGGGCTAGAGAGTGTTGATGTCTGGTTTCAAGACGAAGCTAGGTTTGGCCAACAGAACACAACGACACGTCTTTGGGCGACTCGTGGAACGAGGCCTCGCGTGGTAAAACAACAGCAATTTGAATACGCTTATTTGTTTGGTTCGGTATGCCCTGAAAGAGGAATTGGCGAAGCCATAGTGGTTCCTTGGGTTAACAAGGACATAATGACAAATCACTTAGAGCAGATATCTAAAGCTACTGAAAAAGGACGTCATGCTGTCGTTATAATGGATGGTGCAGGCTGGCATACCGATGATATTGCGAGAGAGTTTAATAACGTCAGTACTATTAAGCTTCCTCCCTACTCGCCAGAGCTTAACCCTATAGAGCAAGTTTGGAGTTGGTTGCGACAACATTATCTAGCGAATCAAAGTTTCACTGATTATAACGACATTGTTTCCAAGGTTTGTCGCGCTTGGAATGAATTTCTTGAGTGCAAAGATCGTGTCACAAAAATGAGCAGAAGGGATTGGATAAACCTGATCAGTTAATTTTCCGGATTGGTATAAGTCGGGGAAATCCGCAGCTCTGCTAATGATATATATCAGATTCAGAAAGCAAAAAGGCTCTAGCATTTCTGCTAGAGCCTTAAATATGGCAGGGGTGGAGAGATTCGAACTCCCAACACGCGGATTTGGAATCCGCTGCTCTGCCAATTGGAGCTACACCCCTATTTTCAGTTTTAAAGAGCTGAAACTCTGAATAAGTGGCGGAGTGGACGGGACTCGAACCCGCGACCCCCGGCGTGACAGGCCGGTATTCTAACCAACTGAACTACCACTCCGCAGTGGTCAACTCACTAAGTGAGCGTCCATATCTCCAGGTTGGTCAACCTAAAGATTTAATTTAAAGCCTGGCGATGTCCTACTCTCACATGGGGAAACCCCACACTACCATCGGCGCTATTGTGTTTCACTTCTGAGTTCGGCATGGAATCAGGTGGGTCCACAATGCTATGGTCGCCAAGCAAATTTTAAAATTCGGAAAGCTTATTTAAAAGTATTTCTCTTCAAACGCATTCAAGGTCTGGTCTTTCTATTGAGTCCACAAAACCCCTTGGTTGTTGTATGGTTAAGCCTCACGGGCAATTAGTACAGGTTAGCTCAATGCCTCGCAGCACTTACACACCCTGCCTATCAACGTCGTAGTCTACGACAACCCTTTAGGACACTTATAGTGCCAGGGAAAACTCATCTCAAGGCTCGCTTCCCGCTTAGATGCTTTCAGCGGTTATCGATTCCGAACTTAGCTACCGGGCAATGCCATTGGCATGACAACCCGAACACCAGAGGTTCGTCCACTCCGGTCCTCTCGTACTAGGAGCAGCCCCTTTCAATTTTCCAACGCCCACGGCAGATAGGGACCGAACTGTCTCACGACGTTCTAAACCCAGCTCGCGTACCACTTTAAATGGCGAACAGCCATACCCTTGGGACCGACTTCAGCCCCAGGATGTGATGAGCCGACATCGAGGTGCCAAACACCGCCGTCGATATGAACTCTTGGGCGGTATCAGCCTGTTATCCCCGGAGTACCTTTTATCCGTTGAGCGATGGCCCTTCCATTCAGAACCACCGGATCACTATGACCTGCTTTCGCACCTGCTCGAATTGTCATTCTCGCAGTCAAGCGGGCTTATGCCATTGCACTAACCACACGATGTCCAACCGTGTTTAGCCCACCTTCGTGCTCCTCCGTTACTCTTTGGGAGGAGACCGCCCCAGTCAAACTACCCACCAGGCACTGTCCGTAATCCCGATTCAGGGACCAACGTTAGAACATCAAAACTACAAGGGTGGTATTTCAAGGACGACTCCACCACATCTAGCGACGCGGTTTCATAGTCTCCCACCTATCCTACACATGTAGGTTCAATGTTCAGTGCCAAGCTGTAGTAAAGGTTCACGGGGTCTTTCCGTCTAGCCGCGGGTACACTGCATCTTCACAGCGATTTCAATTTCACTGAGTCTCGGGTGGAGACAGCGTGGCCATCATTACGCCATTCGTGCAGGTCGGAACTTACCCGACAAGGAATTTCGCTACCTTAGGACCGTTATAGTTACGGCCGCCGTTTACCGGGGCTTCGATCAAGAGCTTCGACCGAAGTCTAACCCCATCAATTAACCTTCCGGCACCGGGCAGGCGTCACACCGTATACGTCATCTTACGATTTTGCACAGTGCTGTGTTTTTAATAAACAGTTGCAGCCACCTGGTATCTGCGACTCTCGTCTGCTCCATCCGCAAGGGACTTCACTGATAAGAGCGTACCTTCTCCCGAAGTTACGGTACCATTTTGCCTAGTTCCTTCACCCGAGTTCTCTCAAGCGCCTTGGTATTCTCTACCCGACCACCTGTGTCGGTTTGGGGTACGATTCCTTACAATCTGAAGCTTAGAGGCTTTTCCTGGAAGCATGGCATCAATGACTTCACTACCGTAGTAGCTCGACATCGTATCTCAGCGTTAATGAAAGTCCGGATTTACCTAAACTTTCCGCCTACGTACTTGAACCTGGACAACCGTCGCCAGGCCCACCTAGCCTTCTCCGTCCCCCCATCGCAATTGTAAGAAGTACGGGAATATTAACCCGTTTCCCATCGACTACGCCTTTCGGCCTCGCCTTAGGAGTCGACTTACCCTGCCCCGATTAACGTTGGACAGGAACCCTTGGTCTTCCGGCGAGGGAGTTTTTCACTCCCTTTATCGTTACTCATGTCAGCATTCGCACTTCTGATACCTCCAGCAGCCCTTACAGACCACCTTCAACGGCTTACAGAACGCTCCCCTACCCCACATACCCTAAGGTACGTAGCCGCAGCTTCGGTGTATAGCTTAGCCCCGTTACATCTTCCGCGCAGGCCGACTCGACCAGTGAGCTATTACGCTTTCTTTAAATGATGGCTGCTTCTAAGCCAACATCCTGGCTGTCTGAGCCTTCCCACATCGTTTCCCACTTAGCTATACTTTGGGACCTTAGCTGGCGGTCTGGGTTGTTTCCCTCTCCACGACGGACGTTAGCACCCGCCGTGTGTCTCCCGGATAGTACTTACTGGTATTCGGAGTTTGCAAAGGGTTGGTAAGTCGGGATGACCCCCTAGCCTTAACAGTGCTCTACCCCCAGTAGTATTCGTCCGAGGCGCTACCTAAATAGCTTTCGGGGAGAACCAGCTATCTCCAGGTTTGATTGGCCTTTCACCCCTAGCCACAAGTCATCCGCTAATTTTTCAACATTAGTCGGTTCGGTCCTCCAGTTGATGTTACTCAACCTTCAACCTGCCCATGGCTAGATCACCTGGTTTCGGGTCTAATCCTAGCAACTGTACGCCCAGTTAAGACTCGGTTTCCCTACGGCTCCCCTAAACGGTTAACCTTGCTACTAAAATTAAGTCGCTGACCCATTATACAAAAGGTACGCAGTCACACCACGAAGGTGCTCCTACTGCTTGTACGTACACGGTTTCAGGTTCTATTTCACTCCCCTCACAGGGGTTCTTTTCGCCTTTCCCTCACGGTACTGGTTCACTATCGGTCAGTCAGTAGTATTTAGCCTTGGAGGATGGTCCCCCCATATTCAGACAGGATATCACGTGTCCCGCCCTACTCGTTTTCACTGATTATGAGATGTCGATTACGGGGCTATCACCCTTTATTGCGGCACTTTCCAGAGCCTTCATCTGTCTCATTAAAAGCTTAAGGGCTAATCCAATTTCGCTCGCCGCTACTTTCGGAATCTCGGTTGATTTCTCTTCCTCGGGGTACTTAGATGTTTCAGTTCCCCCGGTTTGCCTCCTGCTGCTATGTATTCACAACAGGATACTTACTTATGCAAGTGGGTTTCCCCATTCAGGAATCCCAGACTCAAAAGGTTATTACTACCTAATCTGGGCTTATCGCAAGTTATTACGCCTTTCATCGCCTCTGACTGCCAAGGCATCCACCGTGTACGCTTAGTCACTTAACCATACAACCCGAAAGGGTCTTAGTGTATGGCAACTAACCAAGGTTTTTGGTTGTCATCAAGAAGGGTTAATTCTTGATAACTGTTTGCCGGACTCAATTGTGATTCAAAACAAGTTTGAATCGAATACAAGACACTTGAATGTGTTTGTTGTGTTTATACCGTTCTTATTAACTAAGAGCAGATAAACATTGAGAACTTTTAAATTTGATTGAATTACTCGTAAGTAATCAATCAGTCAGCTTTCCAAATTGTTAAAGAGCTAGATTTCTTTCGAAACCATTTTTAAATATTTTCAGATAAAAACACTTAAAGATGGTGGAGCTATGCGGGATCGAACCGCAGACCTCCTGCGTGCAAGGCAGGCGCTCTCCCAGCTGAGCTATAGCCCCATCTTTGTTTCTAGTCGATATTGGTGGGTCTGAGTGGACTCGAACCACCGACCTCCCGCTTATCAGGCGAGCGCTCTAACCAGCTGAGCTACAGACCCAATATCGTCTCTTTTACTTTCTAAACCTAATCAATCTGTGTGGACACTCATCGTGGTATCTTCGTATAAGGAGGTGATCCAGCCCCAGGTTCCCCTAGGGCTACCTTGTTACGACTTCACCCCAGTCATGAACCACAAAGTGGTGAGCGTCCTCCCCGAAAGGTTAAACTACCCACTTCTTTTGCAGCCCACTCCCATGGTGTGACGGGCGGTGTGTACAAGGCCCGGGAACGTATTCACCGTGACATTCTGATTCACGATTACTAGCGATTCCGACTTCATGGAGTCGAGTTGCAGACTCCAATCCGGACTACGACGCACTTTTTGGGATTCGCTCACTATCGCTAGCTTGCTGCCCTCTGTATGCGCCATTGTAGCACGTGTGTAGCCCTACTCGTAAGGGCCATGATGACTTGACGTCGTCCCCACCTTCCTCCGGTTTATCACCGGCAGTCTCCCTGGAGTTCCCGACATTACTCGCTGGCAAACAAGGATAAGGGTTGCGCTCGTTGCGGGACTTAACCCAACATTTCACAACACGAGCTGACGACAGCCATGCAGCACCTGTCTCAGAGCTCCCGAAGGCACACCTGCGTCTCCGCTGGCTTCTCTGGATGTCAAGAGTAGGTAAGGTTCTTCGCGTTGCATCGAATTAAACCACATGCTCCACCGCTTGTGCGGGCCCCCGTCAATTCATTTGAGTTTTAATCTTGCGACCGTACTCCCCAGGCGGTCTACTTAACGCGTTAGCTCCGAAAGCCACGGCTCAAGGCCACAACCTCCAAGTAGACATCGTTTACGGCGTGGACTACCAGGGTATCTAATCCTGTTTGCTCCCCACGCTTTCGCATCTGAGTGTCAGTGTCTGTCCAGGGGGCCGCCTTCGCCACTGGTATTCCTTCAGATCTCTACGCATTTCACCGCTACACCTGAAATTCTACCCCCCTCTACAGCACTCTAGTTCACCAGTTTCAAATGCAGTTCCGAGGTTGAGCCCCGGGCTTTCACATCTGACTTAATGAACCACCTGCATGCGCTTTACGCCCAGTAATTCCGATTAACGCTCGCACCCTCCGTATTACCGCGGCTGCTGGCACGGAGTTAGCCGGTGCTTCTTCTGTTGCTAACGTCAAGATATGCAGCTATTAACTACACACCCTTCCTCACAACTGAAAGTACTTTACAACCCGAAGGCCTTCTTCATACACGCGGCATGGCTGCATCAGGCTTGCGCCCATTGTGCAATATTCCCCACTGCTGCCTCCCGTAGGAGTCTGGACCGTGTCTCAGTTCCAGTGTGGCTGATCATCCTCTCAGACCAGCTAGGGATCGTCGCCTTGGTGAGCCATTACCTCACCAACTAGCTAATCCCACCTAGGCATATCTTGACGCGAGAGGCCCGAAGGTCCCCCTCTTTGGCCCGTAGGCATTATGCGGTATTAGCCATCGTTTCCAATGGTTATCCCCCACATCAAGGCAATTTCCTAGGCATTACTCACCCGTCCGCCGCTCGACGCCCATTAACGCACCCGAAGGATTGTTAGTGTCGTTTCCGCTCGACTTGCATGTGTTAGGCCTGCCGCCAGCGTTCAATCTGAGCCATGATCAAACTCTTCAATTTAAGATTTTGTGACTCAACGAATACTGACTTCAAAACTATTCTTTATAAATAAAGAGTGTAATTTTAAAGCTATTACCATTCCAACAGAATGATAATGAATTGACTGTGCCAAATAACCGAGGTTATTCGTATTGGTCACTCAGTTCATTGAAATCAATTTTGTTACCGAAGTAACTGTTACTACCTAAGTAATAACGTTTTGATATTCATCAACGAGTGCCCACACAGATTGATAGGTTTAAATTGTTAAAGAGCTTTGCTTTCAGTGCTTTAGCACGTAAGCAGGACGCGTATAATACGCTTTCCACTTTGAAAGTCAACATAAAATACTAAGAAAACTTAGAACTCTATGGTGACTTGTCTACTTAGTAGACAAAGTCGAAATTAAAGCCTGGCGATGTCCTACTCTCACATGGGGAAACCCCACACTACCATCGGCGCTATTGTGTTTCACTTCTGAGTTCGGCATGGAATCAGGTGGGTCCACAATGCTATGGTCGCCAAGCAAATTTTAAAATTCGGAAAGCTTATCTAAAAGTCTCTTCAAACGCATTCAAGGTCTGTCTTTGAGTCCACAAAACCCCTTGGGTGTTGTATGGTTAAGCCTCACGGGCAATTAGTACAGGTTAGCTCAATGCCTCGCAGCACTTACACACCCTGCCTATCAACGTCGTAGTCTACGACAACCCTTTAGGACACTTATAGTGCCAGGGAAAACTCATCTCAAGGCTCGCTTCCCGCTTAGATGCTTTCAGCGGTTATCGATTCCGAACTTAGCTACCGGGCAATGCCATTGGCATGACAACCCGAACACCAGAGGTTCGTCCACTCCGGTCCTCTCGTACTAGGAGCAGCCCCTTTCAATTTTCCAACGCCCACGGCAGATAGGGACCGAACTGTCTCACGACGTTCTAAACCCAGCTCGCGTACCACTTTAAATGGCGAACAGCCATACCCTTGGGACCGACTTCAGCCCCAGGATGTGATGAGCCGACATCGAGGTGCCAAACACCGCCGTCGATATGAACTCTTGGGCGGTATCAGCCTGTTATCCCCGGAGTACCTTTTATCCGTTGAGCGATGGCCCTTCCATTCAGAACCACCGGATCACTATGACCTGCTTTCGCACCTGCTCGAATTGTCATTCTCGCAGTCAAGCGGGCTTATGCCATTGCACTAACCACACGATGTCCAACCGTGTTTAGCCCACCTTCGTGCTCCTCCGTTACTCTTTGGGAGGAGACCGCCCCAGTCAAACTACCCACCAGGCACTGTCCGTAATCCCGATTCAGGGACCAACGTTAGAACATCAAAACTACAAGGGTGGTATTTCAAGGACGACTCCACCACATCTAGCGACGCGGTTTCATAGTCTCCCACCTATCCTACACATGTAGGTTCAATGTTCAGTGCCAAGCTGTAGTAAAGGTTCACGGGGTCTTTCCGTCTAGCCGCGGGTACACTGCATCTTCACAGCGATTTCAATTTCACTGAGTCTCGGGTGGAGACAGCGTGGCCATCATTACGCCATTCGTGCAGGTCGGAACTTACCCGACAAGGAATTTCGCTACCTTAGGACCGTTATAGTTACGGCCGCCGTTTACCGGGGCTTCGATCAAGAGCTTCGACCGAAGTCTAACCCCATCAATTAACCTTCCGGCACCGGGCAGGCGTCACACCGTATACGTCATCTTACGATTTTGCACAGTGCTGTGTTTTTAATAAACAGTTGCAGCCACCTGGTATCTGCGACTCTCGTCTGCTCCATCCGCAAGGGACTTCACTGATAAGAGCGTACCTTCTCCCGAAGTTACGGTACCATTTTGCCTAGTTCCTTCACCCGAGTTCTCTCAAGCGCCTTGGTATTCTCTACCCGACCACCTGTGTCGGTTTGGGGTACGATTCCTTACAATCTGAAGCTTAGAGGCTTTTCCTGGAAGCATGGCATCAATGACTTCACTACCGTAGTAGCTCGACATCGTATCTCAGCGTTAATGAAAGTCCGGATTTACCTAAACTTTCCGCCTACGTACTTGAACCTGGACAACCGTCGCCAGGCCCACCTAGCCTTCTCCGTCCCCCCATCGCAATTGTAAGAAGTACGGGAATATTAACCCGTTTCCCATCGACTACGCCTTTCGGCCTCGCCTTAGGAGTCGACTTACCCTGCCCCGATTAACGTTGGACAGGAACCCTTGGTCTTCCGGCGAGGGAGTTTTTCACTCCCTTTATCGTTACTCATGTCAGCATTCGCACTTCTGATACCTCCAGCAGCCCTTACAGACCACCTTCAACGGCTTACAGAACGCTCCCCTACCCCACATACCCTAAGGTACGTAGCCGCAGCTTCGGTGTATAGCTTAGCCCCGTTACATCTTCCGCGCAGGCCGACTCGACCAGTGAGCTATTACGCTTTCTTTAAATGATGGCTGCTTCTAAGCCAACATCCTGGCTGTCTGAGCCTTCCCACATCGTTTCCCACTTAGCTATACTTTGGGACCTTAGCTGGCGGTCTGGGTTGTTTCCCTCTCCACGACGGACGTTAGCACCCGCCGTGTGTCTCCCGGATAGTACTTACTGGTATTCGGAGTTTGCAAAGGGTTGGTAAGTCGGGATGACCCCCTAGCCTTAACAGTGCTCTACCCCCAGTAGTATTCGTCCGAGGCGCTACCTAAATAGCTTTCGGGGAGAACCAGCTATCTCCAGGTTTGATTGGCCTTTCACCCCTAGCCACAAGTCATCCGCTAATTTTTCAACATTAGTCGGTTCGGTCCTCCAGTTGATGTTACTCAACCTTCAACCTGCCCATGGCTAGATCACCTGGTTTCGGGTCTAATCCTAGCAACTGTACGCCCAGTTAAGACTCGGTTTCCCTACGGCTCCCCTAAACGGTTAACCTTGCTACTAAAATTAAGTCGCTGACCCATTATACAAAAGGTACGCAGTCACACCACGAAGGTGCTCCTACTGCTTGTACGTACACGGTTTCAGGTTCTATTTCACTCCCCTCACAGGGGTTCTTTTCGCCTTTCCCTCACGGTACTGGTTCACTATCGGTCAGTCAGTAGTATTTAGCCTTGGAGGATGGTCCCCCCATATTCAGACAGGATATCACGTGTCCCGCCCTACTCGTTTTCACTGATTATGAGATGTCGATTACGGGGCTATCACCCTTTATTGCGGCACTTTCCAGAGCCTTCATCTGTCTCATTAAAAGCTTAAGGGCTAATCCAATTTCGCTCGCCGCTACTTTCGGAATCTCGGTTGATTTCTCTTCCTCGGGGTACTTAGATGTTTCAGTTCCCCCGGTTTGCCTCCTGTTGCTATGTATTCACAACAGGATACTTGCTTATGCAAGTGGGTTTCCCCATTCAGGAATCCCAGACTCAAAAGGTTATTACTACCTAATCTGGGCTTATCGCAAGTTATTACGCCTTTCATCGCCTCTGACTGCCAAGGCATCCACCGTGTACGCTTAGTCACTTAACCATACAACCCGAAAGGGTCTTAGCGTATGGCAACTAACCAAGGTTTTTGGTTGTCATCAAGAAGGGTTAATTCTCAATGACTGTTTGCCGGACTCAATTGTGAATCAAATAAATTTGATTCGAATACAAGACACTTGAATGTGTTTGTTGTGTTTATCAATAAAGATAAACATTGAGAACTTTTAAATTTGATTGAATTACTCGTAAGTAATCAATCAGTCAGCTTTCCAAATTGTTAAAGAGCTAGATTCAAACTAATGAACCATTTTTAAATACTCTGATATAAGAGAATACTTAAAGATGGTATCCCGTAGGGGAGTCGAACCCCTGTTACCGCCGTGAAAGGGCGGTGTCCTAGGCCTCTAGACGAACGGGACACTAGTATCTCTTTTACTTTCTAAACCTAATCAATCTGTGTGGACACTCATCGTGACTATCTTCGTATAAGGAGGTGATCCAGCCCCAGGTTCCCCTAGGGCTACCTTGTTACGACTTCACCCCAGTCATGAACCACAAAGTGGTGAGCGTCCTCCCCGAAAGGTTAAACTACCCACTTCTTTTGCAGCCCACTCCCATGGTGTGACGGGCGGTGTGTACAAGGCCCGGGAACGTATTCACCGTGACATTCTGATTCACGATTACTAGCGATTCCGACTTCATGGAGTCGAGTTGCAGACTCCAATCCGGACTACGACGCACTTTTTGGGATTCGCTCACTATCGCTAGCTTGCTGCCCTCTGTATGCGCCATTGTAGCACGTGTGTAGCCCTACTCGTAAGGGCCATGATGACTTGACGTCGTCCCCACCTTCCTCCGGTTTATCACCGGCAGTCTCCCTGGAGTTCCCGACATTACTCGCTGGCAAACAAGGATAAGGGTTGCGCTCGTTGCGGGACTTAACCCAACATTTCACAACACGAGCTGACGACAGCCATGCAGCACCTGTCTCAGAGCTCCCGAAGGCACACCTGCGTCTCCGCTGGCTTCTCTGGATGTCAAGAGTAGGTAAGGTTCTTCGCGTTGCATCGAATTAAACCACATGCTCCACCGCTTGTGCGGGCCCCCGTCAATTCATTTGAGTTTTAATCTTGCGACCGTACTCCCCAGGCGGTCTACTTAACGCGTTAGCTCCGAAAGCCACGGCTCAAGGCCACAACCTCCAAGTAGACATCGTTTACGGCGTGGACTACCAGGGTATCTAATCCTGTTTGCTCCCCACGCTTTCGCATCTGAGTGTCAGTGTCTGTCCAGGGGGCCGCCTTCGCCACTGGTATTCCTTCAGATCTCTACGCATTTCACCGCTACACCTGAAATTCTACCCCCCTCTACAGCACTCTAGTTCACCAGTTTCAAATGCAGTTCCGAGGTTGAGCCCCGGGCTTTCACATCTGACTTAATGAACCACCTGCATGCGCTTTACGCCCAGTAATTCCGATTAACGCTCGCACCCTCCGTATTACCGCGGCTGCTGGCACGGAGTTAGCCGGTGCTTCTTCTGTTGCTAACGTCAAGATGTGCAGCTATTAACTACACACCCTTCCTCACAACTGAAAGTACTTTACAACCCGAAGGCCTTCTTCATACACGCGGCATGGCTGCATCAGGCTTGCGCCCATTGTGCAATATTCCCCACTGCTGCCTCCCGTAGGAGTCTGGACCGTGTCTCAGTTCCAGTGTGGCTGATCATCCTCTCAGACCAGCTAGGGATCGTCGCCTTGGTGAGCCATTACCTCACCAACTAGCTAATCCCACCTAGGCATATCTTGACGCGAGAGGCCCGAAGGTCCCCCTCTTTGGCCCGTAGGCATTATGCGGTATTAGCCATCGTTTCCAATGGTTATCCCCCACATCAAGGCAATTTCCTAGGCATTACTCACCCGTCCGCCGCTCGACGCCCATTAACGCACCCGAAGGATTGTTAGTGTCGTTTCCGCTCGACTTGCATGTGTTAGGCCTGCCGCCAGCGTTCAATCTGAGCCATGATCAAACTCTTCAATTTAAGATTTTGTGACTCAACGAATACTGACTTCAAAACTAATATTCATGTAAACATGAACATGTAATTCTAAAGCTATTACCATTCCAACAGAATGGTAATGAATTGACTGTGCCGAATAACTACAAGTAGTTAAACGTATTGGTCACTCAGTTCATTGAAATCAATTTTGATTCCGAAGAATCTGTTTTATCTAACGATAAAACGTTTTGATATTCATCAACGAGTGCCCACACAGATTGATAGGTTTAAATTGTTAAAGAGCTTTGCTTTCAGTGCTTTAGCACGTAAGCAGGACGCGTATAATACGCTTTCCACTTTGAAAGTCACCATAAAATACTAAGAAAACTTAGAATTCTATGGTGACTTGTCTACTTAGTAGACAAAGTCGAAATTAAAGCCTGGCGATGTCCTACTCTCACATGGGGAAACCCCACACTACCATCGGCGCTATTGTGTTTCACTTCTGAGTTCGGCATGGAATCAGGTGGGTCCACAATGCTATGGTCGCCAAGCAAATTTTAAAATTCGGAAAGCTTATCTAAAATATCTCTTCAAACTCATTCAAGGTCTGTCTTTGAGTCCACAAAACCCCTTGGGTGTTGTATGGTTAAGCCTCACGGGCAATTAGTACAGGTTAGCTCAATGCCTCGCAGCACTTACACACCCTGCCTATCAACGTCGTAGTCTACGACAACCCTTTAGGACACTTATAGTGCCAGGGAAAACTCATCTCAAGGCTCGCTTCCCGCTTAGATGCTTTCAGCGGTTATCGATTCCGAACTTAGCTACCGGGCAATGCCATTGGCATGACAACCCGAACACCAGAGGTTCGTCCACTCCGGTCCTCTCGTACTAGGAGCAGCCCCTTTCAATTTTCCAACGCCCACGGCAGATAGGGACCGAACTGTCTCACGACGTTCTAAACCCAGCTCGCGTACCACTTTAAATGGCGAACAGCCATACCCTTGGGACCGACTTCAGCCCCAGGATGTGATGAGCCGACATCGAGGTGCCAAACACCGCCGTCGATATGAACTCTTGGGCGGTATCAGCCTGTTATCCCCGGAGTACCTTTTATCCGTTGAGCGATGGCCCTTCCATTCAGAACCACCGGATCACTATGACCTGCTTTCGCACCTGCTCGAATTGTCATTCTCGCAGTCAAGCGGGCTTATGCCATTGCACTAACCACACGATGTCCAACCGTGTTTAGCCCACCTTCGTGCTCCTCCGTTACTCTTTGGGAGGAGACCGCCCCAGTCAAACTACCCACCAGGCACTGTCCGTAATCCCGATTCAGGGACCAACGTTAGAACATCAAAACTACAAGGGTGGTATTTCAAGGACGACTCCACCACATCTAGCGACGCGGTTTCATAGTCTCCCACCTATCCTACACATGTAGGTTCAATGTTCAGTGCCAAGCTGTAGTAAAGGTTCACGGGGTCTTTCCGTCTAGCCGCGGGTACACTGCATCTTCACAGCGATTTCAATTTCACTGAGTCTCGGGTGGAGACAGCGTGGCCATCATTACGCCATTCGTGCAGGTCGGAACTTACCCGACAAGGAATTTCGCTACCTTAGGACCGTTATAGTTACGGCCGCCGTTTACCGGGGCTTCGATCAAGAGCTTCGACCGAAGTCTAACCCCATCAATTAACCTTCCGGCACCGGGCAGGCGTCACACCGTATACGTCATCTTACGATTTTGCACAGTGCTGTGTTTTTAATAAACAGTTGCAGCCACCTGGTATCTGCGACTCTCGTCTGCTCCATCCGCAAGGGACTTCACTGATAAGAGCGTACCTTCTCCCGAAGTTACGGTACCATTTTGCCTAGTTCCTTCACCCGAGTTCTCTCAAGCGCCTTGGTATTCTCTACCCGACCACCTGTGTCGGTTTGGGGTACGATTCCTTACAATCTGAAGCTTAGAGGCTTTTCCTGGAAGCATGGCATCAATGACTTCACTACCGTAGTAGCTCGACATCGTATCTCAGCGTTAATGAAAGTCCGGATTTACCTAAACTTTCCGCCTACGTACTTGAACCTGGACAACCGTCGCCAGGCCCACCTAGCCTTCTCCGTCCCCCCATCGCAATTGTAAGAAGTACGGGAATATTAACCCGTTTCCCATCGACTACGCCTTTCGGCCTCGCCTTAGGAGTCGACTTACCCTGCCCCGATTAACGTTGGACAGGAACCCTTGGTCTTCCGGCGAGGGAGTTTTTCACTCCCTTTATCGTTACTCATGTCAGCATTCGCACTTCTGATACCTCCAGCAGCCCTTACAGACCACCTTCAACGGCTTACAGAACGCTCCCCTACCCCACATACCCTAAGGTACGTAGCCGCAGCTTCGGTGTATAGCTTAGCCCCGTTACATCTTCCGCGCAGGCCGACTCGACCAGTGAGCTATTACGCTTTCTTTAAATGATGGCTGCTTCTAAGCCAACATCCTGGCTGTCTGAGCCTTCCCACATCGTTTCCCACTTAGCTATACTTTGGGACCTTAGCTGGCGGTCTGGGTTGTTTCCCTCTCCACGACGGACGTTAGCACCCGCCGTGTGTCTCCCGGATAGTACTTACTGGTATTCGGAGTTTGCAAAGGGTTGGTAAGTCGGGATGACCCCCTAGCCTTAACAGTGCTCTACCCCCAGTAGTATTCGTCCGAGGCGCTACCTAAATAGCTTTCGGGGAGAACCAGCTATCTCCAGGTTTGATTGGCCTTTCACCCCTAGCCACAAGTCATCCGCTAATTTTTCAACATTAGTCGGTTCGGTCCTCCAGTTGATGTTACTCAACCTTCAACCTGCCCATGGCTAGATCACCTGGTTTCGGGTCTAATCCTAGCAACTGTACGCCCAGTTAAGACTCGGTTTCCCTACGGCTCCCCTAAACGGTTAACCTTGCTACTAAAATTAAGTCGCTGACCCATTATACAAAAGGTACGCAGTCACACCACGAAGGTGCTCCTACTGCTTGTACGTACACGGTTTCAGGTTCTATTTCACTCCCCTCACAGGGGTTCTTTTCGCCTTTCCCTCACGGTACTGGTTCACTATCGGTCAGTCAGTAGTATTTAGCCTTGGAGGATGGTCCCCCCATATTCAGACAGGATATCACGTGTCCCGCCCTACTCGTTTTCACTGATTATGAGATGTCGATTACGGGGCTATCACCCTTTATTGCGGCACTTTCCAGAGCCTTCATCTGTCTCATTAAAAGCTTAAGGGCTAATCCAATTTCGCTCGCCGCTACTTTCGGAATCTCGGTTGATTTCTCTTCCTCGGGGTACTTAGATGTTTCAGTTCCCCCGGTTTGCCTCCTGTTGCTATGTATTCACAACAGGATACTTGCTTATGCAAGTGGGTTTCCCCATTCAGGAATCCCAGACTCAAAAGGTTATTACTACCTAATCTGGGCTTATCGCAAGTTATTACGCCTTTCATCGCCTCTGACTGCCAAGGCATCCACCGTGTACGCTTAGTCACTTAACCATACAACCCGAAAGGGTCTTAGTGTATGGCAACTAACCAAGGTTTTTGGTTGTCATTAAGAAGGGTTAATTCTCAATGACTGTTTGCCGGACTCAATTGTGAATCAAACTAACGTTTGATTCGAATACAAGACACTTGAATGTGTTTGTTGTGTTTATACCGTTCTTATTAACTAAGAGCAGATAAACATTGAGAACTTTTAAATTTGATTGAATTACTCGTAAGTAAATCAATCAGTCAGCTTTCCAAATTGTTAAAGAGCATAAAGCAAAAAGCTTTAATCAATAACTTACGTTATTAATTAAAGCTCTGGCTTTAACTAAATCTAAACCATCAATCTGTGTGGACACTCATCGTAAGTATCTTCGTATAAGGAGGTGATCCAGCCCCAGGTTCCCCTAGGGCTACCTTGTTACGACTTCACCCCAGTCATGAACCACAAAGTGGTGAGCGTCCTCCCCGAAAGGTTAAACTACCCACTTCTTTTGCAGCCCACTCCCATGGTGTGACGGGCGGTGTGTACAAGGCCCGGGAACGTATTCACCGTGACATTCTGATTCACGATTACTAGCGATTCCGACTTCATGGAGTCGAGTTGCAGACTCCAATCCGGACTACGACGCACTTTTTGGGATTCGCTCACTATCGCTAGCTTGCTGCCCTCTGTATGCGCCATTGTAGCACGTGTGTAGCCCTACTCGTAAGGGCCATGATGACTTGACGTCGTCCCCACCTTCCTCCGGTTTATCACCGGCAGTCTCCCTGGAGTTCCCGACATTACTCGCTGGCAAACAAGGATAAGGGTTGCGCTCGTTGCGGGACTTAACCCAACATTTCACAACACGAGCTGACGACAGCCATGCAGCACCTGTCTCAGAGCTCCCGAAGGCACACCTGCGTCTCCGCTGGCTTCTCTGGATGTCAAGAGTAGGTAAGGTTCTTCGCGTTGCATCGAATTAAACCACATGCTCCACCGCTTGTGCGGGCCCCCGTCAATTCATTTGAGTTTTAATCTTGCGACCGTACTCCCCAGGCGGTCTACTTAACGCGTTAGCTCCGAAAGCCACGGCTCAAGGCCACAACCTCCAAGTAGACATCGTTTACGGCGTGGACTACCAGGGTATCTAATCCTGTTTGCTCCCCACGCTTTCGCATCTGAGTGTCAGTGTCTGTCCAGGGGGCCGCCTTCGCCACTGGTATTCCTTCAGATCTCTACGCATTTCACCGCTACACCTGAAATTCTACCCCCCTCTACAGCACTCTAGTTCACCAGTTTCAAATGCAGTTCCGAGGTTGAGCCCCGGGCTTTCACATCTGACTTAATGAACCACCTGCATGCGCTTTACGCCCAGTAATTCCGATTAACGCTCGCACCCTCCGTATTACCGCGGCTGCTGGCACGGAGTTAGCCGGTGCTTCTTCTGTTGCTAACGTCAAGATGTGCAGCTATTAACTACACACCCTTCCTCACAACTGAAAGTACTTTACAACCCGAAGGCCTTCTTCATACACGCGGCATGGCTGCATCAGGCTTTCGCCCATTGTGCAATATTCCCCACTGCTGCCTCCCGTAGGAGTCTGGACCGTGTCTCAGTTCCAGTGTGGCTGATCATCCTCTCAGACCAGCTAGGGATCGTCGCCTTGGTGAGCCATTACCTCACCAACTAGCTAATCCCACCTAGGCATATCTTGACGCGAGAGGCCCGAAGGTCCCCCTCTTTGGCCCGTAGGCATTATGCGGTATTAGCCATCGTTTCCAATGGTTATCCCCCACATCAAGGCAATTTCCTAGGCATTACTCACCCGTCCGCCGCTCGACGCCCATTAACGCACCCGAAGGATTGTTAGTGTCGTTTCCGCTCGACTTGCATGTGTTAGGCCTGCCGCCAGCGTTCAATCTGAGCCATGATCAAACTCTTCAATTTAAGATTTTGTGACTCAACGAATACTGACTTCAAAACTAATATTCATGTAAACATGAACATGTAATTCTAAAGCTATTACCATTCCAACAGAATGGTAATGAATTGACTGTGCCGCTTGTTGTTTTCACTTTTTAATAAAAAGCAAAACCAAAAAGCATTCGAACTATTTCTAGCTCAGGTCACTCAGTTCATTGAAATCATTTTGATTCCGAAGAATCTGTTTTATCTAACGATAAAACGTTTTGATATTCATCAACGAGTGCCCACACAGATTGATAGGTTTAAATTGTTAAAGAGCTTCTCTTCGTTGTGACTTACATCACTTCGGAAGAGGCGGCCATTCTAGCGTTTTAATTCTCAGTGTCAAACACTTTTGAAAATTAATTTCTACTTTCTAAAAGTAGAAGCGAATTATCGCTTAAAGCTAGTTGCCTTACTAACATTCTTCGCTGAAGCCTTGTGGCGTCTACCGTGTCAGTGATGCGGCATTATAGAGATGTTCCTCACATTGGCAAGTGTTTATTAAAGAAAAATGTAAAAATAACGGTTAGATGACAAATAAACACTCAAAGCCTTATTTGTGCAAGTTTAACTACAAAGTACCTACAGAATAACCACAGACTTATCCACAATTGCTCTAATTTTCATCCTAGAAAACAAAAAAGCTGCCTTATGGCAGCTTTTTAAATGGCAATGAGTCTAAATCCCAGAGCCATATTGCTCTCCATCGTCTTCATGGAGACCACATTCTCTTTTTAGGCCATTAAAACGGGTTTCTTCTTCAGTCATACCCGGTTCCCATTTCTTAGTCGTATGAGTATCTCCAACAGAAAGGTACCCCTGCTCACGAAGTGGGTGGTAACTAAGGCCATGCTCTTCCAAGTAATAGTGAACATCTTTATTTGTCCAATCTATTACTGGCAAGAACTTAAACACACCATTTTGGATAGATAAGATCGGCAAGTTTGCGCGCGATTGAGATTGCTCTCTTCGCAACCCTGAAAACCAAGTGCCAGCCTCTAGTTCATCCAGCGCTCTTCTCATCGGTTCGACTTTATTAAGCTTGTTATACTTCTCTATTCCTTCTATACCTTGATCCCAAAGTTTGCCATATTGCGCTTCTTGCCAATTAGAGCTCTGTTGTGCGCGAAAGACTTGAAGGTTTAAAGTCAATTTCTGACTTAACTCATCTATAAAGCGATACGTTTCTGGGAATAGGTACCCGGTGTCTGTCAGAATAACTGGAATATCGGGTTTGGCTTGAGTCACTAAGTGCAGCATCAATGCTGCTTGAATTCCGAAACTAGAAGACACCACATGTGTTCCTTCTAAGTTTTCCAGAGCCCACTTCACTCTTTCTAATGCAGTTAGCTGTTCTAACTCAGCATTAATTTGTCCAAGACGAAGTATCTGCTCCGTCTTAGTCAATGCGAGTAGCTCTGCTAACTTCAATTTTGAAGCGACAGAATTATGCATGCAGATCCCTCTTTGAAATGATCACCTCTTCGATGATGCCAGCTCGGATTGTAAAATCACCGAACCCTTCCTTATCCGTTCGTTCCGTAGCCCAACGCCCCACCAGCGAATCAATCTCTTCTAAAATCTGAGCTGACGTGATGTTCTCTTTATACATCTTAGGAATACGAGTTCCGGCTTTGTTGCCACCTAAGTGCATGTTGTAACGCCCTGGAGCCTTGCCGACTAAACCAAGTTCAGCCAACATTGCACGACCACAGCCGTTTGGACAGCCTGTAATGCGAAGGATGATGTTATCTTCTTCTGGTAATCCGTGTTTCTTCAGAATGTCTTCAACATCCGTTACAAACTCAGGAAGAAAACGTTCGGCTTCTGCCATTGCTAACGGACATGTTGGGAATGCCACACACGCCATTGAGTTCTTGCGCTGTTCTGAAACGGCATCATCCATCAGACCGTATTGACGTGCCAGCTTTTCAATTTGTGCCTTTTGGCTCTTAGGTACACCTGCAACAATGAGATTTTGGTTCGCTGTCATGCGGAAGTCACCTTTGTGGATCTTCGCTATTTCAGCAACACCTGTTTTCAGCGCTTTACCTGGGAAATCAAGTAAACGACCATTTTCGATGAATAACGCTAAGTGGTGCTTACCATCAATGCCTTCCGCCCAACCGA
This sequence comes from Vibrio tasmaniensis, assembly GCF_024347635.1. Classification (NCBI taxonomy): domain Bacteria; kingdom Pseudomonadati; phylum Pseudomonadota; class Gammaproteobacteria; order Vibrionales; family Vibrionaceae; genus Vibrio; species Vibrio tasmaniensis. The sequence goes on from NZ_AP025510.1 coordinate 2,922,000, forward strand.
TACGATCGCCACGGCCAGTAAACTCATATGGACGGCTTTCAGAAAACTCAACGCCTGCACGTTTTTCTACTTCGGCTTTGAATACATCAATACCAACACGGTCTAGTGTGTATTTGGTTTTGGCATTCTTACGGTTCGAACGGTTACCCCAGTCACGCTGAGTCGTTACCACCGCAGCTGCTACATCTAACGTTTTATCTAATGGCACAAAACCGAAATCGTCAGCTTTACGTGCATAAGTAGAAGTATCGCCGTGCGTCATAGCAAGACCACCGCCCACTAATACGTTAAAGCCCACCAGCTTTCCATCTTTAGCAATCGCGATGAAGTTAAGATCGTTAGCATGAACATCTACGTCATTCTGTGGAGGAATTACAACCGTCGTCTTGAACTTACGTGGTAAGTAGTTACTACCGAGGATAGGTTCTTCATCCGTTGTTGCTAGCTTTTCACCATCTAACCAGATCTCAGCATAAGCACGAGTCTTAGGTAATAGATGTTCACTGATCTTTTTCGCCCACTCGTAGGCTTCTTGATGGAGCTCGGACTCAACCGGGTTTGTGGTACACAAAACATTTCGGTTTACGTCACCCGCAGTTGCGATCGAATCAATACCAATACTGTTTAGCGTTTGGTGCATTAACTTAATGTTCGGCTTCAATACACCATGGAACTGGAAGGTTTGACGAGTTGTAAGACGGATAGAACCATAAGAGGTGCTTTCATCTGCGAATTTATCAATCGCGAGCCACTGCTTAGGAGTGATGATGCCGCCTGGCATACGCGCACGAAGCATTACGTTATGTAAAGGTTCTAGCTTTTGCTTGGTACGTTCATTACGAATATCACGGTCGTCTTGTTGGTACATACCGTGGAAGCGGATCAACTGAAAGTTATCAGCAGTAAAGCCACCCGTAATTCTATCTTGAAGATCTTGTTCAATCGTACCGCGAAGATTTTTACTTTCACGCTTCAGACGTTCATTGTCAGCCAAAGGTCCCAGTACTTGACCTAGCACTTCTTGCTCTATTACTTGCTTGCTCATTAGTACACATCCCTTTGGTAACGTTTCGCTTTACGTAAATCATTAATATATTGTTCAGCTTGCTCGCGGCTCTGATTGCCATGTTTTTCCGCTATCGTAACTAACGCTTCATGAACATCTTTTGCCATTCGAGTTGCATCGCCACATACATAGAGGTACGCGCCCTCTTGAAGCCATTGCCAAACCTGCTCTGCCTGCTCAATTAATCGGTCTTGAACATAAACCTTTTCTTTTTGATCACGACTAAACGCAACATCAAGCTTGGTTAATGCACCAGATTTAAGATACCTCTGCCATTCAACTTGATATAAGAAATCTTGAGTAAAGGTACGGTCACCAAAGAACAACCAGCTTTTACCTTCAGCGTCATTGTTTTCACGCTCTTGAACAAAACTACGGAAAGGTGCGATACCTGTACCCGGGCCGACCATGATAATTGGTGTGTTGTCGTCTTGCGGCAGTTTGAAGTTATTGTTGTTCTCTACAAACACCTTAACTTCACCACCTTCTTCAAGGCGTTGAGCTAAGAAACTTGAAGCGCCACCCAGACGAGATTCATCGCCCTTTTGGTATTCAACCAGACCAACCGTCAAGTGAACTTCTTCATCCACTTCAGCTTGGCTTGACGCAATAGAGTAGAGACGTGGCGTTAACTTACGTAGTAGGCCAATCAATTCATCAGCCGATAGCTTGGTTTTCTTCTCAGCTAAAACATCGACAACTTGAGTATTACCCGCATATTCACGAAGCTTGTCTTTATCTTCCACCAGCTTAATTAACTTCTTGCTGCCCGAAAGCTCAGCAAACTTAGTCACAAGCTGAGGGTTTGAAGATGTAATCTCGAATTTACTGACGAGTGCGCTATGCAAAGACAAGTTGTCACCATCGACATCGACACTTTCGATACCAGACAGCCCAACCTTAGAAAGGATCTGATTAGCGAGTTCTGAACTGTTTTCAAACCATACGCCTAGCGCATCACCCGGTTGGTAAGTAATACCCGACTCATCAAGATCAATCTCGATATGACGAACATCTTTGCCCGAATCACGACCGGTGATCTTTTGGCTCGTTAATAGAGTCGCTGTGTATGGATTTTGTTTGGTGTATTGCGAATGACCGGCAGCCGCTTGGCCTACTGGTAATTGAACCACATCGGCTTCAGTGCCTGTCGATAGCGTCTCTTTTACTTGCTCTAATGCTTTAGCGCGCCATTCCGTTGCTGACTCTTCGTAATCAACATCACAATCAAGACGGTCGACAAACGATTTAGCACCAAGCTTAGCGAGGTAGTTATCGAAGTCTTTAGCCGTTTGGCAGAAGAACTCATAGCTTGAGTCACCTAAACCGATCACACCGTATTGTAGGTTTGATAATTTTGGCGCTTTCTTCGATTGAAGGAATTCATGCAACTCAATAGCGTTATCAGGGGCTTCGCCCTCACCATTGGTTGAAGCCACAAAAATGACGTGTGTCTCTTTGGCTAAGTTCTTACCTTTATAATCACTTGCATCAAAAAGCTCGACAGCAATCCCTAAGGCTTTCGCTTCTGCTTCAAGCGATTCAGCGACACCTTTCGCATTACCAGTTTGGGAAGCGAAGATAATGCTGAGCTTACCCGCAGGCTTTGCCGCTACTGCAGCGGCTGCTTGAGCGATTGGCGCGGCGGCACCCACAGGCTGAGTTTGGCTCACACCCCAAAGGTAACCACTGACCCATGCCAGTTGTTGAGAAGATAATTCAGAAACAGTTTGCTGAAGATGACCCAATTGTTGGTCATTAAGTGGTGCTGCTAGCCCAGGTAACTCATTAGCCCCAGACTGTGCATTATTATTTTGTGAAGACTCTTTCTTATTTAAAGACATGGTCACGACATCCCTAATCATTGCGTGACGATAGATTAACCACTCCTTTTAATAACAAGAAAGAATAGAAAAGTATGTTTTATAACTTTTTGGAAGTAAAAACCGATTGAAATGTCAATTGAGTTACTGGTTTTCAATACGAACTTGTTGAAAGCCAACCGCCATTGCCGACTTAGATGCGAGGTCTAAATCCGCGTAATGACACTCTTCACCATGAACATCAGTAAGCAAAACAAAGCCGCCTCCCATATGGCGAAACTCCACAACCCAAGACCCCTCTTGAATTGAGGGCTCTATGATCGCTTCAACCAACAGATTTTCTCGATATAAATTTCGTAATTCATTGAGTGTCATATTCCATCCCTTGCTTTGACCTCACAACATAGACCTTATAATAATAGACGCTAATTAGGCCTCTGTATTAAGGATGGTCGAAAGTGATGAGTGTGCTAACTAATTCCAGAAAGGTATAACCAATAGATATAAAAAAACGCCACTTAATAAAGTGACGTTCTTAAATTTCGTTCTAGATTCGCTTTAATTGCCTAAAAGCGTACTTCTACACCAGCAAACCAGCCATCAACCATAACAAACGCTTTAGGTGGCGCTGGCTTTGGGTCATCTAACGGATCAGGTTCTTTGTCCGTCTCAAGAGGTTTATTCAGCTCTGAAGAGAAGAATTTGTCCGAATCAAGGTCGATCACACGATAGCCACCACGGAGTGCTATTTCAGTATCAGCCACTGGAATACGGTACTGAACACCCGCCATCAAATCGGTACTCTTAATACCGTTGCTATCACCAAATTCCATCGTACCAATGATATCAAGCTGCGTATTAGGGACATTGATTTCTGCGTTACCGTAGAAGCTCCAGGTAAACTCATCAAAACTTGTCGTTTTCGAACTGTACGGATCTTTGTAATGTGAGTTTGCATACTGAGTAAATGTCACACCCGCATCGAAGTTCATCAACTTGTGATCCAACATTGTGTAGTAGAACGTGTAGTCATACTTATCAAACGCTAACAATGTTGTATCAACAGTAGAGTAGCGGAAACTCGCATTTGGCAGCTTAGGGGCATTATGCTCAAATGCGAAATACAACGAAGGTGAGTTTGAGTCACTCGACCTAGCTTCATTCAGCTTTGTACTTCCCCACCACATATCAGCACCGATCTTAGTCGTGTAAGAAAACTCTTCTTCAGCGGACACTGCCGAGCTTAAAGAAAGCATTCCCACTAAAGCAATTAATGGCATTTTATTCATTTGAGATAGCTCCAATTCCATATCGTTGTGCTAATTGTATGCACATTCATAGATTATTGGGGAAAATTCTACCACACATCTTAAATTCTAAAACGATAAACCGCTGACGAGTAAAGATTTGACGACACGATGACCTTAATAACGTCTTTGGTTAGAGCTGTGTACATAGTTTTTGAAAAACCACACACCCACTGCAATCACGATCAGCCAAGGCAGCAGTTTAAACACAACGCCCATCATACCTAAGACCAGCATGACCGCTAACGCGATTCCGGTTGCCGCTAGTACCGTCATAAACGTAATACCAGTAACGAGTAAAGTTGCGACGAAAATAAGAACAAAGATTAATTCAAACATAATGGTCTCCCTAATGAGTTCATGACCTATCTTTCCTACTTTCTAACATTGCAGCTTCCATACCAAGTTAGCTACAACCATAAACTCCTTACTTATCAGGCAAATAAAAAGCCACACATCTTCATGCGTGGCTTTTCGGAAACTCACAATGGTAAATTTAGCCTCTAATGGCGAATTTAGCCTTGTTCTTTAAACCTTAAGCTTCTAACTTTTAATTCTTAGCTTTTGGCTTTTGCTTTAACCTTGAGGGTGTTTATACATTTAGCTCTTTAGGGATCTTAGCCAATGCCGTCTGAATCACCTCAATGCCCGCGCCTTTCTTATGTGCATTCTCACTGATGTAACGACGCCATTGTCTTGCACCCGGCATACTTTGGAACAAACCCAGCATGTGACGAGAGATATGACCAAGGCTTGCTCCATTCGAAAGCTGACGCTCAATGTACGGGTACATCTCTTCAACCACTTGTGAACGCTTCTTGATTGGCGTGTCTAAACCGAAGATCTGCTGATCAACTTCAGCCAAGATAAACGGGCTATGGTATGCCTCACGACCGATCATCACACCATCAAGGTGCTGCAAGTGCTCTTTAGTCTGTTCTAATGTAGTAATGCCACCATTTACCGCAATCACTAGATCAGAGAAGTCTTTCTTGATTTGGTACGCACGATCGTAATCTAGCGGTGGGATCTCACGGTTCTCTTTCGGGCTAAGGCCACTCAACCACGCTTTACGCGCATGAATAGTAAATTGCTCACAACCGCCTTTTTCAGACACCGTTGAAATAAATTTAGTCAGAAACTCGTAAGAGTCTTGGTCGTCGATACCAATACGCGTTTTTACCGTAATTGGAATATCTGTGACTCCTTTCATCGCAGAAACACAATCTGCCACCAGCTCAGGCTCAGCCATTAGGCAAGCACCAAAGCGCCCATTCTGAACTCGGTCTGAAGGGCAACCTACATTGAGGTTCACTTCATCATAGCCACGCTCACCAGCAAGCTTGGCACAAGCCGCCAAATCAACCGGGTTTGAACCACCAAGTTGAAGTGCTAATGGGTGTTCTTGCTCGTTATACTCTAGAAAGTCGCCCTTACCATGTAAGATCGCACCAGTTGTGACCATTTCCGTGTACAGAAGCGTCTGCTGAGATAGCAAACGGTGAAAGTAACGACAGTGGCGGTCAGTCCAATCCAACATGGGTGCAACGGATAAGCGGTTAGCCGCGTATTTACTGGTATTGTCAGGTTTCATAAAGCGTTACTCAAAATCTATACACTGCATTTATATACAGAAACTCGCTAGTTCAGCCGTAAGCTCACCCACTCACTACGCCTATAGTACGTATTGGTGGAGTGAAACGAAGGCATCTAGCATTAAAAAGAACACTCAAAAGCGGTGAATCACGCTTCACAGTGGACATTGTAGTCAAAAATAATTGGGCGATTATACACAGGGAATCGAAAACATTCAGGAACAAAGACCAACTTATTTCCCCGTACAACTCGCACAGTGTTAGTGCAGGCTTTCAGCGAGTGAGAAACGAGTTGGGTATTGAGGATTTGAGGTACCACGACCTACGAAGAGAGGGAGCAAGTCAGTTGTTTGAAAAGGGCTACTCCATTGAAGAAGTAGCCCAAGTGACTGGCCATCGTAATTTGAATATTTTATGGCAGGTTTATGCTCAACTATTTCCGCATTATTTACATGAAAAAGCACAACCTTAAATATATTTTCTTTATATGCATTAGGACATTATTAGATATACAAGTTTTGTTGTAGTTATGGTGGGATCTGGAAGGCTAATTTCAACATTTACGGGCGATAAGTTTTTAGGCCCTGTCGCACAACAATACACTTTCACGCTAGTTAACCATAAAAAATCAATAAAACTTAACAACTTAAATGCAATACCAGCTAAATAATAAGGTTATGGGTTTTGAACAAAGATCAAGGGATTTTTTTTTATGGATGCGCAAAAGTAAAGCATCATTAAAACACAGTTTTTATACAATCAAGCCGCTCGTATCACCGTCAGTAAGTAGTCACTTACAGTTTTTTTTCAATCAAACACTTATCCACAGACCACCCCATTTCTTTACCTTGAAAATAGTGGCTTGCAGCTCTATCTTGTAAACCTTGAAAGAAAAAACACAGGATATTGTGTTTTTTATTCACCGTTTAGAGAGGAGAGTTGTACAGGGAATCTGATTTATTTTAACCAGAAACGAAGAACCCCACCAAAAGGCAGGGTTCGAATTCGAAGCCAAGTCTAGAGTAACGCCAATTACTCAAAAAGTGACTACTAGATATCTAAGTCTCAATATCTGACAACGAGACTATAGAACGTGGATACAGGCTTGGCAATCAAATTAACACAACCATATAGGTGTGATTATGTTGCCCAAAAGCGTCCAAGCTTTGCTACGTAAGGTCTTCAACACTGGCTTTACTATTTTCAAATTAAGACCTAATTTTTTTGTCAAAGGTCTGATTTACTTTGTCAATACAGTCGCAGACTTGATTAAAGAATAACTTAAAGAGACAGTCGCAAGGCTGTCTCTTTTACCCATTACAATTTTCAAGCCTTGTAATTCGCTCGTCCATTTTCTCCATCATCAAGCGCAACCACTTAACATCAGTTTTGAATGTGATCCCCATACCAACCCCACTAGATAAGGCACTGACCACTGTGATAATTAGTGTTTGATACTCTGCCATTACTTGAACTCATTGCGTAGGGTTTCCCATAGGCCAAATACTATTGGAGCACTTGCGCCAATAATGCCACCGAATTGAACACCATCTGCCGATACGCTAGCTGTGATAAGTTCAGGGTGACCAGATACCAAAGCCGCTCCAGCGCCAAATAACACTAAACCATTTTTAGTCGATGACAGACCAATCTCGATTGACAACCCTTGACCATTAAGCGCACTATTGCATACTGTATTTTAAAACTCATTCACCAGATCTCTAATTCAGCGTGATTAATCAGTTATGCCTTGAGTCACACTGTCGTTTTGAGTTACCTTGTCTTATTCAAAGTCGTAGGTCACAATACGCTCTGTACCTGACTTTAATAAAATCAATGTCTCCTCAAACAAGGTTACCTAGCAATAGGAGCTGAATGGGGATGTTTGATTGAACGGTGAAAAATTTGGACCACACATTAATAGAGCAAGTTGAAGGGATATGCGTATCGCGAGGTGTTAGGCTAACACCCCAAAGAAAGCGAGTGTTTGAGCTTATCCTATCTAATAAAAAAGCCTCCAGTGCTTATGAATTATTAGAGCAATTGAAAGTCAGTGAACCGCAAGCCAAGCCTCCTACAGTTTATCGCGCTTTGGATTTTTTGTTAGAGCAAGGGTTCATTCACCGAGTTGAGTCAACGAATAGCTTTATATGCTGCTGCTCTTGCAATGCCAACACGCATTTTTCCCAATTACTGATCTGCGATAAATGTGGCACTGTGATAGAATTACAAGACGATGCGCTTGTCGCCCTACTCGCGAGTAACGCCGAGCAGCATGGATTCAAGTTGACCAACCATGTCATTGAATCACATGGCATTTGCCAAACTTGCTCCTCCGAAATGAAAGAATAAGATTATAGAAGAACATTATGCGCGCTGAATTTGTAAACCCGTTTTTAGCTTCTTTGATGAACGTACTAAAAACGATGGCATCTCTAGAATTAAAGCCTCAGAAACCAAGAGTGAAGAAAGATGAAATCGCTCGTGGTGATGTGTCCGGCCTAATTGGTATGGTTGGTACACAGTCTCGTGGCTCAATGTCGATCACCTTTGATGAAGGGCTTGCTCTAGAAATCATGGAAAACATGCTAGGTGAACGACCAAACGGTTTGAACGAAGAAGTGACCGACATGGTGGGTGAAATCACTAACATGGTAACCGGTGGCGCAAAGCGTATTCTTGCAGAAAGCGGCTTTGACTTCGATATGGCAACGCCAATCGTGGTTTCAGGTAAAGGCCATACTATTCGTCACAAGTGTGAAGGCGCTATCATCATCATGCCTTTCTCATCTCAGTGGGGTAATGCTTTCATCGAGATCTGTTTCGAATAGAGACAATCGAGTAAATAAAAAACGAAAGGCTGACGTACATACGTCAGCCTTTTTTATTGCCGTAAAATCAACGGACATAAAAAACGCCAACCGAAAGGTTGGCGTTTACAGTTATGACTTGGTGTGACTTAAACAGTCTTAAGCTTTCAGCGCTTTAAATGCGTTGATTAGACCGTTAGTAGAGCTGTCGTGAGACGTTACTTGTGCATCGTCTGCAAGCTCTGGAAGAATTTGGTTTGCTAGTTGCTTACCAAGTTCTACGCCCCATTGGTCGAAGCTGAAGATGTTCCAGATAACGCCTTGAACGAAGATCTTGTGCTCGTACATCGCGATTAGGTTACCTAAAGAGCGAGGGTTAATTTGCTTAACAAGAATAGAGTTCGTTGGGCGGTTACCTTCAAATACTTTGAAAGGTACTAGCTCAGCAACTTCTTCAGCTGTTTTGCCAGCCGCTAGGAATTCAGCTTCTACTGTCTCTTTTGTCTTACCGAAAGCTAGCGCTTCAGTTTGAGCAAAGAAGTTAGACATTAGCTTCTGGTGGTGATCAGATGCTGGGTTGTGGCTGATAGCCGGAGCAATGAAGTCTGATGGGATCAGCTTAGTGCCTTGGTGAATCAGTTGGTAGAACGCGTGCTGACCGTTTGTACCAGGTTCACCCCAGATGATAGGGCCTGTTTGGTATTCTACTGGGTTACCTTCACGGTCAACGAATTTACCGTTAGATTCCATGTTACCTTGCTGGAAGTAAGCAGCAAAACGGTGCATGTATTGATCGTAAGGTAGGATTGCTTCTGACTCAGCGCCGTGGAAGTTGTTGTACCAAACACCAATTAACGCAAGGATCACTGGAATGTTGCTTTCAAATTCCGTTGAAGCAAAGTGGTTATCCATCTCGTGTGCGCCATCGAGTAGCTCAGCGAAGTTATCGAAGCCAATAGATAGTGAGATAGAAAGACCGATCGCTGACCATAGTGAGTAACGACCGCCTACCCAATCCCAGAATTCGAACATGTTGTCAGTATCAATACCAAACTCAGCAACTGAAGCCGCGTTTGTTGATAGTGCTGCGAAGTGCTTAGCAACGTGTGCTGAGTCGCCTGCTTCAGCCAAGAACCAATCACGCGCAGAGTGTGCGTTCGTCATTGTTTCTTGAGTGGTAAATGTCTTAGATGCCACTAGGAACAGTGTTGTTTCTGGGTTAAGAGGCTTTAGTGTCTCAACGATGTGAGTGCCGTCTACGTTAGAAACAAAGTGCATGTTTAGGCGAGTTTTGTATGGCGTAAGTGCTTCAGTTACCATGTATGGACCAAGGTCTGAACCGCCGATACCGATGTTGACTACATCAGTGATCTCTTTACCTGTGTAACCTTTCCACTCACCAGAAACGATACGGTGTGTGAACAGTTCCATTTTTGCTAGTACTGCATTCACTGCTGGCATTACGTCTTTGCCATCAACCATTACTGGCTTGTCGCTACGGTTACGTAACGCAGTGTGAAGAACTGAACGACCTTCAGTCTTGTTGATTGCATCACCGCCGAACATTGCTTCGATTGCAGACTTAACTTCAGTCTCGTTCGCAAGAGCAAATAGGTGCTGCATCGTTTCAGCGTCGATAAGGTTCTTAGAGTAATCCACTAAGATGTCTGAACCGAAACGAGTAGAAAAGCTCTCGAAACGCTTTGCATCTTGAGCAAATAGCTCTTTCATATCCATATCTTGAGCAGACTCAAAATGTGCAGTTAGAGCTTTCCACGCTTGTGTTTGCGTTGGGTTGATATTTTTCAACATGGTATCTATCCCGATGTTACTGTAGGTTTTATTCTAGACGTCACCAAAGTGATGAATAGAACCCCCGATTAGGCGAAAGTTTATATTTTTCTATGATGACCAAATCGCATCACCACTGAAAGATTCTTTGTAATTTTTTTTCACGACGTATTATGCCGCATATGAAGAGCGGTACCTTGAGATAAATCAGAATTAGATTTCCTGATAGCAGAATCGGTACTGACTCTAGCGCTCACATCATTAAATGTGAGCGAAACCTGATAAATTCAAGTTCAAAAGATAGCGTTAAACCACTTTTTTTCCAAATACATTATAGAGGATGGCGTATGTGGATTCAGAAGACGATACACCTACACGCACAAAAACGTGGATTTCATCTCATCACTGATGAAATTGAACAACAGATACCCGATATCCATTCACTGTCTGTTGGTTTATTACATCTATTCATTCAGCATACTTCTGCTAGCCTTACGCTAAATGAGAACGCAGACCCGACCGTCCGCACCGATATGGAATCACACTTTAATAAGTTTGTGCCCGAACGAGCCCCCTACTACAAGCACACCTACGAAGGTGATGATGATATGCCCGCTCACATTAAAGCATCGACACTTGGCACCAGTGTGACAATTCCGATTGCCAATGGTCGTCTAGCATTAGGGACATGGCAGGGCATTTACTTAGGTGAACACCGGGATTGTGGTGGAAGCCGTACCGTTATTGCGACCATTCAAGGTGAGTAACGTTACGTCATCAACAATGAAATACCGCTTAACGAACATAATGGTAGAAAACAAAAAAGGGTGACACAGTTATGTGTCACCCTTTAAAAATATAAGAGAGTCGAGTTGGTAAAACCAGAATTAGAAAGGCTGGTTTATCATAACCCTAAAGGTCCCTTCATCACCGCCTCGCGCTAATTCAGCACGTACAACAATGCCTTCAACCTGGAAACGAACTGCGCCGCCTAGGCTCCATTTCATGTCTGTGTGCAGTGTTTTGATATCGTACTCATCAGCAACACGCCCGACTTCAGCAAACGCCACCCACTGCCACCAAGGCAAATCGTAGTAGTTAATCAGTGGGATATCGCCCAGCGGTTGCCAATCAGGAAGCACTCGATATTCCGCAGAGTAGTGAATAGCAGAACGACCGTGGTAACGGCCTCCGGTATAACCTCTTAAGCGATATAAGCCACCGAGTCGAGCTTGCTCTGTTTCCGGTGGACGAGCACAATCTTGCCCTGAACAGTTGCCCCACGTAGGTGTGTCAGCGGTATAGACATCAAATGCCACGACTTGTTGATCGAACAAGTTCCCCAAAGGACCCAATGCAAAATACTGACTGTTTTGGAATGTCCACTTCAGCCATAAGTCATCGTTAGACCAACTTTCAGCGCCGGTAGTAAACTCAAGATTGGTATGAGACCCCTTGGTTGGGTTGCGTGTGCTATCACGGTTGTCCCAATCAAACGCCAAACTAAAACCTGTCGCTTGTTCACTATTGTTTAAGCCTTCTAGCTCACGAGCCGTATAGAAAGGCGTAAAGACAATCGAACTGACACCAGACTCTAATGGGGAAGCAAAGCTCACATCTTTGATGGGTTGGAAAGCCCCTAACAAGCCATGCTCTGCAACATTGCCCCAAGGCAGCAGATACTTAAACTCAACCTGATAGTTTTCTTCTAAGCCGTCGGCAATGGTTTTATCATCAATGGATGAATCGTTATCGCCTTGAGAGCCAATGTAATACGGGTTTTCGTTAAAGCGAGCTTGGTACATCTGAGTACTGAACAATACGTTCTCAGACAGTGCGAAGTTAAAGGCTGATAAGAAACCGACGTAGCTGTCTTTATCTGAATAAAGCGCCATGCCAAACAGAGCTGCTTGAGGCTGCCAAACACCCTTTGCGACACCAGCAACCCCGAAGGTATTACCCATGGTTTCAGTACTAAAATAGAAAGGAACAAAGGCTGAATCTTTTTCTTCACTCACTGCGGGAGAAGACAAGCTGACACCGAGTAATGCCATTGCAGACATTAACCAGTGTCGAGTCGTTCGTATGAACATCATTTACTTATAGGATCCATAGTTACTTCACATTAGCTACTTCACGTACTCCATCGCAACACGCGAAGTCAGCTTAGTGACCAGCTCGTAAGCGATAGTGCCAATATGTTCTGCGACTTCTTCTGAAGGTAAATCTTTACCCCATAATGTTGCTTCATCACCGACTTTATCTGCCGCATCAGGGCCAAGGTCAACCGTTAGCATGTCCATTGATACACGTCCTGCGATCGGTACTTTTCGGCCGTTAACGAATACTGGAGTGCCGTTAGGAGCAGTGCGAGGATAACCATCACCATAACCTATCGCGATCACACCAACCTTGGTATCTCGCTCACTGGTCCAGTTACCGCCATAACCCACACTTTCACCCGCTTTAACATCACGAACGGCTATCAGGTGAGAGGTCAAAGTCATTACAGGATAAAAGCCAAGATCTTGCGCTGATTTATCAGCAAAAGGAGAAACACCGTAAGAGATAATTCCCGGGCGAACCCAATCAAGATGGCTGTCTGGCCAAGCTAATAGACCCGCAGAAGCAGCAAGTGAACGCTCACCTTCACAACCGTCGGTGAGCGATAAGAAAAGCTCGGTCTGTTCAACGGTGGTTGCTCTATCAAGTTCATCAGCACAACCGAAGTGGCTCATGTAGCGCAGAGGTTTAGCAACATTCGCACATTGATGTAAGCGCTCAACAAAGTTTTGGTATTGCTCAGGACGAGCACCTAGGCGATGCATACCACTGTCGACTTTTAGCCAAACCACGACAGGTGTTTCTAATTCCGCATTCTCTAGCGCACTTAATTGCTCTTCACAGTGCACCACAGTTTGGATGTTATTGGTCACCAAGATTGGCAAATCGCCCGAAGAGTAAAACCCTTCTAGCAACAAAATAGGTTTAACAATGCCACCAGCACGAAGCTGTAATGCTTCTTCAATACGCGCCACACCAAAAGCATCAGAGCTTTTTGAATGCTTGGCTATATGCAGTAAGCCGTGTCCGTAGCCATTGGCTTTCACAACAGACATTACCTTGCAATGAGGAGCCTTCGACTTTATCTGGTTCAGGTTGTGTTCAAGCGCGTTTAAGTCAATACTCGCCGTCGCTGCTTTCATGTAAGTCATTAGTGATTACTCATCATCAAATGCAGGACCTGCATAGTTATCAAATCGGGAATGTTGACCTTGGAATGTAAGACGAACCGAACCGATCGGGCCGTTACGTTGCTTACCAAGGATGATCTCAGCGATGCCTTTCAATGAACTATCTGGGTTATAAACCTCATCACGATAGATAAACATGATTAAGTCGGCATCTTGCTCGATCGAACCTGATTCACGCAAATCCGAGTTTACTGGGCGCTTATCAGCACGCTGCTCTAGGGAACGGTTAAGCTGAGAAAGTGCCACAACTGGTACGTTGAGCTCTTTTGCTAGTGCTTTCAATGAGCGAGAAATCTCGGCGATCTCTAGAGTACGGTTATCAGATAACGAAGGTACACGCATTAATTGAAGGTAATCTATCATGATCATAGAGATGCCATCATGCTCACGAGCAATTCGTCGAGCTCGAGAACGTACTTCTGTTGGCGTTAGACCCGAGCTATCATCGATATACATATTCTTCTTATCCATCAGAATACCCATACTCGACGAGATACGAGCCCAATCTTCATCGTCTAACTGACCGGTACGTATCTTGGTTTGGTCTACGCGAGAAAGTGATGCAAGCATACGCATCATCAGCTGTTCAGCTGGCATCTCTAGCGAGAAGATTAACACTGGCTTGTCTTGCTTCATCGCTGCGTTTTCACATAGGTTCATCGCAAACGTGGTTTTACCCATCGATGGACGCGCGGCAACAATGATTAAGTCAGAACCCTGAAGGCCTGCCGTTTTCTTATTGAGGTCGTTGAAACCCGTATCGACACCTGTCACACCATCTTGTGGCGATTTATATAAGATTTCGATACGTTCTAGCGTCTTCTCTAGAATGCTATCAACATTTTGTGGGCCTTCATTTTCACTTGCTCGGCCTTCGGCAATCGCGAAGACTTTACTCTCAGCAAGATCAACAAGTTCTTCCGATGTACGACCTTGAGGGTCGTAACCAGAATCAGCAATTTCATTTGCCACACCAATCAGGCTACGCACCAATGCACGTTGTGCCACGATATCAGCATAAGCATTGATGTTTGCCGCACTTGGGGTGTTTTTCGCTAGGTCAGCAAGGTAAGCAAAGCCACCCACTTCTTCAAGTTGCTCACGCAGCTCTAAATGTTCAGAGAGTGTAATAAGATCCAGAGGAGAGCTTTCTTCAAGGATATCCTTTACCGCTTCAAAGATCAGACGGTGAGGACGGCTATAAAAGTCTTTGGCCACAACCTTTTCGGCCACCGTATCCCAGCGTTCGTTATCCAATAACAAACCGCCAATAACAGATTGCTCAGCTTCTAATGAATGTGGCGGGACCTTGATGGCGTCCACCTGATCGTTGGCTGATTTCTGACTTTTGGTATCCACTATGACTACACTCAATAACTAATAATGATCGTTCATTATACCCAAGAACATCCGTTTGTAATCCGATCCTATGAGTTTGTTTTATTCTTCAGCAAGAATTTACCTATTGCTGACGGAATTAACCAAAGGTAGCATTACGATCCTTCCATTCATTCACTGTATAACTGAGGTATGCGTGTCCAAATTATTGGCTCTGAGTCCTGGTGTTCTAAGCTCTAGTCTTCTAAGCATCGGCCTCCTGAGCACTCCGTTGGCCTTAGCGGATGATGCTAAAGCCTCTGTTGATGCAATTCTCGACTCGATAGTGGTAGCAGAACCTGCTGCTGAACCGATCGTCGTTGCACCGACACTTGAAGAAAAAGAGTTGGATATCGCACCGAGTGATTCAGACCTGCTGAACCCACTGAATACGGAAGTCGAATTTGGATATCAGTCGCATACTGGTAATTCTGATTCGCGCTCGCTAAATGCACGCCTGAACGGTGAGTACACGGCTGGTCGTCATAGAACCAGTGGCGAATGGAAATATTACAATCTCTACAAAGATGGCGAAGAAGATAAAAGGCAATCGACGTATTCTGCTCAGAGTGACTACAAGTTAAGTCCGAAAACCTATCTCTATGGCAGCTTTAAAGGTGTCGATTCACGATACAGTGCTTATTTTAAGGACTACACCGTTTCTAGCGGTCTAGGTTATCAGTTTTCGAATACAGAAGAGTTTGTGTTGGAAGTCGAAGTTGGGCCGGGTTTTCGTTACCAAGAGCCTAATCTCGATGAATTAGACGACGATGACATCATCTTCCCAGAGATCGTTGAAGAAGCGATTTTCCGTGGCAATGTAAATACATCATGGCAGGTATTGAAAAATTTGAAGCTCAAAGCCGATGTGACGTTGGTGTCTGGTCACAGCAACCTAAAATTTGATACTGAACTAGAAGCGATCAACGATATTACCGACAATATCGCACTAAAAATTGCTCACTCTCGACAGTACCACGACAAGGTACCTGAAGGGTTGAACAAAGAAGATTCCGTACTGTCTGTAAATCTACTTTTTCAATTCTAAATTTGAGAGCGGGTATAACGGTGTATCGATAAAGAACCCCCTCGTTCTTACTATGTAAACCTACCTCCTCTCTAGTCCTTTCTATTCCTGCAATAGTCCCTGTTCCAAAAAGCTTAAAACTCATATTGCAGACATAAAAAAACACCAGCCGAAGCTGGTGTTTAAAACTTTCAAAAGAAAGAATTCGTCTTGGTACTGAAATTACTCAGCTGCAACGATAGCGATTTTCGCAGTAGCAAAAACTTCAGAGTGAAGTTGGATGCTTACTTCGAATTCGCCGATGTTACGTAGAGCGCCTTCAGGTAGGCGTACTTCGCTCTTAGCTACTGCAACACCTGCCGCTGTAATAGCGTCAGCGATGTCACGAGTACCGATAGAACCGAATAGTTTACCTTCGTCACCAGCTTTAGAAGCGATTGTAACGCCTTCTAGAGTGTTAACGCTCTCAGCGCGAGCTTCTGAAGCAGCTAGTTGCTCAGCAACTTTAGCTTCTAGTTCTGCACGACGAGTTTCGAACATAGCAACGTTGTCTTTAGTTGCCATAACTGCTTTACCCTGTGGGATAAGGAAGTTACGAGCGTAACCAGATTTAACGTTTACTTGGTCGCCAAGGCCACCTAGGTTACCGATCTTATCAAGTAGAATAACTTGCATTATCTTAGTCCTCTTAAACTATTATTAACTATTACCGATTACTGATGCTTGTCAGTGTACGGTAGTAGTGCTAGGTAACGAGAACGCTTGATAGCGCGAGCTAGCTGACGTTGGTATTTAGCACTTGTACCAGTGATACGGCTAGGTACAATTTTACCAGCTTCAGTGATGTAGTTTTTTAGAGTTGCTACGTCTTTGTAGTCAATCTCTTGTACGCCTTCTGCAGTAAAACGGCAGAATTTACGACGACGGAAGAAACGAGCCATGGGCTATCTCCTGATCTAAATTTAATAATGCGGTACTCACACGAACTTATAAATAAGTCTAAGCAAATGCTTGTAGTGGGAATACCTAAACGAGTTGAATAAAATTTAATGACCTAAAAGGCCAAAAAAGAATTACTCAGCAGCAGCTTCTGGCTTAGCTTCTTCTTCACGACGTGGTGCACGTTCTTCACGGTCATCACGACGAGGAGCACGCTCTGCACGCTCTTCTTTTTGCTTAAGCATGATAGATTGCTCAGTCACAGCGCCTTTAGTGCGCATGATCATGTTACGTAGAACTGCATCGTTAAAACGGAAAGCAGTTTCTAGCTCGTCCATCACTTCTTGGCCAGCTTCAACGTTCATAAGAACGTAGTGAGCTTTGTGAAGTTTGTTGATTGGGTAAGCCATTTGACGGCGGCCCCAGTCTTCTAGACGGTGGATAGTACCACCAGCTTCAGTGATTGAACCAGTGTAACGCTCGATCATGCCAGCAACTTGCTCGCTTTGATCAGGGTGAACCATGAATACGATTTCATAATGACGCATTTGGTTGCTCCTTACGGATTATTAGCTTCCACGAAAGGCTCGGTCGTCCAAGGGAAGCAAGGAACTAAAGAAAAATGACCGAGTTTTAAGGACGGCAAATATTATAGAAAGAACCCGGTATTGGCAAGCGGTATTTGGCTAATAATGAAACAGTTTTTCTGTCGCCATCTAGCCATCCGACAAACCGATGGGTTTTGCTATAACAGCCTAAAAAGAAACGCCCACCAGCAAGTGGTGAGCGCTAATAAATTCATAGACTTAAAGTCATTTAACTCTTTATATAGCAAGTACCTCTAAACAACATAGAGACACACAACTAAACCAAGCGTGACTGAGTCAAATGTTGCTGAACCTAGGTTTACTGAGCTAAACGCTGACGTACCGCTTCGAACAGACAGATGCCCGATGCTACTGAAACGTTCAGGCTCGACACGCTACCAGCCATTGGGATCTTAATCAGATCATCACAGGTTTCACGCGTTAGACGACGCATACCGTCACCTTCAGCACCCATAACTACTGCAAGAGGGCCTGTTAGCTTAGCTTGGTAGATATCATGCGTTGCTTCACCTGCGGTACCCACAAACCATACACCCTGTTCTTGCAGTGCACGCATTGTACGAGCGAGATTGGTTACACGTACTAGCGGAACGGTTTCTGCTGCGCCACAAGCAACCTTACTTACCGTTGCCGTTAGCGGAGAAGAACGGTCTTTCGGTACGATAACAGCAGCGACACCTGCGGCATCCGCATTACGCAGACAAGCACCTAGGTTGTGAGGGTCTGTTACGCCGTCTAGAACCAACAGCAAAGGCTGTTCGTGCTGCGCTAGGATATCGTCTAGGTGAGTTTCATTAAGCTGCTTAGCAGGCTTCACCTTAGCAATAAGACCTTGGTGATTCGCACCTTGTGCTTTTTCATCAAGCGGCTTACGACCCATTTGTTGAATCGACACGCCAAATTGCTGCAATTGATTCAGCAACGGAAGAAGGCGATCGTCTTGACGCCCTTTCAGTACATAGGCTTCGATAAAACGCGCTGGATCTTTTTCTAGTACGGCTTTCACCGCGTGAATACCGTAAATAAATTCGTTACTCATTGTCTCTGGTTACTCTTATTGCTCAGAGGTGAGTGTCATCAAACCCGATGACCCCATCTCTGTATTGTTTATTTCGAGAGCATGCATCTTCCGCCTGATACTCTCGCATTTAAATTCGTTAGACGTTTAAGCGCTACTCGTCACTGTAATGACGATAGCTTAAGACTTATCAGCCTTTGGCTTACGGCTTGCTGCGCGCTTTTTCTTCGCACGAGCTTTAGCAGCACCCGTTTTATTCGCTGGCTTTTTCTTCTTAGCTGAGCTTTCGCTACTTCCATCAGGTCGTTTAGTTGGTTCAAGTAAAGGCGTTGCAGGTACACCCGGCTTATTGCTCTTCACCGCTGAACGCTTCTTGCTTTTCGCCTTTTTCATCGCTTCAGCAGCACGCTTCTTGGCTGTTTTACCTTTACCACGCGGCTGACGATCTGTGTCTTCTAAATCAAAGTCGATTTGACGAGTTTCTAAGTTAACCGCAGAAACCTTCACTTTAACCGAATCACCCAAGCGGTAGATATTACCTGAGCTTTCACCCACTAGACGCTGACCAACAGCATCAAATTGGTAGTAGTCATTCGCTAGCGCAGAAATATGTACCAGACCATCGATGTGCAGTTCAGTTAGACGCACAAAGAAACCGAAGCCAGTCACGTTGGCAATCACGCCATCCATCACTTCGCCAACATGGTCTTGCATGTATTCACATTTCAGCCAGTCGTTCACTTCACGCGTAGCATCATCAGCACGACGCTCAGTCATTGAACACTGTTCGCCGTAGAAGTCCATATCATCGAAAGTGTAGTGGTAACCACCGGTTGGCGTCCAACGCTCGCTGTTACGACCTTCTTCTTTCGCAATAAGGTACTTAATTGCACGGTGCAATAGTAAATCTGGGTAACGACGAATTGGCGAGGTAAAGTGAGCATAGCGCTTAAGAGCTAGACCAAAGTGACCCGCGTTATCCGCGTTGTATACCGCTTGCTTCATTGAGCGCAGCAACATAGTTTGGATTAACTCACGGTCTTCACGTTCGTTAATCTGTTGCATCAGTTGTGCATAATCGACCGGAGATGGAGACAAACCACCTTCCAGCGTTAAACCTAACTCACTTAAGAAGCTCTTGAAGCCCATTAAGCGCTCTTCACCCGGAGTATCGTGAACACGGTATAGAGCAGGCTCTTTCGCTTTTTCTACGTAAGATGCCGATGCGATATTCGCAAGAATCATACACTCTTCGATGATCTTGTGTGCATCGTTACGGATTACTGGTTCAATACGGTCAATCTTACGATCCGCATTGAAGATAAACTTAGTTTCTACCGTTTCAAATTCAATCGCACCACGTTCGTCACGCGTTTTCTTAAGCACCTTGTACATCTTATGAAGCTCTTCAAGATGCGGCACTTCTGGTTCGTAACGCTCACGAAGTTCTTCATTGCCATCTAAGATCGCGCCTACTTTGTTGTAAGTAAGACGAGCATGAGAATTCATGACAGCTTCGTAGTGTTTATAGCCCGACAGTTTACCTTTGTCTGAGATAGTCATCTCACACACCATACATAAACGGTCGACTTGAGGGTTCAGTGAACATAAGCCGTTAGAAAGGACTTCTGGCAGCATTGGGACAACTTGTGACGGGAAGTATACCGAGTTACCACGGTTAATCGCTTCTTTGTCTAGCGCTGTCTCTGGGCGAACGTAGTAACTTACGTCAGCAATCGCTACCCATAGACGCCAGCCGCCGCCTTTCTTCGCTTCACAGTAAACCGCATCATCGAAGTCTCGCGCATCTTCGCCATCAATCGTAACCAATGGGAGTTTGCGTAGATCAACACGTCCTTCTTTTGCTTCTTCAGGAACATGCTCACCGAGGTTTACGATTTGCTTATCTACCGCTTCAGGCCACTCTTGTGGGATCTGGTGAGTACGAATCGCGATCTGCGTTTCCATACCCGGAGCCATATTCTCACCAAGAACTTCGGTCACTTTACCCATCATGTTACGAGAACGACCACCACGGTCCGTAATTTCAATCACAACCACATTACCCATTCGAGCACCGCCTTTATGCTCAGTCGGGATCTGGATGTCGTGACTAATACGCGAATCATCAGCAACCACATAAGAATGGCCGTACTCTAGGAAGAAGCGACCAACAAGTGGCGTTTTACGCTCTTCAAGCACACGAACCAAACGGCCTTCACGACGGCCACGCTTACTGTTGTCAGTAGGCTGAACCAATACGTAATCACCGTGCATGATGGTTTTCATCTGATGATGCGGCAGCACGATATCATTGTCTTTACCCACACTGCCGTCTGGGCGTACCCAACCATGACCGTCTTTATGACCAATCACAAAGCCTTTAATCAATTCCATCTTCTCAGGCAATGCGTAACACTGACGACGAGTAAAGATAAGCTGTCCATCACGTTCCATTGCACGTAAACGACGACGCAGCCCTTCATATTGTTCCTCTCCAGCCAAACCCAAAGCTTCGAATAGATCATTGCGGTTCATAGGAATATTCGCGTCTGTTAGAAACGAAATAATGAACTCACGGCTTGGTACAGGGTTTTCGTAATTTTTCGACTCTCGGTCGGCAAAAGGATCAACAGTGGTTGTCGCTGTCGTGTTTTCTGACATTGGTGTGTTTTTTGACATAGGCGGGCCTGCTTAAGCAAGGAAGGTATATTACCCCTAGTATATCTGATGCTAGAGGTAAGCTACAGATATGCTTTGGAAAAGCCTAAAATAACCTAAGATTGATACATATCTTCACTTTGTGAAACATCACTTCATAGACGCGGACTATCATCAAAATTTCAAGCAAACGATAAAACAAACGTTTGCGCCATGAA
This sequence comes from Vibrio tasmaniensis, assembly GCF_024347635.1. Classification (NCBI taxonomy): domain Bacteria; kingdom Pseudomonadati; phylum Pseudomonadota; class Gammaproteobacteria; order Vibrionales; family Vibrionaceae; genus Vibrio; species Vibrio tasmaniensis. Next base: position 2,943,494 of record NZ_AP025510.1, read on the forward strand.
TGAAATACACTATTATCCTCACACTTTAACAACACCTGTTCTGAGTATTGATATGAAACTAAAACGCACCCTATTGGCTTCAGCGATGGCAAGCCTAGCTCTATTTCCATTTGCGAGTTCAGCAATGGAAAAAGCTGACCTGATGATAACCGATGCTATGGTTCTAACCATGGACCAAGACAAAACGGTTTACGAGAGCGGCACTGTTGTCGTCAAAGACAACAAAATCATTGCGGTTGGCGATGCTTCGCTAGAGAAGCAGTACCAAGCTAAACAAGTGCTAGACGTTGATGGCGATATCGTAATGCCAGGTCTCATCAATACTCACACTCACGTATCGATGACGGTTTTCCGTTCGTTGGCCGATGATGTGCCTGATCGCTTGCACCGCTACATCTTCCCACTTGAAGCTAAGTTAGTATCTCGCGATATGGTTCGTATAGGCGCTAACCTTGGTAACGTTGAGATGGTAAAAGGTGGCGTAACCACTTACGCTGATATGTACTATTTTGAAGACGAAGTCGCTAAAACTGTTGATAAAATTGGTATGCGTGCAGTATTAGGCGAAACAGTAATCAAATTCCCAGTCGCTGATGCAGCAAACGCGGAAGAAGGTATTAAATACGCTTTAAACTTCATTGAAGAATATAAAGATCACCCGCGTATTACGCCTGCATTTGCTCCTCACGCCCCTTACACCAACACAACAGAAGTCCTTCAAAAAGTAGCAAAGCTTTCTCTAGAACTTGATGTTCCAGTAATGATTCACTTAGCTGAATCTCATCGTGAAGAAGAAAAAATTGCAAAACGAGCTGAAGGTTTATCTCCGGTTCAATACATGGACAGCATTGGTGCACTAAACAAAAACTTAGTTGGCGCACACATGATCCTAGTAGACGATCATGATATCGAGCTAGTGAAAAAATCAGATATGGGCGTGGCTCACAACATGAGTGCCAACATCAAGTCAGCAAAAGGCGTGTCACCTGCGCTTAAGATGTATGACGAAAATGTACGTATCGGTTTAGGTACTGATGGCCCAATGTCTGGTAACACATTGAGCACCATTGATGAGTTCAACCAAGTCGCTAAGGTTCACAAACTAGTTAATAAAGATCGTGCTGCAATGCCGCCGATCAAAGTGATCGACATGGCGACAATGGGCGCAGCAAAAGCGCTACACATGGAAGATAAGATCGGCTCTCTTGAAGCAGGCAAGCTTGCCGACATCATAGTGATCGACACCAAGGCGCCAAACATGGTTCCTGTGTACAACCCATACTCAGCATTAGTTTACTCAGCTAACTCGGGTAATGTTCGTCACACCATCGTTGATGGCAAGATCATAATGCAAGATCGCGACATGCTAACGGTCGATGAAGAACAAATTCGCCAAGAAGCACTCGATTTCACCAAAGTCGTTCGTAAGACGGTAATTGAATCTGGTGAAGTTGTTCAGTAACGTCATCGAATGAAATAAACGGCTTTCCGTTCAGATCAAAAAAGGCCTCATGGGTATTTACCTATGAGGCCTTTTTATATCGATCTTTCTATATCAAGACAGATGATTAACGAGTGCAGTTGTTAATCATTAACTCTAATCCACTATTCGATCTTACCAGAAGACATCTCGACGCTTTGCTCGAGCGATAATATTGTCTGGCATTCTCCGCTCTAAACCGCTTCGAAGCACAGTAATACGCTTATGTTGCCTTTGATCCGCTGTCACCGAGTTATATAACCAACGGTAAGCATCTTCATAATCCAACGGGCTGCCATAGTCACGTAACAAGAGTTCTGCTAAGTGGATGCTTGCACTTAAGTTACCCATCGAGGCGGCTTCACGTAAATACGGGATCGCACGCTCTTTGTCTTGTTGCACCAAAGTGCCAAGAGAATAATAACGTCCTAGCTGCTCTAGTGCCGCCGGTAAGCCTTGATGTGCCGCGTTTTCCATATAGTAAAGACCAAGCTCTACATCTTGCGGAACACACACACCCCAAGCCAACATATCACCGTATAAAAACTCATAAGAAGGCAAGCTAATACGCGTTGCACGAGCAACGATATCTTCAACTAACTGGCACTTATCAGCTTTCACTCGCTCTAGGTGTTGATTATTCTCGATTAAATTAATCAGTTCAGCTTCAGTATATATTGGAACGGGCTCTCCCACATCAGCCAAATCTGCATGACTCAAGGGTGAGCTCAGCGCCACTATCAATGAAGCTGCTACAATTCGTAGCTTCATACCTGCACTCTATTATCTGTCGTTAAAGTTATCTATTGAGGGCAGCAGACGATTTCTGCACGCACCAAAATAGGGTGAACTTCACTTTCCATGATATCTGTATCGGCAATAACCTTGACGGCTTTAGACAAAACTTGCCGCTAATGGGCAATATTTTGCCATATGGCGTTCAAAAGATCACCATTCAAAGCTTAGCCCCTAAATTACAGGTATTAAAAAGCCGACTTAATAAAGTCGGCTTTTAGAAAACTATTTCATTATCACAGTACGTTTTGTGCTGTGGTAATCACTCAGCGGGCATTATGCGCCGTATGGGTGAACCTTGATGATAGTTTCGTTACGATCTGGGCCAGTTGATACGATATCAATTGGAACGCCAGTTAGGTCTTCGATACGCTTGATGTAATCTAGAGCAGCTTGTGGAAGCGCGTCGATAGATTTAGCACCAAATGTGTTTTCAGACCAACCAGGCATTGTTTCGTAGATTGGCGTCGCTTCTTCGAATGACTCAGCAGCCATTGGAGAAACTTCTAGGATAGAACCATCTTTCATCTTGTAACCAGTACAGATTTTTAGTTCTTCTAGGCCATCTAGAACGTCTAATTTAGTTAGACAGATACCAGATAGAGAGTTGATTTGGATTGCACGACGCATAGCGACAGCATCGAACCAACCAGTACGACGTAGACGACCAGTCGTTGCGCCAAACTCGTGACCAACATCGCCTAGGTGCTTACCAACTGGGTCTTGCTTATCAAGGCCATCGTATAGCTCAGTTGGGAATGGACCTGAACCAACACGAGTACAGTAAGCCTTAGTAATACCAAGGATGTAACCGATGTGACGAGGACCGAAACCAGAACCTGCAGCAACACCACCAGCAGTAGTGTTAGAAGACGTTACGTATGGGTAAGTACCGTGGTCGATATCTAGTAGCGTACCTTGAGCACCTTCAAACATGATCTTGTCGCCGCGCTTACGTGCTGCGTCTAGTTCGTCAGTTACGTCGATAACCATCGCAGTTAACATGTCTGCGTAGCTCATCGCTTGCTCAAGTACTTCTTCGTAGCTTACTGTTTCAGCTTTGTAGAAGTGCTCTAGTTGGAAGTTGTGGAATTCCATAACTTCTTTTAGCTTCTCAGCGAATGCTTCTTTATCGAAAAGGTCGCCAACGCGTAGACCGCGACGAGCAACTTTATCTTCGTAAGCAGGACCGATACCACGACCTGTTGTACCGATAGCTTTAGCGCCACGAGCGATTTCACGCGCGTTGTCGATAGCAATATGGTACGGAAGAATTAGAGGACAAGCTTCAGAGATGAAAAGACGTTCACGTACTGGAATACCGCGATCTTCAAGAGGCTTCATTTCTTTTAGAAGTGCGTCAGGCGATAATACTACACCGTTACCAATAACACATTTAACGTTATTACGTAGGATGCCTGATGGAATTAAGTGAAGAACGGTTTTTTCACCGTCAATTACAAGTGTGTGACCTGCATTGTGACCGCCTTGGTAGCGAACCACGTATTTTGCATCTTCAGTTAAAAGGTCAACGATTTTACCTTTACCTTCATCACCCCATTGGGTGCCTAGAACGACTACGTTATTTCCCATCTTTCCAATTTCTGTTGCTAATTAAAAATGGATTCTAGCACTGAATCACACTTCTTGCAGTCACTTTTTGTTCATAAACGTTAACGCTGTACAAAAATAAACCAGCAATCACTGAGGGCAGATGTACAAAGATACTGATATCATTGTGTTTTCAAAGACAAAAGGCAGAACCATGTCTAATTCTATCTGGCTCGCAATCGGGCTTGTTCTTATCGTAGAAGGGCTTGGACCCTTGATTGCACCCAATGGCTGGAGAAACATGGTTGCTCAATTAAGCCAACAGCCAGACGCTCAACTGCGCCGTATTGGCGGCTGCCTTGTGGTTGCTGGTGCTGTTATCGCTTTCATGACCTACCATTAGGTTTCTAAAGTACGGAGCTGTCACTACGACCTCCCTCGAAGATTCAATGGTCAACCTGCAATCTTCAACGAATAGAAAACAAAAAGACTCCCATTATGGGAGCCTTTTGATTTTTAGGTACTTCGCTAATCTAATGAATTAACGCATCAGCTTATTTTGCTGGAGCGCCGCTTGCTTGATTCATGTATTGGAAGAAGTCAGTCTTCGGATCCAGTACTAGAATGTCGCTCTTATCGCTAAATGATGTCTCATAAGCTTGCAGTGAACGCATGAAGCCATAGAACTCAGGATCTTTACTGTACACATCAGAATAGATCTTCGCTGCTTCTGCATCAGCATCACCACGAGTGATTCGAGCTGTACGGTCAGCTTCAGCAAGAACTGTTGCCACTTCTAGCTCAGCTTGAGCACGGATAACTTCTGCTTTCTCACGACCTTGTGAACGGTGTCTACGAGCAACCGACTCACGTTCTGCACGCATACGGCGGTAGATAGATTCACTGATTTCGTCAGGAAGGTTAATCTTCTTCATTCGGAAATCAACAACTTCAACACCTAAATCAGCCATCGCACTTTCTGCCGTTCCAGACAAAACGTTTTCCATGATCTTATCGCGTTCGCCATCAACTTCTAGTGCTTCTGCAGCCGCTACCGTTGTGACGACTTCGCTATCAGCAGAGTCTGGCAGGATGTCCTTATTACGAGGGCCTGACACGATCTGCTTAATTTCACGAGAACCAATTTCAGAACGAAGAACATCTGTCACTTTACGCTCAAGAAGTGCTTCTGCCGTCATGATATTACCGCCGCCAGTACTCAGGTAAAAACGTCCAAAATCAGCAATACGCCATTTTGCGTAGGTATCAATTAGAACGTCTTTTTTCTCTGATGTTACGAAACGGTCAGAACGACCATCCATCGTTTGAATACGAGCATCAAGTACTTTTACGCGATCAAACATAGGCAGTTTAAAGTGCAGGCCTGGTTCATAGATTCGTGATACGCCGTTGTCATCGAGAACTCGACCAAAACGAATTACCATGCCACGTTCGCCTTCTTGAATCACAAATAGTGACATCAATAGAAGGGCAATCGTCACAACTAATACAGGGATCATTAATTTACGCATTATTAGTATCTCCCTTGGCGTGAACTGTCTGAACGAGTTTGAGTGCTAGACTTTGGATCCGCTTGAGTTTCTAACTCAATTTGATCGTAAGTTGATGATGCTTTTGCAGGGCGAGTGCCCGACTGAGAACCACCTTGTGCGCCTAGCTTATCAATTGGTAGGTATAGCAAGTTACCGCTTGATTCAGAATCAATCAGGACTTTCGATGTGCTTGAGTATACTTTTTCCATTGTATCTAGGTACATACGGTTACGTGTTACTTCAGGAGCTGCTTGGTATTCAGGTAGAAGTTTCTCGAACTGAGCGACCTGACCTAGAGCACCATTAACTGTACGCTCTGAGTAACCCACCGCTTCTTTCTTCAAACGCTCAGCACGACCTGTTGCTTTTGGAAGAATGTCATTTCGGTAAGCTTCAGCTTCACGCTCGAAACGCTCTTCATCCTCACGAGCCGCGATAGCATCATCAAATGCATCTTTCACTTGCTCAGGTGGACGTGCTGACTGGAAGTTCACGTCAACAATCAGAATACCCATGTCGTAGCTATCAATAATACGGTTCAACGTTTCTTGAGTGCTTTGACGAATCTGTTGACGACCACTTGTCAGGATACTATCCATTAGTGAGTCACCAATTACTGCACGAAGCGCAGAATCGGTTGCTTGGCGTAAACTGTCGTCTGCATTCGTTACACGATACAAGTACTTGTATGGGTCAGAAACACGGTATTGAACCCCCATTTCAACGGTCACAACGTTTTCATCTTTCGTTAGCATGGTGCCAGCAGCACGTAGAGAACGAATCGCTTGAACGTTTACTAGTTGCTCATCTTTGATTTCATCGATGAAGCGTGGGTGCCAGTTAAGACCAGGCTCTTCGATACGGTCGAATTGACCCAATCGAAGTACTACTGCTCTTTCTGCTTCGCCAACGGTGTAGAAACCAGCGAAGAACCAGATAGCAATCGCAATGACAGCAATGACACCAAAGCCAATCGCACCGCCACCACCAATAGATGGCCCGTTACCATTGCCACCCTTTTTACCAAACTTGCCACCTAACTTTTGACTTAGTTTACTAAACACTTCGTCTAAGTCTGGCGGTCCTTGATCTCGGCCGCCGCGATTATTGTTCTTACCCCAAGGGTCGTTATCGCGGCCGTTATTATCGCCGTTGTTGTTATTTCCAGGCTCATTCCACGCCATTAGAAAGCTCCATCATTTGATATGACGTTATACTGTAGCAGTCTCTTTGGTAACGATAAAGCCACCTAAGAGCGCCCCTTCTCTTTTTTCAAGTTTAGACCAATCTATTTGTTGCATTCGGATATCTATCAACAAGTTACCATTTTCATCATACTCTTCCTGTTGAATACATTTCATCTCGAAGAATAAGCTACGAATACGACCTTGATGCTGATGTGGAATACACAACCGGAATTGAACCATCTGACTCGCTAAACGCTCGGTTAAAGCTTCAAACAGCAGTTCAATCCCTTCTCCTTCCATTGCAGAAACCCAAACAGCGCGTGGTGCGCCCTCTTCGTCTCTTTCAATTCGAGGTTTTTGGTCTTCCATGCAGTCAATTTTGTTCATGACTACAAGGGTTGGCACTTCATGAGCATCGATTTCTTCTAATACTTCATGAACAGCCTGAATGTTCTCACGAAAGCGGTCATCACTGGCATCAACAACATGTAACAAAATGTCAGCTTCCTGCGTCTCTTGTAACGTAGCCTTGAACGCAGCGACCAAGTCGTGTGGTAGATGACGGATAAAACCTACGGTATCTGCGAGAATTGCAGGCCCGACATCTGCCAATTCAATCTTACGTAGTGTTGGGTCTAGGGTTGCAAACAGTTGGTCTGCCGCATAAACACCAGCACTTGTGATGCGATTGAAAAGTGTTGATTTCCCCGCGTTGGTATAACCAACCAAAGAAATTGTTGGGATTTCAGCTCGATTACGAGCACGTCGTCCTTGTTCACGCTGCTTAGCGACTTTCGCTAAACGACGTAATATTGCCTTTATACGGTCACGCAACAAACGTCGATCGGTTTCCAGTTGAGTTTCACCTGGACCACGAAGACCAATACCACCTTTCTGCCTTTCAAGGTGAGTCCAACCACGAATCAATCGAGTAGAGATATGACGAAGCTGAGCGAGCTCAACTTGTAGCTTACCTTCATGAGTTCGCGCACGTTGTGCAAAGATATCTAAGATCAAACCCGTGCGATCAATCACACGACATTTACACAATTGCTCGAGGTTTCGCTCTTGGGCAGGAGAGAGGGAGTGGTTAAAAATCACAATTTCAGCACCGGTTAGCTGAACAGCTTGTGCGATTTCTAGGGCTTTACCTTCTCCAACGTAGTATTTAGGGAGTGGGGATTGTCGGCTACCAGTAATCACTTGTAGCGTTTCTACCCCCGCTGAGGAGACCAGCATTTCACATTCGCTCAGGTCTTCCCATTCTCCCTCTTGCGTGAAGTTGATATGAACAAGTACGGCTCGCTCGCCGGATTCATAACGGTCAAACAAGCAACCAACTCCTTATTACAGCGCAAGCTGTATCAATTGAACGATTAATCTTCAGTCTTCTCAGGACGATCAGATGGCGCGCGTTGTTGCTCGCCGCTGTGGTGACTCACTGCACGAGCAGGAACCACAGTAGAAATCGCATGCTTGTAAACCATTTGGTTTACTGTGTTCTTCAATAAGATCACGAATTGATCGAAAGACTCGATCTGACCTTGCAGCTTGATGCCGTTAACAAGATAGATAGAGACTGGAATGCGCTCACGACGGAGTGCATTTAGGAATGGGTCTTGTAGCGATTGCCCCTTAGCCATTTTATTTTCCTTATTTATATTTTGTTGTAATTATTTAGCTAGTGGTGCACAAAAAGGTGCGGCCTTTGCATCTGAGCTAAACGAATAAAAAAACTCCGTTGTTATTGAAAGGCTGTGATTTTTAAAAGCCTCAACAACTGATCCTTTCCAGAGTATATTCACGCAAAAGCGATCACATTATACACAGCAATACTAATCAGATGCTATTGCATCTGAAAGAGTTTCTAACGCCTGTTCAATGTTTTCGCTATCCAACCAAGTTAAATCATCCCAACTGCGTAACCAGGTGATTTGTCGCTTGGCCAATTGACGGGTTGCGCAGACACCACGGAAAACCGCTTCGTCTAAATCGCAATTCCCATCTAAATAATCCCACATCTGCCTATAACCAACGCATCGGATCGATGGCAGTTCAGGGTGAAGATCTTCTCTGGCGTACAACGCTTTCATTTCATCTTCAAATCCCGCTTCTATCATCTTCTCGAAACGCAGCTCAATGCGGCGATGGAGTTCTTTCCTTTCCTTGGGAGCTATTGCAAATTGTTTTACACGAAATGGCAGGCTATCGCCTTTCGTTTGAGTTAGCTCTGTTAATGTTTTACCCGAAATTCGGTAAACTTCCAATGCCCTTGAAAGCCTTTGTGGATCATTTGGGTGTATTCTTTCAGCGGATACGGGATCTATCTCTCTTAATTGATCGTGCAATGCCTGCCAACCCTGTTCAATAGACTCCGCTTCAATCTGCTTACGAATCTCTTGATCCGCGGCGGGTAGTGGCGATAAACCTTCCAACAATGCCTTGTAGTAAAGCATTGTGCCACCAACAAGTAACGGGATTTTACCTTCCGCTACAATCTTATTCATTTCACTGATCGCATCACGACGAAAGTCAGCCGCAGAATACGCTTCGCTTGGATCGAGAATATCAATCAAGCGATGAGGCGCGAGCGCGAGCTCTCCTGCATCCGGCTTAGCAGTACCAATATCCATGTCTTTGTAGATTAGCGCCGAATCGACACTGATGATCTCTACCGGGTATTTCTGACGCAAGCGGATAGCTAAATCTGTTTTTCCTGATGCCGTTGGGCCCATTAAAAACAACGCTAAAGGTAATTTTTCAGTCATGATATTTTGTATTTATTTCTCTGTTAGAGCACTTAATTAAAAGGCTTCATGTCGCGATACACTTGTCTACTAAGAAAAGCCTCATCGCAACAGTTAAATCGTAAACAGCCGAAGCCGTAAATAAGCTTAATTTATCTAAAACTCAGCTGTGAAAATTCACCTGCAAACTAAGCCATAAAAGCAGCGATGGTTGCAGAAAAGTCGATAGGATTAACAAATTCGGGATCATCTAATGGAAGTAGACCATGCCAAAGTTGCTCAAGTTCCCCAACTAGTTGAACCGCTTCAGATAAAGTGTAGTCGTTTTTTACTTGTGCTGTCTGAATCCCGATCCAGTTAACCAGTAATGGTAACGTATCGCTAGAAAAGCTATGGCCTTGAGTTTCCGAGGCCTGAGCGTTTATTGAAGCCGCGTACGATAACAGATCTGGGATCAAAATTTGTAAGTTTTGCTGCCTCAAAGGAGAAGGCACTCCCATCACCATTATCGCTTCGTTATTCCTAGCTTTAAGCTCGATACCAAGCACAGACAGCATTGGACTTAGCGCCTTAGCGACACCGACTAAATCAGCACCTAATTTGATTGATAAAGGCACCAACAGCGGCTGGCTTTTTAACGCCCCTTCTCGAGTATCAAGTTGGCCAATCACACGTAGCAATTCCGCTTTGGCTAGAGACACCAATACGCTGCCGTTTTTGTTTCCCATTACCAAATATTGGCGTTCCACTACCGAGACTGCTTTGCCTAAGTCCGTCACAGGTGCTCTTGGCTTTAAATGGACTAGATTCTGTTGAGCTGGCTTAGCTTCTTTATTTGCTATGTTGTCTATATTTTCTAAGTTGTCTCTGGTTTCTACTGATGCCACATGCTCTTGAGGAGATGATGGATCTATAACTTGATCATCAAAATCTGGCGTTTTCAGAAGCTCTTTATAGGCCTTCACTTCTCGCTTAGATGGAGCAGGCTCACCATGATGTTGGTGCGGCTCTTTTTCTTTTTTAGGTTCAGGTCGAGACTCTATCCACTCTTGGCGAGGCGAGCCTGTAAAACTGGTTTCGCGATCCGACGAGCCTCTGCTAGACGATGAACCTCGGTTAGCTGATGAGCTATAACGCTGCCCACCATCATTAACGCTGTGCTGAGGGTTATCATAAACCTGCTCAGATTCGGCTTTTCTTGGGTAGGCTGGCGTTTGCTCAATAGCATATCTTTCACTATCAGATACTTGAGGTTGTTCTGAACTGCTCGGCATTATGCTTTCAGGCTCTGAGAAACTGGCAATCTCTCCGATACCCGAATTCGAGCTATCTTGCTGATGATGCATCACTTCTGACTGATGAAACGCAGACTGCTTGATCGGTGCTGCATCAATTTGTTTGCTTTGGGCTAAGCCATCACTCAACGCTTGATAGATAAAGTCGTGTACAAGGCGGGCTTGATGAAAACGCACTTCATGTTTTGCAGGATGAACATTAACGTCCACCTGATGTGGGTCTAGCTCAATGAACAACACATACGTCGCGAATTGGTCGGGGCGCAAGCTAGTTTCGTAGCTTTGACGAATCGCATGATTGATCAGCTTGTCACGCATCATACGACCATTCACATAACAGTATTGCAGATCGCTTTGTTGTCTTGCTCCTTCAGGCGTGGTGATCCAGCCATGAAGTTTTAAGCCTTGATGCTCAAGTTCGATCTTAAGCATATGGCGAACAAAAGGATTGCCACATACTGCTGCGATGCGCTTTTCGGCTTGAACTTGTGTTTTTGCAGCGCGGTACTGACGAATCATTTTACCGTTATGACGAAGGTTAATCGTCACATCAAAACGGCTCAATGCAATGCGTTTAAGCAGCTCATCGATATGCGTGAATTCAGTTTTCTCGGTGCGTAAGAATTTACGTCGTGCCGGAGTATTGAAGAACAGATCCAATACCTCAACCGAGGTGCCAATGGGATGCGCTGCTGGCTGCAGTTTCACCTGCATATCACGACCTTCACTATGTGCAGCCCAAGCTTGATCCTGAGTCGTTGGGCGTGAAGTCATAGTCAGGCGCGCAACAGAGCTAATACTCGCCAATGCTTCACCTCGGAAACCTAGGCTGACGATCGCTTCAAGGTCATCAAGAGTATGAATTTTAGAGGTAGCATGACGGCTTAATGCCAAGGCAAGCTCATCTTTAATAATGCCCTTGCCGTTGTCACGAACGCGGATCATCTTAGCGCCACCTTTCTCGATATCGATATCGATACGTGTCGCACCAGAATCCAAACTGTTCTCAACCAACTCTTTCACAACAGAAGCAGGTCTTTCTACCACTTCGCCCGCTGCGATTTGGTTAGCTAACCGAGCTGGCAGTATTTTGATCGTCATATGTATAGCTACCTTACTGCCATTTATAGAAGCACTTCTCGCGTTTGAGATTACTTCTATGTTCTAAACATTACTTCAACACTAGCCAACTATTTGTGCGGAATAATCAGCACTTGGCCAATGGCCAACTCATCGGAACGTAGTTTGTTTGCTTGACGAATACTGTTGACGCTCACGCCATATTTCGAAGCAATCTTGCCAAGATAATCGCCTCTTGCAACTTTATGTTTACGTAGAGGTATATCTTTTACTTCAACCGTAATACGTAACTTTTGGCCTACTCTCACGGTTTCTGATTTCAAGCGGTTCTCACGTTTAATGCTTGCTACCGACACTTTGTAACGGCTAGCGATTTTGCCTAAGTACTCTCCAGACTTAACCGTGTGTGTCACCGTTTTACGGCTTGTTGTGGTCGCCGCTTGTGAACCCGAGCTTGGGATTTTTAAAGTTTGCCCTACCGCTAAGCTCGTCGACTTCAAACCATTCAACTTCACTAATGCTTGTGTAGACGTGCCGTACTTCTTCGCAATCACAGACAATGATTCACCACGCTGTACTTTGTGCTGACTGATAGAGTTAGAAGATGCCCCCGCGTTAGAAATAATAATCCCTTCAGGTGGATTCGCTTTCAAATATTTAACGACCGCTTTGGTCACAGCTCGCGCAAGTTTGTCTTGATGCGAACGTTGGAAAAGAAGCTTCTCTTCGGTCGGATTCGAAATAAAGCCTGTTTCTACAAGTACCGATGGAATTTGTGGTGAACGTAACACTGCCAAGCTGGTGTTAATCGGCTTACTGTTATGCAGTTTTGCGACCTTACCCATTTCAGAGAGAATGGTCGTTGCCAGTTTATAACCCTCTTTTTGAGAGTGGCTAAACTGCAAATCAAGCAGGGTTTGGTTGACGTTTTTATCTGCAATATTGCCAGTAAACGCAGCACCGCTGCCGCCCAGCAACTCTGACTGTTTCTCTTTGTTCTCAATCCAACGGGAAATCTCAGTATTTGCCCGTCGAGTATTCAACACGAACACCGAACCACCTCTTGGTTGAGGCGTCGTAAAGGCATCGGCGTGAATAGAGATCAAGAGGTGTGCTTCGTTCTCACGAGCAATTGCAACACGTCTGTTCAGGTTTACAAAGTAATCAGCATTACGTGTTAAACGCGTTTTGATTCCTGGAACTGCATTTAACTGCGCAGCGATCTTTTTCGAAATACTAAGAGTCGCATTCTTCTCATATTTACGAGATGGGCCAATGGAACCAGGATCTTCACCACCGTGGCCTGGGTCAATCACAATCAGAACATCACGCTGACGCTTAACTTGATTGAGGTTCTTACTCACTGTTGGCTTACTCGGCGTTGATGTTGCTTTGCCTTTACTTGCCGCACCATGAGGCAAGTCGATCACCAAGCGATGTCCGTACTGACCACCAGGAGTCGGACTGAGTTTAAACAACTCTGCTTTAGACGACTTCTTTAACTCAAAAACCAAGCGATAGGTGTTTTTGTCTGGCGGTGAGCTTTTACGAATCTTAGATAGAACGGGGCTGTCTTTCACCACGACCGGTAACTTAGTTGCAAGGTTGGTCTTTTTTAAATCAACAACCAAGCGACTCGGGCTACTCAGGGTGAAATAGCTGAAATCCGCTTCTGATTTTAAATCGATAACCACACGAGTTTCTTCTGGAGAAGGCCAAACCCTTAAACTCTTTAGTGAGTTTGCAGAAACAAGTGAAGAAAACAGTATAGAAAAAACAGCAGCCATCATGGCTACTGCTGAAATAAGGCGTCTAGAAATCAACATAACTCCAACTGACTAAGTAAGCGCTGTCCGTATTCACTGTTAGCGGTTAAAGAAACAATGCGGTGATCGTCTTGGTAACGGATATCAATGTCCAAATCTGCTTCTGGTAGCATTCCATAGCCTTTCTCTGGCCATTCAACCAAACAGATAGCATCTGGCGTGAAGTAGTCACGAATCCCCATAAACTCTAACTCTTCAGGATCAGCTAGGCGATAAAGATCAAAATGGTACACCTGCCAATCGGCAAGTTGATAAGGTTCAACTAGAGTATACGTTGGGCTCTTTACATTTCCTTGATGGCCAAGTGCTTTTACAAAACCACGACTGAAGGTCGTTTTACCTGCGCCAAGATCACCATGCAGATAAATAGTTGTCTGCTGTGAGCAAAGATTAGAAAGCTCCGTTCCTAATTGAATCGTTGCTTGTTCATCTTTCAAAGTAAATTGTTTAGTGCTCATGAATACGTTCTCTAAAAATCGATCGTTGACTATATAAAAATCAAAAGAACAAGAATAGTAAACCGTGATGCTTTTGGGAGACAAGCACTCAAGTGTAAGTTCTATGAAAAATACTGATCAAAACACGTCTGTTCTGGTCAATACCACTAAGATCCGTTAAGATCCGCCCCCATTTTTGCCGAACCTAATTTTAATTAGCCTTATCTCTAATTGTAAAACAGAGAAAATAAGAATTAAGAATGAAGCCATGAATCTAGACCATCTTGCTGAAAAAATTAAAATCTGGGGAAAAGAACTAGGCTTTCAAAAAGTTGGCATCTGCGATGTTGATTTAAGTGAACATGAAGCCCCTCTTCAAGCATGGCTAGATGCTGGCAACCACGGCGAAATGGATTGGATGGCTCGACATGGGATGATGCGTGCTCGTCCCAATGAACTTCACCCAGGCACCATTCGAGTGATCAGCGCCCGAATGAATTACCTACCACCAGAAGCTCAGTTCGCCTCTAACCTAAGCGATACCACTCAAGGCTACATCAGCCGTTATTCTTTAGGCCGCGACTATCACAAATTGTTCCGTAACCAATTGAAAAAGCTGGGACAAAGAATTGAAAAGGAAGTCGAAGGTTTAGATTCACGCCCTTTCGTCGATTCAGCGCCGATTTTGGAACGGCCACTCGCTCAAAAAGCAGGGCTAGGCTGGACAGGTAAACACTCGTTAATTCTTGATAAAGATGCAGGCTCTTGGTTCTTCCTAGGAGAATTGTTAGTTAACATTCCTCTTCCAACAGATGAACCCAGTGTCGATGAGTGCGGAAAATGCACCGCATGTATCACCTCTTGCCCAACTGGCGCCATTATTGCTGATGGCGTAGTAGATGCCCGAAAATGTATCTCGTACTTAACCATTGAATATGATGGTGTGATCCCGGAAGAGTTTAGAGACGCAATTGGTAATCGTATTTACGGCTGCGATGACTGTCAGTTAGTTTGCCCGTGGAACCGCCATGCCGAAATCACTGAGCAAACAGACTTCCACCGCAGAGAAGACTTCCGAGAGGCAGACCTAGTTTCACTTTCAAGTTGGGATGAAGCTACCTTCCTAAAGAAGATGGAAGGCTCAGCGATAAGACGTATAGGACACACCCAATGGTTACGCAATATATTTGTTGCTATGGGCAATGCGCCATTTCAACAACGCATTGTTGAAACACTGGAATCTCATCGAGGCAAAAATGAAATGCTGGATGTGCATATTGAGTGGGCTTTAAATAAACAACTACAACAGTTACCTAACTTTAGCAGTGTGCAAGAAGATAGCGCTACGCAGAAAAATAACTGTGTGCAAAAAAATAGCAGCAAAATCCTCACCAAAAAGCACAGGCTGATACGCATCGTTGAGAAAGGGCTACCAAGAGACGCCTAGCCCATGGGGCATCAACGATTGGCAGGTCAATCCACACCAACTGCCCACAATACAACACAACTCGTTGCACATAATTCTCGAACAATGTTTGACCTTGTTCTCAATTCTAACAATGTGGAAAAAATTCAGAACTCTCGTAAACTTCCGACACCCTCGCAAAGTTAAACACAGTACCGATAAATGATTAAGATCAAAAAACAACAAGTTAACGATCTTTTATTAAATTCAGGATAACCATTCAACTTGATAAAAAACAACAAGTTACGATCGCCGCAATTCAGCTAATATATTGAAAACAAGAAAGATCTTTTAGGGATATGTAAAGAATTAAGACTGAAATAACTTTATCAACCAAGTTATCCACACCTAGTATTTTGTGGATAAGTCTGTTTATAGATATGAAAAACCTCAAGTATCTGCTTCAGAGACCTGATGTTTACTAGCATTCCAGTTGCTAAGAAATATTTAAGACAAAAAAATATCCACCATGATGGAGGATTATTTGCTTTTTGGGGGGATTATGCTTCGCAGCATTAAAGAAAGAGCGTGACCCTTAAGGTCGTCTTTAAACTCTGTGATCTAAAGAAAAACACGGTGGTTTAAAGAGTCTTAATAGCTTTTTAGAAGAAAGCTGGAGCGATACATCGGGTTCGAACCGATGACCTCAACCTTGGCAAGGTTGCGCTCTACCAACTGAGCTAGTATCGCATTAGTTAATCGCTGCTCTTACTACCTTGGGTAATAAATGGCGCTTAACTGTAATGTGGTTGCGGGAGCCGGATTTGAACCGACGACCTTCGGGTTATGAGCCCGACGAGCTACCAAACTGCTCCATCCCGCGTCCGGATGCATTATTTGAGTTAATGACTCTGTTCTCTAAAAAGAGAGAATTTGGAGCGATACATCGGGTTCGAACCGATGACCTCAACCTTGGCAAGGTTGCGCTCTACCAACTGAGCTAGTATCGCATAAGCTAACCGTTCATCTTTTTTGCTCAAAAGCATCAAACCAACGTTCAACTGTAATGTGGTTGCGGGAGCCGGATTTGAACCGACGACCTTCGGGTTATGAGCCCGACGAGCTACCAAACTGCTCCATCCCGCGTCCGGATGCATTGTTTAAGACAATGAGGCTTTAAATTGGAGCGATACATCGGGTTCGAACCGATGACCTCAACCTTGGCAAGGTTGCGCTCTACCAACTGAGCTAGTATCGCATAAGCTAACCGTTCATCTGTCTGCTAAGAAGCATCAAACCAACGTTCAACTGTAATGTGGTTGCGGGAGCCGGATTTGAACCGACGACCTTCGGGTTATGAGCCCGACGAGCTACCAAACTGCTCCATCCCGCGTCCGGATGCATTGTTTAAGACAATGAGGCTTTAAATTGGAGCGATACATCGGGTTCGAACCGATGACCTCAACCTTGGCAAGGTTGCGCTCTACCAACTGAGCTAGTATCGCATTAGTTAATCGCTGCTCTTACTGCCTTTGGCAATAAATGGCGCCTAACTGTAATGTGGTTGCGGGAGCCGGATTTGAACCGACGACCTTCGGGTTATGAGCCCGACGAGCTACCAAACTGCTCCATCCCGCGTCCGGATGCATTGTTTAAGACAATGAGGCTTTAAATTGGAGCGATACATCGGGTTCGAACCGATGACCTCAACCTTGGCAAGGTTGCGCTCTACCAACTGAGCTAGTATCGCATTAGTTAATCGCTGCTCTTACTGCCTTTGACAATAAATGGCGCCTAACTGTAATGTGGTTGCGGGAGCCGGATTTGAACCGACGACCTTCGGGTTATGAGCCCGACGAGCTACCAAACTGCTCCATCCCGCGTCCGGATGCATTGTTTAAGACAATGAGACTAAACCATTTTCATTCTGAGCACTTTCTCAAAGAGACAGCTTCTAAGAATAGAATTTGGAGCGATACATCGGGTTCGAACCGATGACCTCAACCTTGGCAAGGTTGCGCTCTACCAACTGAGCTAGTATCGCATAAGCTAACCGTTTATCTTTTCTGCTAAAAGCATCAAATCAACGTTCAACTGTAATGTGGTTGCGGGAGCCGGATTTGAACCGACGACCTTCGGGTTATGAGCCCGACGAGCTACCAAACTGCTCCATCCCGCGTCCGGATGCATTGTTTGAGTTAATGACTCTATATTTCCAACATCAATCCTAAGAAAGAAATTGGAGCGATACATCGGGTTCGAACCGATGACCTCAACCTTGGCAAGGTTGCGCTCTACCAACTGAGCTAGTATCGCAAACTGAAACGTCTTTCGCCGTTCAGGGCTGCGAATTATAAGAGCATTTTTTTGTGATGCAAGTCCTTAATGCAAAAATCAGCAAGTTTTTACTCAACTGCTGTAAAAGCACACAGATTTGCAAAAAAAATAACTCTTATGTCCCTGAAAAGTTAGATAAACGTGAACATTTGATCTGATTAGATGTTAATAATCGTTTTTCGATAGTACTGCAGCTCAGCAATCGACTCTCGAATATCGTCTAATGCAAGGTGGCTTCCCGACTTAGAAAAACCATCTAACACTTCAGGTTTCCAACGGCGAGTCAGCTCTTTCAGGGTGCTAACATCAACATAGCGGTAATGGAAGTACTCTTCCAGCTCTGGCATGTGCTTGTATAAAAAGCGGCGATCTTGGCCAATGCTGTTGCCACAAATGGGTGACTTACCTTTTGGTACCCATTTTTCCAGAAACTCAATCGTTTGTTGAATGGCATCTTGCTCTGAAACGGTACTGTCTTGAATTCGTTTCACTAGGCCACTACCGGTGTGAGTCGTTGTGCACCACTCGTCCATCTTGTCCAATTCACTCTGAGGTTGGTGAATAGCCAAAACAGGTCCTTCAGCCAGGATATTAAGCTCACTATCAGTAACGATAGTCGCAATTTCAATGATTTTATGAGTTTCAGGATCAAGTCCTGTCATCTCGAGATCAACCCAAATAAGGTTCTGATCGCTAAAGGACATAAGGCATCGCCTATTTGTTTATGTATAAAAGAGGTACTATACCCAAATAACTATACTCAAACTAGCTTTAGAGCCATCGAAATCATATGGCAGTAGCAACATCCTGTTTGAGTTCCCAATCATCAAGTTAGATGTGTTAAGTGAAAAATTGTGGCTAAAAAAAAGAAGTTAACCAAAGGTCAGGTACGTCGCGTACGTAGCAACCAGAACAAGCGACTCAAGAAAGAAGATTCTATCCAATGGGACGAGAACATGCTTGGCGGAACAAAAAGCGGACTCGTGATTACGCGCTTTGGTCAACATGCCGATATCGAAGATCTTGAAACCAACGAAGTTCACCGTTGTAACTTACGCCGTAGTATTGAGACTTTAGTTTCTGGTGACCGAGTAACTTGGCGCGCAGGGCTTGAGTCAATGGCTGGCATCTCAGGTGTTGTCGAAGCCGTTGAGCCTAGAACATCGATGCTAACTCGCCCTGACTACTATGACGGCCTAAAACCGGTTGCCGCAAACGTAGACCAAATGGTTATCGTTTCAGCTGTACTACCAGAGCTATCACTTAATATCATCGACCGCTACTTGATCGCCTCTGAAACGGTGAATATCGCCCCTTTAGTTGTACTCAATAAAGTCGACTTGCTGACAGAACAACAAATTAGCGAATACCGCGAAACACTGAAGATATACGAGAAAATCGGCTATAAAGTCATGTTCGTGAGTAAAGAGTCGGGTTACGGCATCAAAGAGTTGGAAGCTGAACTGAAAGGTCGTATCAACATTTTCGTTGGTCAATCTGGCGTAGGTAAATCCAGCGTAGTGAATGCACTGATGCCAACATTGGACATTGAAGAAGGTGCAGTTTCTGAAAACTCAGGACTGGGTCAACACACCACCACAGCAGCGCGTTTGTATCACTTCCCTTCTGGTGGTGATCTTATCGATTCCCCTGGGGTACGTGAATTCGGCCTATGGCATTTAGAACCCGATGAAGTCACAGATGCTTTCATTGAATTCAAGCCATACCTAGGTGGCTGTAAGTTCCGCGATTGTAAACACAATGACGACCCAGGATGTCTTCTGCGTGAAGCCGTTGAAGACGGAAAAATTAGCCGCTTACGCTTTGCTAGCTACCACCGCATTATTGAAACCATGGCTGACAACAAAGATAACCGTCAGTACTCACGAAGCAAGAAAGCCGATCTCTAATCGCGTTTTTGTGAACAAATGTGTGCATTTACTGACAATTGGCGCGAACTTAAGTAACATCTCGCGCCCTAAACCGTCATCGACAGATTTAATTGAAAAACAATTAGCATTGGAAAATTAATACAATGGATAAGATTAAAGTTGGATTACAGTACTGGATCCCACAACATGGCCTGACTCGTTTAGTTGGTAAACTGGCGTCTGCTAAAGCGGGTGGTTTAACGACAGCGATCATTAACTGGTTCATCAAGCAATACAAAGTGAACATGGATGAAGCGCTGCATAGCGATCCAAAACACTTTAAGACATTCAATGAATTCTTCGTACGTGAATTGAAAGAAGGCATGCGCCCTATCGCAGAAGGTGACTCTGTTATTGTTCACCCTGCTGATGCACGTGTAAGTCAGTTTGGCCCAATTACTGATGGTCAACTGATTCAAGCTAAAAACCATAACTACTCAGCACGTGAGCTGCTTGGTGGTGATGCAGCACTAGCCGATGAGTTTAAAGACGGTGAATTCGCAACGCTTTACTTGTCGCCAAGTGATTATCACCGTGTGCACATGCCATGCGACGGCACACTGCGTCAGATGATCTACGTTCCCGGTGATCTTTTCTCAGTAAACCCGTTAACGGCAGAGAACGTTCCAAACCTATTCGCACGTAACGAGCGTGTGGTTTGTATCTTTGATACTGAATTTGGCCCAATGGCACAAGTGCTGGTTGGTGCAACTATCGTAGGTAGCATCGAGCAAGTATGGGCTGGCACCATCACGCCACCTCGCGGTAACTCGGTTTACAAGTGGGATTACCCAGCACAAGGTGATAAATCTATTATCTTGAAGAAAGGCGAAGAGATGGGTCGCTTCAAGCTTGGTTCAACGGTTATCAACCTGTTCGCTAAAGATGCAATCAAGTTTGACGACACTATGCAAAATGGTGAGAAAACCGTTCTAGGCACTCCTTTCGCGCACATTGCGGGTAAAGACGTTGAGACTGAAGCTGTTGATTCAGCAGAGAACACTGACCAAGCTTAACGATCTGAGTTAACTCATTTAGTTTTAAAGGCGCGTTACTTTTTCTATATCAGAGAAGAACGCGCCTTTTTCTTAACTCTACCAATTCGTTTCCTACTCAAGCTCTAACAACCCAAGCTTTCAAACCTCAATCCTCAGCCCCTGCCCAGCCACCTGCTGCTTCTCACTCTTGCCTCTAATTGCCCAGATAAAATATTGACCAAAAGCAAAACAACTGTCGAAACCTTAAACAACTTTTCGATTTTACAACCCGTCTCCAAGTACCAAAAATCCAGATAACTTACTCTATTTGAAGATATTTTATTCATGGGGTCTTTGTACATGCCTAAACTCAATATTGGCGTTCTGGTCAAGCTGTTGATTTGTTTTGCGATTCCCTTAGGCGTGTTATTCATGCCAATAGATTCCATACCTATCAATGACCTCACGCTGATTCAACACCGCTTGTTGGCGATATTCTTACTAGCAGCTCTACTGTGGGTGCTTGAACCCGTTCCGGTATTCGCCACGTCAATTCTGATCATTGCGCTTGAACTGGTGATGATTTCCGACAAGGGTTTACATCTATTTAGAAACCCACCAGCAGGACACGATCTCGGTGAATTAATCAAATATACCGACATCTTCGGTGCATTTTCGTCACCAATCATCATCCTTTTCATGGGTGGCTTTGCTCTTGCGATATCCGCATCCAAATACGAACTCGACAACAATTTAGCTCGCGTGCTGCTCAAACCATTTGGCACAGAACCGCGCTTTATTATGCTGGGTTTAATGCTTATCACCGCGGTGTTCTCAATGTTCATGTCAAATACCGCAACAACTGTGATGATGCTTGCGCTGCTAGGGCCAATCGTGGCGTCTGCACCAAAAGGCGATATGGGGATTAAGGCGCTCGTATTGTGTATTCCAATTGCTGCCAACACCGGTGGTATCGCGACACCCATAGGTACACCACCCAATGCGATCGCTCTGCAATACCTAACTGGCGAGAACAGTATCGACTTCCTTAGCTGGATGATGATGGGCTTACCCTTTGTGATCATCCAACTCACCATCGCTTGGTTTCTCCTACAAAAACTCTTCCCTTCTAAAGAAAGAAATATGGTCCTCAAGCTTGATGGACAATTTAAAAAGAGCTGGCGAGCGATGGTGGTTTACATCACTTTCGCTGCGACAATCTTATTGTGGATGACCACCAAACTGCATGGCATGAACACTTATGTGGTCTCTATCATTCCACTGGCTGTTTTTACTCTCACTGGCATCATGGGCAAAGAAGAACTCAAGCTGATTAACTGGGATGTGTTGTGGCTGGTTGCGGGTGGTATTGCGATTGGGATTGGCTTGGATAAAACAGGCTTAGCCGCTGCACTCGCACACGCGATTGATTATGAATCGCTCTCGCCGACTGCAGTGGTACTAACGCTGTCTATCGTGTGTTGGTTAATGGCGAACTTCATGTCGAACACCGCGACTGCCAACTTACTAATGCCTATTGCCGCTGCGATCGGTGCATCGATGGAAAGCTTAGTCGCAATTGGTGGCCTACAAGGCTTGCTGGTTGTGGTCGCCTTCTCGGCATCACTCGGTATGATTCTTCCAGTATCGACACCACCAAACTCGTTGGCTTACTCAACTGGGCTTATCGAAAGCAAAGATATGGCGAAGATGGGTATCATCTTAGGGATTGTCGGCTTACTCATGGTCTACCTCGCGCTGTTTATTATCACCTAGCACTTCAATTCCTCCCCTCCGTCCAGCTAGTAATCGTGATTTCGCTAGCTGGCGGGCTACCAGGTTTTAACCAACACGATAAATACTGATAACAATTAACACCTTAGCAGCAACCAATTGTGATTCAACTTCACTGTTTATTAAAAATAATTATATATATATTTAAATTATGACTTTCAACACGTTTCGAACCTTAAATATAACGACACTAGACACCTAGCAGAGACACATCCGTTCGCCATCCAACGCGTCACTGTCATTAGCCTTTTATCCAAGAAGGAGGGATAAACCTTGAGACATACTATTAAGTTCAAAATTCAGATCGCTATCGCGGTTATTATCGCCGTCGTAAGTGGCGCTCAAGCTTGGATATCTGTTAATCAGCTTACTCAAGAAACAGAAGTCGCGCTCAACCAAGATATGAAAAATGTAAGTGTTGGCACGACGAATTACATTGCCGATTGGCTCTCGATTCGCAGTGATATGATGCTTGCTAATGAGCCGACTATTTCAAGTAATAGCAACTCTGATCGTGAGTTATTGATCACCAAACAAGCAGGGCAATTCTTGTCTGTTTATGCAGGATTCAGCGACGGTACTATCGCTTTTGGCGACAAAGGTGAGGATTGGCCAGCAGATTACGACCCACGCACCCGCCCTTGGTATAAAGATGCAAACGCGACATCCGAACTCATCATTACCGAACCTTATCAAGATTTTGACGGCAGTATTGTTATCAGTTTCGCTAAAGCATTTAATGGTGAAAGACAGGGTGTTATCGCAGCAGACTTAACCGTAACCAGCATTATTGATACTGTGCTTAATGTAAAACTTGATAACGATGGCTTTGCATTTTTAGTTGACGGCAATAACAACATCGTCGCTTACAGTGATGAAGAGCTGAGTCAAAAACCATTGACCAGTTTGAATCCAGAACTAACAACAGACAAAGTGTCGCAACTACTCAAAGACCAAACGATCACTACGCTAGCTTGGCCCGGTCAAGGCGATAAAATGGTCTACATTGCTAACGTTCCGAATACCGATTGGTCATTGGGTATTGTTATCGATAAAGAAATGGCGTTTTCTGCGGTATCTGATGCCATTCAATTCATCACGCTAACCTCTTTGGTTTTATACATCGTCATTTCGATTGCGAGCACAATGGTGATAAACCGCCTGTTGCACCCACTGCAAACATTGTCTGAAGCGCTAACTCAGCTTGCTCAAGGCAGAGGCGATCTGACTCAGCGTATTGATATCAAGCGCATGGATGAAATTGGCAAACTGGCCGAGCTCGTGAATCAGTTCTTGAGCCAAATGCAAAGCATGCTTAAGGGTGTAATCGAGCACAGTCACGACTTAAACAACCATGCGGAAAAAGCTAATCAACTGGCTACGCAATCTTCGATTCGAGTCGAGAATCAACAAAACGACATCAACCAAATTGCGACTGCGATTCATGAAATGTCCGCCACCGCGGCTGAAGTGGCCAGCCATGCCGAATTAACCGCCTCCGCTTCTCAGGCATCCGCTACCGCTTGTAACGAAGGCCAAGAGGTTATCCAACAAAACCGCGATGCGATTACTGGCCTCGCAACTCAAGTTGA
The DNA here is from genome assembly GCF_024347635.1 of Vibrio tasmaniensis. Lineage (NCBI taxonomy): Bacteria > Pseudomonadati > Pseudomonadota > Gammaproteobacteria > Vibrionales > Vibrionaceae > Vibrio > Vibrio tasmaniensis. The sequence goes on from NZ_AP025510.1 coordinate 2,967,481, forward strand.
AGATGCAGCCAATGTTATTCGTGAATTAGAGAGTAATGCTCAAAGCATCAACCAGATCCTATCCACCATTCAAGGCATCGCAGAACAGACCAACCTGTTGGCATTGAATGCTGCGATTGAAGCCGCTCGAGCGGGTGAACAAGGTCGTGGGTTTGCGGTTGTCGCCGATGAAGTGCGCGTGTTAAGTCAGAGAACTCATGGCTCGACCGAAGAAATCCGCGTGATGATTGATACGCTGCAGAAAAATACCGAACATGCCGTTCAAAGCATGACCACCAGCACTCAACTGGCAGAGAACAGTGTTGGCTTCGCAGAACAAGCTCATGGCAGCCTGACTAAGATCACTCAGGCAATCACTGAAATCAACGACATGGCGCTACAAATAGCGAGTGCTGCAGAAGAGCAACGCGCGGTCAGCGAGGACATCAGCCGTAATACGCAAGGGATCAAAGATGCCTCCGACGATCTTGCCCAGCAAGCTGAAAGTAGTCGTAATAGCTCAAATGAAATGAGCAGCGCGGCTGAGTCTATGCGCCAAGACGTGGAGCGCTTTAAGGTATAGCGCGCCTCAAGCAAAGTAAGTTGAACCACACCAACAAGCGACAGCTGACATAAACTAATAACTGAAACAAAGTGGTTCTTTCATAAGAATCACTTTGTTCTCAGTTCGGTTTGATGCATATTGATGAGCTAATTTATCCCAGACACAAGGATGTTATTCAGATGGGATTCGAATGGTTAGCTCTAGCTGCCGCTTTTCTTTGGGCCATTGCGAGCCTAATGTCAGTAAAGCCTGCTCAACACTTAGGTTCTTTCGCCTATAGCCGTTGGAGAATGGGTTGTACCGCGATCATTTTATCGAGTATGGCTTGGTTTACCGGAGGTTGGTCAACTGTCGAAGCCAATCTAGTCACACCCATGATGCTGTCTGGTCTAATAGGCATCTTCATTGGTGATACCGCCCTATTTGCCTGTTTGAACCGAATGGGACCGCGCCAAGCGGGTTTGCTGTTCTCTTGTCACGCCGTGTTCTCGGCGATTCTTGGTTACTTCCTGTTTAGTGAAAGTATGACCTCTATTGAGCTGATTGGCTCGGTTTTGGTGTTTAGTGGTGTATTAACTGCGATATTCTTTGGTCGTCGAGGACAAGCCAACAACCAGCTTGAAACCATCAAGGGCACCGTGTGGATTGGTGTTGCACTGGGAATCACCGCAGCGATCTGCCAAGCATTGGGCGGCATCATTGCCAAACCCGTGATGCAAACCAGTATCGACCCTGTTGCCGCTTCTGCCATTCGAATGATCACCGCTTTTTTTGCTCACTCCGCATTTCGTTTAACAGGCGCCAAACTTTCACGCGCACTTAACCCAATGAATAAGCAGATATTCGCGATTACCGCGGTTAATGGTTTTCTAGCGATGGCAGTAGGAATGACGTTGATTTTGTATGCGTTGCAGGAAGGCAATGTCGGTATGGTCGCTCTGTTATCTTCAACCACACCCATCATGTTGTTACCGATACTCTGGCTATACACCAAGCAGAGACCAAATGCCTACGCTTGGATAGGTGCCATTGTTGCTGTGGTTGGCACTGGTATTCTGGTCAAATAGTGGGTACCGGTATCTTGGTCAGCTAATTGCACCGGAATTCTGGTCAACTAGTGAAGCGAGTTAGAAGCTGAGAGTTAATGGTTAATAGCTAATGACCATTAACTCTCAATAACAACAAAAGCTAAGAGCGCGGGAACGGGAAAGCCGTCACATCATCGATATGGTCGTAGCCCAGCGCCAGCATGATCAGACGGTCGATACCCAAAGCAACACCCGCACAATCTGGTAAGCCCGCTTTTAATGCCTCAATCAAGTGATGATCAATCGGTTGAGGTGATAAGCCCATCTCAATACGTTTGGTATTATCATCTTCAAAGCGCTTAAGTTGTTCTTGCGGTTTATCTAACTCGTGGAAGCCGTTTGCTAACTCAATTCCTTTGAAATACACCTCAAAGCGATCGGCGACTCGTGAATCATTGGGATTGATCTTAGCTAACGCTGCTTGCGATGCTGGGAAGTCATACACAAACGCAGGCACCTGCTGACCTATTTTCGCCTCGACCCCAATACTGAAAAGAAGCTGCAATAACGTATCGCGATCTTGCTCGGGGTCAGCTATGTCGCTGAGCCCTAGTTTCGCAGCTGCTTGCTTTAGCGTATCCATCGAATCTTCCAGCGGACAAACACCTAACACATCAATAAAGGCTTGTTGGTAAGTCATTCGCTCTGCTGTGCCTGATTTAAGTACCTGCTGTAACAGCAGATCCATCTCATCCATCAGATCATGATGATCAAAACCAACGCGATACCACTCCAACATAGTAAACTCAGGGTTGTGATAACGGCCATTTTCTTCATTGCGAAAAGATTTACAAATTTGGTAAATACAACCGCTTCCGGCAGCCAACAAGCGTTTCATATGAAACTCTGGGCTAGTCATAAAGAATAGTGGCTGGCCGTGCGCATAACCTGGCCCTACGAATTCAGTTTTAAAGGTATGTAAATGCACATCCGTCACCGTGGCGTGGCTCATCGCAGGCGTATCTACTTCCATCACGTTTCGCTCAACAAAGAACTGACGAATTTGATTAAGGATATCAGCACGTTGCTTTAACTGCTTAATGGTTGCGGCCGGTTGCCATGTAGAGTGCATTATTGAGTTCCATATTACTGAATTCTAGACGACGAAAATTACCACCTTTCATCGCTTTTGTAAGCTTCTATCTTTCTATTCTTGAAAGCGAAATGTTGTTTTAATGAAGCCAGAAAATTACGTTCTACAATACAATTATCAATACAGATTTTACATCCACATTGATAACAAAAATCATACTCAACAAGCCGTTAACACGAGCCCTGTGGGCTAATCGTTATCAACAATTGATTGCCGTGATTGCAGTCACATAACCTATAAATTCTATGCCTCCATATGCACTACCGACCTAAAAACCCAAATGCATCAACTTTTCGAATACCTTCCTCTCTTACACTGAACCTACCACTTAAGGCTTAGGGGTGATAAACGGTTGATGCCGTTTACTTACTATCGATTAGTAAGTGCTCTCAATAAGTAAGTACTGCCAATTAGTAAGTACTACCAATAAGCTTTTTATAATAACAAGCGGAATACTCCGCATCACACTGGAGAATAACTGTGAAGACAATTACCACAGATATCGCAGTCATCGGCGCAGGCGGCGCTGGTCTTCGTACAGCAATAGCAGCAGCTGAAGCTAATCCTGAATTGGAAGTAGCACTGATTTCTAAAGTTTACCCAATGCGTTCGCATACGGTAGCAGCAGAAGGCGGTTCAGCAGCAGTAATTAAAGACGAAGATAGCCTAGATAACCACTTCAACGATACTGTTGGCGGTGGCGACTGGCTATGTGAACAGGATGTTGTTGAATACTTTGTTGAAAACTCGACTCGCGAAATGATCCAAATGGAACAATGGGGCTGCCCATGGAGTCGTAAAGAAAACGGTGAAGTAAACGTACGCCGATTCGGCGGTATGAAGGTAGAGAGAACGTGGTTCGCAGCGGATAAAACCGGCTTCCACATGCTTCATACTCTGTTCCAGACTTCGATGAAGTACGACACAATCAAACGATTTGATGAGTACTTTGTGGTGGATTTGATCGTTGAAGATGGCGAAGTACAAGGCCTAATCGCGATTCACATGTCTGAAGGTGAGCTTGTTACCATCAAAGCAAAATCTGTTGTTCTAGCAACTGGTGGCGCAGGTCGTGTTTACCACTGTAATACCAACGGCGGCATCGTAACTGGCGACGGTATGGCAATGGCTTATCGCCACGGTGTACCACTGCGTGATATGGAGTTCGTTCAATACCACCCGACAGGCCTACCAGGCACTGGCATCTTGATGACCGAAGGTTGTCGTGGTGAAGGCGGTATCATCGTCAACAAGAACGGCTACCGTTACCTGCAAGATTACGGCATGGGCCCTGAAACTCCAGTGGGCGAGCCGAAAAACAAATACATGGAACTGGGTCCTCGTGACAAAGTTTCTCAAGCATTCTGGCACGAGCAGCAGAAAGGCAACACCATCAAGCACCCGCTTGGTGATGTCGTACACCTTGACCTTCGCCACCTTGGTGAAGAGTACCTGCAAGAGCGTCTTCCGTTCATCTGTGAGCTTGCAAAAGCGTACGTAAACGTTGATCCAGCAAAAGAGCCAATCCCAATTCGCCCGACCGTTCACTACACCATGGGTGGTATTGAAACTAACGGTACCTGTGAAACTCGCATCAAAGGCCTATTCGCTGTTGGTGAATGTGCTTCAGTTGGCCTACACGGCGCAAACCGCCTAGGTTCTAACTCTCTTGCTGAATTCGTAGTATTCGGCCGCGTAGCGGGTGAACAAGCCGTGAAACGTGCAGCTGAATTCAAAGGCTGGAACGAAGAGTCTATCGCTAAGCAAGTTAAAGCGGTTGAAGATCGCATCGCAGGCATCTTAGCTCAAGAAGGCGATGAGAACTGGGCTGACATCCGTACTGAAATGGGTCACACCATGGAAGCGGGTTGTGGTATCTACCGTCAAGAAGACTTGATGCAAGAAACCATCGACAAAATCACTGAACTGAAAGCTCGCTACAAGAAGATCAGCATTAAAGACAAAGGCAAAGTGTTCAACACTGACCTACTTTACGCTATCGAAGTGGGTTACGGCCTTGAAGTTGCCGAAGCGATGGTTCACTCAGCGATCCTTCGTAAAGAGTCTCGCGGTGCACACCAACGTCTAGATGACAACTGCACAGAACGTGATGACGTGAACTTCCTGAAACATTCTCTATCTTTCTACAACGAAGATGCAGCACCAACTATCGACTACAGCGGCGTTAAGATTACTAAATCTCAACCTAAAGCTCGTCTATACGGTGAAGCAGCCGAGAAAGCCGCTGCAGCTGAAAAAGCGGCAGAAGAGAATGCGAAGAAGAGCGAAGAGGAGCAAGCATAATGTCAGCGAATCGAATCCAAAAAATTGAAATCCTGCGTTATGACCCTGAGCACGATGCAGAGCCTCACTTTCAAACCTTTGAAGTTCCGTTTGATGAAACCATGTCAGTACTTGATGCGATTGGTTACATCAAAGATAACCTAGATAAAGACCTGTCTTACCGTTGGTCTTGTCGTATGGCGATTTGTGGTTCTTGCGGCATCATGGTTGATGGCGTGCCAAAACTGGCATGTAAAAGCTTCTTACGTGACTACCCGAATGGCTTCAAGATTGAGCCTTTGGCTAACTTCCCAATCGAGAAAGATTTGATTGTCGACATGACGCCGTTCATCGAGCGCCTTGAAGCAATCAAGCCTTACATCATTGGTAACGACCGCAAGCCAGAAGACGGCACTAACATCCAAACTCCAGAGCAAATGGCGAAGTACAAACAGTTCGCTGGCTGCATCAACTGTGGTTTGTGTTACGCAGCGTGTCCTCAGTTTGGTCTAAACCCTGAGTTCATTGGCCCTGCGGCACTTGCTCTTGCTCACCGCTACAACCTAGATAGCCGTGACAATGGTAAAGCTGAACGTATGAAGCTTATCAATGGCGACAACGGCGCTTGGGGCTGTACGTTTGTAGGTTACTGTTCTGACGTATGTCCGAAGAAAGTAGACCCAGCAGCGGCAGTAAACCAAGGCAAAGTTGAGTCTTCAATGGACTTCGTTATCTCGATGTTCAAACCAGACGGTTCGCAAGTAAAAACAGCAGAGGAGGCATAATATGAGCAATCGTAAGCCTTATGTTCGTGAGATGAAGAGAACGTGGTGGAGCAACCATCCGTTCTACCGCTTCTACATGCTACGTGAAGCGACTGTACTGCCTTTGATTCTATTCACTCTGTTCCTAACCTTCGGTTTGGGTTCGCTAGTGAAAGGTCCTGAAGCGTGGCAAGGTTGGTTGAGCTTTATGGCTAACCCTATCGTTGTTGGTATCAACATCGTGGCACTGCTTGGCAGCTTACTGCACGCTCAGACCTTCTTCAGCATGATGCCTCAAGTAATGCCAATCCGTCTTAAAGGCAAATTGGTAGATAAAAGAATCATCGTACTGACCCAGTGGGCAGCGGTGGCATTTATTTCTTTAATCGTTCTGATGGTGGTGTAAGGAGCTTCGTTATGAACACAAATTACAATGTTAACCACAATCCGAAACGTTCTGATGAACCAATCTGGTGGGGCCTATTCGGCGCTGGCGGTACTTGGTTCGCGATGATCACACCAATCACGATTCTAGTGCTGGGTATCTTGGTGCCAATGGGCATTATCGATGCGGATGCAATGAGCTACGAGCGTGTCTCTGAGTTTGCCACCAGCATTATCGGTGCGCTATTCATCATCGGTACACTAGCACTGCCAATGTGGCACGCAATGCACCGTCTTCACCACGGCATGCACGACCTTAAGTTCCACGTCGGCGTTGCAGGTAAAGTTGGTTGCTACTTCGTTGCAGGCCTTATTAGCGCGCTGTCTGTTATCTTCATTTTTATGATTTAACAGTTAAGAGCAGATTCTAGATTCGGGTAACTGAGATTCGAAGAGTTTAAGAACGAAAGTACTAAAAGCAGAACAGGATTATCTTGTTCTGCTTTTTTGTTGCTTGTCGAATCTCGTTTACTCGTATCTGCTCTTTCTCAAACGCCAGATACAAAAAAGGCCGCTCATAAGCGACCTTTTCTATTTCACTGAGCCACCTTAAACAAGATGGACACAATCAAATTACTTCACACGACCAACGTATTCACCAGTACGAGTATCAACTTTAACAACTTCACCGATAGCGATGAATAGAGGTACGCGAACTACCGCGCCTGTTGCTAGAGTTGCAGGTTTACCACCCGTACCCTGTGTATCGCCTTTCAGGCCAGGATCGGTTTCAGTTACTTCGATCTCAACAAAGTTTGGCGGAGTAACAGTGATAGGGTTATCATTCCACAACGTTAGAGTACAAACGTCATTTTCAACTAACCATTTTGCTGAATCAGCGACTGCTTTTACGTCTGCTGCGATTTGCTCAAATGTTTCGTTGTTCATGAAGTGGTAGAATTCGCCATCGTTGTATAGGTAGCCTAATTCAACGTCAACAACATCTGCAAGCTCGAAGCTTTCGCCTGACTTGAATGTTTTCTCTAACACTTTGCCTGACAGCAGTTTACGAAGTTTTACACGGTTAAACGCTTGGCCTTTACCTGGCTTAACGTATTCATTGTCGATAATTGCGCAAGGCTCGTTATCTAACATGAATTTTAAACCGCCTTTGAATTCATTGGTGCTTACTGACGCCATGATTTTCTCTTCCACATCTTTGAGTTAATTTCAATGCCGCATATCATAACCCGAAAAGTCGAATCTGTTGAGCAAAACTGGCTCAAACAACTATCGAATGCGATCTCTGACCCGACAAAACTGCTTGAAGCATTGGAAATAGACCCAACACCGTGGCAAAAAGGATTCGCAGCACGTGAGCTGTTTTCACTTCGAGTTCCTCTTAGCTTTGTGGAGCGAATGGAAAAAGGCAACCCACACGACCCTTTGCTAAGACAAGTTTTACCGCTAAGTGAAGAGTTTGAGGTGCACCAAGGCTATTCTGCTGACCCCTTAGAAGAGCAAGAAAACGCGATTCCGGGACTACTACACAAATACAAAAACCGCGCGCTAATGATCGTGAAAGGTGGCTGCGCGATTAACTGTCGCTACTGCTTCCGTCGTCATTTCCCTTATCAAGATAACAAAGGATCGAAGTCTGTTTGGCAGACCAGCCTCGATTATGTGGCTCAACATCCCGAGATCAACGAGGTGATCTTATCTGGGGGCGACCCTCTGATGGCAAAGGACAGCGAACTAGATTGGCTGATCAATGCCATCGAACAAATTCCACATGTGAATACCGTTCGAATTCACAGCCGATTACCTGTCGTGATTCCGGCGCGAGTGACTGACGAACTATGCCAATTGTTAGCTCAAACTCGCCTCAACGTGGTGATGGTCAGCCATATCAACCACGCCAATGAAATCAACTTAGAGCTCAAGCAAGCCTTTCATAAGCTGAAGCAAAGTGGGGTAACTCTGCTCAACCAAGGCGTGATGCTAAAAGGCGTAAATAACAGCGCTAATTCATTGAAAAAATTAAGTGAAAAGCTATTCGACGCCGGTATTTTACCTTACTACATGCATGTACTTGATAAAGTTCAGGGCGCTGCTCATTTCTATATCTCCGATGAAGAAGCGAAACATCACTTTAAGGGATTAATCTCTGAGGTTTCTGGCTATCTAGTACCTAAGTTAACCCGTGAAATTGGCGGACGCAGCAGCAAGACGCCACTCGATCTGCATATTGAATAGCGAGCGAGCTTCAAAAAGCGACTAAGCTTATCTGTAACGACAACACGTTGCTAAATGCACCTTCACGACAAAAATTTTTTGTTCGATCGTCCGGTCTATTATTAGCATACTCGGCTCTATTCTAAATTCTTAGGAGGGGTGATATGTTACAATTTATAGAACAAGCTCTCAACCTTGCCCCCTTTAGCTGGGCAGGCCTCGCAGCATGCATGTTGTGTGGTTCTCTAATCGGAATCGAAAGGCAAACACGCGGTAAACCCGTCGGAATACGGACATCGATCCTTATCATTAGCGGTACTTACTTCTTCCTCACCATGGCGATTAGCCTATCCCCCAACACACTCGATCAAGCTCGTGTACTTGGTCAGATAATTACTGGGGTGGGTTTCCTTGGCGCTGGGGTAATGATGACATTGGATGGAAAGATTCATGGTGTCACGTCAGCGGCGATTATCTGGGTACTCGCTGCATTAGGTATGATGATCGCACTTGGCCACCTTTCGCAGTCGGTTATTATCACGCTAATGGCGCTAGTGATTCTGCTTGGGGTCGACAAGGTCGAGAACAGCTTCCAAAGCTTACGCCGTGGTGTTCATCAGAAATGGATGAGAAAAGTCCGCGTGAAAAAGTAACCCCTCGTCGGAAGACTTTTGGCCTTAGCTGCATTTTATCCTTAGCTACTGTTTCATCTTAAGGGTCTTTTTCCTTAGATAAAAAGGAGCCTAGCAAACAACTAGGCTCTAAACTGCAGTTCACAAATTAATGTACGTGAATAGACACTTGATTCTTACCAGCGGCCTTCGCCTTATAAAGCTGCTCATCTGATGAACGAATACTCTGGTTTTCCCACAAGTGTCCAATGCTGTCGAACTTGTTCAGTGAATAAAGCGTTGCTCCCCCTGATACTGAGATATTAATCTTGTCACCGATCGGACATCGATAACTTTGCAAATTAATGTCATTTCTAATGCGTTCAAAGATCGATGAAAGTAATTCGGATGATTCGCCCGTAATCGCGACAACAAACTCTTCACCACCAAATCTCGCCACTATATCTTTCTGCCTAACGCTGTTCAGCATTAACTGAGCTACATGGCAAATCACCTCATCTCCTACCTTATGACCATACTGGTCATTCACCACTTTGAAATCATCGATATCAAATACGCCAACACCAATAATTGGCTCCTCATTTTGGTTCAGCAACCGAGCTTCAAAACCACGCCGATTATATAAACCAGTCAATGGGTCGAGCATCGCTAAATTCTTCAATCGCTTGTGCTCTTGCTTGGTATAAAACCGCCACAACCACAGTGTTGAGATAAAGTACAAAGCTAACAAAATCAGTAATTGAACCCGCTCCAGTTCCAGCAAATGTAAGAAGTGCTCACTCTTTCCTTCTTCAATAGTCAGGTATAACTCAGTATTGACTCCATCGACATACAAAGGCCGTGAATAGGTAAAGTCCAACAGTCCATATTTGTTTACTCCTCTTGCGCTCGTCACCTTGTATCCATGAACGGGATTCGAGACGAGATTAGAGACGTAACCATCAACACCGAGTACTCCTCTAAACTCACCATCAACATAGATACCTTTGGTTAAAGTCACTACCTTCTTCCCTGTTAGGTAGTCATCGTATTCGCCGGTATACACCACTTGATCTTGACCCTGAGCTAAGCCAAAACGAATCGTATTCACCCAATAAGGGCGACTATTGACAACTGAATCAAAGGTGTCACCTTTAATGTAACGGGCGAAATCGGAAGGCGACGATATAATAAATTTATCTTTGGAGATAAAGTAAATCGCAGAGATGGTATCAATGGTATTCGCAAAGTAAGCCATGGTGGGTGCGATAAACATGCGCCTGCCAGCTTCCAAATGAAGCTCCGACTTTAGATCGCACATCTCACTTGGGCCAGAGAACATAAAATCAAATCGAGGGGCAGCTTGCTCTTCACTAATGAAGTAACACGTATCACCTTCGACCTTTTGCTCATGTGAGAATACGTAGGCATCTCCATGCAGCGGATAAAGTGCGGTAATATTATATTCAAGCGCATTAATAATCTGTGTAAGCTCCGCTAAAGAGCGTGTCACGCCTTGGTTTTCAATTCCATACTGCTTTTCTGACTCTTCCGCTGAATCAACAAGTAACAAGCTAAAAACCACTAAAAAGCTGGCGGTCAGACTTAAGAAAGCCTTTTTAAAATCGACGGTATGGGGACTAATCAAAGCATATAAGTCATCGTTGAAAATTTAGCGCACATTGTACCCACAAGTGAGAGCATCGCAACAAGAGTATAAAACAACATGCTTACAGTAACGTTTGAGGAGTGAGATAGCAGATGTAAAATAACGCCTAAACATAGAAGTAAAGGCGTTGATAGGTTCAATCATGGATAGCTTTAAGCCTTGGCAGGAACATCGCTCACCAGTATTGAAACCAGCGCGGCTACCGTCTTACTTAGCAAAATTCACAATTGGGAAGCACGGGAAAAAACCATTATCAGCACAGTTGATCAGGCCAATCTGTACACCTTCAATTTTATTGGTTTTGTTGAAGATACCAACCTGAACCGTCGACACCTCTGAAAGGTTCGCAGCGCCAACATCCACCATAGTGTTACCTTCGGAATAGTTTACGAAACTCACGTTCGCGCCTTTTACATCATTAGTAATGTTAACAGCACCTAGGTTAACACCTGTTGTTTTACCTGTGTTCCAGTTAAAGAAACCTAGTGAAGCACCTGTCATTTCTTGGTTTACTTTTGATGCACCAAAAATACCAAGGTTCACACCTGTTGTGGTTTGCGTCTCAGACATACCAACAACCGCAAGGTCGACACCTTTAAGGTCATTGACTTGTCCGTGAAGCAGAGCCAGACGTACACCGCCAACCGCATCTGAATCCGGAGCGTTGAAACCATTGATCGTTGAAAACATAACAGGCGAAGAAGCAAATGCTGCCGGTGCCATTACCGCTGCAGATACAGCAAGTACTGAAAGTAATTTTTTCATTGGGGAGTCTCCACTGACTTATTGTTGACTTGATCAATCTATATTTGATCAAGTATTTATTGTCCTTCACTCAACAGCTATCCATGTTAAATCAATGTCATAACTGTACCATTGAATATAAGACCCAAAATCATAAAGAGCAATATTGAGCGGAGGATATCATGAGAGGCAAGAGTAACCATCGGCAGTCAGGTTTCTATAAGTAGACGATAAAGATTCCCTATCACGCTCGTGCCTCGCTGTCGGGAATGACGAAGCACAAAGCAACTCAAGCAATAACAACCGTCATTCCAGAACCGAGGGACGAAGTATCTGGAATCTCACTTTAACGGCGAATACAATTATACGAGCATAAAAAACGGAGACCGAAGTCTCCGTTTTCTAAAGCTTATGTATGACTTTCCCTGTTACGAGAAAGGGGGATGATTACATCATGCCGCCCATGCCACCCATACCGCCCATGCCACCCATATCAGGCATTGCAGGGCCAGAATCTTGTGGCTTATCAGTGATCATAGCTTCTGTTGTGATCATAAGACCAGCAACTGATGCTGCGAACTGAAGTGCAGAACGAGTTACCTTAGTTGGATCTAGGATACCCATAGCAATCATGTCACCGTACTCACCCGTAGCCGCGTTGTAACCGTAGTTACCTTCGCCAGCACGAACATTGTTAGCAACAACAGACTCTTCATCACCTGCGTTCTTAGTGATTTGACGAATAGGCGCTTCCATTGCACGTAGTGCAACACGGATACCTACGTTTTGCTCTTCGTTGTCACCTTCAAGGCCAGCAACTTTAGATGCAGCGCGGATAAGTGCAACACCACCACCAGCAACCACACCTTCTTCAACAGCAGCGCGAGTTGCGTGAAGTGCGTCTTCAACGCGGTCTTTCTTCTCTTTCATCTCAACTTCAGTCGCTGCACCAACTTTGATTACTGCAACACCGCCAGCCAGCTTAGCTACGCGCTCTTGAAGTTTTTCTTTGTCGTAGTCAGACGTTGCATCTTCGATTTGTTGACGAATTTGAGAAACACGACCTTTGATCATCTCTTCATTACCCGCACCATCGATGATGGTTGAGTTTTCTTTAGTGATCGTAATGCGCTTAGCTTGACCTAGGTCTTCTAGCGTTACTTTTTCAAGGTCTAGGCCGATCTCTTCAGAGATAACCGTGCCGCCCGTTAGGATAGCGATGTCTTGCAGCATAGACTTACGACGGTCACCGAAACCAGGTGCTTTAACCGCAGCCACTTTAACGATGCCACGCATGTTGTTCACAACTAGAGTTGCTAGTGCTTCGCCTTCTACATCTTCAGCGATGATAAGAAGTGGACGAGATGCCTTAGCTACTGCTTCTAGAGTCGGAAGAAGTTCACGAATGTTCGACACTTTCTTGTCGATTAGAAGAATAAATGGGCTTTCTAGATCAACAGAACCGGCCTCTTGGTTGTTGATGAAGTAAGGAGATAGGTAACCGCGATCGAACTGCATACCTTCAACTACGTCTAGCTCGTCTTGTAGAGCCTGACCTTCTTCAACCGTGATAACGCCATCACGACCTACTTTTTCCATCGCTTCAGCAATGATGTTACCTACTGTCGAATCAGAGTTCGCAGAGATAGTACCTACTTGCGCGATAGCTTTCGTGTCTGAACAAGGAACAGAAAGGTTCTTCAGCTCTTCAACAGCCGCGATAACCGCTTTGTCGATGCCGCGCTTTAGATCCATTGGGTTCATGCCAGCAGCAACTGCTTTTAGGCCTTCAGCGATAATAGACTGAGCCAACACTGTAGCAGTCGTTGTTCCGTCGCCCGCCGCGTCATTCGCTTGCGAAGCCACTTCTTTAACCATTTGTGCACCCATGTTTTGGAACTTGTCTTCAAGTTCGATTTCACGTGCAACAGAAACACCATCTTTAGTGATCGTTGGTGCGCCAAATGATTTGTCTAGAACAACGTTACGACCTTTAGGGCCTAGCGTTACTTTTACTGCGTCAGCCAGAACGTTTACACCTTCTAGCATTTTAATACGTGCGTCGTTACCAAATTTAACGTCTTTAGCAGCCATCTTAATTTCCTTTAAATTCTTTGTTCAATCAGTTCAATTTTATGGGTCGGATTACTCAACGATCGCCATGATATTGAACTCAGACATTATCAGTACTTCTTTGCCATCGATCTTTTCCGCTCTAGTACCGCGGTCTTCTGCAAAGATAACTGTGTCGCCAACTTTAACGTCCAATGGTTGTAGTGAGCCGTTTTCTAGAATGCGGCCTTTGCCAACAGCTAGAATTGTACCGCGAGTTGATTTTTCAGCGGCAGAACCAGTTAGAACGATGCCACCAGCAGATTTAGATTCAACTTCTTGGCGCTCAACGATAACTCGGTCGTGTAGAGGACGGATATTCATCGGTCAGATCTCCTGATAATTTCCATTAATTTGATAGTTGCCACGATTGGCATGAGGTTACTCAATATGTTGGGGCAATGTGAAAGATCCCAAGGGGGGAAAGATACTTTTTGTGAAGAACTTCAAACAACAAGAAATGTAGAATGAAAAATGGCTAGTGGATAACACTAGCCATTTGAAATTTAATCTTCTTTTCTAAACGCAAAGCGTATTAGAACAATCGCAACCCCTAGCATACCGCCTAACAAAATACCAAGAACAACGATTAGAGCTCGTTTAGGTTTATCTCGGACTAATGGTTGCTCAACATTACTTAGATATCGAAATGCTTGAAAATCAACGGTTCGATCGATTTTAATATTGTCGAGCATGTCTAACTGAGCTGTTATTTGTTGGAGGCGAGGCTCTAAAACCGTTAAATTTTTTACAGACTCCAACACCTTGATTTTTTCTTGCAAAGCTTTTGAGCCAAGTTCTATTGCATAAAAATCTCTTGCGTTACCACTAAAAATAGGAGTTTCGACACCGGCTGCTTTAGCAATCCCCAAGGCCGACTGCGTTCGTTCGACTTCAGCGCGCAACCTGTTTTTAGCCTTGCTTTCAAGAACCATTTTTTGCTGAATTAATTCGTTACGCTCACCGAAAACAAGTGCTTCAAGATGATCAAATACATCATCACGAACTTGAAGCTCGGTAAAAGAAATATAAGATTTTAATAAATTAAAACTACTTTCTTTCGCTGTTGATTGAACACTTAGGACATATGGTGCATCTTTGTTCTTCTTATCTATTAATAGCGCAGAGATCCTTTCGAACCACTCTATGTATAGCTTGCGGGTAGCATCTTCAGTTATTTCAGAAGCATTCGAAAAATGACTCTCTTTAATATTTTTAAATTCAGCGCTTTGCTCTAAAAAAGCTTGCTTATTATTGCTTGAATTAAATAAATCGACAAACCGTTGAAATATAACCTGAGAGTCAACTAAATAATCGAGTTCTTCGCTACCAGTGGTAGAACCATTTGCTTGATAAATAGAGAAAGCAGGTTGAAACTGTTTCACTTGCTGCTGATACATAATTCTATCTTGAAGTTCAGCTTTTGTAATCTTGGCCTCAGAAGACCACCATTCTTGAGATGTCAACGCAAAACCAATAGAACTTGCAGTAAACAAAGCCGTAACCAATATTATTATGAGCTTACCATCCCACAAAGCCTTAAAAAGCTCTTTAAGATCGATCTCATCATTTGATGTATACATCGGCGGATTTTGTTGGGAATACGGCTGTGGTTGTGTGTGCTGCTTCACTGTAAATCTCTCAAAAATATCTAAATTGATAACGGCGGAATCGTATCACACCGTATACCGTTAGTATTGTGTGATTTGTAAACTTTATGAAAGCGATCTTCAGACTATTCACAATTCACTGTATTCTACTCATATTCTAGTTCAATCGGCGTTTTACATGCAAGATAAGCACGGGCTATTAGCCGCTCCCATTGAAAGTACATTGCGTACCATGACCATACCGACTATTTTCGGTATGGTGGCGATCTTGATGTTTAACCTCGTCGATACTTTCTTTATCTCGTTGCTTGGCACTCAAGCCTTAGCAGCGGTGAGCTTTACCTTTCCAGTCACTTTTTCCATCAACTGCATCACCATGGGGATTGGTATTGGTTTATCGACGTGTATCGGTCGGTTGCTTGGTCAAGGCTACGCACAAAATGCGGCGAGATTTACCTGCCATGGGTTATTACTTGCGGTGCTTCTTGTTGGCTTTGCATCAACTCTGGGACTTGTAACGCTTGAACCTATGTTTGCCTTATTGGGGGCAGAACCTGAATTAATGCCACTAATATCTGAATACATGACAGTCTGGTACTTAGCCATTCCACTACTTGTTATTCCAATGGCAGGTAATAGTGCTATACGAGCGAGTGGCGATACCAAAACACCCGCCAAAATCATGCTACTGGCTGGGCTTATAAATGGCGTTTTAGATCCGCTACTCATCTTCGGGTATGGGCCTTTCCCTGAGCTGGGGATTCAAGGCGCAGCCATTGCCAGTGGTTTCAGTTGGTTTGGTGCGTTATGTGGTTCACTGTATGTATTAACCATACGAGAAAAACTGCTTGCTCCACCTAAGCTGAAAAACATAGTCAGTGACTGGCGACAGATCCTAAAAATAGGAACACCAGCCGCTCTGTCTAACGCTCTGAATCCACTTACTGGCGCTATCATCATGATGATGTTGGCCAAGCAAGGGACTCAAGCGGTGGCGGCGTATGGCGCAGCGCAACGTATTGAGTCCATTCTTATCATTGTGTTGATGTCTCTTACTTCGGCTCTTACGCCTTTCATGGCGCAGAACTTTGGTGCAAACAACCCTCAGCGCAGTTTTAAGGCCCTGTTTCTAAGCATGCGCTTTGCCATATTATTCCAAGGGTTGGTCTTCTTAATGATGGTGCCATTGAGCATTCCTTTGGCCGCCCTGTTCTCGCAAGAAGAGTCAGTGCGAGGCATATTGTGGCATTACCTGCTAGTAGTGCCCTTTAGCTATGGGTTCCAAGGCATTGTGATGATGCTGATCAGCGGCATGAACGCCATGCATCAACCACTTAAAGCCTTCCAATGGAGCTTCATGCGCCTGTTTGTCTTTACCTTGCCGTTCGCTTGGATAGGCAGCCAAATCGATGGTGTCGAAGGACTGTTCATAGGCTTAGCCTTAGGGAACATTGTCGGCGGTGTTTCAGGGTATTGTTTCGCACTTCGAGTGAAGGCTCGAGCTAGCAAATAACCCTCTATCATTCCCTACAGCGAGGGACGAGCGTGATAGGGAAACTCTCTTTATGTTGAACACCGAATATGACAAGTAATACATGGCATGATATTCCAGATATTTCGTTCCTCAATTCTGGAACGACGAAATCATTAAGGCTTTTGTTTAATTTGCTTTTAAGCTCTAAAAGTTCTTCGTATCCCTATTACCCGCATCCACATCTCGCATCTATTCCCCAGACTACAGATACAAAAAAAACGGCCACACTTACGTGCAGCCGTTCTAGTATTCGATGAAAGTTAAACTATTTATCTAAAACAGCAATTACTTAACGATCACGTCACCTGACATTTCTGCTGGGATATCAATACCAGACAGAGACAGCATCGTTGGTGCAAGATCAGACAGCTTACCGCCCTCCTTGAACTCAACGTCTTTGCTGCCTACGTAGATAAGTGGAACTGGTAGGTTAGTGTGCGCCGTGTGGATGCCGCCCGTTTCTGGGTTTACCATCATTTCTGCGTTACCGTGGTCCGCTGTGATAAGCAGTTGGCCATCGGCTTCTTTGATTGCTTCAACTACTTTATCAAGGCATTCATCTAACGACTCTACGGCTTTAACCGCTGCATCGTAAACGCCAGTGTGGCCAACCATGTCACAGTTAGGGAAGTTACACACGATAGCGTCGTATTTGCCGCCTTTGATTGCTGCAACAAGCTTTTCAGTTAGCTCTGGTGCGCTCATTTCTGGCTGTAGGTCGTAAGTCGCTACTTTTGGAGAAGCAACAAGCTGACGCTCTTCACCTTCAAACTCGTCTTCTTTACCGCCGTTGAAGAAGAACGTCACGTGCGCGTATTTCTCTGTTTCAGAGATACGTAGCTGCGTTTTGCCTTCTTTCGATAGCCATTCACCGTAAGTGTTCTCTAGGGAGGCCGGTGGGAATGCACAAAGAAGCGGAATGTCTGCCGCGTATTGAGTCAGCATCACAAAGTCGATTGCTGGGAATACGTTACGCTCAAAACCGTCGAAGTTAGGTACGAATGCACGAGTAATTTCACGCGCACGGTCAGCACGGTAGTTCATGAAGATAACCGCATCGCCATCAACGATAGCTGCAGACCCTTCGCCTTCCGCTTTAATTTCAGTCGCTTTTACGAACTCATCGTTTTCGTCACGAGCGTAAGCTGCTTCAAGGCCAGCAACCGCCGTGTCGAATGTGAATTCCGCTTTTGCTTGAGTCAATAGGTCGTAAGATTCTTGAACGCGATCCCAGTTGTTATCACGGTCCATTGCGTAGTAACGACCAATAAGCGAAGCCACACGGCCTTTGCCCAGTTTAGCGAATAGCGCTTGGAAGCGAGCTAGTGTGTTTTCTGCGCTACGTGGCGGCGTATCACGACCGTCTAGGAATGCGTGTAAGTAGATTTTCTCTGCGCCACGTTCTGCTGCCATTTCAACGGCTGCGTAGATGTGATCTTCATGAGAGTGAACGCCACCTGGAGACATAAGGCCCATGATGTGAACGGCTTTGTCTGCTTTAACTGCTTTATCAACAGCGTTAACTAGCGCTTCAGTTTGAGCGAACTCGCCGTCTGCGATTGATTTAGTAATACGCGTTAAATCTTGGTATACCACGCGACCCGCACCGATATTGGTGTGACCCACTTCAGAGTTACCCATTTGGCCATCAGGCAGGCCTACATCTAAGCCAGAAGCAGAGATTAGCGTGTTAGGTTGGTTAGCAATAAGACCGTCTAATACAGGTGTATTAGCGTTCGCGATAGCGTTGTCTTGGTTGTCTTGACGGTAACCGTAACCGTCAAGGATCACTAGAGCCATTGGCTTCTTAGCTGACATAGGATTGACCTCGTTCAATTCAAAATAAATCAGTATAAAAACAAATTAGCGTAACTTTACTACAGTTTACAGTCAAAACTGTAGTGGAAGATCAAGAAAGGGCGCAGGTAGGATGAACGAATATGAAAAAAAACGTCATTTTGTGTTTAACTGACTATGCGAAGCACTTAGATAATCAAGCACTCGCTACGCATTCGACACAATCAAAAATAGCCCCATAATCGCATTAAGAGGCTCTCTATTATCTAGCGGTTTTCAATAAGCTCTTCTTGCATTTGACTCGCATTCCAAACCAAATCACCAATTCCATCCGTTGGCGAGAATCCGGTAGGTGCATCAAGAAGCAATTGTCGAATCGTATCATGCTCTAGGTTGTGACAAGCAAAATCTAAAGATTCAAGTAGCGTGTCATACTCATCGATCGGCAAGAACACCTCTTGTGCGGTCATGATTCGCTCATGAGCTGTACGCGCGACATTATCGCCAATCAATAACTCTTCATACAACTTCTCACCAGGGCGTAAACCTGAAAATTGAATCTCGATATCACCATGATGATTCTCTTCGTTCTTAACTGACAGGCCTGAAAGTCTAATGAGGTTTTCCGCGAGATCTGTAATTTTCACTGATTCGCCCATATCGAGCACGAACACATCTCCACCTTTACCCATCGCGCCAGCTTGGATAACCAGTTGCGCTGCTTCAGGAATAGTCATAAAGAAGCGAGTGATATCTGGATGAGTGACCGTGAGCGGGCCACCTGCTTTAATCTGTTTCTTAAACAACGGAATCACTGAACCTGAAGAACCAAGCACATTACCAAAACGCACCATACAAAAACGAGTACCGTTCTCTTTTTGGTTCTCTTGCTGCGCTAATGCCTGTAAGCCTAGCTCTGCCATCCGCTTGGTTGTACCCATCACATTCGTTGGTCGTACAGCTTTGTCTGTTGAAATCAGAACAAAAGATTCAACTCCAGCTTCAATTGCAGCGTTAGCCGTATAGTAGGTGCCATAAATATTATTACGCACGCCTTCAACTACATTATACTCCACTAAAGGAACATGCTTATACGCTGCTGCATGATAAACAGTCTGAACACCAAAAGACTTCATTGAAGTCAATAAACGGTGGGGGCGTTGGACTGAACCTAGTAATGGCACTATCTCAATATCATAGCCTTCACTTTCGGTAATTAAAGATAGCTCGCGATCAATTTGGTATAAGCCAAATTCAGAGACTTCAAAGAGCACCAAGGTTTTAGGCTGCTGCTTTAGAATTTGACGGCACAGCTCTGAGCCAATAGAACCGCCTGCACCAGTCACCATTACAACTTTGCCTTTGATGTTTGCTTCCATCAAAACTTGCTGGGGAGTAACAGCATCACGTCCTAATAGGTCTTCAATTGGTACGTCTGTTAACTCATCAATTTTAGCTTTACCAGAAACAATATCGGCCATATCTGGCACCGTTTGAATCTCAACAGGCAAGGGAGCTAATAAGTCCAATACTTGCTTACGACGCGCACGAGAGGCACTCGGAATAGCAAGTAATATCTTTGACGTAGCATACTTATTGATTAAAGCCTCAGATTTGTCTAATTCAATCACTGGTAAGCCCAAAATCATAGTATTAATAAGCGTCTTGTCCTCATCAATAAACGCTCGAATCCGATAGTTCTCTGACGCTCGAAGAGCAACAGCCAATTGACGGCCACCTGAACCAGCCCCATAAATCAGAACCTCTTCCCTAAGGTCATTTGAGGTAGTTGCGACAAGGTTTCTAACTGCAAGGCGAGAGCCACCACACAATAATGCTAAGTAAGCACCATAAATAATAGGGACCGTACGAGGGATTGGTTCTTGAAGGTAATAAGCAAATACAGCCAGTGCTAATGCAGACAATATTGCTCCTGAAGTGACGACAAATAGAGCTTGAAAAGTAAGATACCTGAGCACTGCTCGATATAGTCCTATCTTAGTAAAAATAAGAACCGTTGATATTACTGTTAAGCCAATCAGTAATAAATTATCACTATCATTCAAAAATCTTACATCACCTAACCTCGTCCACAGCGCTGCATGTAAAGAAAAAAGGATAAAAAAAGTATCAATAACCACGCTGATGACTCGTTTATGTAAACGGGAGAGTTGCCACATAAAATTTAGACGTTGCATAAAAACATTCCTATTAATTGGAACTTGTATGTATAAGGAAAATGTAAAAAGAGGATACCGAGGTGGAACTCTTTCACTAACAGAGCCAACCTATGGTTACGGTAATTGGCCATGCTCCTTATTGAATTTACAGCCCCCATAGTCTGAAAATGAAACCTGTTGGGGCCATTTGTGACGCTTCAAAAAAGTATTTAAACGACCATCCATCTCAAGACTGAGACACAAAAGAGCGCCAAGGTAATTATTACCTAAGAAAAATTACGCTGGAATAAGATCACTCCCAATAGATCACATATTAGTTTACTTTTTCACAGCATCACCTGAGCCGCTGCCAGTGGCGGTCATGATGATATATTTGAAATAACCTCGAATTGTAAGAGTATCAATCATTTTTCTGTCCGTTTCCGCCAGTAGCCTCGGAGTCGACATATCAATGTTTTGTACTTGAGCTAATCCGGTGACACCAGGTAAAACATCATACACATTTAGTGCATCACGATCTTTAATCAGTTCATCTTGATTAAATAAGTTAGGGCGAGGTCCTACTAAGCTCATTTCACCCTTTAATACATTAATGAGCTGTGGCAGCTCATCAATTTTGGTTTTACGAAGGAAATCACCAAGCTTGGTGATTGATGCATTGTTTGCTAGGTGACTTGCTACTGATTTAGTTTCGACACTCATGGTGCGAAACTTTATAAGTTTGAATGGCTTCTTATTTCGACCAACTCTCTCCTGCACGAAAATAGGTCTACCTGTATCAAATAACCCAATAATAAAAAAAATCAACAGTAACGGCCATAAAATCATTAACCCTACCGCAGATATAACAACATCAAAAAACCTAGTCATAAACACTAATCCTTGAATTAAGAAAAATTTTCAATATCAAAAATGGGCGCCCAACCTAAAACTTCCTTTGCTTCAACTGAGTCAACCTCTAAATTACCAACAATATTTTCGACGAGTGTACTTTTATTGAAGACATAACCAAAAACCTTGAAAAAAATCAATGGAACTGGAATGTGATAGATATTTCTCCCTAGAGATTTAGCTATATTATCTATAAAATCCTTGGTTGACATCGAAGGAGCTTCTGATGCTATAAAAACCTTTCCTGAAGCTCGGGGATGTTCGGCACAAAGTTCTAGTAAATCAACCAAATTATAGACTGATATGAAATTACGCTTATTCTTTATGCACCCAAAGGGGGATAATACTGATAAAGAAACAAAACGATGTAGCATAGAAAAGTTTCCTGGAGCTCCTTTTCCATATACTAAAGTTGGTCGAACAATAACAATTTCCATGTCATATTTATCACCAATCTCTTGTAAAGCCACTTCAGTTTTATGCTTAAAATAAGCAAAATCATTTGCAGGTATAATAGGGGAAGCCACACTTATAATACCTTTTCTTGATGAGTTCCCATTAACAAGGACAGAACTAACGAATACAAAACGTTTAACCCCTGCCTTTGCCGCAGATTTTGCTAGTCTGATTGTACCTTTAAGGATAGTTTCCTCGTAGTAACCATATTCAAATTGTTTGTGAGCTGGTCCTGCTAAATGGATAACAGATTTTATATCACAAAATGCTCCTTCCCAATCAGTCTGAGAATCTAATGTAGTAATTTCAAATATATCATTTTGATTGCTATCAACAGTCCTTTTTCTTCTTACAACCTTCCGGTATCTAGTTTCATTTTTTATGAAATGACTACCAATAAAGCCACTAGCACCGGTTAGCAATATCTTATCCATTGATGACTCTTTTAACTAAAATAGCTAATATTGCGAATGAAAATAGAAGCTTCTCGTTTGCTTTCCTTCTACATTTGTGCCCATAGAAAGCTAGCTTAACAAGATCAGATTTCTTCCCGCTTTTGATTAGTTCTATTGGTTTGGCTTTTAGGTCGAGATAATTTGCTTGTTCGATCACTTTAGTAAAAGCAGAGTTACTAAGGATAACTTTCGCTCGCAGTATTCGAGCAGCCATACCAGAACTAGCACCTACGACGTTAGCATCATGTTGTCTATACAGCATCAATGGACGTGCTCCTATATACCATTTATAACCTTGGGTTCTAGCAAAACTATATATAAACCAATCATGCATCCATAACTTTTTACTACCCAGACTATTCTCGATCAAATTATTTTTAATAGCTATGGATAACTGTTTATCTAAAACAAATGAACAGCCAGGGCCAGATGACTCAAATAAATGATCGTAGCTAACTTGAGGCGCATTTTTCTTTATCAATTTTGTCTTTCCGTTTTCCCAAAAAGCCATCACGTTTCCGGAGTACGCATTAGAGCTGTTTTTTTTCATTTCTGAAATTGACGTTATTAACTTGTCAGGCAGCCATATATCATCTTGGTCTGATAATGAAATATAATCATAGTCTTCAAAATCTACATCCCTAAAAAGCCTGAAGAAATTTTGACCAGCACTGCCGTACGTTTCACCATAAGGTAAAATTATAATATTAGAGTTTCCCCTCTCAAAGCCTTTTAGAATGTTAAGCGAACTATCAGTCGATTTATCCACACTTAAAAATATATCTAACTCGACCTCTTTTTGTTTTAAAATAGATGTCAACTGCTCATGTAAGTATTCTTCACCATTATAAACAGCACAAAGAACACACACTTTAGGTAGCATTATAATAATCTCGCATGTTTAAGCTCTATACCATTCAGATCCTTTTCGGATAAAATTGGAAAGATACCATTCAAAGGCCATTCAACATTTAATTGAGGATCATTCCAAGATATTGAAAGTTCGCCCTTTGGGTTATAGTAATCGGTACACTTATACACGAACTCGGCTTCGTCACTCGTCACATAAAAACCATGAGCGAAGCCTTCAGGCACCCATAACTGGCGCTTGTTTTCCGAAGATAAATACTCTCCAACCCATAAGCCAAAAGTCGGTGAGTCTTTTCGAATATCAACTGCAACATCGAATACTTCACCTGAAACCACTCGCACTAACTTTCCTTGAGTATTTTCTGTTTGATAATGCAAACCACGCAGAATTCCTTTTTTAGATTTAGAATGATTATCTTGCACAAACGGGGTCGGTTTGCCTGTTACTACCTCTTCGAATTTCTTTTGGTTCCACGTTTCCATAAAGAAACCGCGCTCATCACCAAACACACTTGGTTCTATAATTTTCACATCAGGAATGCGAGTATCGATTACTTTCATTTTATTATCCGGTATACGCTTGAATATTTTTTAAAGCAGCCTTCCAATCACTCGCTTCAACAGAGAAACCTAAAGTGATTTTCTCGGTACTTAAGCGAGAATTGCTTGGGCGCTTTGCTGGTGTCGGGTATTGGTCGGTGGGAATGCTCGTTAAGTTCGGCTTTTTCACAAGCACCTCTTGCTCAACCGCAACATCAAAAATGGCATCGGCAAAGTCAAACCAACTGACATGAGGCAAGCCCGAATAATGGTAAACACCGTACTCAACCGTTTCACCTTGAGTAATACACTTCGCGATTTGAATCAATGCACTTGCAATGTCACCCGCATAAGTCGGCCCACCAAACTGGTCACCGACAATGCTCAATGCGTCTCTGTTTTCACCTAAACGCAGCATGGTTTTCACAAAATTATTGCCGTTGTCACCAAACACCCATGCAGTACGAAGGATAACATGTTTATCACACGCTTGTGCCACGGCGATTTCACCGGCGAGCTTGCTTTTACCGTAAACCCCTTGCGGGTTTGTCATATCCGTTTCCACATACTCGCCGGCTTTATTGCCTTCAAAGACATAATCAGTCGAGATATGCAAAATGGCCGCATCAACTCTTTGTGCAGCCTGGGCTAAGTACTTAGGACCATCACGGTTTATCGCGTAAGAAAGATCGATTTCCTCTTCAGCCTTATCAACCGCTGTATGTGCAGCCGCATTAATAATGATGCTAGGCTTAAACTCAGCAACCGCTGCATTGACAGCACCTTGACTAGTGATATCAAGATGCTCTCTATCAAGCGCCAACACTTCAGTATTCTCATAGTTCGCTAACTGCTCAGTTAGACTCGAACCAACTTGACCATGACAACCTGTAATTAAAATGCGCATTAACTGACGGCCTTTTTTTGAGCTTCATTTACTAAACGAGTCAGGTATTGTCCATATTCGTTTTTCATCATCGGTTTAGCTAAAGTCAGAACTTGCCCATCACTCAGCCAACCATTGCGCCACGCGATTTCTTCTAAGCAAGCCACTTTTAAGCCTTGCACATTTTCAATCGTTTGAACGAAAGAAGACGCTTCGTGCAGGCTCTCATGCGTACCTGTATCTAGCCAAGCAAAACCACGTCCCAATAACTCTACGTTTAATGAGCCATCATTTAAGTACATTTCATTGAGCGTGGTAATTTCTAGCTCACCACGATGAGATGGCTTCACTTGCTTGGCCATTTCCACCACGCGATTATCGTAGAAATACAAACCAGTTACTGCGTAATTGGATTTTGGTGTTTCAGGCTTTTCTTCAATCGAAACAGCCTTCATGTCTTCATCAAAGTCGACCACACCAAAGCGCTCTGGATCTTTGACTTGGTAACCAAACACAGTCGCGCCCGAGTCTCTTGAAGCGGCACTTTGTAGTGTTTTAGAAAATGACTGACCATAGAAGATGTTATCGCCGAGTACTAAACACACGCTGTCATCACCAATGAACTCTTCACCGATGATAAACGCCTGTGCTAAACCATCTGGGCTTGGCTGAATCGCATATTCAAGGTTAATACCGAAGTCTGAGCCATCACCGAGTAGACGCTGAAATCCTGCATTGTCTTCCGGTGTGGTAATAATCAAAATATCTTTAATCCCAGCGAGCATTAGTGTCGATATTGGGTAAAACACCATTGGTTTATCGTAAATCGGTAAGAGTTGCTTTGATACTCCGCGAGTCAACGGATATAAACGAGTGCCAGAGCCACCAGCTAGAACAATCCCTTTCATTATTTTTTCACCCTTGATTCTATTGTCTCTACACCCAAGCGCTCACGTTGGTAACTACCATCTTGCACGTTTTGACACCATGTTGAGTTGTCTAGATACCATTGCACTGTCTTACGAAGGCCCGTTTCAAACGTTTCTTCTGGGGTCCAATTTAGTTCACGCTGCATTTTGCTTGAATCAATGGCGTAACGCCTATCATGACCAGGACGGTCTTGAACGTAAGTGATTTGTTCAGCATACGTTGACTCTTTAGGCACTAAAGTATCTAAGATTTCGCAAATGGTATTCACAACTTCGAGGTTTCTCTTCTCGTTGTGGCCGCCAATATTGTACGTCTCGCCCACTTTCCCTTCAGTCACTACTTTGTAGAGTGCTCGAGCATGGTCTTCAACAAACAACCAATCGCGAATTTGGTCACCTTTACCGTAAATAGGTAAATCTTTGCCTTCTAGCGCATTAAGGATAACTAATGGGATCAGCTTTTCAGGGAAATGATATGGGCCGTAGTTATTCGAGCAGTTGGTTACGATAGTAGGCAGGCCGTAAGTGCGTAACCATGCACGCACTAAGTGGTCACTCGAAGCTTTTGATACCGAGTATGGACTTGATGGTTCGTAAGATGTTGTCTCCAAGAACATTGGTAGCGCTGTCCCTGCTGGAACTTCATCTGGATGTGGAAGATCGCCATAAACTTCATCAGTAGAGATATGGTGAAAGCGAAACTCCGCCTTTTCATTGGCTTCAAGACTATTCCAATACTCGCGTGTCGCTTCTAGCAGCGTATATGTTCCCACTATGTTAGTTTCAATGAATGCAGCAGGCCCAGTAATAGAGCGGTCAACATGCGATTCGGCAGCTAGGTGCATGACTGCGTTAGGTCTGTGCTGAGCAAAAACACGATCAAGATTTGCTCGGTTGCAAACATCGACTTTCTCGAACGCGTAACGTTCATTTGAATCCACTTCTATAAGAGATTCTAAGTTACCTGCGTAAGTGAGCTTGTCAACGTTGACAACACTATCAGAAGTATTCTTAATAATATGACGAATGACAGCAGAGCCGATAAATCCAGCGCCACCGGTGACAAGAATTTTCATAATAATTTTCTCTTTTTTACTTTAATCCAAGATATGACTATTTTCGTTGGGGATTAATTAGCAACCTATTGCCCACCCGATCTATTTTAATCTAATCTCAAAAAACAATTTAAGATTAAACTCACCAACCTTGAAAAATCATCATCCCTAAAAAATTTGGTAATTCACTAAAATATCAAAACAACAGTTTACTTATCTATTACCTCATTAACTAACTCCGACCAACCGTCTAACACCTGATTGCTATTTTCGTATCTTGCCGAAACAAACACATCGTCAAAAGAATGTATCAACTTCTCTAATGTAACTTGTAAATGATATGCATCATTTGGGTCTACGAAGCACACCTTATCATAACTGCCGATAGTCTCATGCGCATAAGGCATATCTGCTACTAAAATAGGCAGATTAAAATATTTAGCTTCGCTTATAGGTAACCCCCAAGTTTCTAACTTTGATGGAAATAGTAGGACATCACAAGACTTGTAATAAGAGTTGATTTCACGTCTTCTTTGATACCCGATAAACCTAAAACAGTCTAAGTGCTTAGTTTGGTTTACTAGACTCTTAGCATAAGCTGAATCAGATTCTGATATCGTGATAAAAAAAACAAAACTTTTCTCCAAGCTAGGAGAAAGCTTAACAGCATTTATTATCAGTTCTATATTTTTAAAAGTTCTAGCAAGAGTTGGATAAAAAACTTTAACGCGCTCAGAATAATCTCGAGAAATATTCAATAATAAATCCTCATCAAAATCATCATCCAATGTTAAATTAAGTATAGGCTTTGCTGCAATTACATTGCTAATCCCATACTTATTCTTGAATTCATTTACAATCCAGTCTTGCTGACAAAATATAATTTTATTTGAAAATAAATTTATTCTATAAAGATAAAAATAAAACAATGAAAACAGAAAGAACTTTGGTGAAAAATAAAGGTCGAATATCCCAGCAGTATAGAAAGGTGCAGCATTATGACAATAAACGTATTGTGTTACATATTCAGGTAACCTAGGTGACATATCATGCATTGAAACCCAACAATCAGGTTTTAACTCCTTAGCTAACTTATAAGAATCTAAATACTCAAATTTTAAACGTCGTCCCCAACTCTTTTTAACTTCTGGAAATTCATAAAACTCAATATTTGGGTAGTCTAGGTGGGGGAAAAGTTCTTTGCTGTTGACCAAACAGATTATAGTTTCACCCGTAATAGCAAATGCCTCGATTGCTTCAGAAAATATTTTTAGCGGACCTGCTTCAACTAGGTTTACACCAGACAAAACGATTTTCATAGCAATACCCATTTTTGGGTCTCAATATTGTATTTTTTGATCACTTTGGCTGGGTTACCAACAGCAATACTATAATCTGGGATTGATTTAGTAACTACTGCCGAAGCACCAATTATACAATTTTTGCCTATTTTGACATTTGGAAGAATTGTAACATTTTCACCAAGCCAAACAGAGTCTCCTATCCTTACCTCTCCGAAACTTAAGGACCTTTGGATCGGTGGTGATTCGATATCTGAAAAATCTGAGACACCATGATTATGATCAGTAATGAAGACCTTACTCGCAATAAGAACATTGTCACCAATAATAACAGAATTGACACAACCAATATGCACATAATCATTAACTTGACAATTTGAGCCAATTATCAAATTAGGAGATTTACCCGTCAAACTGAGACAGTCAATCCTTAAGCCAACTCCAGATGTAAAACCCTTGCCAATTGACATGTATTTTTTACCACGAAAATAATACGGGGAACGCAACAATCTGAAGTTTGGATAAAATATTTTGGTTCGAATAAAATTAAAAGCAAGTCTAATTATTGAAGAAAAACTATAACTACTAATGACATTCATCTAACTACCCTTCTCAACAATAAAAATATAACGGAATTTTTTAAAACCCTCAAATTTCCTTTCATTAGTTGCTTACCTATTCCGATAGCTATTTGCAGAGCTAACTTAAAGCTAAAATAAGAAATTAGTGATGCACAGTTTGCATACAATACTTCAGAATTTCTAAAATCACTACCTCCTCCTGATATGTGTGACAAGTCATGCTCTAATATTGATTCACTAACTTCGTAACCAACACCTTCCCTATTAATCTGATAACAGAATGCCGTGTCTATGCCATAAAGTAAAAACCTTTCATCAAATACTTTTTCATTTTCAATATTATGAATAAATAGTTTGTTTAACACAAGGCCACTCGTTATAGTTTGAACTCCTCGACTATCAAAACAGGGATAATGCAGTTCTCCGTTACAGTATATTTTAGGAAAAAAAATTTCGCTGTTAGCTTTAAAAAACTCTTGAATGTAATCAGAATTCAATATTGTGTCATCGTCGAGAAAAACGTAAAACTTAGAGTCATACGCATCAACAAACTTATTATATAACTTTGCTAGAGATGCATTCACTAGTACATTATGCAGATCTAACCCATCCTGGTTGGGATCTATTTGAATATTAGGGCCATTGTTAAAAACTACGATTCTCGATGAATAAGGTAACGTTGGCAAAATTGATTGCAAGCTGCTTATTGTAGCACTTTGACTTAAGTCTTTATTATAGAGAATAATACAAAAACTAATATCTAACATAAATTTCCTTTCTTTAATGGCAGTATAGTTCTTCCGCCAAACTTAACGTTACTAAGGCTAACAAAAATAATAGAATAATATATTTGCATAACAAAACCTCCACTATTAAGTATGTTTTGAAAACTTAATAGAACCGTGACAGAAAGAAAAAACATCAAAGATACTAGTGCTCTTTTTCTTATATGTATTACATTGTATAAAACAATAAGTGATAACATGAAGAAAAACAATAAAATTCCATAAACCCCTAAAACCCCAAGATGATTATAAGGTTTAAGGTATAGCCCGCCAACAGTAAAGCCATTAACGTCAACTGCTTCAACTCCTTTAAAGTTGTTCACACGCCTGGCTATAAAGTCAGGAACAATATTATCTAAAAGGAAGTCATAAATGCTAGTTTCACTAATATTACGATTGACATCGAAGATAGACACGGGAGACGAAATATACAAATATCCGTAAAAAAACTCTTTTGGAACATATGAATCTCTAAATTCTTGCGATGCTTTACCTACAGTGAGGATATATTCATTAGAATCTTTACCTAGTCGAACATTACCCATCAAATTAAACAAATAGAGGAACAGAGAAACAAACACTAATAGTTTAACAAATAACGGTAATATATTTCGTCTAAAGCTAACATAATAATAAAGATACATAAATAAGTATGCTAACACATTAAAGACTATAATCCCTCGCCTCCCCATCATTACAAAGATTAAATTAAGCATTATCACATACAAAAAGTAGCTATTATCAATCCCTTTCAGCTTACAAGACAATCTTTTTTGATAAAAAACAAGAGAAATATAACTCACAAAAGAAACATATAACCCGTGTAATAATGGGACACCAAAATCCAATTCTAATATATCTTCATAATTGTAATAAAGAATAGGAACATAACCGGAGAAAACCACTTCTATAAAGAAGAAAAGATAAATGGCTAGTATTAAATATTTATCATTCCTACTGTATAAGAAAGAAAAAAAGAATGTTCTATGATTATTTTTCAACGTGTTTGAAATCTTACTTTGAAAAAAAACACCTAGAACAATCATTGCTACAGATGAATATATATATATATATAAAGTTTCATCAGACACTACTTCAAACAATTCACTCCAACCAAGATATGTAGTCGAAATTGAAAATAATAGTACTGAACCTAGTATAAAAAAAGGATTAAAAATAAAATATTTCATTAGCTGGGGTAACTTTTACTATCGATCAAATTCAAGTCGCCGCCGAAAAGATCTTTATACATATGTGCTATTGATGATGAATCTCGCCATTCTTCTGATGTGTAACGATATTTACTACCAAGTCTCGTTAATAACGCAGTAAACTTATCATCATCAAAGCTATTACTCTCGACAATAGCCCAGCCATAATCAATTAGATAAAATCTATCATCACTTGTGTAAAGTATATTATCTGGTCTTATGTCTCGGTGGATAATGTTCTTGTCTATAAGTGTGTTGTTGATTTTTTCCAAAAAAATCCCGACTTCGACTTTACTACATGAGACATCAATAGGTTTTGCATTATCTAAGAAATCCATAACAACATAACTCGTAGACTTATCTATATCACATAAAGCAAGTGCTTTAGGTGAAATACCAGAATCCCTAACTAAGTTCAAAGATATAAATTCTCTTTTCGCAACAAGACTGTTTTTACCTGACTTTATTAAATACTTCTTATCATTAATTACCGCTGTAAATATAACCGTCTCATTATGCCACGATTCAAATGCATGAAACCTTATACTGGAATAACCTCTAGATCTTAGATCAAAATATAATTTAGCAGTTAGTAAAACAACTTTAGATTGTCGAATAATGTGCAACATTTTTCCAAGACAAGGTCTGATCGAAGACCTAATATTATACTTAGTCTGTCTCAACACTCTTTTTATGTCAGACAACTTAGAAATTGGTAATGTATCGCAGTTGATTTTCTTAGCATTTTTCTCGTTAAAATAGACACTTACATCACGTGGTTTTGTCTTTCTGTAATCATTATCGACCATAAATTTATTTAGATAGCTTATTAAATCAACATTCCCTAACTCTCTAAGAAATTTATTATTATAGTCCTCAGTAATTGAGTATTTATGAATAAGTGCATGGTAGACTAAAGATGGCAAGAAATTTTCAGTTGATGGGATGTATATCCCTTTCTCATTTAATATGGCTGAATCTAAGATATTGTCAGACCAAATCGGATCATAATACCCATCACTTCTATCTCTGATATCAATCTCTACATATTCATTATTAACCTTTAATAAATATGCTTGAGGTCGGAAATTATTATTCAATGGCTCAGCATTGGATATATAGGCAAATTCCTTGATATTTGAAGTTAAGAAATCAATATCACCATGATCATTAATCAAATAATTTTCAGGTAGCTCTTCAAAGTTTCGTAAAACCAAGTAAGAAATACTTTTATTTAAAAAACAAAATAATTCTTGAAAACTACTCCAACCATCAGCCCCATATAGATTATTATCTATTATCTCTATATTCTGACTTAAATCAAATATAGTATCATGGCGTTCAATATTATATTCTTTTACGCTTTTTCCTAACAATAAAACAAGATCATGGTTAGTTTCATGCTCACCATTCGTAGAGTGTATCTTATGCCCCCCGCCAGTCCATTCTCGGTATTTTACTTTTTTATCAAAAACATTGACATTAACATTTTCTGGCACTCCACGTGATGTTGGTCGACTCTCATAATGAGGGTTTTCATCATAAAAAGTAACTAATACAAACTCACCATTTCCACAATGTTTCTCTTTATGAGAACCTGATGGTAGCTTTTCGCCGTAAAACCTAGTTAAATTTTGACCAAATTTTTCTTTATCCCATTGTATATAATAAACACCAGCGATCCGAAAAGAACTATCAATATCCTGAATAATATCTAGCTCTTTATCTCTAGCATTTTCCCAAATTATAATAAGATTTAATTCATTCATTTCATACTCTTTTCACTTTAAATATGCCAAATTTTTTATTTGCCACAAATAGGCCTAATCCATTTTTTATAATGATTGAGAATGTTGTTGCTACAGCAGCACCATACAATTCATACATAGGTATAAGAGACAAGTTAAGTATC